>NZ_JOIX01000048.1 GCF_000720175.1 Streptomyces sp. NRRL S-337
CACTGGTCACACTTCCGCAGACGCAGCCAAGCCCGAGCCCGCCACTGCCACTACCAACGCCGAGGCCACAACCCCCACATGCGGTTGCAGTACTAGGGGCAGGCTCACTGCCCGCGGCTTCCCGCTACGGGCCGCCCTTTACGGACCCCCTCTTTACCGGCCTCACCGCCCGCGTGGCAGGTCGCCCCCGGCGGGCCGGATCACCGCCTGGCCGGCCCCGGCGGGCCGGATGATCACTCGGCCAGGCCCATCGGCGCCGGGTCCTCGGCCAGTTCGCGCAGCGCTGCCCGCGGATCGGGCAGCAGCTTGCGCTCCGCAAGGTCCAGCACTCCGCAGACCGCGCTCACCTCGGCGGCCACCGTCCCGTCCGTCCTGCGGACGGTCTGCTCGATCCGGAAGGTCCGGCCCTCGCCCCATACGAAGGCGCAGCTCACGTCGACCTCGTCGCCGGCCCGCAGCTCCCGCCGGTAGCGGATCGTGGTCTCGAGGGTGACCGGCCCGATGCGCCGGTCCACCATGGCGCTCTGCCGGATGCCGCTCGCCTGGAGCAGCGACCAGCGGGCGTGCTCGGCGTACTGGAGGTAGACGCTCTGGTTGAGATGGCCCTGGGTGTCCGTCTCGTACCCCCGTACGGTGACCCGCACGGCGAACGGCTCCGCCGCCTCCGACCCGGCCACCGGCTCCCCCGCTCCCGCCACCGTCACGCCCACTGCCACTCCCCGCGATTCCTTGGCCATGACCATGGCCGTCGGTGGCCCATCGTAGGCGCGGGTGATCGGCGCCGGGGGGCTTTTCCTTCGGGCACAGGCAGACGATCCGGCACAGGCAGACGATCCGGCACCAGCAAACGAATCGGCACCGGCGGACGATCCAGCACGGGCATGACGGGCCGTCAACTGGCTGCAACACGCCGCCAACGGACCGCAACGGACCGCAGGCGAACGGTCCTGGCCGGGACCGGGCGGGTCGGCCGTGCGGCAGGCCCGTCAGGGGCTCCCCGTCTTCAGGCGGAGGTTCCACTTGGTGAGGGGCTTGGTGATGGGCTGGAAGATGGTGACGGTGTCGCCGCCGAAGTTGCCGCAGGTCGCGGCGCCGCCGCCGGAGTGGACGCCGACCGCCATCGGGGCGTTGGGCTGGGTGACGTACGAGCCGCCCGAATCCCCGGCCGCGGAACAGGCGTTGGTGTACCCCAGCCCGTCGATGATCGTGGTGCCGTAGTCCACGGTCTGGTCGACCCGGGTGATCTCCCCGCAGTGCCAGCCGCTGGACTGGCCCGAGCGGCAGATCGACATGCCGGCCAGTCCCTCCTGCGAGCCGGTGACGGCGACGGGTGTGCCGCCCTGCCCGGCCACCGCCGAGCCGACGGTCCACCCCGGCTGGTCGACCCGGACCAGCCCGAAGTCACCCTCGTGGCCGTTGACGCTGTAGTTGCCGCCCGGATTGGAGGTTCCCATCCGGGTGCCGTCCTTGCCGAACGCGGCCTGATCGGGTGTCAGGGTGCAGTGGCCGGCCGTCAGGAAGCCCTGGAACCCCTGCGGGCCGGTCACCGAGAAGCCGATCGAGCAGATGCCCTCGTTGCCGGGCATCCAGCGCTCGCCGCCGACGACCGTGCCGCCCTGCTGGCGCGGCGTCTGGTTACTGCGTTCGACGGTGATCCTCACCTTCGCGCGGGTGCCGAGGTCGCGGAGGCCCTTCTCGAAGGCGTCGGTCCGGGCGGTGTGTTTGGTGCGGTCGACGCGGATCACGAGACCGTTGGCCCGCTCGTCCACGCCCCAGCCGGTGACCCCGGGGACGCCCTTGCCGACCCGGCCGGCGACCTTGTGCACCAGCGCGGTCAGCACGGCGCGGCTGTGCCGTACGGTCTTGGGGATCGCGCCGGCCGCCTTGACCCGCTGGGCGTCGGCGGGGCCGGTCACCGCGACGACGAGCTTGCCGCTCGTCTTGTCGAACCACATCCCGGCGGGCGGCGTGGCGAGCGCCCGGCGGACCGCGGCCGCGGCACGGTGCGCGTCGGCCTCCTGCGCGAGCCGGGTGCGCACCTGTTCCGCGGTCAGCCGGAGGTCCCGGCGCATCGCGTCGAGCAGACCGCGCGGGGCGGGCTGGGACGTGGGCTGGGGGAGCGGTACGGAGTGCGCCGGGCCGAGCGGGCCGACGGTCGCCATGACGGCGGCGACGGCCGCGCACCGTAGTGCTGCCTTGCGGAAGCGGGGTTCCATCGGGGGTCTCCTCGCGGTGTCGGGTGCACGTCGGATCCGATGGGCCGAGCGTGCGGGACACCGGCGCGGGTGGCACGAGGAGTTCCCCCGCATCATGGAGGAATGACCACCGACCGAAGCCGCCAAGTCCCCGCTGTTCACGGCCCGGTGGCCTTCGAGGACCTGCCGCCCGCGCTGCACAACGTGACCTACTCGGGCGCCCGCCATCCGGGAGCGACGGCACCTGAATGCCCGTCAGGCAGGAACGGCCCGGGCGGCTTCGGCGGGCCGGGCGGGCCGGGCGGCTTCGACGGCCTTGGCAGCACGGGCGGCTTCGGCGGTCCGGTGGGCGCCGGCGGTTTCGCCGATCTGGCCGGGGGCGCCAACTGCCAGCGCTACGCGTACGCCGTGCTGCGCCACTACGGGCTGGGGGTGCCGCCGTTGCGCTCGGCGGAATTGTGGGCGGACACCCGGGCGACCCGGCGGGCCGGGCGCCCGCGGCCGCTGGACCTGGTGCTCTTCGACGCCGGGCCGAACGGGGACCGGCCCGAGGGGTACGGCGCCCACGTGGGCGTGCATCTGGGACCCGACGCGGTGCTGCATCTCTGCCGCGAGGTGGGCCGGCCCGCGGTCTGGTGCTATGCGGAGTTCGCGGCGCGGACGCGGTACGCGCGGTTCCTCGGGGTCAAGCGGGTGCGGGGCACGACGCCGGACCGGTGAGCCCCCCCCCCGGGGGGCCGGGCCCCTCAGAACCCGCCGTCGCCCCCGCCGCCGAAGCCGCCCCCGTCGAACCCGCCGCCGTCCCCGAAGCCACCGCTGAAGTCGTCGGGGTTGAAGTCGGCGCCCGAGTAGTCGCCGCCGTCGACGCCCGCGGGCCCGCCGAAGTCGGCGCCGTAGGCGGGGGACGACATCATGACGTTGCCGAGCAGCGTGCCGACGAGCAGGCCGGGCAGCAGACCGCCGCCGAAGTAGCCGCCGGCCCAGGGGGCGTAGGCCGGGCCCGCGTCCCAGTACGGGCGGTCGCCGCTCTCGGTGCGGACCGTGCGGGCCAGCGGCTCGCGGCCGTCGTCCAGCCGGCTCTTGTCCGCGGCGCAGACCGGGACAACGCGCTCGGCGCCGCCGGGCGGGGCCCAGCCGACGTCGACGACGGACGGGCCGTGCCGCGGGTCGAAGAAGCAGGGCAGCCGGCGCTCGGGCAGCGGCCGGCCCTCGCGGCGCGCGGCGAGCGTGGCCAGCGAGAAGCGGCCGTCCTCCAGGGCCCGGGTCACCGTCTGCACGTCGCCGGGGTGCTGGGCCGCCGCCATCGCCGACTTCGCGTTCTCGTACGCGTCCAGCGCATGGCTGTAGTCGGCACGCATCGCGTCGTCGGCGCCGGGCTCGTCGGGCCGGAAGTCGAGCCGGTCGAGTTCCTCGCCGAAGGCGGTGATGTCCTCGTCGACGACGGTCCGCAGCTGCTCCAGCGCGGCCCGCTCCTCCTCCTGGCGCCGCCGGCGGTTGCGGCGGGCGATGGCGTACGCGCCTCCGCCGCCGACGACCAGCAGCACGCCGAGGCCGATCGCGGTCCCCGAGTCGAAGCCGGCGCCGCCGGTGCCGCCCCAGGAGTCGGGGGCGTGGCCGCGGGCCGACTGGTTGGCGGTGTCGACGAAGCTGTTCAGCCGCTCGCCGACGGTCGGGTAGGTGGTGCGCTTCACCGAGCCGACGAGGTTCTGCACCGCGTTGTGGGGCATCACCTGCGGGTCGGCGCCGGCGTTGAAGCCGTTGCCGAGTTCGACGGCGTAGACCCCGGCGATGCCGACCTTGGTCCGCAGATCGCGGAGCAGGGTGCTGGGCGGGTAGTCCGCGGTGCGCGGCAGGACGGCCACGAAGACCGGCTTGTCGGCGTCCTTGATCTTCTTGGCCAGCGCGTCCGCGTCGGCCGTGGAGAACTGCCCCGCGGCGCGCGGATCGACGTAGACCGGGCCCTTTTTCAGGGCGGCCGCGGCATCATCCAGACCGCCCGCGGCGTGCGCGCCGGGCGCCAGCACGGCGGCCACCGCCAGCAGCGCGGCCACCAGCAGCAGAACGGGTCCGATCAGCGCACGACGAGTTGCGGTGTTCATGGGTTCGACGCTACCCGAACCGCACTTTCAGGACATCACCGGTCGGGTTGCAGATATCACCGGTCGGGTTCCGGACCTCATCGGTCGGGTTCGGGGCCTCGCGTGCCGGGGTGCGGGGCGTCGCCGGTCGAGGTGCCGTGAGCGGGTCCGGTCGGGGTGCCGTGAGCGGGCGCGGTCGGGGGGATTCTCCTGCCCCGCCCGGGGTCTGTCGCGCCGGAAATGGCCATCGGGGTGGTCGCTCCGCGCGTCGTTTTTGGCGGTCGGAGTGCCGGGGATGCTCCGGCTCGTCCCTCCCCCGAGGAAACGAGGAGACGATGTCCAGGGCGATCTCGATAGCCACGAACCTCGCCGTCGCCGTTGCCGCCACCGCCGTCGGTTGCATGACGGTGGTCACCCTGGCGCCGGGGAATCCGGACGACGGAACGACCCGGTTCCGGTCCGCGAGCGCTCCGGCCGCGGCGGCCGGGCCGGACGGTTCGGCGGCGCGGGCCGCCACCTCCGCCCTCGGCGTACACGCCGGCCGCCCGGGCGCATCCGGACCGGCCGGACCGGATGCGGCGGCGGGACCGGAGGCGATGGCCGGGCCCGATGCGATGACCGGGCCGGAGGCGGTGGCCGTGGGCGGGCGGATCGAGGTGACCGCGCCGCCGGCCGGTCTCAGCTACCGCCCGCACGGCAGCCTCCCGGTCGCCTGGAAGAACAGCACCGGGCGGCAGGTGGACGTCTGGCTCAACGCCGGGATGGGCCACGGCCGGCCGCCTCAGCGGCTGGCCGTGGTGGCGCCCAAGGCGGGCGACGGGCCGACGGGCGAGGCGCTGGTGACACTCCCCCAGGTGCCGCCGGGTCCGCACTACTTCCTGGAGGTGGCCACCGCCGGTGACGCCGCGGTCCACGCGTTCAGCAAGCCCTTCGCCATCACCGGCTGACCGGGGAATACCCCCCACCCGGCCGACGTTGGGGCCCCGTAGGGGGGCGTCGATCCCCTACGGGATCTGTTCGACCACCCCCTACGGGCCCCTTCGTCGCCCGCCCCCACGGGCCCCTCGCCACGCACCCCCTACGGGCCCGCGCCACACACTCCCTACGGCGCCCCCAGGTGGACCAGCTCTGCCAGCGCTTCCCGGTGGCGGCCCGGGGTGCCCAGGGTGAGTTCGTCGCTCTTGGCCCGCTTGAGGTAGAGGTGGGCCGGGTGTTCCCAGGTCATGCCGATCCCGCCGTGCAGTTGGATGCATTCCTCGGCGGCGCGGACCGCGACCGGGGCGCAGTACGCCTGGGCGACGGCCACCGCCACCGGGGCGTCCGGACTGCCGGTGGCCAGCGCGTCCGCGGCGTTGCGGGCCGCGGCGCGGGCCGAGGCGACCTCCAGCCAGCGGGCGGCCATCCGGTGCTTGAGCGCCTGGAACGAGCCCACCGGCCGGCCGAACTGGGTGCGCTCGGCCGTGTGGCGCACGGTTTCGGCCAGGCACCACTCGGCGACGCCGAGTTGTTCGGAGGCGAGCAGTCCGGCCCCGGTGAGCAGGGCCGCTCCGACGGTTTCCCGGGCCCGGTCGCCGGTGGCGAGCAGGCGGCCGCGGGCGCCGTCGAGGCTGACGTGGGCCAGCGGGCGGGTGAGGTCGAGCGGGGTGACGCGCTCGGTGCGTACGCCGTCCGCCGCGGCCTCGACCGCGAACAGGGCGGGGCCCTCGGGGCCCTGGGCGGGGACCAGCAGCAGGTCGGCGGCCGCGGCGTCGGCGACCGAGGTCACCCGGCCGGTCAGCGTGCCGTCCGCGGCAGCCCGTACGGTCGGCTCGGACGGGCCGCCCGGCGCGGTGGTCAAGGGGACGGCGAGCGCGCCGACGGTGGTGCCGGCGGCGAGCGCGGTCAGTGCCCCGGCCACCTCAGCGTCCTCGTGGTCGCAGCCGAGCAGGGCGGTCACCGCGAGGACCGCGCTGGTCAGGTAGGGGACGGGCGCGACGGCGCGGCCCAGTTCCTCCAGGACGACGGCGGCCTCCCGGGTGCCGGCGCCCGCGCCGCCGAACTCCTCGGGGACCAGCAGGCCGGCGGTGCCGATCTCCGTGGCGAGCGACCGCCACAGGGCGGCGTCGTAGGGCACGTCGGACTCGACGGCGGCGAGCACGGTGGCCGGATCGCTGCGGTCGGTGAGCAGTGCCCGTACGGCGTCGCGCAGGGCTTCCTCGTCGTCGGAGTAGAGGAGGTCGGGGTCGGGCGCCGGGGCGTTGGCGGGGCGGGTCTCGGTGGTCATCGGGGGAGGTCCTTCCACGCGACGTCCTTGTCGGTGCGCGGCTCGGGCGGCAGGCCCAGTACGCGTTCGGCGACGATGTTGAGCAGCACTTCGGAGGTGCCTCCTTCGATGGAGTTCCCCTTGGCGCGCAGATAGCGGTAGCCGGCCTCGCGCCCGGTGAAGTCGACGCCCTCGGGGCGGCGCATCGTCCAGTCGTCGTAGGTCAGTCCGTCCTCGCCGAGGAACTCCACCTCCCAGCCGCTGATCTCCTGGGCGAGCCGGGCGAAGGCCAGTTTCATGCCGCTGCCCTCCGGGCCGGGCTGGCCCTTGGTGAGCTGCTGGCGCAGCCGTTCGCCGGTGAGCCGGGCGACCTCGGCGTCCACCCAGAGGGTCAGCAGGCGCTGGTGCAGGTCGTGGGTGCGCAGTTCGGGGCGGGCGCGCCAGTCGGCGGCGGCGACGCCGATCATGCCGCCTTCGCGGGGGATCCGGTTGCCGCCGATGGCGACCCGTTCGTTCATCAGCGTGGTCTGGGCGACCCTCCAGCCCTCGCCCACCTCGCCGAGGCGGTGGGCGTCGGGGATGCGGACGCCGGTGAGGAAGACCTCGTTGAACTCGGCCTCGCCGGTGATCTGGCGCAGCGGCCGCACCTCGACGCCGGGGTCGGTCATATCGCAGACGAAGTAGCTGATGCCGCGGTGTTTGGGCAGGTCGGGGTCGGTGCGGGCGATGAGGATGGCCCAGCGGGCCAGGTGGGCGCTGGAGGTCCACACCTTCTGGCCGTCGACCACCCAGTCGTCGCCGTCGCGGACCGCGCGGGTGGCGAGTGCCGCGAGGTCGGAGCCGGCGCCGGGTTCGCTGAACAGCTGGCACCAGACTTCCTCGCCGGTCCACAGGGGGCGCAGGAAGCGCTGTTTCTGCTCGTCGGTGCCGAACCGGAGGATGGTGGGGGCGGCCATGCCCAGGCCGATGCCGATCCGGCCGGGGTCGTTGCCGGGTGCGCCGGCGGCGGCCAGTTCGGCGTCCACGACGGCCTGCAGCGCGCGGGGTGCGTCCAGGCCGCCGAGGCCGGCGGGGAAGTGCACCCAGGCCAGTCCGGCGTCGAAGCGGGCGCGCAGGAAGTCCAGCCGGTCGGTGGTGGCGGGCGGGTGCGCGGCGAGGAGGGCGGCGGTGCGGCGGCGGAGGTCTGCGGCGTCGGTCATCGTGCCTCCTCGGCGGTGGGGACGACGACGAGGCGGCCGACGGAGGTGCCGTCGGCGACGCGCTGGACGGCGTCGGCGGCCTCCGCCAGCAGGACCCGGTCGCCGATCAGTGGCTTGATCGCGCCCTGGGTGGCGAGTTCGGTGAGTTCCTTGTGGCAGGCGTCGACGGCGGCCGGGTCCTTGGTGTTGTAGAGGCCCCAGTGCAGGCCGAGGATGGCGTAGTTCTTGACCAGGGCGTGGTTGAGGGCCGGGGCGGGGATGGTGCCGCCGGCGAAGCCGACGACGAGGATGCGGCCTTCGAAGGCGATGCACTTGGTGGACTTGGTGTAGGCGTCGCCGCCCACGGGGTCGTAGACGACGTCGGCGCCGCGGCCGCCGGTGGCGTCCTTCACGGCGGCGACGAGGTCGTCGGTGTGCCGGTCGAGGACCAGGTCGCAGCCGAGTTCCCGGGCGGTGCGGGCCTTGTCGGCGCCGCCGACCACGCCGATGACCCGGGCGCCGGCGGCCTTGCCGAGCTGTACGGCGGCGCTGCCGACGCCGCCGGCCGCGGCGTGCACCAGCAGGGTTTCGCCGGCCTGGAGGCGGGCGCGGCGGTGCAGGCCGAACCAGCCGGTCTGGTAGCCGATGTGGAGTGCGGCGGCCTCGGCGTCGTCCAGGGCCTCGGGTGCGGGGCGTACGGTCGCGGCGTCGACCACCGCGAGTTCGGCGAAGCCGCCGGCCGGCAGCGGTGGCTGGGCCAGGACCCGCGTGCCGGGTTCCGCGTCGGCGCCCTCGCCGGCGGCGAGCACCTCGCCGCAGATCTCCACGCCGGGGGTGAACGGCAGTGGTGGCCGCACCTGGTAGTGGCCGCGGCAGAGCAGTGCGTCGGGGAAGTTGACGTTGGCGGCCCGTACCCGCAGCAGCAGCTGCCCCGGTCCCGGCTGGGGGTCCGGCACCTCCTCCAGCCGCATCACTTCACGCGGCTCGCCGTTCGCGTGTACGCGCCATGCCTTCACCTGGTGCCTCCGAAAGATGTGGGTACGCGGGTGGGGCGGGGGACGCGGCGGCCCCTCGCCATGGGCATACTAAGCGGTCGGTATCCTCCGGGGAACAGGAAATCGGGCCCGGTGAGGGAACGGTCTCAGCCTGGTACTCACAGGGTCGGGCTGCGGCCCGCGCGATGGCGGAGACTGGCGGGCATGGACGTACCCGCGAGCGACGCACCCACGATGGACCGGCCCGCCGAGTTGGGGAGTTTCCTGCGCACCCGCCGTGCCCGGCTCCGCCCGGAGGACGTCGGCCTGGTCTCCTACGGCGGGCGGCGCCGGGTCCCGGGCCTGCGCCGTGAGGAGCTGGCGCAGCTGGCCGGGGTCAGCGTCGCGTACTACACGCGGCTGGAGCAGGGGCAGAGCCACCAGGCCTCGGAGGGGGTGCTGGACGCGCTGGCCCGTGCGCTGCGGTTGTGCCCCGACGAGCAGGCCTATTTGCGGGAGCTGGCCCGGCCGGCCCGGGGGCGCCGGCGGCCGGCGGTCCGCCACGACAAGGTCCGTCCGGGGGTGCGGCGGCTGCTCGCGGCCATGGCGGACGTACCGGCGGTGGCACTCGGGCCGCGCTTCGAGATCCTGGCCTGGAACCGCCTCGGGCACGCGTTGATCGCCGGGCATCTGGACGTCGCGAGCCCCGAGCGCCCGCTGGACCGCCCCAATGCGCAGCGGTTGCTCTTCCTCGACCCGCACACCCGTGAGCTGTACCCGGACCGGGAGGAGGAGCTGCGGCGCGCGGTCTCGGCGCTGCGGGTGGCCGCCGGGCAGCGGCCGGACGATCCGCAACTGACCGCGCTGATCGGCGAGTTGTCGATGAAGAGCACGGAGTTCAGCGCGCTGTGGTCCCGGCACGCCGTGCGCAACTGCACCTTCGGCTCCAAGCGGTTCCACCATCCGCTGGTGGGTGAGCTGGTGCTGGACTTCGAGATGATGCGGACGCCGGACGGTTCCGGGCAGGGCGTGCTGATGTACACGGCCGAGGAGGGGTCGCCGTCCGAGGCGGCGCTGCGGCTGCTCGCCGCGGAGTGCGGCCCGGACGTCCGGGTCCTTGAACCCGAGCGCCCCTAGGCCGCTGCCCCGCACCCCGTACGCGCGCAGGAGCGGCAGTTGGGCCCGGACGCCGCGGGCGTCCTGGTACCGGGTCGGTTCCGCCCCCGCCGTCCTTACGCGCGCCCCCGGTGTCGTGACGCGCGCCCCCTCCGTCGTTGCGTGCGTCCCGCCGCCGTTCAGGTGCGTCCCGCGCGCTGCTGGGCGTCCCGGAGGGTGCTGGACGGGGTGGCCCACCGGGCCCGGACGACCGTGAAGCCGGCCGCTTCGAAGGCGTCGCAGACCTGCTCGTCGTCGTCGACGACATGGCGGATCTCGCGGTGCCGGGCGATCCGGTGGAGCGTTTCCAGCTTGGTGTGCCGGGCCGGGCGCCGGTCGCGGTCGGGCCGCATCCACACCTCGCCCGGCGGCAGGCCGTGCCGGGCCAGCCAGTCCAGGGTGTCGCGGCGGCAGCGCTCGGGGCGGCCGGTGAGGTAGCCGACCTCGCTGTCCTCGGCGCTGCGCAGCGCCAGCGCCACGCCCTCGCCGAGCGGGGGGTCGTCGGTGGCCGCGGCGAAGAAGGCCGGCCAGTCGCGCGGGGTGCGCCGCAGCCAGTGCTGCCGGTGGCCGGTGTCGGCAAGGGTGTTGTCGAGGTCGAAGAGGGCGAGGGGGCGCTGCGTCATGCCGTCGTCGCCTTCCGCCGGTGGGCTTCGCCGGACCCGTGGGCCTCGTCGTCTCCGTGGACCTCGTCGTCTCCGTGGGCCGCGTCGGTGTCGGGGCGGGTGACCGTGATCCGGCCGGCGGCGACGGCCTGGGCGACGGAGAGGCGGTCGTGGGCGAGGTCGGCGCAGGTCTCGGTGTCCGTCCGGAGCCGGACGTCGGGATGCTCGGCGGGGCCGTCGGCGTAGCCCGGGCCGGTGTCGCCGGAGAGCAGGACGTGGAACCGGCCCTCGTCGAGGGTCATGTCGACGACGTCGGTGCCGTCGGTGAAGTGCTCGGCGAGCCGGGTGAGCAGGGGTACCGCGAACCAGTGGGCGCGCACCGCGTCGGTCGGCCGCTTGGTGTCGAGGGCGGGGGCGCCCCAGTCGGCGAGGGCGGTGAGCGCGGGCAGCAGGGCCCGGCCGCGGTCGGTGAGGGCGTAGACGGAGGCGGCGCCGGGCGGGGCGAGCCGGCGGCGGGTGACCAGGCCGTCGCGTTCCATGTCCTTCAGGCGGGAGGCGAGCATGTCCGTGCTGACGCCGGGGAGATCGGCGTGCAGGTCGGTGTAGCGCCGGGAGCCGCCGAGGAGTTCCCGGACGATCAGGAGCGTCCAGCGGTCGCCCACGGCGTCCAAGGCCCGGGCGACGGCACAGTACTGGTCATAGCTTCGGCGCGGCATGGCTCCAGCATAGACAGAGGTTGGACTTTCCAAGTCGCGACTTGGTAAAACCAAGTACGGTGTGATGACGACGAGTGCTGCCGCGCCGCGCGGCGGGCGAGGACCGGGAGGCCGCCGCATGCAGTTCAAGCAGTCCAGCAAGATGGCCGACGTCTGTTACGAGATCCGCGGACCGGTGATCGAGCACGCGGACGCGCTGGAGGAGGCCGGGCACAGCGTGCTGCGGCTGAACACCGGCAATCCGGCGCTGTTCGGCTTCGAGTGCCCCGAGGAGATCCTGCAGGACGTGATGCGCAACCTCTCCCGCGCACACGGCTACACCGAGTCCCGGGGCATCCTCTCGGCCCGCCGCGCGGTGGCCCAGCACTACCAGGAGAACGGCCTGCCGGACGTCGGCGTCGATGACATCTACCTCGGCAACGGCGTCTCCGAACTCGTCTCGATGGCGGTCCAGGCGTTGCTCGACGACGGTGACGAGGTCCTCATCCCGGCCCCCGACTTCCCGCTCTGGACGGCCGTCACCACCCTCGCCGGCGGCAAGGCGGTGCACTACCTGTGCGACGAGTCCGCCGACTGGCTGCCGGACCTCGGCGACCTCGCCTCGAAGATCACCGACCGGACCCGGGCGATGGTCATCATCAACCCCAACAACCCGACCGGCGCGGTCTATCCGCGCGAACTGCTGGAGGGCATGCTCGACCTCGCCCGGCGCCACCAGCTGATGGTCTTCGCCGACGAGATCTACGACCGGATCCTCTACGACGACGAGGTCCACCACCACGCCGCGGTGCTCGCCCCCGACCTGGTCTGCCTGACCTTCAGCGGTCTGTCCAAGTCCTACCGGGTGGCCGGCTTCCGCTCCGGCTGGCTGGTGGTCTCCGGCCCCAAGCAGCACGCCGCCGACTACCTGGAGGGCCTGGGCACCCTCGCCTCGATGCGGCTGTGCCCGAACGCGCCCGCGCAGTACGCCATCCAGGCGGCGCTGGGCGGCCGGCAGTCCATCAAGGACCTGGTGCTGCCGGGCGGCCGGCTGCGCGAGCAGCGCGACGTGGCCTGGGAGCGGCTCAACGAGATCCCGGGCGTCTCCTGCGTCAAGCCCAGGGGCGCGCTCTACGCCTTCCCGCGACTCGACCCGGCCGTCCACAAGATCCATGACGACGAGAAGTTCGTGCTGGACCTCCTGCTGCGGGAGAAGATCCAGGTCGTCCAGGGCACCGGCTTCAACTGGCCGCGCCCGGACCACTTCCGCATCCTCACCCTGCCGCACGCCGACGACCTCGACGCCGCGATCCGCCGGATCGGCCGTTTCCTGGCCGGATACCGCCAGTGACGCCCGGGGGCCGGCAGCGGCCCCCGGTTCACCCGAACGGCGGCACCTCTCCCCCGCCGCCGTCCGCCGCCCGCCGGTCCGGCCCACGGCCGTGGCCAGCGGCGGGAAGGGCCTCCCGGCGCCGCCCGGGCGGCCCGGCACCGTCCGGCGGCCCCTCGGTCCGGACGGCCCGACCGCCCGGTGACGGGCCGTCCTGCCCCGCGGGACAACCGCACGGAATCGAACGCGCTCTTGAGCCCGTCGGCCGCAGCCGATTAGGTGGAGGGCGGCAAATCACGCCGCCACCCGACAAGGGAGGGGATTCCATGCCCGTTCGGCCCGCACTATCGGAAGCGGAGCTTGAAGCGCATCTGCACGGCATTTGCTTCAAGACGGGTCCGCCACGCCGTATCGGCGTCGAGCTGGAGTGGCTGGTCCACGACGCGTACCACCCCCGATGTCCGGTCGAACCCGACCGGTTGCGGCACGCGGCCACCGTCCTGCGACAGCTCCCCCTCTCCTCGCTCCTGACCTTCGAACCCGGCGGCCAGCTGGAGCTCAGCTCGCTGCCCGCCACCTCCCTGCGCGCCTGCATCGAGGCCGTGTCGGCCGACCTCGCGCTGGTCCGCCCGGCCGTGCGGGCCCTCGGCCTGGGTCTGGCCGGCCACGGCCACAACCCCTGGCACCCCCCGCGCCGGGTCCTGACCGACCCCCGCTACAACGCCATGGAGGCGTACTTCGACCGCTGGGGCCCGGCCGGGCGCTCCATGATGTGCGGCACCGCCTCCGTGCAGGTGTGTGTGGACGCCGGCCACGAGGAGCCGGGCCCGCTCGGGCTCGGCCGGCGCTGGCTGCTGGCCCATCTGCTGGGCGCCGTGCTGACCGCGGCGTTCGCCAACTCGCCGACCAGCGAAGGATGTCCCACGGGCTACCGCACCACCCGCCAGGTCGTGTGGTCCCAGCTCGACCCGGCACGCACCCTCGCCCCGCCGCCGGGCCCCGACCCGCGCACCGCGTGGGCGGCGTACGTCCTGGACGCGCCGGTGATGTGCATCCGCGCCGAGCACGGGCCCTGGGACGCACCGGAGGGGCTCACCTTCCGCGAATGGGTCCGCACCGGCGTCCCCAGACCCCCGACACAGGAGGACCTCGACTACCACGTCACCACCCTCTTCCCGCCCGTCCGGCCGCGCGGCCACCTGGAGCTACGCATGATCGACGCCCAGCCGGGCGAGACCGGGTGGACCGTCCCGCTGGCCGTCACGGCCGCGCTGTTCGACGACCCGGAGGCCACCGAGCATGCCTACCGCATCGTCAAACCGCTGGCGGAGACCGCTGGTTCGCGCCCGGCGCCGCGCAATCCGCTGTGGCGGCGGGCCGCCCGCGCCGGACTGACCGACCCGGAGCTGCACGCCGCGGCGGTGGCCTGTTTCGCCGCCGCGCAGGAGGCGCTGCCCCGGATCGGCGCGCCGCCCGAGGTGTGTGCCGCGGTCGCGGCGTTCACCGAGCGGTACGTGGCCCGCGGGCGCTGCCCCGCGGACGACCATCTCGACGCCCTGTACGCCGCGGAGGGCGAACTCCTCCTGGGGAAGGAAGGCCGGCAGTGACCACCGATCCCGAGATCCTTCGCGAACGGGCGGCCTCGGCGCTGCTCGCCGCCCGCGACCGCACCCGTCTGCTCACCACCTGCGTCGAGCACCCCGACCTCGTCGCCCAGCACTCCCCGCTGATGTCCCCGCTGGTGTGGGACCTGGCCCACATCGGCAACCAGGAGGAGCAGTGGCTGCTGCGCACCGTCGGCGGCCGGGAGGCGCTGCGGCCGGACATCGACTCCGTCTACGACGCCTTCGAGCATCCGCGGGCCGAACGCCCCTCGCTGCCGCTGCTGCCGCCCGACGAGGCGCACGGCTATGTCGCCGAGGTCCGCGGCCGGGTGCTGGACGTCCTGGAGCGCACCCCGCTGCACGGCGGTCCGCTGCTGGACGCGGGTTTCGCGTTCGGCATGATCGCCCAGCACGAGCAGCAGCACGACGAGACCATGCTCATCACGCACCAGCTGCGCCGCGGCCCCGCCGTGCTCACCGCGCCCGAACCGCCACCCGCCCCCGATGACCTGCTGCCGTCCGAAGTCCTCGTGCCCAGCGGCCCGTTCACCATGGGCACCTCCACCGAACCCTGGGCGCTGGACAACGAGCGGCCCGCGCACCACCGCCTCGTGCCGGCGTTCCTGATCGACACCACACCGGTCAGCAACGGTGCCTACCAGCGGTTCATCGAGGACGGCGGCTATCAGGAGCCGCGCTGGTGGGCGGCCGAGGGCTGGGCGCAGGTCCAACAGCACAAGCTGCGCGCCCCGTTGTTCTGGAAGCGGGACGGCGGCCAGTGGCTGCGCCGCAGGTTCGGGGTGACCGAGCCGGTCCCGCCGGACGAGCCGGTGCTGCACGTCAGCTGGTACGAGGCGGACGCCTACGCCCGCTGGGCCGGCCGGCGGCTGCCGACCGAGGCCGAGTGGGAGAAGGCCGCCCGGTTCGACCCGGCCACCGGCCGCTCGATGCGCTACCCGTGGGGCGACGAGGACCCCACGCCGGAGCGCGCCAACCTCGGCCAGCGGCATCTGCGCCCCGCCGCTGTAGGCAGCTATCCCCAGGGCGCGTCAGCGCTCGGTGTCCGGCAGCTGATCGGCGACGTGTGGGAGTGGACGGCGAGCGACTTCCTGCCGTACCCGGGCTTCGCCGCCTTCCCCTACCGGGAGTACTCGGAGGTGTTCTTCGGGGACGGGCACAAGGTGCTGCGCGGCGGTTCCTTCGCCGTCGACCCGGTCGCCTGCCGGGGCACGTTCCGCAACTGGGACCTGCCGGTCCGGCGGCAGATCTTCTCCGGGTTCCGCACCGCCCGGGACGCCGGCTTGGAGGAGGACGCATGAGGACGGCGCCACCGGTGTCCGGGGAGGCGGTCAGCTGATGTGCCGTCATATCGCTTATGTGGGGCCGCCGGTGCCCTTCGGGCAGATCGTGCTGGAGCCGCCGCACGGCCTGTACCGGCAGTCGTGGGCGCCGCGCCACCAGAAGCACGGCACGGTCAACGCGGACGGGTTCGGCGTCGGCTGGTACGCACCGGGCGACCCGGTCCCGGCGCGCTACCGCCGGGCCGGGCCGATCTGGGCCGACGACCAACTTCCCGACCTGGCCCGGGTGGTGCGCACCGGCGCGCTGCTGGCCGCCGTACGGGACGCCACCGTGGCCGGGCCGGACGCCGAGGCGGCGGCCGCGCCGTTCGCCGGGGAGGGCCACCTGTTCAGCCACAACGGCGCGGTGGCCGGCTGGCCGGACTCCCTCGCGCCGCTGGCCGCCGGGCTGCCGCCGACGGAGCTGCTGCGCCTCCAGGCGCGCTGCGACGCGGCGTTCGTCTGGGCGCTGGTGCGGCACCGGCTGACCCGCGGCGACGAACTCGGGGACGCGCTGGCCGACACCGTCGCGGCGGTCGCCGGGGCCGCGCCCGGCTCCCGGCTCAACCTGCTGCTGACCGACGGCACCACCATCGCCGCCACCTCCTGGGGCGACACCCTCTACCACCTGGCCATTCCGGGCGGCGGCCGGGTGGTCGCCGCCGAACCCTATGACGATTCCCCCCACTGGACCGAGGTCCCCGACCGCACCCTGCTGCGCGCCACCCGGACCGACGTCCACCTCACCCCGCTCAAGGAGCCCGCCACGTGAGCCCCCTCAGCATCACCCGCAACCTCCCTGCCGACGCCACCGCGGCCGCGCTGCGCGCCGATGTCGCCCAGGGCCTGTCCGCCACGCCCAAACAGCTGCCGCCCAAGTGGTTCTACGACGCCCGCGGCAGCGACCTCTTCGAAGAGATCACCACACTGCCGGACTACTACCCGACCCGCGCCGAACGGGAGATCCTGCTCACCCGCGCCGACCACATCGCCGCGGCCACCAACGCCCGCACCCTGATCGAGCTGGGCTCCGGGTCGTCCGACAAGACCCGCCACCTCATCGGCGCGCTGAGCGGACTGCACACCTACGTGCCGGTCGACGTCAGCGAGTCCGCGCTGACCGCGGCGGGCGAGGCGCTGCTCGCCGGGCATCCCGGCCTGACCGTGCACGCCCTGGTCGCCGACTTCCAGCAGGGCATGGCGCTGCCCGAGACGCCCGGCCCGCGGCTGCTGGCGTTCCTCGGCGGCACCATCGGCAACCTCCTCCCCGAGGAGCGGGCCGCGTTCCTCACCTCCGTGCACGACCTGCTGTCCCCGGGTGACGCCCTGCTGCTCGGCACCGACCTGGTCAAGGACGAGGCGACGCTGGTCGCCGCGTACGACGATCCGCAGGGCGTCACGGCCGCCTTCAACAAGAACGTCCTCCAGGTCATCAACCGCGAGCTCGACGGCGACTTCGATCCGGCGGACTTCGACCACGTCGCCCTGTGGAACGCCGCGGAGGAGTGGATCGAGATGCGGCTGCGGGCACGCCGGGACATGACCGTGAAGATCCCCGGCGTGGACCTGGCCGTGCCCTTCGCGGCCGGTGAGGACATCCGCACGGAGATCTCGGCCAAGTTCCGCCAGGAGGGCGTACGGGCCGAACTGGCCGCCGCGCGGCTGGAGTTGACCAACTGGTGGACGGACAGCGCGGGCCGCTTCGCGCTGTCGCTCGCGTTCCGCGCCTGACATCGCCCGGTAGGGGCGGATACGTACGAGGACGGTTCCGGCCGGTGTGCCCTTGGGTGCGCCGGCCGGGTGCCGTCCGCGCGGGCGGTGTGGTTCCATGCCGCGGACGCACGTTCGCATTCGACGGGCAGGGGTGGCGGCATGGGGCTGGGGCTCGACCGGCGGGGGTTTCTCAGGGGCGCGGCCGGGCTGTCGGCCGCCGGGGTGCTGACGGGCGCCGGCAGCGGGCGGTTCACGGCCGGTGCGGCCGGGCGCAGGACGGCCGGACGCCGCGCGCTGTCCGTGCAGGACTGGATGTCCGCACTCCCGGACGCCACTCCCCTGGCACGCCTGACGATCCCCGGCACGCACGACTCCGGGGCCCGGTACGGCGGCCCCTGGGTGGCCTGCCAGAACACCGCCGTCGACGCCCAGCTGGCCGCCGGGATCCGTTTCCTGGACGTCCGCTGCCGGGCCATCGACGACGTCTTCGCCATCCACCACGGCGCGTTCTACCAGCAGCTGATGTTCGGTGACGTGCTCAATGCCTGCCGGGCCTTCCTCGCGGCCCACCCGTCCGAGACGGTGCTGATGCGGGTCAAGCAGGAGTACTCGGAGGTCTCCGCCGAGGAGTTCCGCCGGATCTTCGGCAGCTACCTGGACGACAAGGGCTACCGCTCACTGTTCCGGCTGGACTCCGGGCTGCCCGCGCTGGGTGAGGCGCGCGGCAAGGTCGTCCTGCTGGCGGACTCCGACGGCCTCGGCGGGATCCGCTACGGCGATCCCCAGGTCTTCGACATCCAGGACGACTACATGGCGGAGCCGTTCGGGAAGTGGCCGAAGATCGAGGCGCAGTTCCGCAAGGCCGTCGCGCAGCCCGGCAGGCTCTTCGTCAACTACGTCAGCACCGCCGCGCTGCTCCCCCCGCGCTCCAACGCCGACCGCCTCAACCCGCAGGTCAAGACACTGCTGGCGGGTGCGGAGGGCAGCGGCTGGACGGGCCTGGGCATCGTCCCGATGGACTTCCCGAACGAGTTCGACCTGGCCGGGGCGCTGATCCGGCACAACCCGGGCCTCGGATTCACCCGACCGGCCCCGCGGTAGGCGTCCGGGCGGCCGCCCTGCCGCAGACTGAGGGACATGTCCCGTTCCGGACGGCCCGGTGTCCCGCAGCGGCTGCCGGTGGCTCTCGGGCTGCTCACCGTGGTCGTGGGCAGTACGGCGCTGACGCTGGGCCTGCCCGCCCGCGATCCGTATCTGGCCGCGGGGGACAGCACGGCCGGCTCGTACCTGGCCACCCGCGCGGACGGCGACCAGGCCGCCGCCGCGCTGCTCGCCGGGCCGTACCGGGAGCGGCCGGGCCCGCCGGTGGCCGCCTTGCGCGACGGCCGGACCGGCGGCGGGGCGACGGCCGCGCTGCCGGCGTCCCGGCCGCAGGTGGCCGTCCCGGCGGCCTCGTCCCCGGCGATCGGGGCGCTGTTCTCGCCCGGCGACGACGGCGATCCGGCGCACCACTGCACGGCGAGCGTGGTGCACTCCCCCGACGCCGACCTGATCGCCACAGCGGCGCACTGCGTGCACGACGGCGGGTTCCGCACCCGGCTGGTGTTCGTGCCCGGCCTGCACGACGGGATCGCGCCGTACGGGCTGTGGGTGCCCACCCGCATCCACGTCGACCCCCGCTGGATCAGCGACCGGGACCCGGACCACGACGTGGCGTTCCTGCGGGTGCGCCGGGCCGGGCAGGGCGGCGGCCGGATAGAGGACCTCACCGGTGCCGAACGGATCCGGTTCGGCGTGCCGGCCGGGCGCCCGGCGCTGCTGACCGGCTACCCCGCCGACCGGGACGCCCCGGTCAGCTGCCGGCGCACCGCCGAGGCCCAGGGCCCGACCCAACTGCGCTTCGACTGCCCCGGTTTCCCGAACGGCACCAGCGGCGGCCCTTGGCTCACCGACCTCGATCCGGCCACCGGCACCGGGGCGCTGATCGGGGTGATCGGCGGCCTCGACGAGGGCGGCGACGACTTCGTCTCGTACAGCAGCCGGTTCGGCGCGGACGTGGCCGGGCTCTACCGGCGGGCCACCGCGGAGCCGGGCCCCACGCCGGGCGTCAGGCCCCGCGCGACACCACGGTCCTGAGGACGGACGGCAGCGGGTACCAGTCGGCGGTGGCGAAACTGGCGTGCGCGGCGGCGAGTTGGCCGACCCGGGCGAGCGCCTGGGCCTCGGTGGGGTGGGTGGCGTCGATGGCCGGCGGCACGTTGTGCGCGTCGGTCATGATGAGGAGGTAGTGCCGGCGGTCGTACCAGGCGGTGTCGATGGTGCCGTTCAGGTAGGTCGAGGCGTCGCCGTCGAAGACCACGAACCAGGGGCGCAGCGCCGGGTCCTGGTAGCGCTCGCGCGGGTCGCCGGCGGCCGCGCCGTGCACCGCGGGGAAGGCCACCGACTGCGCGAGCTTGCCCTGGGCGGCGAGGTCCTTGAGGTGGGTGGCGTACTCGACGTCGGTCCAGAGCTTGTCGAGCGGGTTGTTCTCCTCCACGGTGCCCGGTATCAGCTCGAACAGGAACTTTCCGGCCAGGGCGTCGCGCCCGGGCCAGCCGCCGGCCCGGACCGCCTCGTCGGGCGTGCCGTGGCCCGCGGTGAGGTCGCCGGGGCCGTAGACGGCGTCGCCGAGCTTCTGCCGCACCAGGGCGTCGAACTCGGCCGGGCCGCGCCCGCCCTTGGCGTTGAAGCCGTCCTTCAGCTCGACCTTGAAGAGGATGGGGCGGTGGCCGGGGTGCGCATCGTGCCAGGCCTTCATGTCGGCGAGGCAGCCGGCGAAGTCCTTGTTGACGTCCTTGGTCCGCAGTTCGGCGGCGTTCGCCGCGCCCTCGCAGTTGCTGTTGTTGCCGATCGGGTTGCTGTGGCTGACCCGCCAGGACCGGCCGAACCCGTTGGTCCAGAGGTCGAGTTCGAGCAGCGCGGCGCCGGAGTCCAGCGCGTCCGCGAAGTAGGGGTACTTCTCCTTGTCGTAGGCGTTGTGGACGCCCACGGACGTGCTGGTGCCGTACGTCAGACCGGCCGGCTCGGCGCCCGCCGGCGCGGACACCGCCACCACCGCGGCCGCCGCCGCGGCGACCGTCCCCACACACCGCTTCCCGTTCATGTTCCCCGCTTTCCGTGGTCCCTCGGCGCCCGTCCGGTCAGCCCGGACGCCGTTCGACCGGCCGGGCGGCCGGTCGATCGGGGAGCAGCGTACGGGGAGTTGGGACGGGTGGGGAGCACGGGGTCGGTGACGATGAGGGAAACTCCCCTTACTTGACCGACTTGGGGAGGGCCCATGGCCGACAATCACGCAACCGGCCGGCTGCCGCGTACCGGACAGCCACTCGTCGCGACGGTGCTCACGGGCACGGTCGCGCTCTATCTGGCGCTCGTCGCCTTCGGCAACATCACCGACTTCGGCACCAATCAGCAGTTCGTCCAGCACGTCCTGGCGATGGACACCACCTTCAAGGACCCGGACCTGATGTGGCGGGCCATCACCTCGAAGGGGCTGCAGAACGCCGCGTACGTGGCGATCATCGCCTGGGAGAGCGTCACCGCGCTGGTGCTGATAGTGGCCACCGTGCTCTGGCCGCTCGGTCTGCGGCGCGGCGACGTGGCCCGGGCCCGGATGCTGAGCACCGTCGGTCTGCTGATGATGCTGCTGCTGTTCGGCGCGGGCTTCCTGGCGATCGGCGGGGAGTGGTTCTCGATGTGGCAGTCCAAGACCTGGAACGGCCTGGAGGCGGCGACCCGCAACGTCACCCTCGCAGGGGTCGCCCTGCTGGCCGTCCGGCTGCCGTCGGCGCCCTGAACCGTCCTGCGCGCGACGGCCGGGCGCCGGTGGGTCACCACTCGATCCGGTAGTCCGTGAGCCAGTTGCTGCCGTCCGCGCCGCCGCCTCCGGGGCCGGTGGCGGGGCGGCCGGGGCCGCCGGGGCCGGTGCGGGCGGCGAGGCCGGCGCTGGTCGCGACGACCTTCTCCACCCGTTCGCGGCGCAGCTCTTCGTACGCCGCGAAGGCGGTGCGCGCTTCGGTGTGGTCGCGCAGGCAGCGGGCCAGCACGATGCCGTCCTCGATGGCCATCGAGGCGCCCTGGGCGGCGTTGGGCGCGGCCGCGTGGGCGGCGTCGCCGAGGACGACCTTGGTGTCGTCGTACCAGGTGGGTGTGGTGGCGAGGTCGTAGGCGCTGGAGGCGATGATCCGGTCGCCGGTGGCCCGGACGAGGGCGGCGGCCGGGGTGGCGTCGCCGGGGAACCGCGCGGCGACCCGGTCGCGCCACTCGTCGGGGCCGACGGTCTGCAGGGCGGTGCGGTCGCTCTCGGCGCCGGGGATGTTGGCGAACCACCAGATCTCCCCGTCGGGGGCACGGGTGCAGCCGAAGAAGGCGCGGTCGCCGAGGATCATGGTGTAGGTCTCCGCGGCCACCTCGGCGCCGGTGCCGCCGGCGTCGCGGAGGTAGCCGCAGACCGTGTGCTGGCCGGTGTGGCGGGGCCGCGGTGCGGCCGGGTCGATGAGGGTGCGGGTGACGGAGTGCAGTCCGTCCGCGCCGATCAGCAGATCGCCCTCGGCGCGGCTGCCGTCGGCGAAGGCGGCGACCACCCGCCGCACGCCGGCCGAGGCCACCGTCTCGGCGCCGACCAGCCGTTTCCCGTGGTACACGGGGATGCCCCGGCGGGCCGCCTCGGCGTGCAGCACCTGGTAGAGGGTGGCCCGCCGCAGGGTGCGGGGGCCGGGGCCGGTGCCGCTGCCGGCGATGGGCCGCTCGCCGACCTTGCCGCCGTCGTGGCCGAACACCGCGATCCGCCGGGCCGGGAAGGAGTGTGCGGCGACCGGGTCGTGGGCGTCGATCACCCGGAGCGCTTCCAGGCCGTTGGCGAAGACGACGAGGAAGGCCCCGACGTCGTCCGCGCCGGTCGGGTACGCCTCAAAGACCTCCGCCTCGATGCCCGCCTTGTGCAGCGCCATGGCGGTCACCGCGCCCGCGATGCCGCCGCCGATGATCAGGGCCTTGCTCATGCCGTGGTCCCCCCGGGTGTGCCCCCGCTCGGTCCGCCGGCCGGGTCGTGGCCGGCGGTGCGGCCACCTGTCCGCACCGCCCACCTTGCCTTTGGCGGGCCGGAAGATCCAGCCCGCCACAGGACGTACGGCCGGGCCGCCGGGCGTTCTCAGCCCGCCGCGTACACGTCCTCGATGTACCGCCCGGCGGCGGTGAGTTCGCGCAGCCAGGCCTCGGACTCCTGGGCCGAGGCGCCGGTGTGCGCGGCGTGCACCTCCCGGAAGGCGGCCCGTACGCCCGGGGCCATCCGGCTGCCGTCGCCGCAGACGTACACCCGGGCCCCGGCCTGGAGCAGTTCCCAGACCTCGGCGGCCTCGGCCTTGATGCGGTGCTGGACGAAGCGGTGGCCGTTCTCGGGGCGCTCGCTGAAGACGGGGCGGACCGAGAGCACCCCGGCCGTTTCGGCGGCGGCGAACTCCGCGGCGTGCAGGAAGTCGGCCGTGGGGTCGTCGCAGCCGAAGTACAGCCGCGCGGGCGCCTGCTGGCCGGCCGCGACCCGGTCGGCCACGGCTCCCCGGAACGGGGCGAGGCCGGTGCCGGCGGCGACCAGGATGACCGGGGTGTCGTCGGCCGGGTCGAGGCGGAAGGCCTCGCGGCAGGGCTGGACCCGGGCCAGGACCGTGTCACCGGGGCGCAGTCCGTGCAGATGGGTCGAGCCGGTGCCGCCGGGCAGCAGCGAGACCATCAGTTCGGCGTGCCGGGCGTCGGTGGCGGGCGAGGACGAGATCGAGTAGTGCCGGGTGCGCAACGGCGGCAGCAGGTCGAGGACCACCGGCCAGGGCAGTGCTCCGCGCAGCGCGGGGTGGGTCTCGATCAGCTCGATCAGGGTGCGCCGGTCGTTCTCGGGGAGGTGTTCCAGGGCCTGCCGCTCGGGCGGGCACGGGTTGTGCGCGGCCAGCACCGCAATCTGCTCCGCGGTCGGCCGCGCGCCCAACTCCAGGTGATGGGTGAGGAGTTGGCGTACGGTCAGGGGCCGGTCGATGGGCAGGGTGTCGCGGGCCGGGCGGCGGCCGGGGTGCACGGCCAGCACGGCGTCGAGGTCCGCGCCGAGGGCGCGGGCGGCCCGCTCGACGGCGGCCGGGGCGTTGGCCGGCAGCACGGCGAGGTGGTCGGCGGTGCGGTAGGTGACGCCGTCCGGCAGGGCGAGCCGCAGGAACCGCTTGGGGCGCGGCCAGCCCTCCGCGGTGAGGTCATGGGCCTCGGTGACGGTCAGTTCGGTCAGCTCGTGCCGGGCGGCCAGGGCGTCGAGCGGTCCGCCGGTGAGCTCGGTGACGGTGTAGCCGGTGTCCTCGGTGGCCGGGGCGCCCGCGCCGGTGGCGGCCGGGTCGCCGTAGCGGGTCAGCAGTTCGGTGCGCAGCGCGGCGGTGAACTCCTTGACGGTGCCGGTGAGATCGCCGGAGGCGTCGGCCTCGGCGCGCGGCAGCATCCGGTCGCCGCCGAGCGCGGCCAGCCGGTCGTCGATGAGGGTCGGGACGTGCTGGTAGGTGGCGGCCCAGTTGCGGTCGCCGACGCCGAGGACGGCGAACGGGCGGTCCGCGGCGGCGCCGTCCCCGGCGGTGCGCAGCCAGCGGACGAAGGCGGCCGCGTCGTCGGTGGGCTGTCCGTTGTAGGAGGCGGCGACGATGACGACGGGCCGGTCCGCGGGCAGCCCGTCGGCGCAGGCGTCCAGCGGGGCGACCTCGGTCGCGCAGCCCAGGCCGGTGGCCTCGTCGGCGAGCCGCTCGGCGAACTCGCGGCAGGTGCCGTAGTTGCTGCCGTGCAACAGCAGCAGCCCGGTGCCCTGGACGACGCGGGTGGGCAGGGCGTCGTCGGTGGTGGCGTCGGCCGCGGAGCCGGCTCCCGCGGTGCCGCCGGGCAGGACGCCCAGGGCGGCGCGCACCGCGGCCCGGTCGGCGGGGGTGCGGGCGGCCAGCTTGAGGGTGAACCCGTCGGGCTTGAGGGTGAGGGTCTCCTTGATGCGCAGCCGGTAGTCGGCGTGGTCGATCAGCCGGTAGCGGTGGGCGAGCAGGGCGAGCAGCATGGTCGCCTCGTGCAGCGCGAACTGCCGCCCGATGCAGGCGCGTTCACCGGTGCCGAAGGGCTTGTAGGCGTGCGGGGAGCGGGCCGCCTCGGCCTCGGGGCTGAAGCGGGACGGGTCGAACAGCTCGGGGTTGTCGCCCCAGCACGGGTCGCGGTGCAGCATCGGGGTGAGCACGGTGACCAGCTGGCCGGCCTTGACCGGGTAGCGGCCGCCGAGCACGGTGTCCTCACGAGCCTGGCGGGTGAAGGCGGCGGCGGTGGGCCACAGCCGCAGCGCCTCGTTGAGGACCTGCCGGGTGAACGGCAGGTGGCCGATGTCCTCGAAGGTCGGGTCCGGGTCGGCCTGGTCGCCCCACAGCTCGTCGGCCTCGCGCTGGACCATGCGCAGCGCCAGCGGGTCCTTGAGCAGGTGGTAGAGGGCGAAGGAGAGGGCGCCCGAGGTGGTCTCGTGACCGGCGATCAGGAAGGTGATGACCTGGTTGCGGATGTTGGCGAGGTCGAGACGGGGGCCGCCGGCCCCGGTGCCGTCCCCCTGTTCGCGGGCGCCGAGCATCAGGCCGAGCAGGTCGTCCTCGCCGGTCTCGCCGCTCGCCGTGCGCGCGGCGATGACCTCGTCGACGACGGAGGCGAGGTAGTCCGCGTCGGCGCGGAACGCCGCGTCCTCCGCAGAGTGGTCGGCGTGCGGGTCCCGGGCGAACTTCTTCATGCTCCATTCGAGGCAGCGCACCATCGCCTCGACGAACGGGTGCTGCGAGTCGCCGCGGGAGAACGACTCGAAGTCGAAACCGAAGCCGGCCAGCCCGATGGTGTCCAGCGTCATCCGGGTCATGTCCTCGGCTATCCGCGCCGGTGTGCCGTCGGCCACCCGCCGGTCCCAGCTCGCCATGACCCGGCGGGCCACCTTCAGCATCGCCGGGTGGTACGTCCGCATCGAGCCCAGCGCGAAGGCCGGCATCAGGACCTCGTGCGCCTTGGCCCAGTTCGGCTCGTCGTTGTAGGCGGTGAACAGGCCGTCCCCGGCGAATTCCCGGACGTTCTCCAGGACGACCGACACCCCCTTGGCGAAGCGGGTCTCGTCGGCGGCCTCGGTGACCAGGTCCAGCGAGGTGAGGAAGAGCGTCTCGCGCTCGCCGAGCCTGCGCTTGAAGACCGGCCCGTGAGTGCGGGCGAGGTCCATGGACTGCTGGATGGGTGTCGAGGTCATCCCGTCGGCCGTGATGTCGACGACCGGGATGCCGTCATCGGCGGCGCGTTCGTCACTGTGGAGCGCGATGGTGTCGGTCATGTCTCCAGCGTGAGGGGGCCGGTGGGCCGCTGTGGCCCGGGCAACTGCATGATTGTGCAGTGGTTTTTCGCTGCTCGCTCTTGCGCGCGGACCGGAGATGGGGCAATGAACATCGGGCACGCCGACAGTGCACCGGACGGTGGGTCCGCCGGTGCCCACCCGCCGTCCTCCGGGCCCGCCCCGGTCGATCCGGCGGGGCCGTACGCGGACGGTCCCTGGCGGAACTATTTCCTGATCCTGCTGGACCGCATCCCGACGCCGATCGCGGTGTGCCGGGCCGACGGCGTGGTGCTGATCGCCAATCCGGCGATGGCCACGCTGTGGGGCGTGGCGCCGGGTCAGTTGCGCGGCCGCAATCTGCTGGACCTGTTCCGCCCCCGGGCGAAGGAACAGCTGCAGCGGATCGAGGAAGCGGTGCGGCTGGGGCGCCGGTCGCGCTATCCGGTCGAGGTGCACTGGCGGTCCGCGGCCGACGGCGCGGAGCGCGAAGGGGAACTGACGGTGGACCCGGTCGGCGACGCGTCCGTCCAGCCGCCGGCCCTGCTGGCGCTGCTGCGGGTCACGGAGGGCGCTCCGCCGCCGGCCCCGCGGGCCACGGCGAGCCCGGTGGAGACGCGGATCCTGGCGCTGGCCGCCGGCGGCGCGACGACGGCGGCGATCGGCGCGTCCCTGGGGCTGACCGTTGACGGGGTGAACTACCACCTGACCCGGCTGGCCCGCCGCTGGCGGGTGCAGGGCCGGACCGCGCTGGTGGCCAAGGCGTACGTGCTGGGCGTGCTGGCGGCGGACAGCTGGCCACCGGCCCCGGCCTGAGCATCAGCACGTGTGTGCGGTTAACCTCCGTGGTGTGGAGGAGAACGCAGCCGCGCAGTTCGAGCGCGGAACGGACGGCCCGAAGGTCATCGTCGTCGGCGTGGACGGCTCCGACTCGTCCTGGCGCGCCGCCGCGTACGCGGCCGGACTCGCCCGGCGGCAGGGCTCGAAGCTGGTCCTGGTCTACGTCCAGCCGGTACTGCCGGCCGGGGCGTCGATGGGCGCGCCGGTCGTGGACGCCACCAACGAGGTGGCCGAGGAGCTGATGGCCGAGATCCGCAAGGCCACCGACCGGCTGCAGGGGATCTACGACGTGCGCTGGGAGTTCCACACGCTGCGTGGCGACCCGTACAACGGCATGGTCCAGATGGCCGACGAGCTCACGGCGGACGCCGTGGTGGTGGGCGCCTCGGAGTCGGCCGGGCACCGCATCATGGGCTCGGTCGCGGTCCGCCTGGTCAAGGCGGGGCGCTGGCCGGTCACCGTCGTCCCGTAGCGCCCGCGCGGCGCTCCGCTGGTGGGGTCGGCCGCCCTGAGGCACGGTGGGAGATGGACGGGCGGAGCGCCGCCCCGGCCGAGGGAGACCACCGTGACCGACCGCACGTACCGCGTGACCGATATCGTCGGAACGTCCCAGCAGAGCGTGGACGCGGCGATCAAGAACGGCATCAAGCGCGCCTCACAGACCCTCCGCAATCTCGACTGGTTCGAGATCACCGAAGTGCGCGGACACCTCGTCGACGGCGAAATCGACCACTACCAGGTCGGCATGAAGGTCGGGTTCCGGCTGGAGGACGCCGATTGACACCCCGATGACACCCCTCCCGGGTACGTCTCCCGGCGAGTCGCCACCGTACTAGGGAGTCGCCTTCCTCCGGGGCCCTCCAGGGTCCATGATGATCCGCCGTCGGACCACGACGGAGCGAGCCTACGGAGGGATCCCAGATGGGCCTGCGCGCGGGACAGGGCGTATTGCGCCGCAAACCGATCGAACACATCGAAGAGGCGGAGGGCCCGGCGAGCCAGCAGCTCACCCGGGTGCTGGGGCTGTGGCAGCTGACCGCCATCGGCGTCGGCGGCATCATCGGCGCCGGCATCTTCACGCTCGCCGGCACCGTCGCGAACGGCAAGGCCGGACCCGCGGTCCTGATCTCCTTCCTCGTCGCGGGGATCGCGAGCGCCGCGGCCGCCTTCTCGTACGCCGAATTCGCCGGGCTGATCCCGAAGGCGGGGTCGGCCTACACCTACGGCTATGCGGTGCTCGGCGAGGTGGCCGGGTGGTTCATCGGCTGGGACCTGCTGCTGGAGTACACCGCAATCGTCTCGGTCGTCGCGATCGGGATCTCCGGATATTTCAGCTTTCTCCTCGGTGAGCTGGGAGTCCATCTGCCGGCCTGGATGCTCGGCGCACCGGGGACCGGACCGGGGCACCGCGTCGACCTCTTCGCGGCGGTGCTCTGCCTCCTGATCGCCTTTCTGCTGACCCTGGGCATCAAGAACGCCGCCCGCTTCGAGACGCTCGTGGTGGGCCTGAAGGTCCTGGTCGTCGTGGTCGTGATCACGGTCGGCTTCTTCCACATCAACACCGCGAACTACCACCCGTTCTTCCCGTTCGGGGTGAGCGGCGCCTTCACCGGTGCGGCCACCGTCTTCTTCGCGGTCTTCGGTTACGACGCGATGAGCACCGCCGCCGAGGAGTCCACCGATGCCCAGCGGCACATGCCGAAGGCGATCATGTACTCGCTGGCGATCTCGATGGTGCTGTACGTGCTGGCCTGCCTGGTGCTGACGGGCATGCAGAACTACAAGGACATCGACCCGGAGAGCGGCTTCTCGACGGCGTTCAAGTCGGTGGGCCTGCACGGTCTCGCGGACGTCATCGCGGTCGGCGCGATCATCGGCATCCTGACCGTCATGTTCACCTTCATGCTCGGGGTGACCCGGGTGTGGTTCGCGATGAGCCGGGACGGTCTGCTGCCGAAGTGGTTCGCCAAGACGAGCCCCACGCACCACGTGCCGACCCGGGTGACCTGGATCGTGGGGGCGGCCTCCGCGGCCATCGCCGGCTTCCTGCCGATCGGCGAGGCCGCCGAGCTGACGAACATCGGCATCCTGCTGGCGTTCGTGGTGGTCTGCGTGGCGGTCATCGTGCTCCGCTACAAGCGCCCCGAACTGCCACGCACGTTCCGTACGCCGGGGATGCCGTGGGTGCCGGCGCTCGGGGTGGTGTTCTCCCTCTGGCTGATCACGTTCCTGGCGTGGCAGACCTGGGTGCGGTTCGTGGTCTGGTTCCTCGTCGGCATGGTCATCTACTTCAGCTACTCCCGCCACCACTCGAACCTGGAACGCGCGGAGCAGAAGGGCGCCGGGGGTGAGGTGGGCTGAACTGCCGGGGCCGGTGGCCGCGTCGGCCACCGGCCCGGGACCGGACGTGACCGGCCAGGTGAGGTGAGGTGAGGTCAGGTCAGGTCAGGTCAGGTCAGGTCAGGTCAGAAGACGAACGGTCCCGGGGACTGCGGGGACGTGGCCTTGCAGGTGGCCGTGATCCCGAGGACGACGACCTTCAGGGAGCTGGCCTCCAGGCTGTCACCGGCGGCGACGGTGCCCTTGAGGGGGCCGGTGGAGACCGGGCTGCCGGCCGGGATCGCCGGGTTGGCGTTGCCGGAGAACTCGGTCGTTCCGGAGCCGTTCCTGGTGAGCGTCAGCGTGGACCGTACCGAGTTCGCGCCGATGTTGATGGGCGAGCTGATCGCGGACGTCGACACGCTGATGGTGGCGGCGGTGCCGTCCTGGGTGGCGGTGAGCGTGGCCGTACCGGAGCCGTACGAGCCGCAGTCGAAGGCGAGGGTGGCGGTGCCGGGGGTCACCGCGGTCGAGGCCGGTGCCATCGCGAGGGTGCCGGCGGCGGCGCTCGCGAGGCCGACGGCGGTACGTATGCCGATGCCTTTGCCTTTGCCTTTGCCTTTGCCTTTGCCTAACGTGCCTGATCTGCGCTGCTTCATGGGGGGAAACCGCCTTTGTGAGGGGGGTGACAGGCCGTCCCCGCACGCGCCGGCCGGGGAACTGACGGGTGGTCAGCGACCTGGAATCGCCGACTATTGAGGCACGCGGCCCCGAAGAGAGCAAGGCACGCACGCCATGATTTTTGACGTGCCCTCAACAAGCGACGGCTGCCCCTCACCCGCCCGGCAGCAACCTCCGCAGCCACGCCCCCAGCCGGTGCCGCCACAGCCACCACGGCAGCCGGCGGCGGGGCACGTACGCCCACAGGTCGTCGTCCGCCTCGGTGCCGCGCGGACAGCGTCGCAGCAGGTCGAGACAGCGGCGGTCGACCGTGCCGTGCAGCCGGGCGGTGTGCGCCAGGGCGACGAGGCCCTGGTGGCGCAGCCTGTGGTCCGACGACTCCAGGGAGCGCTCCAGGGTCCGGGCAACCCTGGGCAGGATCGCCGCCGGGTCGGGGTGGGTCAGCGCCAGCCCGATCACCGCCACGCCCAGCAACTCCTCGCCGCGCTCGAAGGCGGCGTCCACCTCCTCCGGCCGGTCGGTGCCGAGCAGCGCCCCGGTCTCCCGCCAGTTCATGCCGCGGCCCGACGCGGCGCGGGCGAGCAGGAACTCGGCGCGCCCGGCGGCCAGTTGGCGCGCCGCGGGTTCCGTACCGCCGGCACCCTCGGACGCACCCCGCCCGACCAGTGCGAGGTAGTCCCAGATCCCCCCGGCGGCATCCGTCTCCGCGCCCGGGATCTCCCGGCAGAGCGCGTCCAGTTGGGGCTCCGACGGGCCCTGGGCATGGATCCGGGCGAACGCCTCACCACGGGCCCCCAGGTCGCAGCGGCGGAGGAAGGCGAGCCGGACGGTGTCGGCGGCGGTCAGCCGGCCGTGCAGGCGGCCCCAGGCGAGTTCGGACGGTTCGATGGCCGCCGCGTAGCGGACGATGTCGACGGGGAGGAGGTGCACCGGGTGAGCCTAACGAGAGGCGTGCGCCGCGCGGCGGCCGCCCTCGCAACGCCTGCGCCGCGCCGTAGCTGCCCCCGTCATGCCTGCGCGGCACGGCAGTTGCCCGCGTCATTCCCGCGGCGCCGCACCGCAGTTGCCCTCTTGACGCGGACCTGACGTACCCCAAGAATGAGCGCGCTCTGACAACGTTGTCGGCGAACCCGGAGGTCCGGATTCATGCCATGGCCCAGTCGCAACCGGCTGCGTACCGCGGGCGCGGTGCTGGCGGCCGCGCTGGTCGGAGGCGGGCTCACCGCCCCCGCCGCGCAGGCCGCGCCGCCCGGCGGCACGCTCACCGACCTGGTCAATCCCTTCATCGGCAGCCAGAAGGACGGCAACACCTACCCGGGCGCCGCGGTGCCGTTCGGCATGGTGCAGCTCTCCCCCGACACCGGCCACTCCACCGGCTACGGCTACGACGACGACCACATCCGGGGGTTCAGCTCGGTGCACATCTCCGGCGTCGGCTGCGGGCTCGGCGGTGACCTGCCGGTGCTGCCCACCACGGGCGAGATCACCGAGACCGACAACGCCCGGTACGCGGCCGCCTTCCGCCATGACGACGAGTCGGCCCGGCCCGGCTACTACCGGGTCGGCCTGACCTCGTACGGCGGGATCACCGCCGAGCTGACCGCCACCGCCCGCACCGGCCGGCAGCGCTACACCTTCCCGGCCACCGACAAGGCCAATGTGCTGCTCAACGCCGGGCAGTCGCTGCACCGGACGGTCTCCACGAAGGTCGAGGTGCTGGACTCCCGCACCGTCCGCACCGCCCTCACCGGCCGCGGCTTCTGCCAGGACACCGAGCCGTACACCGTCTACACGATCACCCGCTTCGACCGGCCGTTCACTTCGTACGGCACCTGGGAGGGCGACACCGTCACGCCCGGGTCGCGCGGGTCCACGGCGGGCGGTCGGCACGGCGCGTACGTCCGCTTCGACACCCGCGAGGACCGTACGGTCGAGGCGACCACGGCCCTCAGTTACGTCGACGCGGCGGGCGCGGCCCGCAATCTGCGCGCGGAGGGCGGGGGATCGTTCGACCGGGTCCGGGCCGCGGCCGATGCCGCGTGGGAGCGGCGGCTGGCCCTGGTGCGGACGCAGGGCGGCAGCCGGACGCTGCGCCGGACGTTCTACTCCTCGCTGTACCGGTCGTTCCTGGCGCCGAACCTCGGCAGCGACGTGGACGGCCGCTACACCGGCTGGGACCGGAAGGTGCACCGGACCGCCGAGTTCGGCGGCTCCGCCTACTACCAGAACTGGTCGCTGTGGGACACCTACCGCACCCAGGCGCAGCTGCTCGCGCTGCTGGCGCCGCGCGAGTCGCGCGACATGGCGCTGTCGGTGCTGCGGATCGGCAAGGAGGGCGGCTGGCTGCCCAAGTGGGGCTACGGCACGGTCGAGACGAACATCATGACCGGCGACCCGGTCACCCCGTTCCTCACCAACGCCTACCAGCAGGGCCTGCTGAAGGGCCATGAGGAGGAGGCGTACGCGGCGCTCACGAAGAACGCCGACGGGGTGCCGCCGGCCGGGTCCCCGGCCGTCGGGCGGGAGGCGAACGCGGAGTACCTGAGGGACGGTTTCGCGCCGTACGTCAAGGGCCGCCCGCACCGCAAGCCCGGCGACTCCGACTTCGACCACGGCGCCTCGGCGACCCTGGAATACGCCCTGTCCGACGCGATGCTGGGGCAGATGGCACGGGATCTGGGGCACACCGCGGACGCCGACCGCTATGCGGCGCGGGCGCAGAACTACCGGAAGATCTTCGACCCGTCGACCGGCTTCTTCCGGGCCCGGGACGAGCACGGCGCGTTCACCGGCCCGGCCGATCCGGCCAAGAGCGAGGGGTTCCACGAGGGCACGTCCTGGCAGTACCAGTGGCTGGTGCCGCAGGACCTGCCCGGGATGCTGCGGCTGATCGGCGGCCGGGACACGGCGGACGAGCGGCTCGACGCGTTCTTCGCGTACCGGAAGCTGCTGGCGGACCCGGAGAAGACCGCCCGTGAAGTGTGGGTCAACGGGCCGTACGACTACTACAACGCGGACAAGTACAACCCGCAGAACGAACCGGACCTGATCGCTCCGTACACCTATCTGTCCACCGGCCGGCCGTGGAAGACGACGGACGTGGTGCATGCGGCGCTGACGCTGTTCACCGACACGCCCAGCGGGATGACCGGGAACGACGACCTGGGGACGATGTCGGCGTGGATGGTGCTGTCGTCGATCGGGGTGTTCCCCGTGCAGCCGGGCACCGACACCTGGGGGCTGAGTACGCCGGTCTTCGACCGGGTCGAGCTGACACTGGACCGGCGCTATTACCCGGCGGGGCACTTCACCGTCACCGCACCCGGTACGTCCGCGGCCAACCGGTATGTCCAGTCGGTGCGTGTGGACGGTGCCGCCCGGGACCGTACGTACCTGACCACCGGTGAGCTGCGAAAGAGCCGGGAACTGGCCTTCACCGTCGGCACGGAGCCGTCCGGCTGGGGCACCGGTGAGCGGGCCGCGCCGCCGCCGGTGGGCACCGCGGCGCCGGGTGGTGCGGCCGGCCGGCGGTGAGGGCACTCCGTTCGCCCGCGGCCGGCGGCACGGTGCGCGGTCGCGGGCGAACGGGCGGCGAAGGGGGTGTGCGTGCCGCGGGTGGGTGCGGGCGTCAGCCCTGCAGGGCCTGCCAGAACTCGTCGAAGGACATGGTGCCGTCCTTGTCGGTGTCCTTGGCCTTGATGACGGCCTCGGCGACCGGGCCGGTGACGAACGGGTCGCCCATCTCCGCCATCGCGTGCTTGAACTCGTCCGGCGTGACCTGGCCGTCGCCGTCCGCGTCGTACCGGTCGAACGTCGCCCTGGCCTCGTTGATGTCTGCCATGAGAGGTGCCCCCTTCGTGGTGCTGCGCAGGCTTGCGCGGTGGTGTTGCCTGGTGATCTGACCTGCGTACATTAGCGGACCCTCAGGACGGGCCCGGGTGCCCCCTCCGCCGGGCCAGATAGCGGGCGGTGCGGCTGCCCGGGGCGGCGGCGACCGCGGCGGGGGTGCCCTCGGCCACGATCCGGCCGCCGTCCGCGCCGCCGCCCGGACCGAGGTCGATGACGTGGTCGGCGCCGGCGACCACGCCCATGTCGTGCTCGACGACCACGACGGTGTGGCCGGCGTCGACCAGGCCGTGCAGTTGGCGCAGCAGCACCTCGGTGTCGGCGGGGTGCAGCCCGGTGGTGGGCTCGTCGAGCAGGTAGAGGGTGTGGCCGCGGCGGGTGCGCTGGAGTTCGGTGGCGAGTTTGATGCGCTGGGCCTCGCCGCCGGACAGTTCGGTCGCGGGCTGGCCGAGCCGGAGGTAGCCGAGGCCGACGTCCTGGAGGGTGCGCAGGCTACGGGCGGCGGCCGGGACGTCGGCGAGGAAGTCCGCGGCGGAGTCCACGGTCATGTCGAGGACGTCCGCGATCGTCCGGTTCCGGTAGGTGATCCGGAGGGTCTCGGGGTGGTAGCGGGCGCCGTGGCAGGCGGTGCACGGCGCGTACGTGCCGGGGAGGAAGAGGAGTTCCACGGCGACGAAGCCCTCGCCCTGGCAGGTCTCGCAGCGGCCGGCGGCGACGTTGAAGGAGAACCGTCCGGCGGTGTAGCCGCGGGCCCGGGCCTCGTCGGTGGCGGCGAAGACCTTCCGCACCGCGTCGAACAGCCCGGTGTAGGTGGCGAGGTTGGAGCGCGGGGTGCGGCCGATCGGCTTCTGGTCGACGCGGACCAGCCGGTCGATCGCCGCGAGGCCGTCGGCGCCGGCGAGCCGGGCGCGGGCCATCGGCCCGGCCTCCGTCCCGGCCTCGCTGCCGTCCTCGGCCGCGTCGGGCCGGCCGGCGCCGAGGTGGTCCCGTACGGTCTCCGCGAGGACCTGGGTGACCAGCGTCGATTTGCCCGATCCGGAGACGCCGGTGACGGCCGTGAAGACGCCGAGCGGGAAGGCCGCGTCCAGTCCGCGCAGATTGTGCAGGGTGACGCCGCGCAGGGTCAGCGTCCCGGAGGGGGTGCGCGGGGTGCGCTGTGGGGGCGGTTCGGTGGCGAAGAGGTAGCGGCGGGTGGCGGAGGCCGCGGCGTCGGCGAGGGCGGCGACCGGGCCGCTGTGCAGGACCTGGCCGCCGTGTTCCCCGGCGCGCGGCCCGATGTCCACGATCCAGTCGGCGTGCCGCACCACGTCCATGTCGTGCTCGACCACGAACAGCGTGTTCCCGGCGTCCTTGAGCCGGCCGAGGACGGTGAGCAGGGCCTCGGTGTCGGCCGGGTGGAGCCCGGCGGACGGCTCGTCGAGGACGTACACGACACCGAACAGGCCGGAGCGCAGCTGGGTGGCGAGCCGCAGCCGCTGGAGCTCGCCCGCGGACAGGGTGGGTGCGGGCCGGTCCATGCTGAGGTAGCCGAGGCCGAGTTCGGTGAGGACCTCGATGCGGGCCACGAGGTCGCGGGCGAGCGCCGGGGCGACCTCGTCGTCGGTGCGGGCGGCGGTGGGGCGGAGCAGGTCGGCGAGGGCACCGAGCGGTAGGCCGGCGAGGGTGGCGATGTCCCGGCCCTCGAAGGTGACGGCGAGCGCCTCGGGGCGCAGCCGTCGTCCGGCGCACCGCGGGCAGGGCTCGGCGACCATGAAGCCCTGGACGCGCCGCCTGAGCGTCTCGCTCTTGGAGTCGGCGAAGGTGTGCAGGACGTAGCGGCGGGCGCTCATGTACGTGCCCTGGTAGGGGCGCTGGATGCGGCCGGCCTCGCGGACCGGGTGGACGGTGACGACGGGCTGTTCGTCGGTGAAGAGGATCCAGTCGCGGTCGGCCTGTGGGAGTTCGCGCCAGGGCCGGTCGATGTCGTGGCCGAGGGCGGCGAGGATGTCGCGGAGGTTCTTGCCCTGCCATGCGCCGGGCCAGGCGGCGATGGCGCCCTCGCGGACGGACAGTGCGGGGTCGGGCACCAGGGACTGTTCGGTGTCCCGGTGGACGGTGCCCAGGCCGTGGCATTCGGGGCAGGCGCCGGCCGCGGTGTTGGGCGAGAAGGCGTCGGAGTCCAGCCGTTCGGTCGTGCCCTCCGGGTAGTCGCCGGCGCGGGAGAAGAGCATCCGCAGGGTGTTGGAGAGGGTGGTGACGGTGCCGACGGAGGAGCGGGAGGTGGGCGCGGAGCGCCGCTGTTGCAGTGCGACGGCCGGCGGCAGTCCGGTGATGTCCTCGACCTTGGGCGCGCCGACCTGGTGGATCAGCCGCCGGGCGTAAGGGGCCACCGACTCGAAGTAGCGGCGCTGGGCCTCGGCGTAGAGAGTGCCGAAGGCGAGCGAGGACTTGCCCGATCCGGACACCCCGGTGAACGCGACCAGCGCGTCCCTCGGGATGTCCACGTCGATGGTGCGGAGGTTGTGCTCACGGGCGCCGCGCACCCGTACGTACGAGTCGGCCATCCGTCCATGATCGGGCACGGTCCACGGTGCTCGGCGACGCGTCAGCCGGTGGCCGTCGCGGTGTCGATGCGTGTCAGGGCCTCGTCCCAGGGCAGCGGGGTGGCGACGACGGCCCGCAGGGCCCGGATCTGGCGCGGCGGCAGCCCGGCGGCGAGCACGGCGACCGCGCGGCCCTCCCGGCCGTAGAGCGCGAGGACCCGGCGTCCGGCCCGGTCGAGCACCGGGGTTTCGACCCGGTCGGCCCCCGCGGTCGGCCCGTAGGCCTGGATCTTCAGGTCGTACTGGTCCGACCAGAAGTACGGGACCGGGGCGAACGGGCGGCGTTCCTGGGCGTCTGCGCCGTCCGCGGCCAGTTCGGCGAGCAGGTTGCGGGCGGCGGCCATGCCCTGTTCGGTGGCGTTCATCCGGTGCTCGATGCGCAGCGGCCGGCCGTGCACCGGGTGCTCCCAGCGGGCCACGTCGCCGGCGGCGTAGATGCCGGGGGCGGCGGCGCAGTACGCGTCGCAGCGCAGCCCGTCGGTGGTGTCCAGGGCCGGGTCGTCGCCCAGCCAGCCGACGGCGGGGGTGGACCCGATGGCGAGCAGCACGGTGTCGGCGGGCAGCCGGGCATCTCCCTCTCCCCTTCCTCCGGTGGCTACGCCCCCATGTGCCAGCCGGACGGCAGTGACCGCATCCCCGTCGGTGTCGAAGCCGTCCACCGTGCCGGTGCGCAGGGTGACGCCGCGGGCCCGGTGCTCCTCGGCGAGCAGTTCCCCGACCGCGGTGCCGACGGCGGCGGCCATGGGGACCGGGTCGTGGCCGACGAGGGTCACCTCGTGCCCCAACTCGCGTGCCACCGCGGCCGCTTCGCATCCCAGCACCCCGTTGCCGACGATCACCAGGCGGCGGGCATCACCGGCGAGCCGGCCGCGCAGGGCCAGGGCGTCGTCGAGGGTGCGCAGGGTGTGTACGCCGGTGAGCGCGTCGGCGCCGGGCAGCGTACGGGCCGCGACCCCGGTGGCGATGATCACGCCGGCGCAGTCGAGCCGTTCGCCGGTGTCCAGTGTGAGGGCGCGGGCGGCCACCTCGAGGCCGGTGGCCCGGGTGCCGAGCCGCAGGTCGAGGCCGAGCGGGTCGAGCTGTTCCTTCGTGCGCAGCAGCAGCCGCTCCGGCTCCCAAGTGCCGTGCAGCAGTTGTTTGGACAACGGCGGCCGGTCGTACGGGAGATGGGGCTCGTCGCCGATGAGGGTGAGCGGGCCGGTCCAGCCGGAGCGGCGCAGCGCCTCGGCCGCGGCGAGGCCGGCCGCACAGGCGCCGACGACGGCTATCGGGCGGGGGGTCACGCCTGGACCTCGATGACGGCGGCCGGGCAGATGGCGGCGGCCTCGCGGACCGCGTCGTGCTGGTCGGCCGGCGGTTCGGCGTCGAGCAGCACCACGACGCCGTCCTCGTCACGCTGGTCGAAGACCTCGGGGGCGATCAGTACGCACTGGCCGGCGGCGCAGCACTTGTCGGCGTCGAGGGTGATCTTCATGGTGATTCTCCGTGGTGAGGGGTGAGTTGCGGGACGGAACGGATCGCCGGTCTACCAGGTGACGGGCAGGGCGTGACAGCCGTAGATCGACATGTCGGTACGGAACGGGATCTCCTCGACCGGTACCGCGGGCCGCATCGCCGGGAAACGGCGCAGCAACGTGCCGAGGACGACCTGGAGTTCGACCCGGGCCAGGGCCTGGCCGAGGCACTGGTGGATGCCGTACCCGAAGGCGACGTGGTGCTGGGCGTTGGGACGGGCGATGTCGAGCCGGTCGGGTGCGGGGAAGACGGTCTCGTCGCGGTTGCCGGAGGGGACGGCCACCACGACCCCCTCGCCGGCCCGGATGAGGTGCCCGTCGATCTCGACGTCCTCGGTGGCGACCCGGCGGGGGCCGTTGCGGATGATGCTGTGGAACCGCAGCAGTTCCTCGACGGCACCGCGGATCAGGGCGGGGTCCTGCCGCAGCCGCTCGGCGGTCTCCGGGTCGCGCATCAGGGTCAGCGCGCTCAGCCCGATCATGTTGGCGGTGGTCTCGTGCCCGGCGATCAGGAGCAGGGCGGCGAAGGCGGCGACCTCGTCGTGGGTGATCTCGCCGGTCCGCTGCTGCTCGACGATCAGCCGGCCCAGGATGTCGTCGCCCGGGTCGGCCTCCTTGGCGGTGACCAACCGGTCGAGGTAGTCGCGCAGTTCACTCCGGGCGGCCTCGCGTTCGTCGTCGGTGACGGTGCGGGAGAGCAGGGTGCCGGTGAGCCGCTGGAAGATCTCGTGGTCGCCGTAGGGCACGCCCAGCAGCAGGCTGATGACGAGGGACGGGACCGGCAGCGCCAGCGCCTCGACCAGGTCCACGCCGCCCTCCTCGCGCCCCTCGGCGCGCTCCATCGCGTCGCAGAGTTCGTCGGTGAGGCGCTGGATCTCCGGGCGCAGCGCCTCGACCCGCTTGACCATGAACTCGCGGGTCACCATGCGCCGCAGCCGGGTGTGCTCCGGCGGGTCCATGCGGATGAAGCCGCGGTTCTGCGTGCTGCCGCCGCCGGTCATCCCGCTCCGCGGGTAGCCGTGCACGGTGGTGTCGGAGCTGAAGCGGAGGTCACCGAGGACGGCCCGGATGTCGGCGTAACGCGTCACGAGCCAGGCCCAACTGCCGTCCGGCAGACCGACCTTGGAGATCGGCCGGGTGGTACGCAGGACGCCGTACTCGGCCGGCGGATCGAAGGGGCAGCCGCTCGGGGGCTCGGCGGGCAGCGGCGCCGGGGCGGTGGACAGTGTCATTGCGCTCATCTCCTTCATCGTGCGTGTGCGCGCACGCCGGCAGGGGCCGGGCGCCACGATCCGCACGCTCGCCTAACGACTGTAAACTTACATGTGTACTACACGGGTAAACGCGTCGGGGGTGGCGTGGAGGGAAGGCATGACAGTGCCTCAAACGAAAGACAGCCGCAGGGAGAAGCCGGTGCGGCCGGTACGTACGGACGCTCCGGACGTGTGTGCGCTCAGCGCTCCAGCAACAACTGCAGCATCTCGTCGACGAAGCGGTCCAGCCGGCGGGTGTCCTTGCGGCTCGGCATGACCTGCCAGAGCATCACCCGGCCGTGCACCGCCGACCACAGCACGTACGGCGCCTCGGAGCGCGCGCCCCGCACCCGCCAGCCGGCGCCCTCGCAGGCGGTCAGCGCCCGCTGCCAGCTGCGCACCAGCAGCCCGGCGGGGTGGCCGGCCAGCCGCTCGGGGCCGACCGGGGTCTGCCGGGTCTCGTACAGCAGGCGGTAGGTGGCCGGGTGGGCGACGGCGTAACGGCAGTAGGCCCGCAGCTGGGCGCGCAGCCGCGCCACCGGGTCGTCCGCGGCGGCCCGTGCGGCGGCCTCGGCCATCGCCGCCGCCAGCCGCTCGTAGCTGACCTCCAGGGTCGCCCAGACCAGCTCGGTCTTGTCGGAGAAGTGCCGGTAGATGCTCGGGGCGGCGACGCCGGCCTCCCGGGCGACCGCCCGCAGCGACAGCGCGTCCTCGCTGCCGACCTCCTCCAGGAGCCGCTCGGTGGCCCGCAGCAGTTCCTCCCGCAGACGCTCGCCCTGCCCGCGGGGGTTACGGGCCCGGACGCCCGCACTCTCGCTCACTGCCCTCCGGTCCCTTCCCTGCGCCTGCCGACGGATAGGCGACCAGGGTTTCACACCGGGGCAGGGCGGCCTCACCGCCCCATCGTCAGCCCGTCCTCCGCGGCGCCCCGGCTCAGCACCGCCGCGCCGATCCGGTCCCGGACGTCGCGGTGCGCGCCGGTCCGGGCGAGGTTCCGCACCCGCACCCGCGTGCCCTGCTCGGCGAGCTGCGGGACGTAGGCGGCCTCGGTGACCCGCCAGCGCCCGCCAGGCCGCTCGGGCGGCGCGAACCGGAAGCGGGCCAGGGTGCCCCAGTTCCCGCGCGGCTGCCTCATCGCACCGGAGACCTGGTCGCCGAGTCCGTAGACGACCCAGGTGCCGTTGACCTTCTCGTACGGCTGCGGGGTGTGCGCGTGGGTGCCGACGATCAGGTCGACGTCGGGACGGCCGTCGGTCTCGGCGGCGGTGAGCGCCCGGGCCAGGGCGAGCTGCTCCTCGTCCGGGGCGGTCCGGTACTCGGTGCCCCAGGCGGGACTGACCACCACGACGTCCGCGCCGGCCCGGCGGGCCGCCCGGGCATCCTCGATGATCTTCTCCTCGTCGAGCAGGTTCACCGCCCAGGACGCGTCGTCCGGCGGCCCGCCGCCCTCGATGCCGTCGGTGTACGACAGATGGGCGACCCGCGCCCCGCCGGGGGCCCGGAGCAGCGCCGGGTGGGCGGCCTCGGCCTCGTCCCGGGCCGCCCCGGAATGCCGCAGCCCGACCGTGTCCAGCGCGTCGAGGGTTCGGCGGATGCCTGGAAGCCCCTGGTCGAGGACGTGATGCGACGCGGTCCCGCAGGAGTCGTAACCGACCGCCTTGAGCGCGGTGGCGATCTGCGGCGGCGACTGGAGGAGCGGGTACCCGGTGAACGGCCCGTCGAGCGGGCCGAGCGGCGCGTCCAGGTGACACAGCGCCACACCCGCCCCGGAGACGACCGGCGCCACCCCCTTGAGCATCGGCCGGAAGTCGTAGCCGTAGCCATCGAGGGGCGCGTCGTCCTGCGCGGTGTCGAGCACTTCGGGGTGGGTCGGGATCACGTCCCCCGCGGCGACGAGCGTGAACGGCCGCCGGGCCACGGGCTCGGCAACCGGCGCCCGCCCGTGCGCAGGCGGACGGACTTCCGCGCCCGTCCGCGATCCCGAGCCCGACGCCTCCGCGCCGGCCCTGGGCCCCGTCACCGGGCGCCCACCCCCACACCCTGCGGCCACCGCCACGGCCAGCACGCCGGCCATCCATCGTCGGCCGACTACCCCATACCTCCTATACATGCCCATACCCGACAGATATCACGCGTTGCGCTGCGCTTTGCGGTACCTCCCACGTACCTGGCCGTCCCGCCGTCGGGGTTGCTCGCCATTGCGCGCTTTGCGGCGCCCCGCACGTAGCTGGCCGTCCCGCCGTCGGGGTTGCTCGCCGTTTGCGCTTTGCGGCGCCCCGCACGTAGCTGTCTGCGGCGCCGCGGGGCGTCTCGCCGTTGCGCGCTTTGCGGCGCCTCCCAGGTACCTGTCTGCGGCGCCGCGGGGCGTCTCGCCGTTGCGCCTGGCGGCGGGCGTGGTGTTTTTGGGTGCGGTGACAGCCCTACAGACTTCGTCCTCCGGTCTGTCCCCTCCCGTTGGTGGGCGGGGTGGGGGGCCGGTGGGGGTGGGCGTCGTCGCCCTGGCTGCACCTCGGTGTACCTCGCGTCGTGGGAGGGGGGTGTCGGGAATACCCTCCCCGTCCGTCGAGTTGAGGTCTGCAAGGGGCGCTCGCGACCCTTACGGGTTCTGTTCGACCATCCCGTAGGGGTACGCAGGCCCCCTTGCATGCCTCAACGCCCACCCCCACGCACCGCATTCCCACCCCCCGACGGGAGGGGACGGGCCGGAGGGGCCTTGTTCGTGGACGTAAAGCGCCAGCAGTCCACGAACAAGGCCCCGGAGGCCCGTCACCGCACCCAACACCCACCCAGCCCGCCGCAGGCGCAACGGCGACCAAGCCCCGCGGCGCCGCAGACAGCCACGTGCGGGGCGCCGCAAAGCGCGCAACGGCGACCAACACCCGCGGCGGGACAGACAGCCACGTGCGGCGCGCCGCCAAGCGCAGCGCAACGGCGGGACAGCCAGGTACGTGGGAAGAAGGCCAAGCGCAGCGGACGGCTCAAGCGACCTCGATGCCGTACTCCTGGACCAGGGCCGTGAGGCCGCCGGGGTAGCCCTTGCCGCCGATGACGAAGTCCCAGTCGCCGCCGGGGCGTTGGCGGAAGGAGCCGAGGACGAGTGCGGTCTCGCCGCGCCGGCCGTCGGAGACCGTCAGCTGGCCCTGCTCCTCCCCCGCGGCGTCCAGCAGCCGGATCCGGGCGTCGGTGAAGCCGGAGAGGTCGGCGTCGGGGTGGGTCTCGGGGTCGACGGCGGCGACCAGGACCAGCCGGTCGGCGTCCGGTGGCAGCCCCTCGAAGTGCACCTGCACGGCGGCCCGGTCGGGGGCGGTGCCGGGCCGCATCCGTACCGAACCGTCCGGCGTGGACGGGTTGTTGTAGAAGACGAAGTGGTCGTCGCTGAGCACGGTGGTCCCCTTGCAGACCAGGGCGCAGACGTCGAGGGCCACGTCCCCGGACCAGGTCATGCCGAGGACGTTGTGCTCCGGCGTCCCGGAGGAGGTGTCGGGGGCGGTGGCGGTGCCGGGAGCGGGCGTGCCGAGGCGGCCGCTGAGACCGTAGCGGCCGAGCAGGTCGACGAGTTCGGGGCCGGCGATCAGGCTGAGCGGTTTGCCGTTGGCGAAGGTGTGCGCGCCGGGGCCGAAGCGGGAGGTGGTCACCAGCACGCCCTTGTTGGCGCCTTCGGCCTGGACGGTGCCGTACAGGTCGCGGACCGCGGTGGGCGGGACGGTGTTGCGGTAGCGCTTGACCTGCACGACGATCTTCCCGCCGCGGATCGGGTCCGGGTCCAGCGCGTCCACGTCCACCCCGCCGTCGCCGGACCGCTGGGTGGTGACGGCCTGCATGCCCATCGCGCGGAACAGTTCCGCGATGAGGTTCTCGAAGGCGATCGGGTCCATCTCGTAGAGGTCCGGCTCGGTCTCGCCGCCGTGTGAGACGACCGTGCCCGCACCGCCGGCGTCGTCCGGCAGCCGTCCGGGCCGTACCGCCGTGCGCTGGTCCGGGCGGGCGGCGAGCTGCCCGCGCAGGCCGTCGGTCAGGCATTCCACCGCGCTGACCCGGTCGAGATGGAGGGCGGCGAAGGCGCTGCGCGGGGCCATGACGGTGGCGAGGTACACCTGCGCGGGGCGGCCGGTCGCCGGGTCGACGTCGTCCACGAAGCCGTTGAGCGCCACCGAGTCCAGCGCACCGTACGTGTCGGCGGCGAAGAGGTCCCGCAGGACCAGCAGCATGCTCTGGGCCAGGACGTCGCGGTAGAGCGCCCGGCGCTGGGCGGCCGGCCGGGCGGTCTCCTTCTCCTGGTCGGTGCTGGCCTGGTACCGGACGGCCTTGGTCTCCGGGACGACGTCGTAGCCGGGCAGTTCCCAGTCCAGGACGAGCTGGCGGGCGGTCGGCTCGTAGGCGGCGGTGACCCGGCGGGGGAACCCCTCCGGCCAGGCGGTGGAGGCGTAGAGCGCGGCGGAGAAGTACTCGACGGCGGCCTCGGCGTCGCCGTTGCGCAGCCCGGTCAGCAGCTCCGCTATGCCGGCGTTGTGCTGCCGGATCTCGGCCAGCGCACCGGCGGCCCACTGGTCGTACTGCCGCCGGTAGGCCGCGAGTTGGTTCTGCCGCTGGCGTTCGGCGGCCTGGGCTGCGTACCAGTCCTGTTCGTACCGGGCACGGGCCTCCTCCTGAGCACGGTCGCGGCGGGCCGCGCCCAGGTGCCGGCCGCCGGTGGGCGCCTGATAGCGGGCCGGATCCGGCATCGCTACGGGGGTGGCGAGGGCGCCCGGCGCGAACTCCTCGATGTGCTCGGGGCGCAGCAGCGCGGCGGCGGTGAACGCCGGGGCCCGGCAGCCGTCGGCGAGCAGGCCGGTGAGCACGGCGACCCGCGCGTCCAGTTCCTCGGTCCGGCGGCGGGCGTCCGCCTCGCGCTGCTGCCGGTAAGCCGCCTGGCGTTCCCGGTGCAGCCGCGCCATGGCCCGCTCGGCGTCGCGGGCCTGCCGTTCCTGGTCGCGCTGCGCCTGGGCGTACGCGCGGCGCTGGGCTTCCTCCCGGCGCTGCTGCTGGCGCTGCGCCTCGGCCCAGACGGCCATTAATCCATGGGAACGGCGGCTCATGTCGACTCTTCGTCCTCCCCCCGGGGCGGCGGCCCCCGGCACCCTGTGGAAGCGGTTTCACCAGCGCTGTTGCGGCTGACCGTCGCAGTCGACTCTAGCGGGAGCGGGTGCCGGGACGGTGGGGGACGAGGCGTTTCCGGCGGACCGTTACGACGCGGGGGCGTTGCCGGGGCGGGGACGTCGCCGGCGCGGGGAGGCTCCCGTCAGGCGGCGGCCGCCCTCCTCGCGGCGGCGGTCTCCGAGACGTCGTAGTCGGCGCCGACTCCGGGCACCAGGACGCAGTCGCCGTCGATGTGCCGGGTGCGCAGCGGCAGGATCTCCTGGTACGCGGGAGAGTCGTACCAGGCCCGGGCCTCGTCGATGCCGGGGAATTCGATGACGACGACGAAGCCCGGCCACTCGCCCTCGCGCACCTCGACCTGCGCGTTGTGCACCCGGAAGCGTCCGCCGAAGGGGTCCAGGGTCGGCTGGATCCGGTCCAGGTACACGGCGATGTCCGGGTGCGGGGCGGTGGGGCGGAGGTGGGCGATGGCGAACGCGCTCATGGGACTGCCTTTCCGTGGGGGCTCCGGCGGGTGCTGCCGTCCACGCTTCCAGGCCACCTCCACGGGGTCGATTACCTCCGGGGTCATCTGCCTGGCGTCCCCCGGGCCGTCAGGTGAGCACGGCGCGAGGACGGCGCCACAGCCAACCGCTCAGGCACGCATGGCGGCTGAGGAGTGACGAGGGTTCCTCAGATCGCTCCCCCGCGCTCCGCCCAGTACGGGTCCCGCAGTCGTCGTTTGAAGAGCTTGCCGGACTCGTCGCGCGGGAGCCGCTGCTCGAAGACGACGGCCCGCGGGACCTTGTAGCCGGCGAGCCGCTCGGCGACGTGGCCGCGTACCGCTTCCGCGGTGAGGCGTACGCCGGGTTCGGTCTCCAGGTGCGCGGCGAGGACCTCGCCGAACTCCTCGTCGGGGATGCCGAACACCGCGGCGTCCCGCACCCCGTCCAGGGCCAGCAGCGCGGCCTCGATCTCCGCGGGGTAGATGTTGACGCCGCCGGAGATGACCATGTCGTTGCGGCGGTCGCTGAGGTAGAGGTAGCCGTCCGCGTCGAGATGGCCGATGTCGCCGATGGTGACGTACCCGGGCAGGCCCGGCGCCTCCATGGCGGCGCGTTTGGCGGGGTCGCCGAGATAGGTGAACTGCGGCCAGTCCTCGGACGGTTTGAGGTAGACGTCACCGGTGGCGCCGGGCGGCAGCGGCTGCCCGTCGGGGCCGAAGACGGCGATGTCGCCGGTCCCGCTCGCCCGGCCGACGGTGCCGGGGTGGGCCAGCCACTCCGCGCTGTCGCACCAGGTCACCGCGCCGGTCTCGCTGCCGCCGTAGTACTCCCGGAGGACCGGTCCCAGCCAGTCGATCATGGCGTGTTTCACATGCGGCGGACAGGGCGCGGCGGCGTGCACCACGGAGGTGAGCGACGACAGGTCGTAGCGTTCGCGGACGTCCTTGGGGAGGCGCAGCAGCCGTACGAACATCGTGGGTACGACCTGTACCTGCTCGATGCGGTGCCGCTCGATGAGGCGCAGGAATTCCTCGGCGTCGAAGCGCGGCATCAGGGTGATGTCGAGGCCGGCGGCGAGCGCGAGGACGGCGTGCTGGCTGGGGGACGCGTGGTAGAGCGGCGCGGGGATGAGCGTACGGCCGCCGGGGGCCACCGCGAAGTACTCCAGGAACCGCTGTACGGCCTGGTCGAGCCGGTCCGGTGCGACGGGGGCGCGCAGAACTCCCTTGGGACGTCCGGTGGTTCCGGAGCTGTAGATGACGGTGGGCGGGCGTTCCGCGGCGGGCCGGTCGAGCGGCTCGTGGCCGGCCAGCCAGTCGTCGAGCAGCGGGTGCGCACCGGTGGGCGGGGGCGCGGCGGTGCCGCAGGCGGCCGCCACCCCGGCGGGTACCGCCACCTCGACGAGGCGTACGCCCTCCGGCAGTACGGCGGCCACCTGGTCCAGCAGGTCGGTGTGGACGAAGACCAGCTTGCTGCCGCTGTCGGTGAGCACGTGCCGCAGGTCGTCGTGGCGGAAGTGCCAGTTGACGGGGACCGCGCAGGCGCCGAGCAGGGCGGCGCCGGCGGTGATCTCCAGATGCGCGGGCTCGTTGCGGAGGACCACGGCGATCCGGTCGCCGGGGTCGACTCCCGCCTCTCGTAAGCCGCTTGCGATCCGCGCCGCGCGGTCGGCGAACTCGGGGTAGCCGCGCTCCTGCCCCGCGCAGCGGATGGCGGGGGCGCCGGCGGCGATCGGGGCGACGGCTTCCATGGGACCTCCAGTGGCTGCGGCCGGGCGGCTCATTGAACAGCCAACCGCGGCGGTCCACCAGGTCCGGTGCACCCGAGGGGGCCGGTGGAAAGCCCGACCGTATGCATCTCGGCCAACCAACGACGGCCACTTTGCTCCGATCAATGAGCTTATACACCCCGCCCGGCGCCCCCTACAACGCCAACTTCCCTCCCAGGTGCTCCGATGTTTGTCGCGCCCCGGGGGTTCCGGTCGCGGGGCCGGGCCTGCACCATGCGGGAGGACACGGGAGGCGCGCACCCGGTTCGCCGACGGGACCATCCGACCCGAGGGAGCGAGCGATGCACAGCCGCACGAGACCGTTCCGGAGACTGCGAGTCGTGGTAGCGCTGGCCGCGCTGCTGCTGGCGGCGGGCGGCTCAGGGGCCGCCGCCGCGCCTTCGCCGCGGCCCGCCGAGGGACCCGGCACCAACCATGCGACCGACGACCCGTTCACCGCGCCGCGCACCGCGTGGTGGCGCACGGACCGCTTCGGGATGTTCATCCACTTCGGCGCGTACTCGAACCTGGAAGGCGAGTACCCGCGGCCGGACGGCACGGTCTGCCGCAACGCGGAGTGGATCGAGCGCGAGTGCGGCATTCCGCGGGCCGAGTACGAGAAGCAGGCCGCCACCTTCGACCCGTCCGGCTTCGACGCCGAGGCGATCGTCCGGACCGCCAAGGAGGCCGGGCAGCGCTACCTCGTCATCACCGCCAAGCACCATGACGGCTATGCGATGTGGCCGACCCGGCAGAACACCTGGAACCTGCGGGACCACTCCGCGTTCGACAAGCGCCGCGACATCCTCGCCGAGCTGAAGCGGGCCGCCGACGCCGCCGGCATCAGGCTCGGCTTCTACTATTCGATCTGGGACTGGCACGACCCGGACTTCGCCGGCCCGGCGACCTTCCCGCGGTACAAGAAGCGGATGTAGGGCCAGCTCAAGGAGCTGATCGAGAACTACGACCCGGCGCTGCTGTGGTTCGACGGCGAGTGGGACGCGGACCGCCCCACCAACCGATGGTCCCGCCGGGACGGCGCCGAGCTCCAGGCGTATCTGCACCGTCTGAAGCCGGACCTGATCGTCAACAACCGCGTCGGCAAGCGCGACGTGGTCGACGGGGACTTCGGCACGCCGGAGCAGGAGATCCCCGCCGAGCCGGTGGACGGCCAGCTGTGGGAGAGCTGTATGACGCTCAACGACCATTGGGGGTACGCCCGTTACGACAGCAACTGGAAGTCGGCGACGACCGTCGTCCGCGATCTGCTGGACGTGGCGAGCCGGGGCGGCAACTACCTGCTGAACGTGGGGCCCGACCGGCTCGGCCGGATCCCGCAGCCGTCCGTCGACCGGCTGCGGGCGACCAGACGCTGGCTGGCCGCCCACGGGCAGGGCGCCGCGGTGTACGGCGCCGGGCACACCGGACTGGTCGCCGCCCCGCCGTGGGGCGCGGTCTCCCGGCGCGGCGACGAGCTGTACGCCTCGGTCACGTCGTGGCCCGCGGCCGGGAAGGCGCTCCATCTGACCGCGCGGGCACCCTTCCGGATCACCGCGGCCCGGGTGCTGGGCAGCGCCCGGCCGGTGACGGTGGTCCGGGCCGGCGACGGCTATGACCTCACGCCGTCGGGCCCGGCCCCCGATTCGCTGGCGAGCGTCCTCCGGCTGACGATCGAGCCGCCGCCGGAGGCGCCCGCCGGCACCGGCACCGGACTGACCGCGCGGAGCTGGGCGAACGACTCCTTCACCGGCCCGCCCGCGGTGACCGGCGTCGATCCGACGGTGAACAAGTCCTACCGCTTCGACGGCTCGCCGGATCCCGGCGTCCCCGCCGATCACTTCAGCACCCGCTGGACCGGCTTCCTCCAGCCGCGCTTCGACGAGACGTACACCCTCACCACCGTCTCGGACGACACCGTGCGGCTGTGGCTCGACGGCAGGCTGCTGATCGACAGCGCGACCCCGCACGGCCCGAAGGTGGACAAGGCCACGATCACCTTGCAGGCCGGCCACCGGCACCGCATCCGGATCGACCACACGGAGCGGACCGGTGAGGCGCATATGAAACTGCTGTGGTCGAGCCCGAGCCAGTCCCAGCAGATCGTGCCGCAGCGCCGGCTCTACCCGGGCTGATCCCTGACGGCTGATGCCCGGCGACTGTTGCCCGAGGGCTGATGAGCGACCGGGCGGCCCGCGTGACGCCGGCGCACCCGCGGTCTTCGGTGCCTGGGCGGGCGTCGGCCCTGACCCTGGAGGGTGCTACCCCAAGGGTCAGGGCCGACGTCCGAGCGGTCAGTCGATGCCGCGGAAGATGTGCGGCTCGCCGGGATCGTCGTCACAGCCGGCCAGTCGCACCGGCCCGCAACGGTCCCAGAATTCGAGGTTACGGACTTCCTTGATCCGACCTGGTCGCTCGCCCGCCTGCTTCAGCCGGGGTTGCTTGGGTTGAACCTTGTGCACAGCCACCACGCACTCCTTCATCGAGGTATTGGTCCGACGCGGTGGCGCCTTGTTCACAGAGCGGGAAGTCGGCCAAGGTTTGTGGCGTTCCCGCGACGGGCCAATGGTGTTGGCGTCTCCCAGATAGGTCGTCCGTCGACCCTCAGGGTAACTACGGCGCTCGCGTCGCGCTCGACGTTTTCCGGCGAGATGGTCATGTCGCCGGAAGGCGGGAATAGCGCCCCCTTGGGAGACCGGGCCGGCAAAGCCACAATGTGAGGTACATCACACACTCGAACGGCTCTCAGGTTGCTGCAATTGCCCCGATCCGTACGCTGGAGGGTGACTGGCGAGTGACCGCGCGGACGGAGTGTTCCCGGGTGCGCGGCGGCAGTGCTACCCATGGGCGGGTGGCATGGTTCTCGGATTCCGGTTACTGGCTCGGCCGGCTGGTCTTCCAGCGGCTGCTGGCCGTTCTCTATCTGCTCGCGTTCCTCGCGGCACTACGGCAGTTCCGGGCGCTCATGGGGGCGCGCGGGATGCTGCCGGTGCCCGAGTTCGTGGCGCGGGTGCCGTTCCGCTTGGCGCCGTCGGTGTTCCACTGGCGCTACTCGGACCGCTTCTTCGCGGGCTGGTGCCGGGCCGGGATGGTGCTGTCGGCGGCGGTGGCGGCGGGCGTCGCGGACGCCGTACCGCTCTGGGCGTCGATGGTGCTGTGGGCCGTGCTCTGGGCGCTGTACCTGTCGATCGTGAACGTCGGGCAGACCTGGTACAGCTTCGGCTGGGAGTCGCTGCTGCTGGAGTCTGGCTGCCTGGCGGTGTTCCTCGGCAACGCCGACACCGCGCCGCCGGTGCTGATCATGTGGCTGCTGCGCTGGGTGCTGTTCCGGGTGGAGTTCGGTGCCGGCCTGATCAAGATGCGCGGTGATCGCTGCTGGCGGGATCTGACCTGCCTCTACTACCACCACGAGACCCAGCCGATGCCCGGCCCGCTGAGCTGGTTCTTCCACCACCTGCCCAAACCCCTGCACAAGGTCGAGGTGGCCGCCAACCACGTCGCCCAACTCGTCCTGCCCGTGCTGCTGTTCACCCCGCAGCCGATCGCCGGCTGGGCGGCCGCCGCGATGGTGGTCACCCAGCTGTGGCTGGTGCTGTCCGGCAACTTCGCCTGGCTGAACTGGGTGACCATCGCGCTCGCCGCGTCCGTCGCCGCCCCCCTGTGGGCGCAGCCCGATACGCCGCTGCCCGGCGCTCCCCTCTGGTTCGAGGTCCTGGTCCTGATCGCCACCGCCGGCGTCGCCTGGCTCAGCTACCGACCGGCCCGCAACCTGCTCACCCGGCAGCAGATGATGAACACCTCCTACGAGGCACTGCACCTGGTCAACTCCTACGGCGCCTTCGGCAGCATCACCCGGGTACGCCGGGAGATCGTCATCGAGGGCACGGCGGACGCGGTGACCGGGCCCGGGACGACCTGGCAGGCGTACGAATTCCACGGCAAGCCGGGCGATGTGCGCCGGGTGCCGCGCCAGTTCGCGCCGTATCACCTGCGGCTGGACTGGCTGATGTGGTTCGCCGCGCTGTCCCCGGCCTACGCACGGTCCTGGTTCGTCCCGCTCGTGGCGCGGCTGCTGGAGAACGACCGGGACACCCTGCGGCTGCTGCGCACCAATCCGTTCCCCGACCTGCCGCCGGCCCGGATCCGCGCCCGGGTCTTCCGCTACCGCTTCACGACGTGGCAGGAACGGCGGGAGACCGGAGCGTGGTGGCATCGCACCGAGGAGCGGGAGTTCCTGGCGCCGATCGGGCGGTCAGCTCTGTCCGGAAGGCGCTGACCATGGCGCGCGCATGACGCAGCCCTATTCGGGCGAACTCCTTTTCCAGCACGGTGAGTTCGGCCAGCGTCTCGTCCAGGTCGTGGCCGAGCCGGGCGCGGGACTTGGCCAGGCCCAGCCGGGACAGCGCCTCCCCGCGCGGCTCCTCCATCGCGCGGAACTCCCCCAGCGAAAGGGTGTAGGTGTCCCGGGCCGCGGCGTATCGACCCGCCCGGTACAGCACATTGCCGCGCATCTTGTGGTTGTAGGCGAGCGCGCTGGCCAGGTCCATCCGGCGGCAGACCGCCTCCGCCTCGGACAGCAGCGTCAGTGCCCGCTCGGTCTCGCCCCGCACGGAGAGCACATCGGCGATCCCCCGCAGCGACCAGGCGCGACCGCGCGCGTCATCGCCCTCCTCGGCTATCCGGGCGGATTCCTCGAACAGCTCCAGGGCCTTGTCGTAGTCGCCGGTGTTGCGGTGCATCTGGGCGATGCCGGACATCGCCCAGACCGTGTGCCGGGCCTCGCCGTGCTCCCGCGCCTGGGCGAGCAACTGCTCGTGGAGCTCGGCGACCGCGGCGTAATCGCCCTGTATGCGGCCGGTCTCGGCGAGCCCGGCGAGTGCGTAGCCGTGCGCCAGGCGGTCGCCGCCGCGGTCGGCCAGGGCGACCGCGTGCGTGAGCAGCCGGCGGGCCAGCGGCAGCGTGCCGCACTGGCGGGCCAGTGTGCCGCCGCTCCACAGCGCCCAGGCCATGGCACCGGCGTCACCCGCACTCCGGCCACTGCGGTAGCTCTCCCGCCAGGCGTCGCCGGCCGCCGCGACCCGGCCCAGCCGCCGGTTGGCCTCGGCGACCGCAAGCCCGGCCCGGGCCCGCTCCAGCGCCGTGCCCGCCTCGGCGCGCGCCCGGCTCGCCGTGGCCAGCACCTCCTCGTAGGACGAATTCACGCCCAGTGCCGCGCCCAGCTCGCCCTGATATTCCGGTGCGAACGCCTTGCCGTACATCAATCCCGGACCTCTCGATCATTTCCGTGCTTGATCACGAAAGTACGAGCGATCGGGGGTCCGGCGAATCAACCCACGTATGGGTCCTTCCGTACAACTGGAGTGCTACGCCGGGGGTGCCTGGTCGTCTTGGGGATGTAGGGGTCTCTCAGGGTCCACCCCCGAGAGGGCAAGGCGCGGACGCGTTCCCTGCCGTTGCACGCTCCGCAATTCGAGTTGCAGCTCTTGCCGACACAGGCGGGGCGGGCCACCCTGCTCCCATGACCGAACCGCGCACGGATTCGCGTACGGGGGCGGCGGCCGGACCCGGGATCGGCCGCCGCCGGTTCCTCGGGACCGTGGCGGCGGGGGTGGCCACGGCCGCCGGTGCGGGAGTGCTGACCGTCGGGGACGCGGCGCCCGCCCGGGCCGGCCGCGCCGCCGGCCGCCGCCCGCACGGTACCCGCCCGCTCTTCCTGGGCACCTACACCTCGAAGGAGGGCGGCGGCACCGGTATCGGCCTCGCCACGTACGACACCGCGACCGGCCGGATCACCGCCACCGGCGTGGTCACCGGCGTGCCCGACCCGTCCTACCTCGCCCTCGCCCCGTCCGGCCGCACCCTCTACGCGGTCGACGAGCAGCAGGAGGGCCAGGTGACCGCTCTCGCGATGGCCCCGGACGGCCCGCCCACCGTGCTGGGGGCCCGGTCCACCGGCGGGGCCGGCCCCTGCCACCTGTCGGTGCATCCCGGCGGCCGCTGGCTGCTGAGCGCCAACTACCTCTCGGGCAGTGTGGCCGTCCACCCCGTCGACCGGGCCACCGGTGCCCTCGGCCCGCGCACGGACCTGGTCACCCACAGCGCTCCCCCGCCCGGCCCCGGCCAGGACGGACCGCACGCCCACCAGATCATCACCAGCCCCGACGGCCGCCACGTCCTGGCCGTCGACCTCGGCAACGACACCGTCTACAGCTACCGGCTCGATCCGACGGCCGGGAAACTCACCCAGGTGTCGGCCGCGTCACTGCGCCCCGGCACCGGCCCCCGGCACCTCACCTTCCACCCCACCGGAGACTTCGCCTACCTGGCCAACGAGGTGGACAACACGGTGGTCGTCTGCGGCTACGACCGCCGGACCGGACGCCTGACACCCGGCGCACCGCAGTCCACCGGGACCGGTCCCGGCACCAGCTATCCGGCCCAGATCCTGGTCACCGCCAACGGCCGCTTCGCGTTCCTCGCCAATCGTGGCCACAACAGCCTCACCCGTTACGCCGTCGCGGCGGGCGGGGCGCGGCTCGTCCTGCTGGACACCGTGCCGGTGGGCGGCGACTTCCCCCGGCACATCGCCTTCTCCCCGGACGAGCGGTGGCTGTTCGCGGCCAACCAGAAGTCGGGCACGGTCACGGTCTTCTCCGTCACGGCCCGCACCGGAACCCTGACCCCCGCCGGGGAACCCTTCGCCGCACCGCTCCCCGTCTGCACCCTCCCCCTCTGAAGGCCGGGCGCTGCCCCGTTCCGTTGCCCGCCCGCTCCGAAACACCGCGGCAACAGTCCTGCAGGGTTGGCCGATTAGCGTCGCCCCCCATGAGCGCGAAGGCAGCAGCGGGGAAAGCGACACGGCGAGCCACCCCGCCGGAACCGACGGAACGGACCGGTCTCCGGCACACCCTCAAGCGCCGCCACATGCAGTTGATCGCGCTCGGCGGGGTCATCGGTGCCGGGCTGTTCGTGGGCAGCGGGGTGGTCATCCGGTCCACCGGCCCGGCCGCCGTGCTTTCCTTCCTGGCGGCCGGCACACTGACCGTGCTGATCATGCGGATGCTGGCCGAGATGACCGTGGCCCGCCCCGCTCAGGGGTCGTTCTACGCCCATGTCCGCGAGACCCTGGGAGCGCGTGCCGGGTTCGCCGTCGGCTGGCTGTACTGGTACTTCTTCGTCATCGTGGTCGCCGTGGAGGCGGTGGCGGGCGGCCGCATCGTCCAACTCTGGCTGCCTGACGCGCCGTTGTGGGCGATCAGCCTGGTCCTGATGGCGCTGCTGACCGCCACCAACATGGTGTCGGCGCGCTCCTACGGGGAGTTCGAGTACTGGTTCTCGTCCGTCAAGATCCTCGCGATCGTGGTCTTCCTCTTCCTCGGCGCGCTGTACCTCCTGGGACTCTGGCCGCACGCGCACGGCGGACTGGAGCTGCTCACCTCGCACGGCGGATTCGCCCCGAAGGGGCTCGGCGCGGTGCTGACCGCCGTGGTGCCCTGCATCGGCTTCTTCACCGGTGCGGAGATCGTGACCATCGCGGCGGCCGAGTCGGTCGAGCCGGAGCGGGCGGTGGCGGACGCGATCCGCTCGATCGTCCTGCGGGTGGTGGTGTTCTACGTCCTGTCGGTCTTCCTGGTGGTCGCGGTGGTGCCGTGGACGTCGAAGGCGATCGAGGTCAGTCCGTACGCGGCGGTGCTGGACCGGCTCGCGGTGCCGGCCGCCGGCACCGTCATGAACGCCGTGGTGCTCGTCGCCGTGCTCTCCTGCCTCAACTCCGCGCTCTACACGTCGTCCCGGATGCTGTTCGCCCTCACCCGCAACGGGGACGCGCCCCGCGGCATGGGCAAGGTCAGCGCGAGCGGTGTGCCCCGCCGGGCCCTGCTCGCCGGCACCTCGGTCGGCTACCTCTCCGTGATCGCCGCGTGGATCTCCCCCGACGTCGTCTTCGCGTTCCTCATCAACTCCTACGGCGCCGTCGCCCTGTTCGTCTATCTGGCGATCGCCGTGGCACAGCTCCGCATGCGCCGCACCCTGGAACGCGCCGACCCGTCCCGCCTCACCCTGAAGATGTGGCTCTTCCCCTGGCTCAGCCGCCTCACCGTCGCCCTGCTCGCCGTGGTCGTCCTCACCATGGCCGTCCTCCCCACCACCCGCCCCCAGTTCTGGCTCAGCCTGCTGACCGTCGCCGTGGTCCTCACCGCCTACGAAGTCCGCCGCCGCCGGGAGACGTAGGACGACGCCCGACCCTGACCGGACGCCTGACGCCGGGGCCCTGGTTCCTTCCTTACCGCCGGTTTACCACTCATTTGCGCAGGATGGGTGCCACGTGGCAACTGCCCCGCGCTGTGGGGCATCTGAGGGAGGACCAGTCGTGCGCGCACCCGCCGCCGAGCACCCCCGTCGGCCGGCGCCGTGGTTGCGGCCGACGATCCGGGTACGGCTGACGCTGCTGTACGGCGGCATGTTCCTGGTGGCCGGGGTCGTGATCGATGCGCTGATCGGCGACTGCCTCCGGGTGCACGGCGCGCCGGTGGACGACTTCGTGGACCGTTCGTTGGTGGCGTTGCTGGGGCTGACGGTGGTGGCGTTCGCGTTCGGTTATGCGATGGCGGGGCGGGTGTTGTCGCCGTTGGGGCGGATCACGCGGACCGCGCAGC
>NZ_JOIX01000049.1 GCF_000720175.1 Streptomyces sp. NRRL S-337
CGCTGAACGGTCCTATCCAGGACGGCTCCGACGCCGTGATCACACCAGACACAGCCAGATCATCTCACCCATGACCAGCAGTTACGGGACAACCCTTAGACAAGTCCCATCGTTGCAGGTCAGGAGCACTCTTCGCGTTTCCGATCACCCACCGGACACATTAGGGGCGCGAACTCTGCCGCCCCCGGGCTTCACACCAGCAAGGGAAAATTCCCGCGATGACAGACGAACACGAACCTGACGGCGATCTCTACGTCCTGTGGCACGCGCGCCATCTCGCGGTGGAACAGGACGAACGGGTCATCCATCTCGATGCGGACGGCACCATCCACCTGGACGAGGAGGAATGGAGGATCATCGGCATCTACCCGGACCAGGCAGTCGCGGAGAGACAGCGGGAGATCTCCAGGAAGCTTCCAGGGTTCCGGGACGAACCTGATTGTTTCGAGATCGCACCCGTGATGGTGGACGAGGATTTGTGGAACCAGGGGTTCGTCACGGTGTACCCCGAAGGGCTTAGGCGAGATTGATGGACCGGACGCTCTACCTCCTGGTGCACAGGCATCACTTCGCGGACGAGCCGGGTGCTCCCACCACCGTCGACTTCATGGAAGACGGCGAACCGCTCTTCTGGGACGACAGCGAGGACAGCTTCACGTTCCTCGGCCTGTACTCGAGCCAGCAACGGGCGGAGCAACGCATCGAGCAGGCGCGCACCCTACCCGGATTCAGGGACCATCCCAACGGCTTCCACGTGCACGAGTACACCGTGGGTCAAACCCACTGGGCCGAAGGATTCCTCGTCGGCGAACAAACCAATGGCTGAGCAGGCATCACCGCCTCCAGCCGCGATTCTCCTCGACGGCCCGCCGACTCCATAGCAGGACCGAACCGGCCTGCGCGGCCGTCCGGCGGCCGTCTCCCTGGACACGGACGCGCAAGTACTACCCGGTAGGCCCTGTCACCTGGAAAGTGCTCTTTCCCTTGCAGTCGATAGGACCCTCAGCAAGTCCCATCATTGCAGGTCAAGAGCACTTTCCATTTTCTGATCAGCCCTCGGACAGGCTGCTTCGTGAAAGCGCGAGGTTAACGGCCCCAACCGAGATCACCGTCGTTCCGGCCGGAGGCGAGAGCGGGATGTCGATCTGCTGCGCGACCTTCCCCTGATCGTCAGGTCTGAGCACACTCCAGTAGAGGTCCCTACCCCACTTCCCGGAGGAAAGAGGGTTCACGGTCACCTCGATGTGCGACCACTTCTGGACGCCGTCGGCGTGTACGCCGAAGTGCAGCCGCATGTTGGAGCGAGGTCCGTCGAGTCTGACGTCGGTGAAGGTCGGGCGGCCGTTTCCGCCCGCGGCTTGGGCGGCGCCGACCACGGCAATGCTCAGGGATGCCACCGGCACCGCGCTGACCTGTACGGCCGCAGTCGAGGGACTCGCCGTCCTGGGCCTTGCCGCCGCCCCGAACTCGTACGTGGCCGGGCTGGCGCTCACCGTCTGCGGAGCGGGCATGGGCGCCACGATGGTGCTCGGCCCCTCCCTCCGACAGGCGATCGTCCCCGCCCACCTCATGGGCCCGCTCTACACCGCCGCCGGCCTCCTCCTCACCATGACCACCGTCACCGCGACCATGACCAGCAACCGCCGGGTTGAGGCGGCGCTGCGTGCCGCCGCCCCGCCGATGATCCGGATCACCCGGAATCCCGGGACCCCGTTCAGGAGCGTGCCATTTAGGGCTCCGCAAGGTCGTTGAGCCGGTGCTGAGCCCGGCTCGGCGTTCCTCACCTCGGACCCGGAGCGTCGGGCGCCTGGCCTCCACCGGATGCGACGAGTGGCCCGGCGGGCCGGTGCGGTGCTGTCAATCCTCGTCGTCCTCGGTGTCGTCCGGGTCCCGGAAGGGGCGCAGGCCCTGGCCGGGGCCGCTGGCTTTGATGTTGAACAGGTAGCGGCCCGGGAAGTTGCTGTGCCGGTCCTTGAGCGGGGAGAGGCGGGCGACGACCTCGTCCCTGATGTCCTGGCCCTCGGCGCGGAGTTGGGCGACGGCGGCATCCAGGTAGCGGGTGTTCCACAGGACGACGGCGTTGAGGACCAGACCGAGGGCGGCGAGCTGGTCCTCCTGGCCCTCCGGATACGGTCGCCGGCCTCCTCCGTACGGGCGGGCGTGGACGCACGCCGAGGGACCGGTGGCGCTGGGCGTCGCAGAGCTGTCGGCCGGGAGCCGGCCCGTACTCGGGGGGCGCCCCGGTGCGGGTGTGTGATCGGCTCCGCTACCGGATATGGCAGCAGGCCCGGCGCTCGCTACCGTGCCCGTGCCCCAGGCCGCTGTGGTTCAGCCCAGCGCGGTCATCAGGGCGGTGACGTAGGTATCCAGCCGCTCCTCCACAACTCGCCTCGTCAGCTCAGTCCTTCCTGCCTCCCGCCATGGCTGCGACACCTGCTGCACTTCTTCCGAGCATGCCAGCCCGTCCCGCACCCGCCAGTACAGCCGCTCGCTCGCGGCCGTGGCCAGCACCCCGCCGGCCTCCTCGTACGCCTCAGTGAACCGCAGACCCCATGCCGGGCCGTGCAATAGCGCGAGAATGGTCGAGCAGTGCGCCACGTCGAGATCCGCCGGGCCCCAGGAGGCCGCTGCCCAGTCGACGACCCCCGTGATCCGGGCACCTTCCGGTCTTGGTGACGACACGTATCGAACAGCACATTGCCGGGCTGGAAATCCCGGTGCAGAAATCGCCCTTCATAGGGCGGCGCGGGCTTGCGGATCACGTCGATCGCCGCGTCCCATACCGCCGTGTCGGCGCCCTTTGGAGTGACGACAGTGTCGGCGGTCGTCAACGCCACATACTCCCTGGGCCGCTCGGCGGGACGCAACGCGTGGATCGCCACGAGTTGACGGGCCAGCAGGTGAATGCGCGTCTCCAATCCCTCATCGTTGAGGACTGGCCGGCCCGCCAGATGTGTCATCAGGAGCGACGGGTACTCGCAATGCGCGGCGGTCGGATCTACCGCGACCAGTGCAGGAGCCGGCACGTCGGTCCCCGCAAGCTGGGTCAGGGCGCAGACCTCCCTGTTCAGCCAGTCCTCGGCGCGCTCCACAGAGAACGGGTCGACGAAGGTGCGCAGCACCAGGTCACGGGTGCCTCCCTCGCGCGTGCTGATGGTCAGCCTCGGCAGTGATGCCGCCGTGCAGTGCCTCAGCTCTGACGATCCGTTCGCCGACCTCCAGGTGCCGGCTCACCCAAGCCAGTGTCAACGGTCGGACAGCCGCCTCATCGTGGTGGGTCACCGAGCCACCTCAACATCCGGACGGCAGCATGCGCAAAACCTTTTTCCCCGGAGGCGATGGCGACACTGCTCCGCTCCTCTCCCCGCTGCCGCAGGCACCGGTGATCACTCGCTGATCCCGGCTGGGGGGCGCTGCTGCTTGCGGCATGCCGCACCAGGTCTCGCGGCGGATGTCCGCCGCTCCCTGAGCGGCGGACGCCGGTTGCGAGGCCCTGCACGCGTAGTGGTTTGCCAGCAGAATCCGAGTGGGGTGAGTGAGGCGCCGTCCGAGAAGAGGGCTCGCGCCGCGAGCGCTCGGGCCCTGTCGCGCACGCAAGCGACGTCATCCGATGCGGGCGTATTGTACTGATGTGGGTGGTGTTCGACGCGGCCGATGTGAGGCTCCACCACTGGTTGAAGCTTGCCGTAACCGACGGTATGGCCGTCCGAGGCGCCAGCAGGCGGCCCGGAGGGGGCAGCATCGGTGGCGGGCTGCGGCGGAGAGACGGCAGGGGCCGGTGTGCGACGGAGCGGACCTGCCCGCCCGGGCTCACGCGACGGGGCAGCGGGCGGGTCTGCTGGTCCCGTGTCGGACCGTGGCGGGAGCTCGGAGGCGTGTGGCGGCGGCCGGGAGCCGTTTCGAGTGTGCACGGGGACCGTCGTCCAGCGCCACCGGGGGAGGATGAGAACGTGCACGACGCTGCCGGCTTCCGTCCTGCCGCGGGCTCCGGCCCGGAGCTCCTGGATCCCGCCCTGGCCCAGGTGGTGCGGGAGACCGGCGCCTCTGTGGGCTCGGTGTACCTGCTGTCGCCGGGGGAGCAGCTCCTGAGGCTGGCGGTTCTGGCCGGAGTTCCCCCGCGGTTCGCGGCGCCCTGGGCGCGGGTGCCACTGGGGGACCCGATGCCGGTGGCCGAGGCTGTGCGTGAGCGGCGCCGGGTGTGGATCGGCAGTCACGCACAGCTGGCGCGCGGCTACCCGCGGGCCGCGCTCGTATTGCCCTACCACCTGGCGCTGGCTGCCGCACCGGTCACCACCGGCGCCACAGCGTGGGGCGCGCTGGTGCTGCTGTGGCCCGGTGCGCGCCCGCAGCAACTGAGTGCGCACGAGCGCGACGCGATCAGCACCGCTTGTGAGCACATCGGTGCGCTCCTGCAGCGTGCCGCCGACAACGGCAGTCCGGTCCTGCCGGGACGTGAGCCACATGCGTCGGCCACGCCGTGTGTTCCCACAGCCGAGCCGGTCGAGGTGCCGGCAGTGGCGAGGTTCGTCGACCGCCTCCCGGAGGGCTGCTGCGCTCTGGACCTGGAGGGCCGCATCACTTTCCTCAGCGCCGCCGCTGCCGACCTGGTCGGCTGCAGCGGCGCGGACCTGATCGGAGCGTTGCTGTGGGAGGCGCTGCCGTGGCTGGACGAGCCGGTCTTTGAAGACCGCTACCGGGCCGCGGTGATCAGCCGCGAGCCCACATCCTTCATCGCCCTGCGCCCACCTGACCGTCGCCTGGACTTCCGGCTGTACCCGGACGCCTCCGGCATCAGCGTCCGTATCACCACCACCGACGACCTCACCCGGGCGGAGGGGCCGGACCGCAGCGGGAGCAACGCCATGGCGAGGGGGACAGGCTCGCTGTACGACCTGATGCACCTGGCCGCCACGCTCACCGAGGCGGTCAGCGTACGGGACGTGGTCGAGCTGGCCGCCGACCAGATCATGCCCGCCTTCGGTGCCCAGGGCTTCGTCGTGTCCGTGGTCGAAGGCGGGCGGCTGCGCATCGTCGGCTCCCGCGGTTACCGATCCGAAGTCCTCAGCCGCCTCGATCTGCCGCCCTTCAGGGACGCGGCAGCGCCCACAGTGCGCGCGCTGACCACCGGTGTCCCTCTCTTCTTCGCCTCGCCCTCCGAGATGGCGCGGCTCAACCCCGAGATTCCGCGGCTGACCCGCAGGGCGGCGTGGGCATTTCTGCCGCTGATCGTCTCCGGGCGACCGGTTGGTTGCTGCGTGGTCTCCTTCGACCGCCCTCGGCCCTTCGCCCCCGACGAGCGCGCCGTGCTGACCTCTCTTGCCGGACTGATCGCCCAGGCCCTGGACCGCGCTCGCCTGTACGACGCCAAACACCAGCTCGCGCACGGCCTGCAAACCGGCCTGCTGCCCGCCGAACTGCCGGCCATACCCGGCCTGGAGGTGGCCGCGCGCTACCTGCCCGCGGCACGCGACATCGACATCGGCGGCGACTTCTACGACCTCATCCGCCTCGACGACACCACCGTCGCCGCCGCCATCGGCGACGTCCAGGGCCACAACGTGAACGCCGCCGCACTCATGGGCCAGGTGCGCACCGCAGTCCACGCCACCGCCGGCGCACCCCCCGGCGAAGTCCTCGCCCGCACCAACCGCCTGCTCACCGACGTCGAAACCGGACTGTTCACCAGTTGTCTCTACGCTCACCTCGACCTCGCCCACCACCGCGTCCAACTGGGCACCGCCGGCCACCCGCCCCCGCTCCTGCGCCACCCCAACGGTCACACGGAGGTGCTCCGCATCCGGCCAGGGCTCCTGCTCGGCATCGACCCCGCCGCCGCGTACCCGGCCACCGAGATGCCTCTGCCGCCGGGCTCCGTACTGGCCCTGTACACCGACGGACTCGTCGAAGCGCCCGGCGTCGACCTCGACGATGCCACCGCCGACCTGGCCGATCTCCTCGCACGAGCTCCGAACGAGACCATGGACACCCTCGCCGACACCCTCGTTGGCCACGAGCTGCACACCGATGCCCGCCGCGACGACATCGCCCTGCTGCTGCTCCGCCCGCATCCGGTCGGCGGCTGACGAGGACGGGCCTGCCCCCTGCGACACCCCCGTACAGGGCCTGGCGGCGTCCGGTGCGGAGCTGGAGTGGCTTGCCCTCGGCCAACTCCTGGTCCACCCAATGCATTTCGGCGTCACTCACGTGCAGGTCCGCATTGCGAAGTCGGCGCGCAGGTGATCCGCAGACGCGAGCGGCGGAGATGTCATAACCCCGATACGAATCCGCTCCGGCCTGAGGGGAGAGGCGAGCGCCGGCTCCATCACCGCCTGGCCGCGGGCATGCGGCCGGCGGCATACGACGCTTCCTGGCTAGTGATGCACCCGGGTCAGACACAGCGTGGTGTCGCCCTGCCGGCCTCCCCGCTCGGTGTACTCGTCGAATTCCGGTGGGCATTTCCCTTGGAGGGTGGCGCTGAACATGACTTTGTAGTCGGCTTTGGTGTCACTGCAGGCGATGGTGAACATGACCGGATCCGCGTGGGTTCCGCGGTTCTCAAGACAGTCCCCGGCGCCGGCGTAACGGGCGACCTCCTCCGGAGGCTTGCCGTCGTCGACCACCGCGTTCAATACGCAAAACCCTGCAACGACCACGCTCACGATACCGAGCGCGATGAGCGGCCGAAGCCAAGGACGTCGTGCGGGCCCCGTCGGCGTGAACATCGGGACGCCTGGCTGCTGCAGCGGCGGATGCCCGTATGCGGGCTGCGCAGTGTGGAAGTGCGGACCAGCAGCGGGCGGCCCGTAGGGGGCCGGACCGACGTGATGACCTGCGGGCGGCCCGTACGGGGCCGGGCCGGGTTGCTGGCCGTAGGGAGCCGGCCCCTCAGGCGGCGGTGAGTACGCAGTCATAACAGATCCCCCAGTCGTATTGCTGCCGGCCTGGGAAGCCAGGACGAGTTCGATCACCAGGCTATGAGGTCCCTCATCGTGCCGCACACCGGGGCCACTTCTCGCTGCCAGACAGGGCAAGGGGCGCACGTGCGGCCTCCCGTCTGCTGCGACCGTCGGCCCTCAACCGCCGCCCCCGTGACCGTGGAGTGGAGGGCAGCGCTGAGTCGCTGGCCCCTCGCGGAGCACGACAGGACGGAGCTGCCGGCCCGCGAGGACAGCCGACCTGGGCCAGGTCACCAGGACCGTCAAGCGCAGGCTCAAGCAGCTCCACTACCGCCCGGACCTGGTCGACAGCTGAATTGCCGGCACCGGCCTGGTCACTGACAGCTCACCGACATCACGAATTCAAGTTCAGCAGTAGTGCGCGATTCCCCAAGTCCCGTTATTTTTACCGCTGGTTGTCGTCAGTTGTGGGCGATGGCGGGAATGTAGGTGGCCTGCGGCTGAGGGGTGGACGGGGATGGCAAGGGTTCCGCGGCAGGGGGCCAGGGCCCTTGGGGAGCCGGGGGCCGGCGCACCGAAAGAACCGAGAGAGCGGTCCGACGCCGAACTCGTCATGCGCGCTCGCGGAGGGGATGACGCGTCGTTCGGCGTGCTCTACGAGCGGCACTTCGACTCGGCCCGCCGTGTGGCCGGCGCCTACGCATCCAGTCCCATGGATGCGGAGGACCTCGCCTCTGAGGGCTTTACCCAGGTGCTCGGTGCGATCCGGGCCGGTGGCGGCCCGCAGAAGGCGTTTCGGCCGTACGTGCTGACCGTGGTGCGCCGGCTCGCCGCCAACGACGCGGCGCGCGGAAGGCGGACCACGCCCACATCGGAGATGGAGGCGTACGCGCCGCTGCTGCCCTTCGAGGACCCGGTGCTGGCCGAACTGGAGGCGTCGCTGGTCGGGCGTGCCTTCGCCGCGCTGCCCGAGCGCTGGCAGACCGTGCTGTGGCACACCGAGGTGGAGGGGGAGAGCCCAGCCCAGGTGGCGCCACGGCTGGGGCTATCGCCCAACGCCGTCGCCGCGCTGGCCTTACGCGCTCGCGAAGGGCTGCGTAAGGAGTATCTGCAGGCGCACCTGTCCGAGCAGGAGCAGCGGCTGGAACGGGAGTGCCGCATGTGCGCCAAGAAGCTGGCCGCGTATCTGCGCGGCTCCCTGGGCAGACGGGACCGCCGTCGCCTCGAAGCGCACCTCGACACGTGCGACCGCTGTGTCCGGCTGCTGCTGGAACTGCGCGAGGTCTCCGGCCGCCTGCGCGGCATTCTGACCCCACTTCTCCTGGGCCCGGCATTCGCCGGGTACTTCGCTTCCCTGGTGGAGGCTTCGCCGGACGACGCGACGGACGACACGCCAGACACAGCAACGGACGGCCCCACCGACGGAACGACGGACGGCCTGAGAGGGCCGGCAGGCGGCGGAGGCACTGGCTCCAGCACCGGCGTCGTTGCCCTCTCCGCAGCCGTCGGCCTCGCCCTCCTCACGCTGGTCTCCGTACTGGTCCCGTCGTCGCGCGGATCCTCCTCCCTCCCCCGTACGGACAGCAGAGCGCCCGCCCCCACATCCTCTGCGCCCGCCTCCCGGCAGCCGGTGCCGCCCAGCCCGACCGCGCCCTCGCCGGCGACGACCCACCCCGGCGAGGGCAACCAGGACAGCCCTCGCCCGGACCCCGCACCACGAGCCCCCACCACCGAACCCGCGTCACCCTCTCCGCCCCCTCCCGCCAAGCATCCCGTTAACCCGACCACGCCCCCCTCTTCTCCGTCTCCCTCGCCTTCTCCGCCTACTCCCTCCCCTTCACCACACCCCCCGCGTTCCGTGCTGGCCGACGGCAGTCTCGAAACCCCCAGGGTGAAGCCGAACACCTTCCAGACCTTCACGGCCGGGCAGTTCCTGGGCCCCTGGAAGGTCACCAGCGGCTCGGTCGACCTGAAGGACGCCGGCTACTGGCAGGCCGCCAAGGGGAAGCAGTCCATGGACCTCAACGGCAATGGAACCGGGGCCGTGTCCCAGACCTTCGCCACAGTCACCGGGACCGCGTACACGGTGACGTACGCGCTCGCCGGCAATTCCGACGGCCAGGCTCCGGCGGTGAAGACGGGCACGGTCCTCATCGACGGGCAGAACGTCCAGGACCTCTCCTTCGACGCCACCGGCAAGACGCACACCGACATGGGCTATGTGACGCGTCAGGTGCACTTCGTGGCCACGGGCAAGTCCACGACACTGACGTTCGCCAGCACCACCCCCAACAGCGATGGCGGCCCGGTTATCGACGACGTCACGGTCATCGCCAAGCGGGGCAGGGGCTAGCTCTCCATTGCACGCTGGTCATGTACCAGGAGGGTTGCAGGTAGCCGCGTGCGAGGGAGCCGTTGGTGAAGTCCTCGATGTGCACCGTGGTCGCGTTGGTGGGCTGCTGGCAGACGCAGGAGACGGTGTTCCATGCGGGGTTGCCGCCTCGCGGGCGTACCACATGTTCCAGTTGGCGCCTTCCAACCAGACGGTGCCGACCTTCGAGCCGAACAGCTGCGGAGGCCCGGAATGGTTGGCCGAGATCATCAGCTCCGAGAGCGAAGGTGAACTCCTCTACGCTCAAAGCCCGTTGAGTGCCCCAAACTGCACGACGCTCCTGCTGGCCGACGCCGGCTTCGACGGAGCCGAGTTCGTCCGCGGGGTCCATGACCCGGTGCGCAGTTCCTGGTGCGCTCCTCCGGCCGCCGGGTACCCACTCCCGGGCATCGTGCCGACGGCTCCTGCCTGGCCCGGATCGGCTACGGCGTCCTGCCCGCCCTGCTGACCGTCCACGCCATGGAGACCCACGTCACCCTAATCCTGACCGACGGCACCGTCCGCCACGGACAATGGCGCCTGCTCAGCAGGCTCCTGGGCCCCGCCCTGCACCCCGCCACCGAGTTGGTCACCCTGTATCACGAGCGGTGGCAAGCCGAGACCACGTTCTCGATCAAGGCGACGTTGCTGGACGGCCGCGCCCTGCGGTCGCGCAGCCTGCTCGGCATCGACCAGGAGGTTCAGGCTCTACTCGCCACCTACCAGGCACCGATCCGCACCGCGGCCGACAGCGCCTGCACCCGGCCGGACCTGGACATGGACCGCATGAGCTGCACTGTCCTGTTGACCATCGCCGCCGACACGGTCGTCCCCGCCACCGGCATCCAGCCCCCGACCGACCCCGCCGACCTCCTCGGACCATCAGCCGGGCGGCACTCGGCGCCCTGCACCCCGCCCGGCGCCGACACCGCGTCAAAGCCCACATGCTCAAGAACCCCACAAGCAAGTACGGCCCGAACGCCGGACAACACCCCAAGACCAGCCAGAGCTACACCGTCCACAGCGTCATCACGTTCTTCGAGTGCGGGCTTGCGAATAGCTCACGGAAGTAAAGGAAATGGCGTTGCATTTGGCAGGACACCATTCGAGCTACCCCTGGAATGGGCCGGCCAAAGGCGCTTGGCGCTCCCGTGAGGGGTGGACTCACCCCTCACGGAAAGCCGAACCCGGTTCCATGACCCAACAAGCCGGGAGGGCCACCCGGTTAAATGGGTATCCCGGACCTCGCCATGCTGACCGCAATGACCTGCGGGAATGCAGGGATCGGCCGTGAAGCCGGCCGGCGGGCCGCAAAGGCGGCCGGCTCTGACACCTGGTTGACGCGGTGAATTAATGCGTAGCGGCTGAGCGTTGACCGCGAATCCGGAGCTTGCTTTGCTTGGGGCCGGGACGACGCCCGACTCGCCGACCGAATCCCCTCGGCACTCGAATTCAGCCCGGGCGTCTCCCATCGCACAGTTCACCCGACATGACCGTGACCACAAGAAGACTTGGCATGTTCCTGACGTGCTGCGGATGTCACACGTCAAAATTCCCCGACGCGCGACCAGCGGATCGAGCTGACCGTATTCGCACCGACCGGCGCCATCTCTTTCTCTGTTCCGGCCATGCACATCCCTGTAGTTCACATCAAGGAGTCGAAAAAGTGCGCATCAAGAGATACATCGGTATCGCCACCGCGCTCGCCTTTTCCTGCTTGGCACCCGTGGTGAGCGCCACCTCCGCGAACGCGACAGCACAGTCCCCCGCCCACCACCATCGGCACGGTACGGGCCTCAACCTCGCAGAGCTGCGGGCCCACAAGGGCGCCGCCAACAGGCTGGTGAAGCACGGAAACATGCTGGCGCCGCGTCCGCGAACAGGCGATGCACCGGAGAGCGCGGACCTGAGCAAGTACGCGCTCTCACCCGGCGACCAAGGGCGGGTCGGCTCCTGCGTCACCTGGGCCACCGGGTACTCCGGGTACGGGATCCTGATGAACGAACAGGGCGTCAAGGGCACCCCGATGGCGCCGATGTACATCTACTCGCAGATCGCCCAGGGCAGCGACCACGGCACCACCGGGCCCACCGCACTGTCGATGGAGCAGGACCAGGGCATCGACACCAAGGACGACTACTGGCAGGGCGACTTCGACTACACCACCCAGCCGGACGACAACGAGCGCGCGAACGCCGCCCACTACAAGCTGTCCGGGTACACCGAACTTCCCACCGACTCGTCCGAGTCGGCCAGGCCGGCCATCGAGGACGCGATATCGCAGGGCGAGCCGGTGGCGATGGGGTTCGAGGTGCCCGCGAACTTCGACGAGATGCGTGATGCCCAGGCCGCCTCGAGCTACAGCTACCAACCCGAGGGTTCCACCGGCGACGGCCACGAGGTGACCATCGTGGCCTACAACGACCAGGGCGTGAAGATCGAGAACAGCTGGGGCGACGGCTGGGGTGACGGCGGGTACTTCACCGTCCCGTGGAGCTTCTTCGACAGCGGCTTCGCCAACGAGCTCAACGCCATGGGCAAGCTCGTCCAGAGCTGAGGCGGCACGGTCCCTTCTCGGCCCCGGTCGGCGCCGGGCCGGGAAGGGGCCGTTCGACGATGCGCCCGCTCGTGTTGCGACCAGCGCGCCGCGCTGCCCTGGCAGGCGTCGGCCGATACCTGACGAGGCGGTCCACGTCCGCCGCGCGGTCCGGCTCAACGCCGATACCGCCCCATCGTGCACACGAGGCAGCCCCACCCGCCGCCCGTACGGTCATGTGCGGTGACGTCAGACACGCCTACCCTGTGGCGAGCCAGCGGGCGAGTTCTTGTAGCCGCACCCAACCTCTCGACGCCACTGAGGCGTCTGGGTTCACAGCGCCCAGCGCCGTGTGATGGTCAAAGTGGGGCCCCCGGGCTCAGGACAGCGCACCAGCGTGCGCGGCTGGAGGGAGATAACCGCGATGCGCGAGGTCGTCGAGTGGGATACGGGGATACGAGAGCCGCTCGCGTCGTTCGCACCGGGCGCCGCGGTGCTGGTGCTCGTCGAGGGAGAGGCGGGGACGGGTAAGACCCGGTTCGTGCGGTGGCTGCTCGGGCTCCCGGAGCTCGGCCGGATGCCGCGCCTGACCGTGGCCTTCACGGCCTCGGGCGCTTCCGTCCACGAGGAATCCGCCCGCCCGACGGGGACCGCGCAGCCGCGGCCTGCCGCCAGGACCTGCACCTCACTGGGGGAACTGCCGGTGCTGATCGGCGCTCGTGCGCCGACGCTGCTGGTGGCCGAGAACGTCCACCGTGCGGGCGAGCAGGACGCACGCGCACTGCGTGCGGTGCTGGCCCATCCCCCGGCAGGGCTGCGAGCCGTACTGACGTACCGGCCCGAGGAACTCGCCCGTCACGGACTGATGTTGGGCGCCCCGGTGGGGTACCCCGCCGAGTTGACCATCCTCCGACGGCGGCTCGGGCCACTCACCGTGGAAGCAGTCCGTGAGATGGCAGTGGCGGCACTGGGCGAGGAGCGTTGCCCGGCCCGGTTCGTCACCCGGCTTCATGAGCGCTCGGGCGGAATCGCGCAGGTGGTGGCCGATCTGGTGACGGAGCTGAAGACGGCCGGTCCGCCGGCGGACGGGAGCGCCACACCCGTCGGTCGGCACCGGCTGACCGCCGCGGACGTCGACGAGGCCGCGGTGCCGGTTCGGCTCATGGAACTGGTGGTCGGCCGAATGGCGACGCTGGACGAGAAGCAGCAGCGTGTGGTGTCGGCGGCAGCGGTGCTTGACGCGGTCGCCACGGAGGACGAACTGATCTCGGTGGCGGCCTTGTCCACGGGCGGCCGGGCGGCGCTGATAGCCGCGCTGTCCCCCTCGCCGCTGCACGAGGTGGGGCCCGGTCGGTACGGGTTCCGGGTACCGATGGAGTCGGCGGCCGTCTACCAACTGCTGCCCGGCCCGGTGCGGTGGGAGCTGCACGGTCGCGCGGCCGAGGCGTTGAAGGCTCGGCGCCCGGTGCCGTGGGAGCGGCTCGCCCGCCACCAGCTGGCCTCCGGCCGGATCGCGGACTGGCTGGAGAGCGTGGAGAACGCGGCGCGAGAGGCCGCCGAGGCCGGAGACCACCAGCTGACGATCTCGTTGATCGAGGACACACTGGCACACCCCGAAGTTCCCCCGTCGGAGCGGGCTCGACTGGCCCGGATCCTCACACGCAGCGCAAATGACGGGCTCGGTTCCGACCGGACGGCGAAGGTTCTGCGTCGTCTGGCCGATGACCCCGCGCTGCCGACCGTCGTGCGCGGCGAGATACGCCTCAACCTTGGGATATTCCTGTACAACCAGGTCGGACGGGGCCACGATGGACGCGCTGAGGTCGCCAAAGTGGCCGAGGAGTTGAGCGACTCCAGTCCGGTACTGGCGGCGCGGGCCATGGCGACGCTTGCGATGCCCTTCTTGACCGGTGTCCCGCTGGCGGAGAATCTCGCGTGGCTGGCGCGGGCCGAGGCCACCGCGGCCGAAAGCGGGGACGCGGTGGTCCAGGCGGCGTTCGCATCGAACCGGTCGAGCGTGCTGTGCGCCACGGGTAATGCGGACGGGTGGCGCCACGTGGCACGACTTCCCCGAAAATGCGACGATCCGCGCATTCTCCGGTACTCGATATTCGGCCTGGCCAATGCCGCCGAACTGGCGGTCTGGCTAGGTGAGTACGCACGAGCGCGCGAGCTGACAGCCGAGTGCGTGAGCATGTGGGCTCGGTGCAAGCAGCCGTACTGGGAACAGTCCGCATTGGTTACCTCGATGCACCTGGATCTGAGGACCGGTCAGTGGGCCGGCCTGGCCGACCGGGCCCGCACGCTGGTGGCAGAGGCGGGTGGTCCGCGTGTCAGCAACGCCAGGCTCGTACTCGGCCTGCTCGCCCTGGCGAAAGGCGAGTGGGACCAGGTGGACACGTACCTGTCGGGCTCCGAGCTGTTGGGCGACGACGCCAACGCACACGAGATGGCCGCGGCATCGGGCGGTCGCATCAGGCTTGCGCTCACCCGCCACGACCCGGAGGCCGCGACCCGCGAGGGAGCCGAGGCATGGGCCAGGCTCCAGGCCAAGGGCGTGTGGGTATGGGCGGCCGAATTGGCTCCTTGGGCCGTGGAAGCGACGTCCCGGGCTGGCGACCTGGACACGGCGCGACAGATGGTGGACGAGTTCGCGGCTGGTATAGCGGGCAGACAGGCACCCGCCGCCACGGCAGCACTGACCTGGTGCCGCGCGATGCTGGCCGAGGCAGACGGCGAACTCCAGGAAGCCGCCGAGCACTTTCAGCTTGCCCGTACACACTTTCAGGCGCTTCCCCGGCCCTACGAGGCGGCCCTCACCGCGGAGGCCGGCGCCCGGTGCGCCCTGGCAGGCGGCTGGAGGATCAGCGCGAGCATCTCACAACTCGAAGCGGCTGCACGGGAACTGGGTGCCCTCGGCGCCGCATGGGACGTGGCTCGGGTACGGACGAAACTGCGCAACCACCAGCCCGCCGAGCGTCGCCGACCGGGCCGTCCCGGCTACGGCGAGCGGCTGTCGCCCCGCGAGCAGGAGGTGGCCGCGCTCGCCGGTGCGGGGATGAGCAACCGCGAGATCGCCACCACCTTGTACCTGTCCCCACGCACCGTGGAGCAGCATGTAGCCCGCGCCCTGCGGAAGTTGGGCGCTGCCTCCCGTCGCGACCTGGCACTGCTGGACCGGAACAGCGAGCCGCCCGGCTGAGTACGTGGCATCACCGGGCGAGTGGGAGTCAGGGGTTGCCGCCCCCAACTCCTGGGGGAGCGGCCTAGTGTGGGTCCCGCTGCGCGATCGACTCGGTGAACATGCGGGCCCTGAAAAGGGGGACCTGACAGGTCCGAATCCTGTGGACCGGGGCAAGTACGGCTCGAAGATCCACTTGATCACCGAACGGACCGGTCTTCCCCTGTCCGTCGGAATCTCGGGGGCGAACCTGCACGACAGCCAGGCCCTGATACCTCTGGTGAAGGGCATACCGCCGATCCGCTCCCGCCGAGGACCCCGGCGACGCAGGCCGGCAAGCTCCACGGCGACAAGGGCTACGACTACGACCATCTGCGGCGATGGTTACGCCGACGAGGCATCACCCACCGCATCGCCCGCAAGGGCATCGACACCTCACAGCGACTGGGCCGCCACCGCTGGACAGTCGAACGCACCATGTCCTGGCTCGCCGGCTGCCGCCGCCGCAGGGTGCGGCGTCGGCGTCAGGCATCTTTCCGACGGACTTGACCTTCAGTCTTCTGGAGATTGGGGTTCAGGCAATCCAGCTTTCACCGTGTCACGCGGGTCCCTCGACGCCCTGTCTCCAATGCCTGAGCCCGGCCGTCGATTTTCTGGCATGCTGCGGTCCCATCACCGTTTCCGGATTAGGTAAGCCATCAGACCCAAGAACCTCCCTCCAAATTCTTCCCGATTGAATCGGGGATACGACAAGGCGCCTCATGGCGCACTGCCACCGGTCCGCGACCTGGACGGCCTGCGGGGCGCCGGCGGAGGCGCCTTCGGCGAAGAACGGCGCACGATCGCGGCAGACGACCTCAATGCCCGGCCGTTCGGCGAGCCAGGCCGCCAGGCTGGACGCCTCCCGGTCCGGCAGCAGATCGACGGGGCGGCGGGTCTCGATGTCGACGAGGACGGTTCCGTAGTGGCGGCCCTTGCGGGTGGCGTACTCGTCCACGCCGACCACCCGCGGCACGGGGACATCGGGCTCGGGCAGCGCATCGACCAGCCGGAGCACCGTGCTGCGGCTGACGGATACCCCGAGAACGCGGGCGATGCGGGCTCCGGCCCGGCCCGCGAGGGCCAGGCCCACCGCGGCCAGGGTGGAGCGCAACCGCTCGGTCCGCTGACCGTGCCGACGTGTCAAGCCGGGTATCTGCTCGACGAAGGTACGGCGTGCGCAGCCCGAGTTCCCGCAGGTGAACCGACGGACCCTCAGCTGGAGAACAACGCTTCGGCCACCGCTCGGTACATCAGCGGGAAACCGCAGGTAGGAACCATGAACCCGGTTCGACCAGACTCCGCAGACCGGACACAGGGCACCGTTCGCGATGCATTGCGCGTCAACGCGCATTGTCTCGATGTTCACGTCCACCGACAGCACCGCGACGTCCGCGATCGACGGGAACAACAACTCCTTCAGCCAGCGCGTGACCTCTTCCACGGCCTCGAACTGTCGGCGCAACTGCCTTGTCCACGGACCATTTTCGGGCGACTTCGCGCACGGCTCGAAGGTGTCCGGATGTCACTCAGAGTGGCCACGTCACAGAACCTGAGCCAGAACCCGTTCTGATGGACATAACCAACCGATGCTGCGAAATGGCTGCGCCACGCCGCACGCGCACAGCTGGGGAACGGCCACGAGGAACAACGCCCGGCCGCGGACCACGGAGACGAGACGGGCCTCGCCCGCTGAAACGGCACCGCACGCTTCAGCGGGCACCGGAGCGGCGCCACGGCTTGTTGTACGAGCCGCCGCAGGCGCGGCAGGAGGCGGTGTGGACGATGCTGGCGGGGGTCATCTGCCCGGCCGGTTCGGCCGGGTGGGGCTGGCCCAGAATGACCGCGGTCAGCTCCGGTTCCGCGCAGGAGCACGGGCGGCCCGTACGCCGGGGGCGCGGGCGGGCTATCGAAGGCGCGGGCACCGCGGCCGTGTCCGTCTTGCCCGCCGACTCCTGGAGGTATTCCATCCGCCAGCCGTCGATGGGGACCTTGCGGCGACGGCGGGTGTTGCGGTGGAAAAGCTGCTGCTCGGCGCGTTCCTGGATTGTCGAGGCGGAGGGCGCCGCCCGGTCCCGGGGGCGGGGCGGGGTCAGGGCTCGATGACTCCTGCGTGGTCGGACGAGGCCAGCAGGGTGGGGGTGCCGGCGAACTTGGCGTCGTAGCCGCCGTTGAGGAGGATCAGCGTCAGGGTGAGCGTTTCGTTCAGGCGGGCGGTGCCCTGGGCGTCGGTGGTGGCGGTGCCCAGGACGGTCGTTCCGGTGCTGAACGTGATGGTCTGGCCGGGTACCGGAAGTCCGGTGCTTGTGTCGGTCAGCGTGGCGGTCAGGAACGGGAAGTACACCTGCGGTGGGAATAGTTTCGTCAGTGCCGGGGTCGCGGTCAGCCGGGTGGCGTGGCTGACCGGGAGATAGGTGAATCCGTTCACCAGGCTGGCGGTGCCACCGGGTGTGGTGACAGTGACGGTGGCCGGGCCGGCCGCGCCGGGCGGGGTGGTGGCGGTGATCTGCGTGCCGGCGGGGTTGACGCTCACCCCGGTGGCGGGGTTGCCGCCGATAGCGACGCTCGCCCCGGTCAGGTTCGTGCCGGTGATCGTCACGACCGTTCCGCCCGTCGTGGGCCCCTGGGCGGGGTTGATACTGCTGAGGGTGGGCGTCGGTTGGATAACGCTCACGCTGTTTGACCCGCTGTTGGCGACATAGATTTTGCCGTTGGGGGCAACGGCGTCGGCGAAGGGGGCGAGGCCGACGGGGATGGGGGCGCCCACCACGGTATTGGTAGTGGTGTCGATCATCGTCACGTCATTCGTGCCGAGGTCGGCGACGTAGGCACTGCCGCTGGGTGCGACAGCCACAGGGATCGGGAGGCCGCCGACGGGGATGGGGGCGCCCACCACGGTATTGGTGGTGGTGTTGATCACCGTGACGGCGTTGGCGCCTTCACAGGCCACATAGGCGTTGCCGTTGGGAGCGATGGCCACCCCGAAAGGGGCGTTCGCCACGGGGATGCCGGGCACCAGGACGAAGTTGGTGGTGGTGTCGATCACCGTCACCGTACTCGAGCCGAAGTTGGTCACGTAGGCGTTGCCGTTGGGAGCGACGGCCACCCCTTCGGGGTCGGAGCCGACCGGGATGCTGGGCACCAGGACGGTGTTGGTGGTGGTGTCGATCACCACTACGTCGTTCGACGAGAACCGCGTGACGTAGGCGTTTCCGTTGGGGGCAACGGTCACAGCGGTCGGGTTGGGACCGACGGGGATGGGGGCGCCCACCACGGTGTTGGTGGTGGTGCTGATCACCGACACCGTGCCCGAGGACCTGTTCGCCACGTAGGCGTTGCCATTGGGAGCGACCGCCACGCCGGTCGGCCCGGAGCCGACAGGAATGCCGGGAACCAGAACGGTGTCGGTGGTGGTGTCGATCACCGTCACGGTGTTCGACGCGAAGTTGGTGACGTAGGCGTTACCGTTCGACGCAACGGCCACCCCGCGCGGGTTCGCGCCGACGGGAATCGTCGTCACCACGGCGAGGGTCGTGATCCCCCTGACTCCTGCGGTCCGGGCCGGATCCAGGCCACTCGGCAGCTGCCGGCCGGTGACGGCAGCCTCCAGGAACAGGTCGTGCCACGACATCTGAACGTTAGGATCCATTGCGGGCCCCTTTCAAAGAAGGGACCGCCTCTCGTCTGCCAAGCGCCACCCCGTACTGGCACAGGCACACAATCCCGCTCTGGGGCACTCCAGCAACCACACGTCACAACACACAGCAGGCTGCTCACCCCAGGAAGGATGGGCAGCCCACTGGTTGCTAATCGTCCCTTTCATGCCCTCATTTGAATCGACGAAACACCACCGAGCCCTCGCAGCTAACCAACCAGCTTGCGGCCTGTCCGGCGGATCTTCACGGCTGGCAGAGGCTGTAGGGTCCATCCGGCCCATCAACGATCTGGGGATGTGGGAGGGGGCCGTCGGATATGTGGCCAGACCAGCAGGCCGTGACTGCTGAATCCGATCCTGATCAGTGGGACTTGGAGCCGCTTGAACGTGTTGGTCCTCTCCGGTTCGGCGTAAGCCTGCAGGAGGCGATCGCTGCGATGGACGCACAGGAATTCACCTCTGACACCTCGTCGATCGAGAACTTCGGCCCGTTCGAGCAGATACGCGCTCAGTTCCGCAAGGCGGAAGCATCCAGGAACCAAGTGGATGTAGTGGCACCGCGCCGCCTACGCAGGCCTCGCCCGGGCCACTCGCCTTCGGCTGTCAGTGTTGCCGGCGGTATCCCCTTGGGGTGGCTGGGTGCGTGCAGGGGGCGTCGCTTAGGTGCTGGTGGGCGCGGGGGAGTGCGCGCCTGGCATGGCGAGGTTGTGCATATGTCTGTGTTTTGTCACACCACTCATCCACGCGGCCGGCGACGCAGCCGCCACCCGGCCGGTCCTGGACATGGACCGGATCAGCTCCCCCGTCCTCCTCCAGACTGCCGCCGACCAGGTCACCATCGCCGGCCACCTCCTGCCCACTGCGACCGGAATGGCATCGGACTCGGGTTGAGGGGCTGGGCGGTCAGGGCGCGCAGGCAGCGACGGTGTTGGGAGACGCTCCGCTCAGTCCTCCCAGTCTTCCCATTCTTCGCCGCCTCGCATGATGCGCCAGTCCTTGAGGTCTTCCAGTGCTGTGCGAGCCAACTCGGCGTATTGCACTGGGCACTCCCACAGTTCACGGGCCGAGAGCGCGGTGGGCACGGGAGTGTCGGGGTGGTCCTGCGGCGCATACAGGTGGACCACCGCGCGGTACCGGTCCTTGGTGGTGGCGTCCGCGGCGGACCAGGGATGCTGCGGGTGCTCGCAGGAGGCGTCCAGATCAATGGTTGCCAGAGCGGCAGCCAAGTCGCGGGTGTACGAGGGCGGCAGACCCTCGTATGTCTGGGCGATGCCCATCCACATGCAGAGGAACAAACCGATCCGTTCCTCGTCCCGCACCTGCCCGGAGAGCCAGCGGCGGGCGGACCACAAGGCGACCGGTCCGGTGTTGTCCTCCCAGGACCGGCGGATCGCCTCCTGCATCGCGACGACGTCGAGACTGGCGTCGTCCCGGACGAACTGCTCGTCGAGATGGCAGACGTCGATACCGCCGAAGACCTCCTGGCGCGCCTGACGCATGCGGTTCACGGCCCGGTCGGCGAGGTCCGCGAGAAATCCCTCGCAGTCGAACGCCGCCAGGTCATCGTCGTGGAGACCGCCATCCGCGGCGAATGCGGCCCGCCCGGCCGCGGTCAGCATGCTCACCCCGGCCTCGATCCCGTACTCCGAGTCCAGATCCGCGGGATGGGTGCCGGCCGGGCAGGCGCAGGAGGCCGGGTCCAAGGTGGCACGAAACCCCTCCAGGACTTCTGTGTACGAGGTGAACAGGGACTTGCTGAAGATGCGTGCGGAGAGATACCAGCAGGTGGCGTAGAGCAGGACCGTATAGCCGGTCCGCTCCTGGCGGCCTTCTGGAGTGCCGTTGCGGTCGAGCGCCTGCGCTGCGTCGTCGGCGAGGAGGGCGAGCGTCGATTCCGGGTCCACATAGGGGTAGTCGCTGACGATCCCGGACAGGTCGGAGACAAGTTGGCGGTGGTGGGCGGGCAGTGCGCAAGGGGGTTCAGTCACGTCCGTAACCGACGACTGCGCTGGACGGGCGGTTCCCGGCGCAAGGCGACTGCCGCACCCGCACGAGTGGCTGTCACCAGGCCTGGTCGAGCAGCATCATGTCCGTCCCTGCGAACCACCTGACACGGGCTTGAGCGTGTCGCGGCCACGAACACGATCGGAGCTGCCCTGGCGCAGACTGGTTCGCCGTCCACGATGTGGACGTAGCTGCTGGCCGTCTTACCCTCGCCCGGTGCGTGCGGAGCTCAGGCCGTGAGGGCGTCGATCGCCACGGGAAGGTGGCGGGGACCGCGCAGCACGGCGTTGACGCGGTACGGCGGCGGGTCCGCCAGCAGCCGTGGATTCTTGATTCGTCGAAACAGCTGGGGCAGGGCGAGCTGGGGACTGGGAGATCGATCCCGAGGACCTGGCGCACGTCTCGCCGTACCTGACCGAGCACATCAAGCGGTTCGAGGAGTTCCGCACGCACGAGGTCGGCATGGAACCGGAGGCGTACGGCCCGAAGCTCGACGTCGACTTCACCCGCGCTGCGCGAGACGGGCCAGACCGCTGTGGGCTTTGGCCAGGCTGCCTGATCCGGCCCGCGCTTCCAAGCTGCCGGCTATCGGGTCGGCGGCTGATACTGATCTTCGAGGCCCATCCCCCGCACCAGTTCCTGCATGAGCAGCTCGAACATGGGCTCCTGGTCGGAGAAGAGGGGGGCAAAGTGCCCGAAGACCTCCAGTGCGATTTGGCCGTAGAGCGACCGCCAGCAGCTCAGCATCACCACCATCGCGCCGGGAGGAAGGTCCACACCGGTGTCTTTCCGGTAATCCAGCATCTGCTGCCGCAGTCGCGGATCCATCTCATCCTCAGCGAGGACCGGGTACGGGCGCTCCGCCCACAGTTGCACGAAAACTGGACCCCAGACAGCGGCAAGTCGCCGCACCCAGGCGCTTGTCAGCTCTCCGTGGGCGTCACCGGCCGCTGCCGATGGTGTGCCGAACAGCAGGTTGAATTCAGGCTGGTGCGTTATCGCCCAGCTGCGGAGCGCACGCACCGGTTCAATCATCCGCATCGCGAAGTTGGCTTCGGGGTGAGAAGCGGCTGCGGACTGAAGGGCTTGCACCAGTTCGTCAACGATGTCCTCGGCGACCTGGTACACGATCTCCGGGAGTCCGCCCTCGAAGTGGTGATAGAGCGCGGCGGGGGTCACGCCGACACGCCGCGCGATCTCAGCAAGGGTCAGGGCATCGACGCCCTGGTGCGCGATGACACGGCGAGCAGCGGACCGCACTTCCGCAGACATCTGAGCGCGCAGTCGTTCCCGACGCCCCGGTGCCGTCATCCGCCCGCCCCTCACTCCTTGTGTGTGCTGTGTTAGCCCCGAACGGTGAACTTGAAGACCTTGTGCCCTTCGAAGTTCGAAGCGTCAACCTTGAGGGCGATCTCGGTCTTCTTTCCCTGGGGAACTCCCCATAGCAGGAGGTCGACCGTTCTGGACCCACCGGGCTCATACCGAGATGCTAGCGAGCCTCCGTTGATACATGCACCGCGCCTGAGCCCCTCGGCGGCGGGTCCCTCCTCGGGGACGTGAAGGTAAGTGGCGGTTCCCTTGGGCGCCTCGGCGGTGACCGCCACAGTCTCGGCCTCGTACTCACTGCCTGACTCGTGTTCCCACTCGGCGGAGTTGGTGTTCGTGAGTTGGATCGTCACTGGGACGATCGAGGTGCCCGACGGGGCGTTCAATTGGCAGGCTGGGTGACTCGACATGGGAGTGCCGGGCGTGGTCACGAGCGATCCGCGTGATCGGTGCGTGAAATCATCGCCCTGGATGCGACGCTGCAGGTCGTACGAGAGTGTTTTGGAGACCGGTGCTTCGGGTTCGCTCATACCGTCACTTGGCAGGCCGCCCCCAGCCCCGGCGACAGACGACCTGCCAATTTCTGACCCGCTGTCGCCGACCCACTGCGTGATTCCGTAGCCGCCGAGGCCGACGACCAGGACGGCGAACGCACCCATGCCGATGCGGATGTTGCGCTTCTTGCTGTTGTCGATGTTGCCGCCGGCGACCTGATGGCCCTTCCCGCTGACGCCTCCACCGCTGATGTTGACCTGGTGGTGCGGCGACCCGGACGTGGCAGTGCCCTGGCTGGTTTCCCGATGGCAGGAGTTCACCGCATCACTCAGCGCCTGCGCGAACGAAGAGTCACCCTGAGCAGCGCCGGCGAGCACGCCCGCCGCCTCCATCCGTCGCCCGGAATCCTGCGGGGCCCCTTCGAGCCCCTCCAACGCGCTCGTGCCGTCATCAGTTGACCGCAGACGCTGCCTCACCATGTCAGTTACGGCGCCAGCCGCCATGTTCTGGACTACGCCGGCCAGAAAGTCTCCCGCGATGCCGACGGCTGCCCCCGCCAGAATGCCGAGCTCCACCACTGCTCTTCCTCCCAGTGTTCGAATTGCGCGGCCCAACTAGCCCTCGGTTAAAGGGGCTTTACAAAATAGCGCACGTTTAAGATCCTTCTCCAGTTGCGAGCACCACGAGGGCCGGCCTTGGCGTGAGCGTCCGGGATACCGACGCTCGACGTGTGCCCGGAGACCGGCCGGGCCCGGCTTCCTCATGCCGGGCCGAGGAGATCTCCGAGGAGAACTCCCGGCTGCTGGCGAACCCGCTCGCCTCACCCGAGGACATCGAGGACCTGGGCGACTGGGCCCTGCACCGGCTCAGGCACAGTGCGTTGACGCGCGATGCAGAGAACGGAACGTCCACGCCGATGTTGCTGGCCCGCTCCCGCGACTGCGGGGGAACTCCAGCCCGCAGCCGGCTTGGCCCGCTCCTGCTGGGATGCAGCGGGGTTCCGTGCCGCATTGCGCGAGGCACCGGGGTGGGACGTCTTCCGGACCCTCCTCTTTACGCCCTGCCCGGCGCCTGGACCCGTGCTGCTGCCCGCCGGTCACGCAAGTCGTTCGCGCGAGCGGACACCGAAGGGTGAGGTGGCTGCAACCCGGCTGCTCGTGTCCGCGTGTGGCGATGGCGTCGGCTGCGCAGATCAGCGAGTTGGGAAGAGTGGCCGACCGAGGTCTTTGCGGAGCCGCTCTTTGAGTTCAGTGACATGGCTGGTGTGTTCATGGGCGATCCGGATGGTGTGGACGCCGCAGCGCGTCCAATGCCGGTCGCGGTCCTCGTCGTTGGCCTTGCGGGTTCGGCTTCCCGGCCACCGCGGCTGGATACCGAGACCTGCTGGGGTGGGCCAGGGCGTCGGGTATGGTGCGCCGGGCCGGAGCGGAAGGTACCGGTTCCTTCGGGGCGGCCCTGTCCCGCTACCTGCTGGCCCAAGGCGTGGACGTTTTCGATATGAATCGGTTCGACCGAGCCGACCGCCGTCGGCGCGGCAAGTCGGACCCGCTCGATGCCGAGAACGCGGCCCGGGCGGTGCTGAGCGGACGGCGTGCGCTCAGGCCAAGGCGGGCGATGGGCCCGTGGAGATCGCCCGGATGTACAAGCTGGCCAAGGACTCGGCGGTCAAGGCCCGCCCCCAGGCGATCAACCAGCTCAAGGCCGTCCTCATCCGTGCCGATCCGCAGCTGAGGGAGCAACTGGCCGGGCTGGGCAACGCAGAGCTCTTCCGCACCTGCGCAGGGCTCCTCGACGACAGCGCAAACCACGAGGCCGGCGCTGATGGAGCGCCACGCTCCGCAGTTGCTCGAGGTGGTGGGCATCGGTCCGGACCCGGCCGTCACTTTGCTGATCACGATCGGGGACAACTCGGAACGCCTGGGTCGTGAGGCGCCGTTCGCGGCGCTGTGCGGGGTCAGCCCGGTCGAGCGTTCCTCGGGCAGTCGGCAGTACCGTCGCCTCTACCGGGGTGGCGACCGGCAAGTGAACGCGGCCCTGCACCGGATCGTGCAGACGCGCCTGCGTGTCGACCCGCGCACCCAGGAGTACTACGAACGCCGCAGCAAGGAGGGCAAAACTCGGCGCGAGATAGTCCGCAGCCTCAAGCGCTACGCGGCCCGGGAGGTCTTCCACCTGGTCAGACCTGTGCAGTCGCAACCCCCGTCGTAGGGGCAGTCGGTGAAGGGCCGCTCGCGCATCGGCTCACGGCGCGCGGGCGGGCGCTCGTACCGGGACGGCGGCGCAGACCGGTGGGTGCGCGCGCCGTGCATCTCGGGGCCGTGACCAGTGGGATCGGCTGCTGATGCGGGGGAGGGCGAAGTGACAACCGTGCGTTAAGTGCGTGTTAGGTGGACGCCCAGCGGGATGAGGATGCTTGCCCTCCGAGACGCCGCATGACCGACGGCGTCCTGTGCCTGTCGAGGAGCATGGATGGACCGCATTCCCGTGTGTATCCGCGCGGATGACCAGATCTCACAGCTCGGAGTGACCGCGGAGCTCAGACCGCGACCGGAGGTGCGGGTGCTCGGCGCCGACGAGATGGACGAGGCGAGAGTCACCGTGGTCGTCACCGGCGCCGTGACCGAGGAAACCCCGCAGGTCCTGCGGTCGGTCGCGGCCCAGATGGGCGAGGCCCGACTGGTGCTGGTCACCCCGGAGATCGACGAGTCCGACCTGGTGCCGGTGGTCGAGGCGGGTGTGATGGGGGTGGTCCGCCGCCGGGAGGCCACACCGGAACGACTGGTGACGGTGCTGCGGTCGGCGGCGGCGGGGGAGGGAGCCGTACCCCCTGACCTGCTGGGCCGGCTGCTCGACCAGGTCGGGCGGGTGCAGCGCCAGGTGCTGGGGCCGCGCGGCCTGAACTTCAACAGCCTCACGGAGCGGGAGGTCCAGGTGCTGCGGCTGGCCGCCGAGGGCTTCGACACCGACGAGATCGCGGCCGCGGTCGCCTACTCCGCGCGGACGGTGAAGCAGGTCCTCCACGACTTCCAGAATCGCTTTCAACTCCGCAACCGATGCCATGCCGTGGCGTACGCCATGCGCAACGGCTTGATCTGAGGGAGACGTTCCCCGATCCCGCCCCGGAGCGTCGCCTCATGGGGCGAATTACGCGGAACGCGGGACGACGTTGAGCGCTGCCCCTAGGGTCTCTCGGACGACGCCTCCCGCTGAATGGAATCCGTGCCTGAAGCGGCGGGGTGGCGTGTCCGGTTGGGTGCGGAGTTGTGGGTGGCGATGGTGGTTGAGCCGGGGCAGGGTCGGGAGCCGGGGGAGTGCGGGGAGCCGGGGCCCGGTGGGCGGGGCGAGCAGTGTGACGCGGAACTGATAGTGCGTGCCCGGGCCGGCGACGAGGCCGCTTTCGGTGTGCTGTACGAGCGCCATTCGGCGTCGGCCAGGCGGCTGGCCGGGCTCTATGCCTCGACTCCGGCGGATGCGGAGGACATCGCGGCGGAGGGTTTCACCCAGGTGCTCAGTGCGGTGCGGGCGGGGGGCGGTCCGCGGGAGGCGTTTCGGCCGTATGTGTTGACGACGGTGCGTCGGATCGCGGTGAGGAAGGTGGCGAGGGCGAAGCGGGACGTGCCGAATTCGCCGGAGCTGGAGAGTCTGGCGCCGCAGATTCCGTTCGAGGATCCGGTGGAGGCGGATCTGGAATCGTCGCTGGTGGCGCGGGCGTTCGCGGCGTTGCCTGAGCGTTGGCAGGCGGTCCTGTGGCACACCGCGGTGGAGGGGGAGAGCCCGGCCCAGGTGGCGAAGCATCTGGGGTTATCGGCCAATGGGGTCGCCGCGCTGGCCCTCCGTGCGCGTGAGGGTCTGCGTAAGGAGTATTTGCAGGCGCATTTGTCGGCGGAGAAGGTGGAGCGGGAGTGCCGCGGGTGTGCTTCGAAGCTGGCTGCTTATGTCCGTGGGTCGCTCGGTGAGCGGGCTCGACGGAGTGTGGAGGCGCACCTCGCCGAGTGCGACCGCTGTGCGCTGCTCTTACTTGAACTGCGGGAGATTTCCGGGCGTTTGCGCGGCGTCATGGGTCCGCTGATCTTGGGACCGCTCTTCGCCGGGTACTTCGCCTCACTGGCTGACGCGTCACCGGACGGTGCGGGGGAGCCGGCCGACCCGAGGAACGACGCCGGACTCGGTGGGGGCATGGCGGGCGGCGATGGTTCATCGAGCGCCGCGGTCGCCGTCACGACGATGGCCGCCGTCGTCGCCGCTCTCACGGTGGCCGGCGTGCTCCTCGTGCCGGGTAGCTCCACCGAGCACCCCGGAAGGGCAGGCAGAGCCCCCGCCACCGAGCCCGGTTCCACCCCGAGGCCCCACACCGCCTCCGCACCACCCGAGCCCACGGCACCCGGCGAGACGCCGCCCCTGCTGACGGCCCCGCGGCGGCGGGGCGGTCACAGGGCCGAGCCGGGTCCGCAGCCGGATCCGGGGGCGCCCGGTAAGCACACGCCCGAGGAGCCGTCCAGCCCCGCTCCGTCCACCACCCCGTCCCACGGCCCCGAGCCCGTTCCGAACCCCAAGCTCAACGACGGCGCCTTCGAGTCGCCATCGGTCGGTGACGCGCCACATATCCCGTACCGGGACGGTCAGTTCATCGGAGCATGGCGGGTCGAGAACTCGGTGAACCTCACCGGTCCGAAGGGGTGGCAGCCGGCGACCGGCGCGCAGTCCCTCGATATGAACGGTGATCAGCCCGGGTCCACAGCAGGGGCGATCAGCCAGAGCATCGCCACCAAGCCCGCCGCGCAGTACGTCGTGAGCTTCTACCTGGCCGGCAACCCCAGCTGCGGGAACGTCGTGAGATCTTTGACCGTCCAGGTCGCCGGCGTCTCGAAGGGCTTCTCCTTCGACACCACCGGGCATTCCGCCGCCGCGATGGGGTGGCGGCCGGAGACCGTGCGCTTCACCGCGACCGGCGACCGGGCCACCCTGCGGCTGGCCAGTACCAGCGATCCGACCAGCCCTTGCGGACCGACCGTCGACGACGTCAAGGTCACTGCCAGTCAGCCGGGAAACTGAGCCGTCCGGCCGCGACCGGCAGGTCCGCCACCTCGCCTCGGTCGGGGCGGCGCGACCGGCGGGTGTGCTGGGCGACGCACGCAGCCCGTTCGTCGGCGTCGAGGCCGAGCGAGGCGAGCGTGGCGAGGTACCGCCGTCGGGTCTGCTCGGCGGCGGCGGGTGCGCCGATGCGGTGGTAGGCACGCAGCAGCAGGTGCCACCCCGTGTCGTGGAAGCGGTCGACGGCGAGGCACTTCTGGGCTGCGGCCACGGCTTCCTGCGAGTTGCCGGCCTGGAGCTCGGCGGCGGCGAGTTCCGCGGCGGCGTCGGCTGCCTGGTGCCGGTACGTCTCGCGGTCCTGCTGCAGCCATTCGGCGGGGCCGTCCTCGGGGAGCAGCTCACCGTGGTACTGGGCGAGCGCGTCCCGCAGGCCCTGTACGGCCGAGACGCTGTCCCCGGCGGCCTTCGCCTGCCTGCTCCGGGTCAGCGCGGTCTGGAACGCCAGCGTGTCGAGGTAGGCGCCGACCGGCAGGTTGAGCAGGTAGGCGTCACCGACACGGACCACCAGTCGTGGTTTGCCGAGATCCCGGTCGGGTTCCAGGAGATTACGCAGGCTGGAGACGGCCACTTGCAGATTGGCCGTGGCCGACTTGGGCGGCATGTCCGGCCAGAGAGCCTCGATGAGCGCCTCCCGGTGTACGGGCCGGCCCGCACGCATGGTGAGCAGCCGCATGGCGGCGCGGGCGCGGGGGCGGACTCTCGTCCAGTCGATCACCAGGTCACCCACGGTCATCCGGAATCCGCCGAAGCACCTGATCGCCACCCGGGGGTTCCGCTCGTCGGTGTGGGCGGAGGCCGGCAGCGGGTGCCATCGGCCGATCGGGCCGTTCGGGACGGCGGCCGGCAATGCGCTGGTGGAGCGGGGCGGGATGGCGTGCCGTGAGCTGTGACGCCGCTCGCCGTCGGGGTGCCGGACCGTGAGCGGCGCGCCGGCATCCTCGACGCTCACCGGGTGCCCGCTCCGTACGGCGTCGGGTGTGAGGCCCGGTGGGTCCTCGTCGCCATCGAGCAGCGCGAGGAGTTCCCGGGTCCAGGAGCGGATCAGGTGGGCATCCGTCGCGCGACGGCACCAGGTCGGCGAGGCCGGGTTCCGGCCGCAGCCTTCACAGCAGACGCCGGCCAGGGAAGAAGCCAAGCGGCGCACTGCCCGGACGGTGACCTCGTCGCCGCCGTCCGCCTCGTGGAGGAGGCGGAGGGCGACCCGCAGTAGCCGCAGCCCGGCGTCGGCTTTGGACCGGTCGCTCGCCTCTGGTCCGGTGGCGTGGTGGCCGCCCGTGCCATCGGCGAGGTGGCCCCTGGACGAGGGCGCGTCAGGCTTTCGCATGTCGGCATCCTTCTGCTGTCCCGGTTGTGCTGCACAGTTCGTGTCCACACCTATTCAGAGACGTCCGATGCGGCGCTATGACGGGAGAACTCCAACATTTTCCGGTGCCGCCGCCGGACCCGCGCGGGGCCGCCCCGCGCGGCTGGAGAGGCTCCCTTGGCGACCTCGCCCAACGGTCACCAAGGGCGGCATCGGCCGGCGAGCGCCCTTTCATGCGGCTCGGCTACCCCGAAATCCGCCCCGATCGCGGCTGCGGAAGCGCGTTCCGGACGCCGACCATGTGACCGGCGGTCGATGCGGCCGGTGACCGCGCAGGAGGGACGACGCCTTGTCCTGCGCGCCCCTCTGCTCTGGGAAGACGACGACCGGTCCGGACATCGGCCCTGCGCGACGAAGACGGTGAGGAGCCGCTACCCATGTACACCGAGACACAAGGACTCTCTGCTCTGCGGACCGTCGGGGGCTGCGAGTTACGGGCCGCTGGCATCGACTGGGACGCGGTCCGAGTGCCGCGCAGCATCGGCATACGCGCGTTGGCGATCCTGGGGACCCGCAGCGGCGCGGTGATCGAGGACCCGTACGAACCCGCCGTCTACTGGTTCGTCCGCGAGGGGGCGACCACCGGGTGGGACGTCCCGGGCACCCGTCCGCTCAGCGTGACCCAGCACCTCGTCGTCCCGCCGCCGCATCGCGTCGAAGGGCCGGGACCGCACTGGCGGATCCGCCTCACCGACGGACGGCTGATCACCGACGTCCAGGCGCTGCGCCGGGCCATCGAGGTCGCGGTCGCACCGTTCCGAGGCCCGTGAGACGAGACGGCTCGACCGCCGCCCAACCGAGCGGTTCGCCGCTGGCCTGCCAGGTCCCGCGGCCGTACGACACACGGTCACGGACACCCCCTGGACGCCGTCCTCTCCCTTCCCCCGGAGGACGGCACGGCCCGCCCTTCGCCGGCGGGCGGGCCGCACCAGCCGTCCCGTCCCTCTTCGGTCCCACTGCCGACCGGAGCGGGGCGGGGCGGCCGCGACATCAACGAGCAGAAAAGGCAGCGGAGTTGAGCAGCCCGGGCAGGGGGAGTTGCTCGCCGCGGCCGAGAACCACCGCGGCCGAAGACGGCCGTGGCCAACCCTGCCGCTGTGCGCCGAGGGAGAATCGGGTGGAGCTACAGACCGCCGCACCAGCGATGATGGTGTTCGGGATCTTCATCATCGTGATGATCATCATCGGTGTCTGGGCCTACTGGGAGACCGACAGCTTCCGAGAATTCGCGCTCGGCGGCCGACGGCTCAACGCCCTGGTAACCGCCCTGTCGGCAGAGGCCAGCGATATGTCGGGCTGGCTGTTCATCGGCCTTCCGGGCGCCGTGTACGCCGAAGGAATCGGGGCCACGTGGATCGCCGTCGGCCTCATCATCGGCACATACCTCAACTGGCGTTTCGTCGCACCGCGGTTGCGCACCTACACCGAACGTGCCAACGACTCGGTGACTCTGTCCGCGTACCTCGAAGAACGGTTCGAGGACCGCAGCGGGATTCTTCGCATGCTCTCGGCGACCGTCATCGTCGTGTTCTTCACCCTCTACGTGGCGAGCGGATTCGTGGCGGGCGGTGTGCTCTTCCACCAGGTTTTCGGCGTCGACTTCGCTTTCGGTCTCACCGTCATCGCCGTGGTGATGGTCATCTACTCCCTCCTCGGCGGCTTCCGCGCCGTGAGCACGACCCATGTGGTGCAGGGCGCGCTGATGCTCTTCGTGGCGTGCGTCCTCCCTGTCGTCATCATCGGGCACCTCGACGGCCTCTGCGCGGTGCACCATGCGATCGCCGACAAGAGCCCGGCACTGCTCGATATGGGGGCGAAGCCCGGTTTCGCCGACGGCCGGTGGAGCGCGGGCGAGCCGCTGGGTCTCGTCGCGGTGAGTTCCCTGCTCGCCTGGGGGCTCGGCTATTTCGGGCAGCCGCATATCCTGGCCCGCTTCATGGCCATCCGCAGTACGCACGACCTCCCTCTCGCCCGGCGTATCGCCATGGGGTGGGTCGTCCTCTCGCTGACCGGCGCGAGCCTCGTGGGACTCCTCGGTATCGCCGCGCTCCGCACCTCGGTCGGCGACCGGGAGATGGTCTTCATCGAACTGGTCAAGCAGTCGGTCGATCCCTGGTTCGCCGGTGTGCTGTACGTGGGGGTGCTGGCCGCGATCAAGTCGACCGCGGACAGCCAGCTGCTGGTGACGGCGACCTCCGTCACCGAGGACTTCTTCCGCGCGCTGCGCAACCGGCGGGCCACGGACGCGACATTGGTGACGGTGACACATGCGGCGCTGGTCGGCGTCGCGCTGGTCGCCTATGTGATCGCGCTCAGCGGAGGCAGCGTCCTGGACATCGTCGCCCACGCCTGGGCCGGCTTCGGCGCGGCCTTCGGCCCGGTGTTCCTGCTCTCGCTCTACTGGCCGCGCATGACCAAGGCGGGAGCGACCGCCGGCATCGTCACGGGCGCGCTCACGGTCATCCTGTGGAAGCACATCGACCCGCTGCTCGGCCCGCTCCGGACCGGAATCTACGAGATGGTGCCGGGCGTACTCGCGGCCACAACGGCAGCGCTGCTCTTCGGAACCTTCGTCGGTCGCCCTCCGCGCCGCTCCTGGACAGCCGAGTCCACCGGTCGAGCCGCTCCTGACGCACCGCCGCAGACCCAGCCATCCTGAGGAGATCCATGGCCCGATTGCTGCGACTGATCCGCACCCAGACGCCTCCGCGCGCCCTGACGCAGTGATCTGCTGCTCAGCCTCTGGACGGTGACAGTGGCCCCGGCGAAACCGGGGCCACTGTCTAGCCTCCCCGTTTCGCTTCGGTGGCTGATCTGGAGTGATGGCTGTGAAGTGGGGTTTTGGTTGTTGGCTGCTGGGCAGGCATGGTCGAGGCCCGACGCGCGGGTCGGGTTCTCCAGGGTTCCTCGGGTCGTGGGCGTGCAGGGACGGTGCCGACGTTCAGGTGGCAGGCCGTGGCAGCGCCGCTAGGCGGGCGAATGCGTTGGTCAGCTCGTTTCGCCAGGGCCAGGTCGCGGCGATCCGCAGGTGCATGCGGCGTCCGCCGCGGGTGATGCGGGCGGCTGCGTGCAGCAGCCGGTAGCGGAGCTTCTTGGGCTCGGCTGCTGCCAGTTCGCCCTCCAGCAGCAGGATGCGTGCCCAAGGGAGCAGGTCGAGGGCGGTCAGGGACAGCTCCAGCCAGGCTTGGTTGACGTGGGAGTGTCGGGAAGGGAAGCCCCAGCAGGCCATGAAGGACCTGGGCGTCAAGGGGCCGTAGATCCCCAAGGACCCTAAGGACGCGGCTGCTTGGTGGAAGGGCCTCGACGAAGCATCGCGCCAGGAGTACGCCACGATGTATCCGGAGCAGATCGGCAAGACGAACGGCCTGCCCAGCATGGTCCGTGACGATGCGAACCGGCTCGCGCTGAATCAGCAGCTCAATTTCGTCAGCGGCAGCGACCAGGCCCTCCCCGGCATTCCGGAAAACCGTCACAACCTTGAGGTCCTGAAGGCCGAACTCGACGAACGTGACGGCGCCACGGGAAACAAGAAGCTCTACCTGCTGGATTTCAACGGATTCGATGACGGTAAGGCCGTCATCGCCATGGGAAATCCGGACACCGCTGATAACGTCGGTGTGCAGGTGCCCGGCACAGCCACGGACATGAACTCGACCGGAGGCCAGCTGTCGCGGATCGAGAAGCTGCAGAGGTCGGCCGAGCGGGCCGATCCGTCGGCGAACACCTCGATGGTCTACTGGCTCGGTTACGACGCTCCGGAAATCCCCAGTGATGATGCCCCGAATCTCGCCGTTGCCGGCACCGGTCGTGCCGACGACGCGGCTCCGGACTTGCGGGATTTCACCCGCGGCCTGCGCGCCTCGCTTGAAGGGTCGGACCGTGCGCATATGACGGTGCTGGGACACAGCTATGGCGCCACGGTGGTCGGCGACGCGGACGCTGGCGGGAAGGGCCTCGACGCCGACAGTATTTCCGTCGTCGGCAGTCCGGGGGAGACGGTGGGCCGGGCGTCCGATCTCCACGTCGACCCGCACCACTTTTATACGGGAATCGCCGATGACGACCTAATCAGTCAAGCGCAGGATCTTACGCTCGGCCCTGACCCCAACACCGCGGACTTCGGCGGCACCCGATTCGTAACTGATACTCACGGACACAGCGGCTACTGGGACGACAACAGCGAAAGCCTTGCTAATCAGGGGCGGATCATTGCCGGCCAGAAACCGAATCAGGCACCGCCTACACCCATCGACATGTAAGGAAATCCCTTGGAGAAAAAACACTCTGAGGCGGCGATATCACTTTTTAGGCGAACTCGCCTGATCGCAGTGACCGCCGCGGTAATTATTGTCACCGGAGCCTGCATGTCTCAGCCGTCCAGCGACCCCAACAAAGCACTTCCGCGTAAGAGCCGCGAGGACTCTTTGGCCTGGGCGAAGCGCTACACCTCATCCATGGCACATTATGCCGGGGTCAAGGTGGGTAACAAATTTGGCCCTTTTACGGATTTCGAGGACTGCATCGGCCAAAATGATGAGGTAGCTGACGACGGCCGCTACACCCTCACGTACACGGTGTACGCTGAAGTCCCGCGAGAAGAGCAGATTCCAGTAGTCCGCAAACTCCGGGCAGCGCTCAAGGACCACGGGGGCGTAGAGGTCTCTTCGTACGAAGAGCGCCCGCAGTCTCACGAGGTCGTCCTCGACGGCCGCCACAAGACAGAGAATTTCAGCCTCATCGCAGACACCGCTAAACCGCCCAACACCCTCCGCCTGTCCGTCAGCACCCCCTGCTTCCTTCCTCCTGGTGCCAGGCAACAGAAATTCTGAGCGAGTTACTGAGCTCGCAGAGCAAGCCACGATACGCCCGTCACGACATCACGAGTTCAAACTCAGTAACAGCTGAGTTCCCGCCCAATGGGGCGGGAACTCTTCGCGTGCGGGTTCCCACCGCCACCTGCGTCCTCCGAGGAACACCGCCGGGCAGTTCCGCCTCTACAGCACATCGCGCAGCGGGACTACCGGCTCAGATAGCGCCCTCACCGCGCACCCCCGAAGGTGTGATGGCACTTTGCGGATCGGTACCACGTAAGTAGGAGGCCGGGGCCTCCACGTACAAGCTTTTGCAGTATTTCGTCAAGATACCCATGAAAGAGCTGAACGCGGCAAGCTGCTCCGCCGAAGTAGTTCCCAGCCGCGCACCTGATCCGCCCGCTCCGCCGAGCGCTGCTGAAACGAATACGTGACCCAAGAACCCATCAGTGTCCCCACCACCACCCACCACGCTCGCTGAGGTACGGCGTTGGACGGCGCCCCGGTTTTGATCGCGCTCGTTGCGGTTACGGAACCATGGGCGCTTGCTCGACCCGGCTGCTGGCGGACTCGTGGGAGACAGTTGAAGGGGATCGGCCCAGCCGCTTGGCCAGCTGCCGGGCCGATTCTCCCGCGGCGATATCTCCTCGCGCTCGCTGCCGCTCAGATGCCGCTCTGACCGCGTCTGCGGGGTAATGCGGACGCCGCCGCTCTGGTACAGGAACCGACGGGCGTGCCGCATCGGCGCCCCGAGGCCCGCCCGATCGAGCTGAACGGCTGCCCCTCGCGCCAGCGTCTCCAGATATCATCCTGCTGAGCTGGCGAAAACCCGTAGTCACGTACCTGTGCCTCCACGATCACGTGCTCATCCGTGGGTGATGCGTTGATCACTTGAGGGTGCCTTCGTTTGACGACAGGCGACTGACGCCCTGTGGGCCGCAGCAGGCCGCCGGCCGCCGCCTCGTAGTCCCCTTACAACAGATGGCGGGCGAAGAAGGTACCCACCCGGCGCCGTACCTCAGCGAGTTTCACCGCAGGGTTGCCGGTGCCGATGAGCGCGGCCCGCGCTGCCGCTGTCACGAGACCGGAAGTCTGGAGTTGAGGGATGAGCGAGCCGTAGTCGGTGAACGCCCAGTGGTTCGCGTCGGGGAGCAGCACACGGCGGCCGGGAAGGTCCGCCCAGGACGACTCGATCCGGGGGGCGCCCTCGAATCCGTCGGTGCGGAACAGCAGCAGCGGCTGCTCGACGCCAGCCGGCGTCGGGTACAGGTCGAGATAGCCCTCCAGGTTGGCCACCGCGCCGACCCGGCGGTCGTCACGGGCCGCGTACACCACCGCCGTGCCGCCTGCGGAGTGCCCGTACAAGCCGATCCGGCAGGAGTCCATGACGCGGGCGAGTGGCAAGTCACTGAGCCGGTCCAGGACCAGGCGGAGGTCCGCGATCCGGGTGTCCACCATCGTGCGGAAGGTCGCCGGGTCCGGTGGCCCGAACAGGACGGTCGTCCGCAGTCCGGTCGGCAGCTCCACCTGGGAAGCGTCACCGGGGTGATCGACGAGGACGACCACTCGACCGTGGCTCGCCAGGTCCTCGGCGAGGGTCGTGCCGAGCGTGCGGGAGTCACCGCCGCCGGGTGAGTACACCAGCACCGGCCGCCGCCCGGGCAGCGGGGGCGCGCCCATGTACCCGTGGGTGAGGACCGCGCCCCAGTCCACGGCCCCCGGTTCCGGCAAACCCGGATGAACGTGGGGCGCGAGGCCGGCGAACTCCCGGGCCGCGGCCGGGGTGAGCTGCGGGGCCCGAGAGAAGCCGCGTACCGATCGGGCCGGGTACAGGACGGTCAGCATCAACTCCCGCGCGCCGCCCACCCAGGGATCGGCCCGGGCCGGGTCCGTCAGATGGACCGTCTGCATGCCTACGGGGTACGGGCCGGCGGGCGAGGGCAGCCGGAGGACGGGACCGCCACCAGATGCGGACGCGGCCGTGGGCAGCAGGGCGGTGGCACTCCCGAATAGGGTGCCCTTCAGAAGAGTGCGTCGCGAAGTCATACGAACATCCTTGAGGCGGGGCCGTCACGACGCGAAGGTTCAGGCCCTGGCCGAAAGGCTGGCCCACTATGAGGAGCTGTGAGGGTGCTGCGAGTCCACTTCACCGCGGAGGACTTCGCCCGTATCCGGTTCGCACCCCGCCCGGCGGCGCACCAGGAGTTGCACGCCGCCCTGACCACAGCCGTGACCCAGCGTGGCGGGCCGCTGTTCGCGCCGTGGCGCGGCCGCATCCTGCGCTCCCTCCCGGCCGCGACCAGCCCGCTCGCCGACCTGGTCCCGGCGGGCCGCCCGCCCTCCTTCCTCAACGTCGTCGGCGACACCATGGCCGACGGCTTCGAACAGATCCGAGCCACCAGTCCCGGTCTCGCCCGATCCGAGCTGGAGCGGGTCTACGGGGCGGTGCCCGCCCCTCGCTGGATCCGGGGCCTGCACGCGGCCGACGAGACGGCCTGGCACACGCTGCACCGCGCCCAGCAAGCCGCGTTCAAGACGGTCCTCGCCCGGTCTCGTCCGTCGTACAGGATCTGCACTGTGAGGAGTTCACCCGCTACGCCCTTACTGTCGCCGAGCACGGCGTGGCCGCCACCTTGACCGGCCTGGCCCCGGGCAGCCGGCTCCACGAGGGTGTGTGGGAATGGCCCGGCCCAGTGCCGGCCCGCGACGTCCGCCTCGATGGGCGCGGCCTGGTTCTGCTGCCTACCTTCCACCACCCGGCGGGCCCGCTTCTCCAGGACACCCCGGGCCATCCCGCAGTCCTGACCTACCCAGCTGGTCCCGGGCTCCCGCCCACCGCGGGGGGCACGGACGTCTCCGCCGAGTCCCTGGCCGCGGTCCTGGGCCGCACACGGCTCGACGCCTTGCGCCTCCTCGCCGACCCTCACACCACGACATCCCTGGCCCGCGCCCTCCAGGTCAGCAACGCGACGGCCTCTTCCCACGCGGCCGCGCAAAGATCGGCGGGCATGGCGACGACAACCCGCGCAGGCTGCTCGGTCACACACCAGCGCACAGCCCTCGGCACGCTGGTTGCGGGCGCCTGGCCCTAGTTCGCCACAAGATGGAGCCAGCCACGCCACGAAGGTGACGTACCTGAGCACGTTCGCCCAGAAGATCGGCGAGGAGCGGCTCGACGCGGAGTTCGCCAAAGTGATCAAGGGCAGCAATATCGCCCCACCCTCCCCGGAAGCGTTGCGCGACGGCCGCAAACCAGCTGACCAGGGCAAGCGCGTGACCCCGGCCGGAACCCGCGGTTGGCGCCATCGTCCGGGCTGGCGCCGGTCGCGCAGGACCACAGCCAGCTCTCTTCGGGGTGTCTGAGCGAAGGCGGCTCATAGTCGACTTGAGTGATCCTTCCCCAGGTGAATACCTACACCGGCACCCGCATCACCCGAGCCGGCAACATCCGCTACGAACACGAACACGACGCTCAAGGCCGCGTCATCCTGCGCCAGAAAACCCGCCTCTCCCGCGGACACCTGGCGCTACACCTGGGATGCCGAAGATCACCTCACCACCGTCACCACGCCCGACGGCACATAATGGCGCTACCTCTACGACCCACTCGGCCGGCGCATAGTGCCGTGGCCGGATTGGTTCACCGGCTTCGAGCCGTTGCTCGTACCCTCGGCGCATGGAAGATCGTGAACAGTACGAGCGGTATCGGCAGGACCGGAAGGTGCTGGCGGCCATCGGGGCCCATCTCGATCCGCAGGTCCCACGGATCACGGTCCGGTTGCCCCGGTCCCTGGCGGAGTCTGCCGTTGCTGCCTGGGACCGTGAGGAATTGGGCAGGATGGGCGAGGAGAGCCGCGAAGAGTATGAACTGCGTGACGATGCAGCCGAGCTGGCGTTGATCGGCATGGCGATCACCTCGCGTGGCGAGTGGGGTGGTGAAGAAGTGATCGTCGATCTGGACGTAGTCCAGATCGCGGCGTCTGTGCGGGCCGTGCGGTAGCTCAGGCCACGTCAGCCAGGGGCCGGCCACCCCACCGCAGACCCTTCTCACTGCGGATCCGGGCACGTTCCCTGCGTTGCGCGGCCAGGACGTCGGGGTGGCGGGCGTTGGTGTTGCGCCAGCGGAGGTAGGCGTGCAGGGCTCGGGTCTGAACGGTGTGGTTGCGGTGGTTGGAGTTCGCGATCGTGAACTGCCGCAGCGGTCCGAAGTGGGCCTCGATTGGGTTGGCCCATGACGCGTAGGTCGGGGTGAAGCAGAGCTCGACGCGGTTCTTCTTCGCCCAGCGTCGAATGGTGTCGCCCTTGTGGGCAGACAGGTTGTCGAGGATGACGTAGATCGGGGCGCCGTCTGGGCGGGCCGCGCGGATCGACCTGAGCGCGGCCAGGGTGTTGTTGGCGCCCTTCTTGCGGCGGTTGACGCCCCAGAGGGCGTCGTCGCCGACCGAGTAGCAGCCGTGGAAGTATCTGACTCCGTGGGTGCGGTGGTAGGTCGCGGGGTGCCGCTCTGGGTGCCCGGCAGGTGCCCAGCCGGAGCCGCCGGTGGGGCGGATGCCGAGCGGGCCGAACTCGTCGAACGCGAAGACGCGGTCGGAGAAGCGTTCCAGGACGTGCTCGATGCGGTCGAGCTTGGTGTCGCGCTCGGGGTCGGGGGATTCCTTCCAGGTCTTGGTGCGCTGGAAGGTGATGCCGCGGCGGGCGAGCAGGCACCGTAATGCCTCGCGGCCGATCCGGATCACACGGCCGTGGACTCTCCGCAGGTAGGCGGCCAGTTTCCGGATCGACCAGCGGCTGAAGGGCTGGCCAAGCTTGGTCGGGCGGGTGGTGGCCGTCTGGACGACGAAGTCCTCGTCGTCAGGATTAAGAAGGCGGGGACGGCCTCCCGCCTAACGAGGGTCCAAGCAGGCCAGACCGATCTCGTTGAACCGGTGGATCACATCGCGGACGGTGTCCTCGTCCGCCTGCACCAGCTGGGCGATCACCGGAACCCGGTTCCCGCCGGCCGAGGCCAGCAGCATCATCGCCCGCCGGAACCGCACCGAACTGGTGCTGCCCCGACGCACGATCTGCTGCAGCTTCTGCCCCTCCCGGTCGGTCAACCTGCGCACACGGACAGGCTCGGCCACCACGCCCCCAACGGTCAGATCAACAGACGCCACCGCACATCCAACCCCCAGAACCACCAACCCGGCGAACCATCCCGGTCAAAGCAATAGCCAAGCAACGCCTGGCCGCCGACCAAGAAACGGTCCTCGAAGAAACCCGATTCGCCTGGGAGGGCAGCACCCTCACAGAGCAAAGCACCCGCACCCCGCCATCGGCCGAAGAGCTCAGCCTTACCTGGGACCACGATGGGATAACCCACATCGCCCAGACTGAACGCGAAACCCGCCCTGACACACCGCAACACCTCATCGACGAACGCTTCTTCGCCATCGTCACTGACCTCGTTGGAACCCCCACCGAACTTGTCGATGAAAGCGGCAACGTCGCCTGGCAAGCCAGAGCCACCCTGTGGGGCACCACAAGCTGGAACCACTCCGCAACCTCCTATACCCCACTGCGCATCCCCGGCCAATACTTCGACCCCGAGACCCAACTCCACTTCAACTACTTCCGCACCTACGACGTCACAGGCGTCTACGACGAACAGACAAAATACCCAAGGGTGTGACCATCGAGGCGCACGGCTCTTAAACGGATTCTCATTCACGCAACATAAGAGCACCGGAATCAGCGGCCAACCCAACATCACATTCATGCCGAACGAAAAGAGAGGGACCTGAAACCATGCAACGCAACAACGAGTCAGATCCCACAAGCACCCGGCATAAGGACACCGTGATGACTGCTTCCTTCGAACAACTGGCGCACATCATCCCCCCGCCCGCAGAACCCCGAAGCAAGGACTGGGACAGCGCAGAGCAAGCACTTGGTACCCAACTGCCCACCGACTACAAGGAACTCATATACACCTACGGAGGCAGCAACTGGGACGACTACCTCTACGTCCTGGAACCCGCCTGCCCCAACGACAACTACGACCTCATCGACTGGGAAGAGCAGCAAACAGAGGCACTAGATGGACTGTGGGAGTTCGAGAAGAAGCCGACCGAACTCGAAGACGAAGGAACCAGAGTGATCCCGTGGGCCACCACCGATAACGGCGAGTGCCTCTACTGGCTCGTCCGTCCCGGCCAGCATCCAGATGCCTGGACCGTCATGGTCAATGAGGCACGTGGCGAGCGCTGGGAGCACTTCCCCCACACCTGCACCCAGTTCCTGGCCGCCGCCCTCATCGGCGGCCTGCGCTCCGGAATCCTCTCCTCTCGCTTCCCCCTCCCTGTCCACGAGTTCCGGCAACTCCAGGCCGTGTAAGCGCCACCACCCGGATCTCGAAACCGCTCCGCAGGCAAGCTAGTACTCCAGTTGCGCTTCGCTATTGCCGCTGGTCAAAGGCTTGTTTTCAAGTGTAGTGAGCTGACTGGCCGTCATGTTGCCGGAGTTCGTGATGCCGGGTGCGGCGTTGGTAGTGACAGCGTTTGGCGGTGGCCTGGTGGCGCCGCCGGAAGCAGGACCATTTCAGGGCGTGATGTGTGCGCTGACGGTGACCTGTTCCAGGGCGGCAAGCTGCCATGAGCTTGCGGATCTCCGCCACGCTGAGCGGGACGAGGAAAGATCCGTTTCTGCGGCCCCCTTTTCAGCGGTGTTGGCGGCGGCCATGGCGGCGAGGAAGGCGTGAGCAAGCATCGCGAGGTGATGTGCCGGTACCAGCCCGGGTAGCGCCGGACTTCGTACTGGTCGAGGCCGCATTCGTTCTTCGCGCTCTGGAAGCAGCACTCGATCGCCCAGCGGCTGCCGGCAACGGTGACCAACTGGTTCACAGTGGTCCCCGTGACTGCGTATGCCAGGTAGTAGGCGATCTCGTCCGGGCAGGCGATGCTGCGGCGGGCCAGCACCCATCTGCGGTGCGAGGGCCCGTCACCCTCGAAGAACGGGACGGCCGGCAGCATCGCGGCCGTCCAGTCGTAGACGCGTGGGCTCTTGGCGCCGTCGCCGCAGGAGAGCCGTTCCCAGGAGTCGTCAGGTGCGTCCGAGATGAGCTGGTCGATGCGCCAGCACCCGGCCAGGGACTTGACCTGCTGCGACTTCGGCACGGCGACGACGTAGCCGACTCCGGCTTCCTCGAGCATGCGGCGGGAATGCCAGTCCTGGCCGTAGAGCGCATCCGCGGTCACCCACGCGATGGGCAGCAGTGAGGCCAGCGCCCGGGTGACCAGGTGTCGGGCGAGCTCGGTCTTGGTAGCGAACGCCCGGCCGTCGGGCACCCCTGCCGCCCGGCACCGTTCCCGGTCGGACGTCCATGACTTGGGCAAGTACAGCTGCCGGTCGACCAGGGTCCGGCCCCGCGTCGAGGCATAGGCCGCGAACACGGCGACCTGGCAGTTCTCTGTACGTCCCGCCGTGCCTGAGTACTGCCGCTGCACGCCCGCCGAAGTGGTGCCCTTCTTGAGGAAGCCTGTCTCGTCGATGATCAGGACACCGTCGGGCTCGCCGAGCCGTTCGGCGACGTATTCCTGCAGGTCGTCACGGACCTCGTCCGGATCCCACCGGGCCCGGTTCAGCAGGTGCTGCAGACCGGCCGGCACGTCATGGCCGACGTACTCGGCCAGCTGCCAGCCGTTCTTCCTGCCGACAGGACCGAGCAGCCCGCGCACGTAGTCCCGCATCCGCCGCCGCAGATCGACCCGGCCGAACCGGTGACCGACCCGCAGCAGCACCTCCTCCAGCTCCGAAGCCCAGACTTCGGGCTGCACATCATCTTGCATGATCAGCACAACAGCGATCACACGCCGCCGGTCACGGACTCCGGCAACATGACGGCAAGTCAGCTCACTACACTCGAAAACAAGCCTTTGACCAGCGGCAATAGCGAAGTGCAACTGGAGTACTAGGCCGTTTCTGATGGCTCTTGCTGGGGAGGTGGATCAGCGCTTCGGCTGGGCAGGCGCGTCTTATGGTGCGGCGACATGAGCTTACGGACGCGCAGTGGCAGAAGATCGAGGCGTTACTGCCCGCCAACGGCAAGCCCGGCGGGCAGTGGGCCGACCACCGCAGGGTAATCAACGGTCCGCCGCCCCCGGGGCCGTCCGCAGCGGCACCTCGCGGATCAGCCAGGCGGCCGCGAAGGCGACGGCACACAGCGCGGCCGTGCCGATCATGACGCTGTGCAGTCCGCCGGTGACCCCGGCACGGAAGGCGTCCCGCACCCCGTCGGGCAGCCCGAGCAGCACCGCGGGGGTCACTTCGTGGCCTCCCGTGATCCGCTCCCCGTCCCGGCCGAGCCGGTCCGTGAGGGTGGCGGCCATGCGGCCGGTGTAGACGGAGCCGAGCACGGCAACGCCGAGCGAGCCACCGATGGTCCGTAGCAGCGTGGTGGTGCCGCTGGCCGCGCCCATGTCGCGGGGCTCCGCGCTGTTCATGGTGATGAGCATCGCGGGCTGCATCAGACAGCCGAGGCCCAGGCCGAGGACGAGTGTCAGCGCGGAGGCCACCGCCGTGGCGGTGTCCGCGCCGACCATGAGCAGGGCCAGGGCGCCCGCCGTGGCGACCGCGCCGCCCGCGATGGGGTACCCGCGGTACCCGCCGCCGTTGGCCACCGCCCGCCCGATGAACAGCTGCGCGCCCATCATGCCGAGCATCAGTGGGAGCAGAAGCAGCCCACTTTCCGTCGAGGACATGCCCCGTACGAACTGCATGTATTGCGGCAGATGGCTCGCCGCGGCCAGCGTCGCCGCGCCCACCAGGAAGCTCAGCACCTGGGCGAGCGTGAAGTTGCGGTCGCGGAACAGGCGCGGCGGGATGATGGGTTCGTGTGCTCGTCGCTCCACGTGGACGAACCAGCCGAGGGCGCCCATCGAGAGTGCGGCGAGCCCCGCGATCTGCGGTGAGATCCAGTCGTACGCCGCGCCGGCCCAGGTTCCGATCAGGGTGAGCGCCAGAACGCCCGCCGTGAGGAGTGCGGCGCCCAGGAAGTCGATGCGGGCCGGGCCGCGGTCGCCGCGCAGTCGGATGCAGAGTCCGACGATCAGGAGTGCGGCGGCGCCGACGGGCACGTTGACGTAGAAGACCCAGCGCCAGTCCAGCTGGTCGGTGAGGAAGCCGCCGAGCAGCGGGCCGCCGATCATGGCGACCGGCAGGAGTACGCCGATCATCGACTGGGAGCGCCCCGCCTGCGCGGGCGGCAGGAGCGTCCCGAGGAGGGAGAGCGCGCCCACGAAGAGGCCGCCCGCGCCGAGCCCTTGGAGTGCCCGGAACGCGATCAACTGCCCCATGTCCTGGGCGAGTCCGCAGAGAACCGACCCGACGAGGAAGACCGCGATCGAGGTCAGGTAGCTGCCCTTGCGGCCGTACAGGTCGCCGACCTTTCCCCAGATCGGGGTGGAGACGGCAGTGGTGAGCAGATAGGCAGTCACCACCCAGGAGAAGTGGTCCAGGCCGCCCAGGTCGCCGACGATCGTGGGCAGGGCGGTACCGACGATCGTGCCGTCGAGTGTCGCCAGGATGATGCCGAGCAGCAGTCCCAGGATGGCGAGGCGCGACGGTGGCGCCATGGCCGGCGGCGCGGTCGGCGACTGGTCGGCACCGGGCTCCGCTGTCTTGGGCGCGGCTTGCCCCATACGCTGATTCATGTTTTCCCCCAGTGTTGTTGACGCTGCATCAGGCGGTGTAGGGGCGCGCGTTCCTGGCGTCTCGCAGTGCCTGGGCCCACCAGGCGAGTTGGTCGAGCATCGTCTTGGCCGCGGCGTCGCTCTGCGTGTCCTTCATCGCGTACTCCTCGTCGAACAGACCCCAGGCGTTGTGCAGGCTGACCGTGTTGCGGATGGTGGTCGCATGCAACTCCGCCATGACGAGCCGGAGTTGCTCGACCGCGCGCAGGCCGCCCGAGATGCCGCCGTAGGAGACGAAGCCGATCGGCTTGGCGTGCCACTGCTCGTTGTGCCAGTCGATGGCGTTCTTCAGGGACGCCGGGAAGCTGTGGTTGTACTCCGGCGTGACGAACACGAACGCATCGGCGGCCGCCAGGCGCGGTGAGACCTCCGCGAGGGCCTCTTCGGTGCCGGACGCGGGTGGCTGACCGAAGGCCGGGAAGACGGTGGGCAGCGGGGTCTCGGCCAGGTCGATGACGTCGACGCTCATGTCGTCGCGCTGGTCGAGGTGGCTCTTGATCCACCGTGTGACGACGGGTGCGAAGCGGCCCTCCCTGGTGCTGCCGACGACGACCGCTACGTGGAGCTGCTGCGGCTGCTCGCTCATGGGAAATCCCCCTGATGTGTACGACGTATTGGGATGCGTACAACGTACACGTTGCTGTGTACGTCGTCTACTGGCGATACGCTGTACACGAACGGTCAGCCGGAGAGGAGCCCACTCGTGGCAGCCCAGAAGAAGAGCAGAGATGCGGATGCGCCCGTGCTGTGGGAGCGCATGGACCGCCCCGCCGCCGCGCCTCGCGCCTCACTGACGCCGCAGAAGATCGCCGCTGTGGCGGTGCAGGTCGCCGACGCCGAGGGCTTCGCCGCCGTCACCATGCGCCGCCTCGCCACCGAGCTGGGCGTCGCACCCATGGCCGCGTACCGCCATGTCTCGGGCAAGGACGACCTGTGGGCGCTGATGGTCGACCAGGTCACGGCCGAACTCGCCGTACCCGACGAGGTGACCGGCTGGCGCGACGTCCTGCGCGCCTACGCACTGGCCAGTCGTGCCATGATGCTGCGGCATCCCTGGCTGGCCCAGCTGCCCACACCGCACTTCGTGCTGACGCCGAACCGGATGGCGGTCGCGGAACGCCAGCTTGCCGCGCTCGACGGCCACGGCATGGACACCGACTCGATGATGGCCGCCTTCCGCGCGGTCACCGCCTATGTGCACGGCGCGGCGCAGTCCGAGGTGGCGCTACGCCAGTACATGGAGGACAACGGCTGGGTCAGCGGCGACGAAACGCGCCGCGCACTCGCACCCCAGATGACCTATCTGATGGAGACCGGCCGCTACCCGACCTACCGGCGCTACGCGCTCGGGGCCGGGCGTAAGGACGACGCGGCCTGGCAGTTCGAGACGGGACTCGACTGCGTACTCGACGGGATCGCGGTCAGGATCGACAGCTAGGGTCTGTCCGATGGGTCGGGGCCGGGCCCGGCCCCGACCCATCGGACAGCACACCTAGTTGGATGCCGTTTCTGATGGTGTGATCGCTCGTTGAGCCGTGCATGACGGATTTGGTTTGAGCGGTTGGTACCGGACGAGTTGTGGGTGCTGTTCCGGCGGGTGGTCCCGCCGACGGAGGTCATGCGCCCCGAAGGCGGCGGCCGCCGACGGGCCGGCGACCGCGCCTGCCTGGCAGCGATCATCTTCGTGGCCACCTCGGGCTGCACGTGGCGGCAGCTGCCGCCGATGTTCGGGCCAGCCTGGCCCACCGTCTACCGGCGCTTTGCCCAGTGGAGCCGGGACCGGGTGTGGGCCAAGCTGCACCGCGTCATCCTCGACGAGCTCGGCGCCCGCGGCGCGTTGGACTGGTCGCGGTGTGCGATCGACTCCGTCAGCGTCAGAGCGGCAAAAGGGGGCCACTGACCGGACCGAATCCGACCGATCGAGGCAAGAGCGGATCGAAAATCCACCTGATCACGGACCGCAACGGGCTGCCCCTGTCCCTGGGCATCTCCGGCGCCAACAGGCACGACAGCCTCGGACTGGAACCACTCGTGGTCGGGATCCCGCCCATCCGTTCCCGGCGCGGACCGCGCCGCCGGCATCCAGCCAAGCTCCATGCCGACAAGGGCTACGACTACGACCACCTGCGCCGATGGCTCCGCAAGAAAGGCATCCGCCACCGCATCGCCCGCACGGGTATCGAGTCCTCCACCCGGCTGGGCCGCCACCGCTGGGTCGTCGAAAGGACGGTCTCCTGGCTCGCCGGATGCCGCCGCCTGCACCGCCGCTATGAACGCCTGGCCGAACACTTCCTCGCCTTCTTCGGCATAGCCGCGACCCTCATCGGCTACCGCCGACTCACCAAGTGAAACGACGTCTTATGCGGAGGGCGAGCCTCGGCGTCGTGTCGCGATGCGCCGAGGCATCGCGTTCCATTTCTGGGCCCCCGTTGTCATGGAGATCATGGGCCACGGTGTCTGGGGTTCCCTGACGCGGAGGTTGGTTTCGGCGGTCTCACTCGGCAGGCCTACACGGCAGCGGGCAGGACATGGTCGCCGACCTTGTCCGTGCTCAGGCACAGCGAGCAGACGACCGCGTCATGGGTGGCGCAGGCGCTGAGGTCGGGGCGTTCGTAGGGCTGGTGGCAGACGTGGCAGTCGAGGGTGACCGCGCTCGGGTTGCCGTCGGCGTCGAGCATCGGCTCGTCGATGCCGTCGTCGGTGCGGCGCAGGTAGTACTTGCCCTTGGTGGCGATCGCCATCAGCGGGGTGAGGACGAAGGCGATGACGGCGGCGGCGACGGGGGAGTAGGGCTGGAGGGTGTCGCCGAGGGCGTAGAAGTATATGGCGATGGACAGGCCGGAGGCGGCGACGAAGGCGACCACGCCGACCGGGTTGACGGCGTGGAGCATGCCGCGGCGGAACTCGGGCTGGAGCGGGGAGAGTTTGAGCAGGTACTTGTTGATGCCGATGTCGGTGGCGACGGTGACGACCCAGGCGATGGCGCAGTTGGAGTAGAAGCCCAGGATGTCGTTGAGGAAGCTGAACATGTCGGCTTCCATCAGGGCAAGCGCGAAGCCGAGGTTGACCAGGACGAAGACCATGCGGCCGGGGTAGTTCTTGGTGATGCGGGTGAAGGAGTTGGTCCAGGCGAGCGAGCCGGAGTAGGCGTTGGTCACGTTGATCTTGATCTGGCTGATCACGACCAGGGCAACGGCCAGCGGGAGCACCATCCAGGACGGCATCATCGCGTCGAAGGCGCCCTTGAACTGCTGGATCGGCTCGGGCGCGACGTCCGGGCCGACCTTGGCAAGGATGTACACGGCGAGGAAGACACCGATGGCCTGCTTGAGCGCGCCGAGCACCACCCACCCGGGTCCGGCCATGACGACCGCGGTCCACCAAGTGCGCTTGTTCGCCTCGGACTTGGGCGGCATGAAGCGCAGGTAGTCGATCTGCTCGCCGATCTGCGCGATGAGCGACAGACACACGCCCGCGCCGAGCAGCACGGAGGCGGTGGTGACGCCACCGTCGCCGTCGGTGCCGGCATAGGCGAGGAAGCGGTCGACCGTGCCGGGGTCGGTGGAGATCAGGTAGACCAGCGGGCCGACCATCAGCAGCAGCCAGATCGGGGTCGTCCACACCTGGAGCTTGCTGAGCGCCTTCATGCCGTAGATCACCAAGGGAATGACCATGAGGGTGGAGACCAAGTAGCCGAGCCACAAAGGCAGTCCGAGGCCGAGCTTGAGGCCCTGGGCCATGATCGAGCCTTCGAGGGCGAAGAAGATGAAGGTGAAGCTGGCGAAGATGACGCTGGTGAGGACCGAGCCGTAGTAGCCGAAGCCGGAGCCGCGGGTGATCAGGTCCAGGTCGATGTTGTAGCGGGCGCCGTAGTAGGCGAGGGGGAAGCCGGTGACGAAGATGACGACGGCGGCCACGGCGATCGCCACGAGCGCGTTGCTGGTGCCGTGGGCGAGGCCGATGCCGGCGCCGATGGAGAAGTCGGCCATGTAGGCGATGCCGCCGAGGGCGGTCGTGGCCACGACCATGGGGGTCCAGCGGCGGTAACTGCGGGGCGCGAAACGGAGGGTGTAGTCCTCCAGGGTCTCCTTGACCGCCTGGTCGGCGGCGGGCTTCGCTGCTTCTGGCGTCGTCTGCGGTGACTCGGTGGTAGTCATGCCACGTCTCCCGGTGGGGCTGGGTGCGGGTGCGGTGATGCAGTGGGAGCCCCGCGTGGCGTCATCGGCAGAACGGGAAGCCGACGGGCCGTCAGAAGCTGTCTCTGGCAGCCCTGAATGCGACGGTGATCCCACGGCCCGCCACGCTAGAAAGCGGTTGTTACCACCGATTCCCGTTGACGTGAACGCGATGTTTCCGCAGGTCCGGATCTTCAGAGAGGAATAGCGGCCAGAGCGCGTGCCGGGTGGCGGGGGCTGAGGAAGACCACGATGCCCTTGTACTCGGGCGAGGGATGGGTGGCCTGGGTCCAGCCCTGCCGGCGGTAGAAGGTGACGGCGCGCGGGGAGCGGACGGAAGTGAGCAGCCAGGAGCGGCCCTCGGGGACGTCCTCGGTGACCGCTTCCAGCAGTTCGGCGGCCAGCCCCGTGCCGTGGGACGCCGGGCGGACGGCGAGTTCGTCGATTTCGCGGCCGCCGCACAGCCACTCGACCGTGCGCTGGGCTCCCAGTCCGGCGGCGGCCTGCGGGTAGCAGCGGTCGGTGGAGAAGGGGGCCACGGTCGTCCAGGCGGTGGCGAAGCCGATGGTCTCGGCTCCGGCGAAGGCGAGCGCCGCGGTGAAGCCGGGGCGGCGGACGTTGTCCACCAGCCGGCCCACGAACTCGACTGCCCGCTCCTCGTCCTCGTTCCAGGGCGGGGCGCAGAAGGCTTCGGCGTATACGGAGTGCAGGGCGTCGGCGTGCTTCAGCAGGTCCTTGCCGCGGAAGAGGCGGATGTCAGTTGCCATCAGGCGGCACCTGCCAGGGCGCTTGCCGCCGGGTGCGCGGTGGCGCCCCACATGGGTGCCGACGGGGCGATTGACCCTCTTTGTAGCCAATCATTCATTGTTGCGACTAGTGTGCAATAAGCGATGTTGGGCTTGCCCGGTGTTCTTGCTGACAGCCTCCTACGGGCCCGGACTCGCACCGTCACCCACGCTGCGCGTGCTGCTGCAGGCAGTGGGCGCCCTCGGCGGGTTCGCCACGCTGCCCGCGCTCATCGCGGCGGCCTGCAGGACCGCCGGTTCCGCCTTGGCAGAACAGACTCGTCGCTGGGCCGGATCCTCGGCCCTCATCTCGGGTCGATGGATGGCAGCCTCTGCCGCCACCACGTCACGGCTGGTGTGCTCGGTGGTGATCGCCATCGGGATCACCGGTCAGGCACAGCTGTGGGTGTCGCGCATGGTCGAGCCGGTCCGACAAGCAACAGCCGTGCACCACATAGTCGGCGACAGCGTCGTGCGGGTGACCAGTCCCAAACACATCACCAGGGAATTCGCCGAGTCGCTGCCGGGGCAAGCGGTCTTTCTGTCCTTGACTGAGAGCAAGGGGACCATCCGAGCCACAGGCACATGCACGGACCTGAAGGCCGTGGAACTGCCCTGTCGATCCACCACGGCCACCCCCGCAGCCGAAGCCGACGGACGCCTCCGCTACGCCCTTGGCAGCGGGACCGACATCACCACCATCGCCACCACACCGATGTCCGCGCCCGCAAGCGGGGCGGCGCTGGTGCTCTCGCGTCACCACACCGTGCTCGACGTCTCCGAGATCAAACGGAGAGCCAACCGCACTCTCGCACCCGGAACCGACGTCAGCACGCTTGGCACTGACTGGATCAGCGGGGGAATGGTCCTCAAGGATCAGTCGGGCTGGCTGCTCTACTTCGGCCTGCTGGGAACATCCGTCCTTGCCGTAGGGTTCGCGCTCAACACGCAGGCCGCGTTTCTGCGCCAAGGGCGGGCCGCTGCCCCCCTGACGGTCCTCAGCGGCCGCCGCACCGTCTTCTTCGGGCTCAGCGGGTGGAGCTTGTTTGCTCCAATGCTGAGTGCAGGAGCGATAGGGGTCCTCGTCTATTCCTGGCTTGCCGGACCGCTCACGGCGGACGGATACGCAAGCCTTTCATCGACTCCAGTGTTGGCCGGCCTTGGAGTGAGCGCGACCCTGGGCCTCGTCCTGTGGGGGTTTGGCGGTGCTAGCGCGGCACGGAGCGCCAGCCGCTGGCGCCCCAACGACGACTGATCTCAGCGCCTCAGGGCCCGGCCTCTGCCTTCGCCTCGGCGCTTCGCCGGGCAGCGGACTTCTGCTGGGCGCGGGTCGCGGCGGCGCCGACCGGGTCGATGACGGTTCATAACCGAGTGTCCTGGTCAAAGTCGAGGAGGTCCTGGACGGCCCCGTGGACGGCTCAGCTGAACCCCCCTGGGGGGTGCAGTGACCGCAGCGGGGAAACGTGTGTGCCAGCTGTGCCAGAGGGCCTGGATCCGTCGTCGGATCCAGGCCCTCGCGCATCTGGCGGATCAGCTGGCGTACCGAGTCAACGCAGCTGGCGTCCCATCTTTGCCGACTGACGGTTGTGCCCCTTGGTGTTCCACCACTCTTCGAGCAGGGCGTGGACCAGGTGCACGAGTTGCTTCAGCCGTTCAGGATCGGGCTGGGGTGAGGTGAGCACGTCGGTGAAGGACTTGTCGTTCCAGGGGAGAGTGAACTCCCAGTCTTCTTCCGGGTGCTGTTGCCGCACGACGGTGATGCGGTACGTGAAGGTGACGCTTCGGTTGGCGTGGTGATGAATCGTCAGGTTCGTGACCTCAAACCTGACCTGCCCGTCGCCAGAAGTGTACGAGCGAGCCAGAGCTCGCTCTGCCGGCGTCTGTTCCACCACGCGAACCATCCCCTTCTCCTCACCTATCGATGAAGGAACTTCCCGCGCACGGGAGAGCGGCTCATCCGCTCGCCGAACCGGTGCACCCGCAGCGATGTCTCCGAAACCTGACCACGCACCGCCACATGCGCTATGGACCAGCGCGTCCAACGTTGGCTGAGCTACTCGGCCCGCCGATCAGGCTCGCCGGGCCGTGTTGGCAGCGCTGGTCTCCCTACCCGGTGCCGCCGTCCTCGTCTTGCAGGCGATCCTCCCCCAGAACTCGCGAGATCGCCTGGAGTGGTGGCGAGACCGTGTCACTCCCTGCGGCGTCCTGCGGCCGGTACAGAAGCCCTCGTGCCAAGGCGAGCTATACAGTCCGGCATGAGCATCGTCGATACGTCTATAGCCGCGGCATCAGCTGCGCTCAGCGGGCTGGCTGCCTGGGGCGCATGGAAGGCCTCCCGCGAGGCCAACAAGGCAGCCTGGAAGGCGAACGCTACGGCCGACTCCGTCGCACAGATCGAGCGGGGTCGCTGGCACAAGGAACTGACGCCCCAGCTCCGGATCAAACTCCAAGCTGAGCCCCATGAGGTGCTGTACGTACGCTTCGACAGCCCGGCCACCCTGGGCGAACTCACCGTCCAGCTGACCATCCGAGACGACCGTGATCGCTCTCGTTTTCCCCACCTGGCCGGTACTCCGACACCAGAGCAGAGAGCAGAAGTCATCTGGGGGCCGTACCGCTTCCGGCCTGGAGTCGATGAAGCGGATGGACTGGGGCGTTCGGTCCCCGGATTCCCGCTTCTTCCCGGTGACCGGCATCGGCTCGCCCTCGACCCGTCCTTGAAACCGTTCTGGTACGAGGGCGCCGAGGGAGAGCAGCGCTGGCGCAGCGACTACCGCACCGCTCCTATCCGCCTTTGGGCGGTCTGCACCGCCCCCGACCACAGGCCCTGGAAGCTCGCTTTCGCGGTGCCGCAGGACGGCAGCTGGGCCCTGGGCGGCGCCTGAATCTGGGAGCGAGGGGCTATCAGGCGTCGGGAACAGCAACTCGCCGGCCCTGGGCTTCGGGCGCGGAGAGGCCGTCACCTGGTGTTGTCGGTCATCCGTCGGCACCTCGCGCCTCAGCTCGGCTCGACGGCGTTGCGCCAGACCTTGGCGTCAAAGGTCACGAATCGGCTGGGACTCGTATGCGCTGATGCGCCTTGGTACGTGAGCAGGACGAGATGTCCTGCTGCCGTTCGGACGCAGATCTGCGAGCGCCGGCTCAGTTGCTTCTGCTCGATGTGATTGGTGTAGCGCGTGGCGGACCGGCAGGTCTCCAAGGAGCCGTGCTCCGCGGTGTTGAGCAGGACAAGCTTCGTGTCGTACGAGCCCAAGTAGCAACCTGTGAAGTCGCAGAGGTAGTACACGTCGTCGTAGTTGCTGTCCTTCGGTTGACGGGGGTCGCCGGTGAATTCCAGGTGGTATCCGTGGGGCAGGTGCACACCTGGATAGGAAGCTGGCTCGGGATGAGGCCGCTTTCCGTTGGTCCCGGGGCCGCCAGGTCGGGAGGGCTGCTGACCAGGCGAGTTGTGGCCCGTGGCCCCGCGCTGTCGCTGAAGGCACTCCACAGTGCGGCGCACCCTACGACTGCAAAAAGTACTGCGCCGATCACGCCCAATGTGACCCCTACGACGCTCTTTTTGCGACGGGGCCTCGTCGGTCCCAGCACACCGCCGAACGTCGCACCTGGTCCGCTACCTGGTGGCATCGCCACGTTCGTCATGCGCGGCAAGCAGTACCTTGTCGCGCTGCACGCTCAGGAAGACGTCCTGGTGCTGCACACGCTGCACTGGGCCGACGAGGTCCGTTCCCCGCAACAGGAGCTGCCTGCGCTGGGCCAGTGCGGCAAGGCCAAGCCCAAGGAGCTGGACACTGCTCGGCAGCTGATCGACGCGTTGGCCATCGACTGGCGTCCCGAGGACTACCACGACACCTTCGAGGAACGGGTGAAGGAGCTGGTCGAGGCGAAGGCCAAGGGCCAGGAGATCGTCAGCGAGGAAGCCCCGCCCGAGGCCACCGACGTCGTCGACCTCATGGAGGCACTGCAGCGCAGCGTCGATCAGAGCCGCAAGCAGCGCCAGCAGCCCGCCGGCGACCGGGGGAAGGTCAGGCGCCTGTCGTCGGGGGAGGGCAGGGACGGCGAGAGGAAGCAGGAGAAGGCTGGCAAGGGTGCGAAGAGCCAGCTTGAGCAACTCAACAAGGGTGAGCTCTACGAGCGGGCGACCAAGCTGGACCTTCCGGGCCGGTCGAAGATGAACCGCGACCAGCTCATCAAGGCACTCGCCAAAGCCGCCTCGTAACGGTATGACGTGCCCATCGGCGCCCGCCACGAGTACGGGTGCCGGTGTGGCTGCTGCCGGTGGATGCGATGGGGCTCGCCGAGGCTGTAGTGCGGCAACCGGGGTCTGGTCCCGTTTCGGGGGCCTTCTGGAATAGTCCCGTTGCCCAGAGCGAGCTGGCTGCGCTGACCCGGCGCTTCGAGGAGAACGCTCAGACCACCGACCGCGAGTTCGGCATCGTCAAGAGCGACCTGACCGCGTTGCGTCTGCAGGTCGGCACCGCAGGCAAGGACCCCAACGCGGGTTGAGACGCCCAAGCCGACCCGTTCCAGGGGCGTGCCCGGGAAGGAGACGTCGGTCAGGGTGGCGCCGGTCGTAAAGTTGCCCCTCGCGGCTGAGGCTCAACCACTCAACGTGCGAGGCGGAACAGGACGCCCGCCAACACTGGGGCCACAGCGTGAGGAGATCCCGAAGGCGTAGGGAACCGCCTGGCCATGAGTGGGCCGGCTAAAAGCGTGTTGCAGAGGGGATCGGCACATGCAGCTGAGCGGGGTCAGCTCAGTGGTCGCCGAGGGCGACTCAGCACTGCCACATGAGCAACGCGCGGCCGCACGGCTCACAGGCGAACGCGTATGCACAACCCCCGCCGCGAAATTCATGGCGGTGCTGTGATCAGGGCCTTCCTCAAACTGAACGACGAACGGCATGGTGTCAGCACACGAAGGGCAGGAGGGAGTCTCATCACCCTGGATCCAGGCGGGATCCCCTCCAAGCTGGCCAAGCACGGACGATTCGAGACGTTCGCTCCTCGCCGCCCAGGCTTCGCGGGCCAGCTCGTAGTTGTCATCAGGCTCTTGCGCCAGGTCGGCAGCCCGGACATCGCCGAGCACGAGCAGAGATTGCTCGGCACCTTCTGGGCGGGGCAACGGATCAAGGCCAGCCATCGGGAAGAGCAGGGCACGGTCCCCTCCCGAGGCCGGCTCCCAGTCGTTGCACATGCCCGGGTCGTTTTGACAGGCGAACAACGCAAGGATTCCGCGCTTGCCTTCCGCTGACCCTGCACCAAGGTTGTTCAGGATGACCTGGGCAAGGAACTGCATCGGGCCCTCGCATGACGCGCAGCACGGCCATTCAGTGCCCGCGGGAGCCAGGGGCACTCCACCCGTCCGGGTCACCAGGGATTCCGGCGCGGTTGGGCCGGCGTCGATCATCAAAGTCGTCATGGCCCAGGACCCTAGTTGTGTTGTCCGGAGAGGTTGGTGACGCGGCTGGCTGGGGTGTGGCCGCTGATTCCGGCGTGGGGTCGGTGGTAGTTGTACCAGTCCAGCCAGCCAGGGAAGGCTGCTTGTCGTTCGGTGTCTGAGGTGTAGGGCCGTTGGTAGGCCCATTCGTCGAG
>NZ_JOIX01000050.1 GCF_000720175.1 Streptomyces sp. NRRL S-337
ACGAGATAGGAGTCCGTCTCGTGGGCTCGGAGATGTGTATAAGAGACAGCCCCAGTGCCCGCCCCCCACGCCACCACCCACGTGAGGAGTTCCGCATGACCGAACCCAGCGCACCCGCCTCCGGCCCGGACGAAACGAGCGCATCCGATTCCGGCACCATCGCCGCATCCGGCAGCGGCGCCGGAATCCCCCGGAAGTCGGCGCTCAGCCGGCGCGGCTTCATGACCGCCTCCGCGATGGCCGCCGCCTCGGCCGCCTTCCTCGGGGCCGGTGCCGGGCGCGCCGCCGCCGCCACGTACAACGGGACGACGTATACCGTCCCCGGCGAGTGGGCTCCGCACGCGGGCTGCCTCATGGCCTTCCCGTGGGACGCCAGTGACAACTGGGGTGAGAAGCTTCCGGCGGTGCAGAACGAGGTCGCCAATGTGGCCCGCGCGATCGCTCAGTTCGAGCCGGTCACCATGGTGGCGAACACCGGCACGGCCGATTTCGTGCGGCAGCAGGTCGGCCCGACCGTCACCGTCATCGAATACCCCATCAACGACTGCTGGCCGCGCGACAACGGCCCCATCTTCGGCGTCGACCGCAGCGGACGGAAGCTCCTCGGCCTCGACTTCGGCTTCAACGGCTGGGGCAACAAGTTCCCGTACGACAAGGACGACAACCTCCCGATAGGCGTCTGCGACCACCTGGGGGTCCCGCGGCTGCCCGTCGACATGATCTTCGAGGGCGGTGCGCTCCTCCAGGACGGCCAGGGCACGATCATCGGCACCGAGGAGTGTCTGCTCAACCCGAACCGCAACCCGGACCTGACCAAGGCCCAGATCGAGGCGAAACTGCTCGACGCCTATCAGGCGACCAAGATGATCTGGCTGCCGTACGGGATGTACGGGGACACCGTCACCAACGGCCATGTCGACCTCGTCGCCGCCTACGCCGGTCCGGCCCGCCTGCTGATCAATCTGCCGTCCGACACCGGGGACCCCAACTACGCGCGGCTGGCCGAGAACAAGAGCGTGCTGCAGGCCAGCACGGACGCCCAGGGCCGTCACTTCACCCTGACCGAGATGAACCAACTGCCCACCTTCACCGTGGGCACGGACGAGGTGATCACCTTCAGCTACACCAACTACTACCCGACGGCCACCGGCGTCGTGGTCCCGACGACGGACATCGCGGCGTCCGACACGGCGGCCCTGGCCACCCTCCAGTCCCTCTTCCCCACCAAGCGGATCGTGGGCGTCTCCGCCCGTACCCTCGCCTGGGGCGGCGGCGGGGTGCACTGCATCACCCAGCAGATCCCGCGGACGGGCTGAGCCGATTCCCTGAGCCGGTTCCCTGCGCCGATTCAGCGAACGGGTCGCCGCACGGACTGTGCCGCGCCCGCCCTCGGGCGGGTGCGGCGCAGGCCGCTGCCGTCACCGGCCGTCCCGCCGGCACGGGAACGGAATGCTAAATATGGGACATGAGGGAAAATTTCCGGCGAGACGGTGACGGGTCGCAGGGCTCGTCGCCGTCCGTCGGGGGCCGCCTCCGGGCGCTGGTGACGGCGCACAGTGTGGCGGGCCAGGTGTTCGTGGTGCAGCTCGCCCTCGTGCTGCTGTTGATCGTCGCCGCTGTCGTGGCGCTGGTCTTCCAGGCCCAGAGTTCGGTGATGGACGACGCCCGGCAGCTTTCGCTCGTCGGGGCGGAGGGCTTCGCGCACGCGCCCGGCACCCTCGCCGCCATGAAGTCCGCGGATCCGAGCGCGGTGCTGCAGCCCCAGGCGGAGGCGACCCGGAAGGCGACCGGGGTCGACTACATCGTGGCGTTCCGGCCCGACGGGGTCCGCTGGACGCATCCCGATCCGCGGCTGATCGGGAAACGGGTGGCCGGGCCCGGCTTCCGGGAGGCGCTGAAGGGCAGGATGCTGACCGACACCTTCACGTCCGCCCTGGGGACCGCCGTGGCCACCGTGGTGCCCGTCAAGGACAAGGACGGATCGGTGGTGGGGCTGGTGTCCGTGGGAATCCGGGCCGAGCGGGCGAACCAGCGGGTGGAGCACCAACTGCCGCTGCTGCTCGGGTCCGCCGCGGGCGCGCTGCTGCTGGTCAGCGGCGGGGCAGTGCTGGTCAACCGCCGTTTGCGGCGGCAGACGCACGGGCTGGACCCGGCCGAGATGCGGCGGATGTACGACCACCACGACGCGGTGCTGCACGCCGTACGGGAGGGCGTGCTCATCATCGGCAGTGACGGGCGGCTGGTGCTGGCCAACGACGAGGCGCGGCGGCTGCTCGACCTGCCCGAGGACGCGGAACAGGAACGGTGGCCGGTCGCGGAGCTGGGGCTGGAGCCACGGCTCGGCGCCCTGCTGGCGTCCGGCCGGGAAGCCACCGACGAGGTGTATCTGGCGGGCGACCGGCTGCTCGCGGTCAACGTCCGGCCGACCGCGCCGTTCGGCGGTCCGGCCGGGTTGGCGGTGACCCTGCGGGACACCACCGAACTGCGGGTGCTGGCCGGCCGGGCCGAGGTGGCCCAGGAGCGGCTGAAGCTGATCTACGACGCGGGGCTGCGGATCGGGACGACGCTGGACGTCGGGCGGACCGCGGCGGAGCTGGCCGATGTGGCGGTGCCGCGGTTCGCCGACGTGGTCACCGTCGAGCTGCTGGAGCCGGTGCTGCGCGGCGACGAGCCGGAGGCCGCGCTGAACACCGAGCTGCGGCGGATGGCGGTCCGGGGCGTGCCGGAGGGCTCGGCGATCTACCGGGTCGGGGAGGTGCTGCGGTTCGTGCCCGGTACGCCCATGGCGACGAGCCTGGAGAGCCGCCGGACCGTGCTGGTGCCCGATCTGCGCCGGTCGGAGGAGTGGCGGCGGCAGGACCTGGAGGCCGCCCAGCGGGTGCTGGACGCCCGGATCAGCTCGCTGATCAGCGTGCCGCTGCAGGCCCGGGGCGTGGTGCTGGGCGTGGCCAGTTTCTGGCGCTCGGACCGGTCCGACGACTTCGAGGACGAGGACCTGACCTTCGCCGAGGAGCTGGCCGCGCGGGCCGCGATCTCCATCGACAACGCCCGCCGCTACACCCGCGAGCACACCACCGCCGTCACCCTTCAGCGCAGCCTGCTCCCGCAGGCCCTCCCCGAGCAGTCCGCGCTGGAGGTGGCGCACCGCTACCTGCCCGCGCAGGCGGGGGTGGGCGGCGACTGGTTCGACGTGATCCCGCTGCCGGGCACTCGGGTCGCGCTGGTCGTCGGCGATGTCGTCGGGCACGGGCTGCACGCCGCCGCGACCATGGGCCGGCTGCGCACCGCCGTGCACAACTTCTCCGCGCTCGACCTGCCGCCCGACGAGCTGCTCAACCATCTGGACGAGCTGGTCAGTCATATCGACACGGACGAGGCCCGGGCGGCGGGCCGGCGGCCCGGGGGCACGGACGGCGACGCGGTGGCCTGGCCGGGCATCGGCAGCGATACGGAAGGGGGACGGTCCGACGGTGGCCGGACCGGGATCACCGGCGCCACCTGTCTGTACGCCATCTACGACCCGGTGGCCGGCCGGGCGACGGTGGCCCGGGCCGGGCACCCGGGCCCGGCGCTGGTTCACCCGGACGGGTCCGTCACGTTCCCCGAGGTTCCGGTCTCCCCGCCGCTGGGGCTGGGCGCGAGCGTGCCCGTGGAGACCGCCGAGCTGACGCTGGCCGAGGGTTCGCGGCTGGTGCTGTACACCGACGGGCTGGTGGAGGACCGCGACCGCGACATCGACACGGGGCTGGCGATGCTGCACAGCGCCCTGGCGTCCGGTGGGCGGCGCGACCCGGACGGGATCTGTGCGGCGGTCCTCGACGCGATGCTGCCCGAGCACCCCAGCGACGACATCGCCCTGCTGGTGGCCCGTACGCAGCTGCTGGGTCCGTCCCGGGTGGCCGAATGGGACGTGCCCTCCGACCCGGCCGCCGTGGCACCGATCCGGGCCGCCTGCATGCGGCAGCTGGAGTCGTGGGGGCTGGCAGCGATCGAGTTCACCACCGAGCTGATCCTCAGTGAGCTGATCACCAACGCCATCCGGTACGGCGCCCAGCCCATCCAGGTGCGGCTGCTGCACGACCGCACGCTGATCTGCGAGGTCTCCGACGGGACCAGCGCCTCGCCGCACCTGCGCCGGGCCGCCACCACCGACGAGGGCGGCCGCGGGCTGTTCCTCGTCGCCCAGTTCGCCCAGCGCTGGGGCACCCGCTACACCCCGGGCGGCAAGGTCATCTGGACCGAGCAGTCGCTCGACGACGGGCAGCGGGAGGGCGGCCCGGACTCGGCCGAGGACATCCTCGACCAGTGGGACGACGTACCGGCGCTGTGACTGTGGGGCCGCGTGCCCGGTCCTTCTTCGTTCGGCCGGACACCCGTCGTCGCTTGCGCGCCCGGATGCCCGCCGGTGGGCCGTGCCCGGATGCCCGTCCGTGGGCCCGTGGCTAAGCTCGGTCGGGGGGCCGACGACCCGATCAGGGAGGCTCCGATGGTGCTGCTGCCCGACGTGCGTGATGTGGCCCCGCGGCTGGCCACCGGCGCGTTCATCCTCAATGCCGGGCTGACGATGCTGAAGGCCGACCAGGGCACCGCCGAGGGCGTGCACGGGATGGCCTGCACCGCGTATCCCTTCCTGCAGCGGATCCCCGCCGAGCGGTTCACCCGGCTGCTGGCGTATGCGGAGGTCGCGGTCGGCGGAGCACTGCTGGCGCCGTTCGTGCCCACCCGGCTGGCCGGACTGGCGCTGACCGGGTTCTCCGGCGGGCTGGTCGGGATGTACCTGCGGACCCCGGGGATGCACGAGCCGGGCAGCCCGCGGCCGACCCAGGAAGGGCTTCCGCTGGCCAAGGACGTCTGGATGCTGGGAACCGGGCTGGGGTTGCTGGCCGCACCGGGCAAGCGGCGGCGCGCGGCACGGGGCCACCGGTGCGGGCCCGGCCACCGCCACTACGGCCACAAGGCGGCGCGCCGGCACGTCCGGTGCCGCTGCTGGTGAGGGAAGGCGGGTGCCGGCGGGCCCGCGGCGCGGCCTACGGGTGCCGTCGTACGAGCCGCAGCGCGACGGCGCAGCCCGCGCCCGCGAGCGCGGCGAGCAGGAGGACCAGCAGGCCGGTCCGATCCGGTGACCGGAAGGCCAGGTCGGAGTGGCCGTTCAGCACGAAACCGTCGTAGAACAGTCAGGACACCAGGGCCACGGCCGGCCGCAGCACCGGCCGGGCCGGCACGGCGGCGAGCAGTGTCAGCAGCGCGAGGAGGGCGAGCGCGACCGCCGGGTGGGCGCCGCCGCCGGCCAGCAGCAGGACGGTCACCAGGAGCGCCGCGGCGACGGCACCGAGCGGCAGGGCGAGTTCGGCCCCGAGGGTGCGGTCCGGCGGGGCCCGGTGCAGGCGGGGCGGACGGGGCGGCGCCGCGGTGCGCGGGCGGGGGCGTGTGGGGCCGCGGGTGGACTGCGGGAGGTGCGGGCGGCCCCAGGACGTCGGGGGATGCAGGGTGACCACAAGAACCCCTCCTGCCGTCGGAACTCCTGCCAGCGTGCGCGTCACGGCAGGCACGCGGCCGCCGTGCGGGGTGCCTTGACACCGTGTGTACGGGCGGCGGCGGCATCTTGACGCGATCCTGACGCCGGGTTGGCGCACGGAGCGGGCAGAAGTGGCCAGGGTGGCAGAAACGGGCGGTGTCAGGTGATGCATACTCGCTCCTCGTTGCCCGAACCGACGACCGATGAACGGCAGGACGAACCCGCATGAGCACGCGTACCGAGGCCGAGGCCGAGCCCCCGCCTGCCGCCCCGGCCGTACCCGGCCAACGGTGGCGCGGCTGGCTGCTGGACGGACTGAGCAGCCATGCCGCCCGTCACCCCGGGCCGCACGGCACGCCGCCGGCCGAGCACAAGGGGCACCACTGGTGGCGCGTCATGTGCCTCACGGGCGTCGACTACTTCTCGACGCTGGGCTATCAGCCGGGTATCGCCGCGCTGGCGGCCGGGCTGCTCTCGCCGTTCGCCACCCTCGTGCTGATCGCGCTGACCCTGCTCGGTGCCCTGCCGGTGTACCGCAGGGTGGCCAAGGAAAGCCCGAACGGCGAGGGTTCGATCGCCATGCTGGAGCGGCTGCTGCCCTGGTGGGCGGGGAAGCTGCTGGTGCTGGTGCTGCTGGGGTTCGCCGCCACGGACTTCGTCATCACCATGACGCTGTCGGCCGCCGACGCCTCGGCGCACGTGGTGGAGAACCCGTTCGCGCCGCCGGTGTTGCACGGCGCCAACCTGTGGATCACCTTGCTGCTGCTGGCCGCGCTGGGCGCGGTGTTCCTCAAGGGCTTCCGCGAGGCGATCGGCATCGCCGTCGGGCTCGTCGGGCTGTACCTGACGCTGAACGTCGTCGTGCTGGGCACCGCGGCCTGGCACGTGCTGGCGCACCCGGTGGTGGTCGGTGACTGGTGGGGCGCGATGACCGCCGAGCACTCCTCACCGCTGGCGATCGTCGGAGTGGCGCTGCTGGTCTTCCCGAAGCTGGCGCTGGGCATGTCCGGCTTCGAGACCGGTGTGGCGGTGATGCCGCAGATCCGCGGTGAGGCCACCGACACCGCGGCCAAGCCGGCCGGCCGGATCCGCGGCACCCGCCGGCTGCTGACCACCGCGGCGCTGATCATGAGCGGCTTCCTGCTGCTGTCGAGCCTGGCCACCACCCTGCTGATCCCGCAGAAGGAGTTCGAGGCCGGCGGTTCGGCGAACGGCCGCGCGCTGGCCTATCTGGCGCACCGGTACCTGGGCGAGGCGTTCGGCACGGTCTACGACATCTCCACCATCGCCATCCTCTGGTTCGCCGGTGCCTCGGCGATGGCCGGGCTGCTCAATCTCGTACCGCGCTATCTGCCGCGCTACGGTATGGCCCCGGAGTGGGCCCGGGCGGTGCGCCCGCTGGTGCTGATCTTCCTGGCCATCGCCTTCGGCATCACCGTCGTCTTCAACGCCAGCGTCGACGAACAGAGCGGGGCGTACGCGACGGGTGTGCTGGTGCTGATGCTGTCGGCGTCGTTCGCCTCCACCGTCGCGGCCCGGCACCGGCGGCACCGGGCGGCCGCCGTCGGCTTCGGCGCGATCACCCTGGTCTTCGGCTACACCCTGGTCACCAATGTGATCGAGCGGCCGGACGGTCTGAAGATCGCGTTGCTGTTCATCCTCGGGATGCTGCTGACCTCGTTCGCGTCCCGGGTGCACCGCGCCTTCGAACTCCGCGCCGTACAGGTCGACTTCGACGAGACCGCGAGCCGGCTGATCGACACGGCGATCGCGGCCGGGCCGCTGCGGGTCATCGCGAACGAGCCGCAGGAGCGGGACGCCCAGGAGTACCGGCAGAAGGAGTACAGCCAGCGCGAGGAGACCCACATACCCGACGGGCGGCCGGTGCTGTTCCTGGAGGTGACGGTCACCGACTCCTCGGACTTCACCACGAACCTGCACGTGCGGGGCGCGGAGGAGTACGGCGCGCAGATCCTGCGGGTGGAGGGCGCCGGTGTGGCGAACACCATCGCCGCCGTGCTGATGCAGCTGCGCGAGCGCACCGGCCAGGTGCCGCACGCGTACTTCAACTGGACCGAGGGCCATCCGCTGAGCCATCTGCTGCGGTTCCTGGTCTTCGGTGACGGTGAGGTCGCGCCGGTGACCCGCGAGGTCCTGCGCCGCGCCGAGCCGGACCCGCGCCGCCGTCCGCGCGTGCACGTGGGCTAGCGGCCCACCGGCAGGAAAACCTCTGACGCCCGGCCCGCACGCACCGTGCGGGCCGGGCGTCTCCCGTGGCGGCACCGTCAGCCGCGCCGGCCGAGGGCCTTCGCGCGGGTGTGGGACCAGCCGGTCAGCAGCAGGCCCACCGCGACGAGCAGTCCGTGCACGGCCAGCGTGCCGCCGAAACCGGCGCCGAGCCAGCCGAGCAGTCCGGTGTTCCCGTGGTCGACGAGCAGCCGGATCGCCCCCTGCGTGAACACCACCATCGTGGCCGCCCCGATGATCTGCAGGATGTCGTACTTCATGGGTGTGCACGTCCCCCTCGTATGCGTGGTCCAGCAATTTCCGTCCCGCAGTGGGACGTTACGAACGTACCATTGGGAAATTGGCGAATCGCCTTGGAATTACAGCCGAATTCGCATTCCGTCACACATTTTCAGGTGCCGTGGAGGGGAATTGTGCGTGACGAAAAGGACCGGGTGGCCGGTCGTGCGTGCCGTATGTGCGGTACGGGGATGGCGCCGGCCGGGCGCGGGCGGCCGGCGGTGTACTGCTCGCGCAGCTGCCAGGCCAAGGCGTACCGGCGGCGCAAGCAGCCGCCCGCTCCCCCGGCCGCGCCGCCGGCCGGTTCCGCCGCGCACGCCCGGCGCCGCCGGCAGATCGCCGAGGCGCTCTGGCGGATCGCCGCCGAGCGGGGGCTGCACGCGGCGAGCCTGCGGGAGGTGGCCACGGAGGCCGGGGTGTCGCTGCGCGCCGTCCAGTACCACTTCCGGTCCAAGCACCGGTTGCTGGTCGACGCGCTGCACCTGCTGCACGAGGAGAACGAGCGGATCGCCCGGTCCCGGTTCCGCCAGGACCCGGCCGATCCGCGCGCCGTACTCCGTGCCGTCCTGGAGGAGTTCCTGCCGCTGGACGCCCAACGGGCCACCGCGCTACGGGTGTTCGCGGCCTATTACGCCCGGAGCCTGACCGATCCGGCGCTCGCCGCGGTCTTCCTGGCCGCCGAGCAGCCCCTGGAGCGGCTGGTGGCGGACCTGATCGGCGCGGCCCGCGACGCGGGGCGGACCGCGCCCGGTCTCGACCCGTGGCGGGAGGCCGATCTGCTGGTCTCCGGGGCGATCGGGCTGGGCGGCGACGTACTGCACCACCGCCGCTCGCTTCAGGACGTCCGGCGCACCCTGGACTACCACCTGGAACGGATCTTCGCCGGGGACCGGGCGCATACGGCGCGGGTCCCCGGCGAAGGTCCGGGCAAGGGCGGTCAGCGTGACGTGGCGGGCTCGGGATAGAACTCCCGCGGCCGCCCGCGGCTGTCCTTGAGCCGGCCCAGCAGGCTCGCCGGGTACTCGACGAGCCAGTAGCTCACGGCGGCCACCGGCAGCGCCGCCAGGAACACGATCAGCAGGGCGGGCCAGAAGCCCGCCCGGCCGCCGGGCAGCAGCCCCGCGTTGTGCAGCTGGAGCATCACCGGTTCGTGCCAGATGAACATGCTGTAGCTGACCAGCCCGACGGCGGTCAGCCAGCGGGCGGTCAACAGCCGGTGCCAGACCGGGGGTTGGCGTACGTGGAGGGTGCTGAAGATCAGCACCACCCACAGCACCGAGGCGATCGGGTGGTAGAAGGTGAAGGTGAAGTTCTCCGGACCGGAGTCCAGCGAGAGCGCGAACAGACCGGCCAGCGCAAGCCCGGCCGGCAGCAGCGCGGCGCGCGGGCCCAGCCGGCCCCGGTCACCGAGCGCGGCCGTCGCGACAGCCAGCCCCATCCCGGCCGCGAACCCGCCGAAGCGGGCCTGCGGACCGAAGTACACCACCCAGTCGGTGTGCGGCACCCCGAACCCGTAGTGGGCGACGGCGATCCAGGCGAGCGGCGCGGCGTACAGCACCGCGCAGCCCGCCGCGCACAGCGCCACCCGGCTGCCGCGCCGCCGCAGCGGCCGGCAGGCCCGTACGGCCAGCGGTCCCAGCGCCACCAGCACGGCGTAGAACAGCACCTCCAGCGACAGCGACCAGGTGGGGCCCAAGGTGTAGAAGATCCGCTGCTGGTCGAAGACATGGGTGAAGGTGAGGTGTTCCACCAGGTCCCGCCAGTTGCCCGGCAGGGACGGGTTACGGCTCGCCCAGACGACGAGGACCGCCAGCACGTACAGCGGCAGGATCCGGATCGCGCGCCGGAAGAGGAACAGCCGGGCCGGGCGGAGCGAGCGCCCGTCGATCGCGGCCCGCGCGTACGACAGCGTCAGCAGGTACGCGGACAGCACGAAGAACAGGTCGATGACTTCGAGCGAGAGGGCCGCACCCACCAGCGGGTTGTCGACCGGCGGATGGCTGCCGCCGGCGTCGTAGCGGAAGTACTGCTGCCACACGTGGAAGGCGACGGTGCTCAGTGCGGCCAGTCCGCGGAAGCCGTCGATGGCGCCGGCCCGGTTGCGCGGCGGCGCGGCGGCCGGTGTGCTCATCGGGGAGCCACCGCCTTCGCGGCGGCGCGCGGGGTGACCCGCCACTGCCGGTCGCCCAGCGCCTCCTTGAGGTGCGCCTGGCGGGCCACCATGTTCTTGAAGTGGCTGTAGAAGACCGTCGAGACGAGGAAGTACGACCAGAACCAGCGGCGGCGCGAGCGGAGTTCGGGCACCGCCAGCCGCCAGGCGAAGAGCGCCTGCACCGGGCCGGCCGCCAGGGTGAAGAGCACGGCCAGCACGCACACCGGCACGGCCCAGTCGAGGTGCGTGAAGCCGCCGGCCTTCCACGCCGAGTACAGCAGGATGGGCAGGATCTGCAGGGTCAGCCAGGGCTGCACCTCCCGCCAGCCCAGCAGCACGAACAGGCCGAGCTTCTGACGGGCCGTGAACACCGGTGACGCAAGGCCCCGCCACAGGTGCTTGAGCGAGACCTGGAGCCAGCCCTGCGCCCAGCGGGAGCGCTGGTTCCACAGCGCCTTGAGGGTGGTGGGCGCCAACTCGCGGGAGATCAGGGTGCGGTCGACGGCGAACCGGGCGCCCTCGCCCAGGGCACGCAGCGTCGAGTCGATGTCCTCGGTGAGCATCGAGCCGTGCATCCGGGTGCGGGCGAGCAGGTCGGTGCGCCAGAAGCCGTTCGAGCCGCCGAAGACGCCGAAGCCGTAGAGCCGGGTGCGGCCCGGGTGGCTGACCGCGTAGATCGCCTCGAACTCCACCGCCACCAGTTCGGCCACCCGCGAGCTCTCGCCGTTGCGGATCACGCAGTGGCCCTGGACCACGTCGTGGCCGTTGGACAGCCAGTGCCAGGCGTCCTTGAAGGCGGTCGGGGCGGGGTGGTGGTCGGCGTCGAAGATGCCGACGAACTCGCCGCGGACCCGGGTGACCGCGGCGTTGATGTTCTGCGCCTTGGACGTCGAGCCGGCGACCGGCAGCAGCACCAGCCGCGGGTCGCGGACGGCGATCTCGCGCAGGGTGTCCTCGACCGGCAGCGGGTGCGGCGTGTTGTACGCCAGCACGATCTCCAGCTCGTTGGGGTAGTCGAGGCGGAGGAACGACTCCACGGTGTCGACAATGGTGGCGGCCTCGTTGGGCAGGTACGCCGCGATGACCGCGCTGGCCGGTGGATAGGGCGCGCCGGGTTCCGCCGGCCGGGCCGTCGCGTCGAGCGAGAAGAGGCACTCCAGGACGATCAGCAGCGCGGAGAGCACCAGTCCGCCCACCACCACCCAGTACATGGCCGAGCCCAGGTCCCAGCCGAGCGTGTACGCCTGCTGGTAGAGCACGAACGGCACCGCGACGCCGAGCAGCAGCGCCAGGACCGGGGAGAGCGCCGAGAGGGCGGGCCGGATCAGCGCGCCGAGCGGCGGCCGGCGGTGCCGGTGCGGGGTGCCGCGCATCCACGGCGCGTACCGGACCGGCCGCAGGTCCCGGTGGCGGAGCGCCTCCTGAACGGCGTCCAGGGCCTGCGCGGTGGCCTGGGTGCCGTCCGCGCAGCCGGTGAGCGGCAGCCAGCCGATGGCCGGGGTGAGGCGGACGTTCTCGTCGGCGACGATGAAGCGGGTACCGGCCACGGTGGCGGCGAACTTCGTCAGGGCCCGGTGGGCGGTCTCCTCGTCGACGCCGGGCAGCAGCATCAGCAGATGGCCGTCGTCGTCCCGGCCGAGCCGGTCGCAGAAGCTGCCGAGCCGCTCGGCCACCCCGGCCAGCCGCTCGGCGACCTCCCGGCGGACCCGGGGCCCGAGCCGGGCCTCCAGGGCGGCCATCTCGGCGACCCCGACGACGGCGAGCACCCCACCGTGCCGGGCGGCCTCCGGGCGCTGGAGCTCGCGGTCGAGCTCGTCCAGGAAGTGCGGCTGGGAGTAGAGGCCGGTGCGCGGGTCGCGCAGCAGGCTCTCGACGGGGACCGGCACGCGGCGGAGCTTGGCCTCGATCCGGGCGGAGAGTTCGACCGGGTCGGAGGCCTCGGGTATGCAGTCGTCGGCGCCCTGGCGGAGCATGTCGACGACGTCGGCGGGCTCCGGGGTGGCGGTGACCATGAGCAGCGGCAGCGCCCGCCCGGCGGGGGCGGTGCGGACCTCGCGGATCACCTCCAGGCCGGTTTCGTGGTCCGCGGCCGTGCCGGGAGCGGCGTACCCGTACGGGTCGTCGAGGGCGACGACGGCGTCCGGGTGCGCGTGGCCCATCCGCCGGTCGACCTCGCCGGGTGGGGCGTGGGTGACGGCGTGGCCGGTGGCGCGCAGGGTCCGGGTGAGGCGCTCCAGGCGCGGTCCTGGGGCGCCGACGACGAGTACGTGCGTCGTCGGGTCGGTTGCGTCGTCGAGCAGGGCCGTGGGTGAGCCCTGGTGGTTGGCGTGGTGCGAAGTGAGCACCTGGGAATGTCCTTTCGTGCAAGGAGACATGCGAAAGCGGGCCCGGGCGCCGGACGTGCGGCGGCCCCGGACCGTCAGCCGGTTCAGTCGGCTGTCAGATGCATGACATGCGCATCGCCGCGGTCGTTCGGGATGCCCGTCTCTCCGCGGGACGGACGACGACGCACGGACGCACGGCTGCTAACGCAGCCTCCAAGCCTCGGAACGCATCGTGGCGTTCCTGCATTGCTCGCATATGAAGGGTCCCATCCTGATCGGATTGTGGGGGGAGGACCGGATGTCGGGTGGTGCGGCCGGCCGGTCCGCCACGCGGTCCGGTCGGCAACGCCAGCCTCGGGGTTCACTGTGACACCCCACCTTCATCTGCGTAACGCTCTTATTACGCCGCGCCGTCCGAGCCGATTCGTTGTGCGCTACCGCCCGGTAAGCACCGGGCTATCGGCTATACCCAGTAAGCGAGTTGATGAGGGAAATGGGACAGATCGTGCACTTCTGACGCACCGACGCCTCGCACGGTCCCGGCGCCTTCGAGTCGAAGGGGAAATGGAGGTTCGTACCTATGGACGATCTGTTAATCTGCCCGCTCCTGGATGTTCCTCCATCTCCCCTCCCCCAAAGCACCCTCCAGCGCCGGGTGCAGCGAGGTGTCCCGCACGTGTACAGCACTCCGTTTTCCCCTGCCGAGGCCAGATCCGCGCGGGCCCGCGTGGGCCTGACCACGGCTCAGGTCGCCCAGTCCATGACGGCCTGCGGTGCGCCGGTCCGGCCCGAGCTCATCGAGGCCTGGGAGTACGGCTCCCAGGTCCCCACCGAGACCCAGCTGTTTGCCCTCGCAGACGTCCTGTGGTGCCCGCCGACCGTGCTGATGGGCGTCGAGCCGCGGACCTTGGCCGAACACCGCATGTCCCGTCAGATCGGCGTGGACCGGCTGGCCCAGCTGATCGGCATGGACCCGGCGGCCTACCGGGCGGCGGAGGCCGCGAACCGGTGGAACGGTGACTACCGCCAGACCAAGGCACTGGTGGAGGCGCTGGGCCTGTCGCTGCGGAAGCTGATCGGCGTGATGGGACGGGACGAGGAACTCGCCGGGCACCTGCGGTCGGCCATCGAGGGCCGCTGGAAGGCACACGTCGGACCGGTCATCGAGATCACCACGCTGAACAAGACCCGGGTGAGCGACGCGCTGCGCACCATGCACGCGGAGTTCGCCGAGTTCTCCGAGCGCTACATGGGACACCTGGTGGCACGCAACGACGACTCCCGCCTCAAGGAGGTCGCGGCCGAACGGTCGGCGTACCTGCGCCGGCTGGCCGACCACTTCTGGGAGCTGATCGGCGAGGCCGGCGAGGCGCCGCCGTTCAACACCGTGACCGCCTACTAGACGGCCCCGGGAGCGCGGCGGGCGGGGAGGGGTGCGGGCCCTTCCCCGCCCACCGCGCGTCCGGGGCCGCGCTCAATGGGTCGGCATGTCCCAGTGCGGGCCCTGGGGGGCCTGCGGGTGCTGCGGGAAGTGCCGGGCCGGGCCGGGCGGCGGGAAGTGCCTGGCCGGGCGCTGCGGGTCGTACGGGGCGGCCGCCGGGCCGGGGACGCCCAGGGGGTCGGCGGCGCCTGCCGGGTCCTGGTCGGCCGGCGGGGGGTACGCCGCGTCCGCCGGCTCCCCGTCGTCCTCCATCTCGTCCCAGTCGATCTCCACCGCGTTGCGGCGGGTGAAGACGTTGAAGAGCAGGTTCAGCAGGATCGCGGTCAGACCGCCCAGCGTGATACCGCTGTTGAGGACGGCCCGGACGCCCTCCGGCATCCGATCGAAGAACGGGGCGACGGCGGTCGGCAGCATCGCGGCGCCGAGGCTGACCGCCAGGATCAGTGCGTTGCGCTCCTCGCGCAGGTCCGCCTTGCCGAGGATCTGGATGCCCACGGTGGCGACCATGCCGAACATGGAGATCGCCGCACCGCCGAGCACCGGGTGCGGGATCGCGGCGACCAGGCTGCCGACCTTCGGCAGCAGGCCCAGGGCGATCATGAAGACACCGGCCGCGACCACGACGAACCGGCTCATGACCCGGGACATCCGCACCAGACCGATGTTCTCGGCGAATGCCACGTAGGGGAAGGAATTGAAAAGACCACCGAGAACGGTCGCGACACCGTCCGCGCGCAGCGCCCGGGCGACCGTGTCGTTGTCCACCCGCTTCCGCGTGATCTCCCCGATGGCATAGACGTCACCGGTGGTTTCCACCATCGTGATCAGCATGACGACGACCATCGCGATGATGGGGAACGGCTCGAACTTCGGCATTCCGTAGTGGAAGGGCGTGCTGACGCCGAACCAGTCGGCGTGCTGCACCGCGCTGAAATCCACGTCGCCGAAGGCCCAGGCGACCGCGGTACCGCCGACGAGGCCGAGCAGCACGGCGAGGCTGCTCAGATACGGCTTGCCGATCCGGACCACGGCGAGGATGAACAGCAGGGTTCCCAGGGCGTATCCGAGGTTCTTCAGGTCGCCGTATTCCGGCTTCCCGATCAACTGCGCACCGCCGGCCGCGTCCTGAAGGGCCTGCGGTATCAGCGTCATGCCGATGATGGTGAGGATGGTGCCGATGACGACCGGCGGGAAGTACTTCACCAGCTTGCTGAAGAACGGCGCGAAGAGGAAGGTCGCTATGCCCGCGGTGATCACCGCGCCGTAGACGACGAGCAGTCCCGCGGTGCCGCCGCCCGCCCCCTGGCCGATGGCGATCATCGGGGAGACCGCGGTGAAGGTGACGCCCTGGACCAGCGGCATCCTGGCGCCGATCTTCCAGACGCCCAGGGCCTGGATGATCGAGGCGATGCCACAGGTGAACAGGTCCGCGTTGATCAGGTAGACGAGCTGTTCGTGGGAGAGTTCCAGGGCGTTCCCGAGCAGGATCGGGACGATGACCGCGGCCGCGTAGAAGGCGAGGACGTGCTGGAAACCGTAAAGGGTGAGTTTGCCGACGGGGAGCACCTCGTCGACCGGATGCGTGCTCTGGTTCGGGAACTGCGGGTGATGTTGTCGGGAGACTCGTGCCATCTCTGCCTTGCCTTCAGGAGGTAGGTGAATAAGAAGGACCGGCGCCGTCGCGTCCCGGTGAACGGACGGGCCGGCTGGGTCTTACAAAGCCGACGTCGAACCGGTGTTGCCGACACCACGTAGCCCTGCGCTGCACATTGCGTCCTGGTTCGGCAGGACTTCCTTCGATCAGCGCGGCAATGTCCGGCATTTCCTTGGAATTTGCGGGTGGCGGCCAATCGGATCGCTCACCTTAGTTGACCTTCGACCCTCCTCGCGAGTAACCGGCGGCGTTCGCTCGCATAAAGCCCTCATAAAGCAGGCCTTCGCGGATATAAAGCGGGATCACCGCTTGAATTTCCGTTTTGAGTGGCAGCCTTGCCGGGGCCTTTGTCGCGATGGCGGCGATATGGACCACGGCCGCGGCTCGGGCGCGGACGGGCGGGGCCCGGGCCGCCGCCGTAAAATCCAGGTATGGCTGAGCGGCCGGAGACGCCTACCGCGCCCGAGCTCGTCGTCGAGTCCGACGGCGGCACCCAGGTCATGAATCCCGCCCGGATCTACCACGTGGGGCGGGACCCGCAGAGCGAGGTCGTGCTGAGCGACGCCCGGGTCTCCTGGCACCATGCGGTGCTGCAGGCCGAGGCCGGCCACTGGACGGTGCGGGACGAGGGCAGTACGAACGGCACCTTCGCGGACGGGCGGCGGGTCGAGGAGTCCGGGGTCGGACCGGGCAGCGTGATCCGGTTCGGCAACCCGGCCGACGGGCCGTGCGCGGTGCTCTCCCCGGTGCCCCGCCCGGAGCCGGTCCGACGGCCGTCCGCCGTCTCGCACCCCGCCGGCACCCACACCTTCCGCAGCCCCAGTTCCGTACGGCCGATCCCGGCCGCCCGGACCACCCGGATCGGCCGCGCACCCGACAACGACCTGGTCGTCGACGACCTGTCGGTCTCCCGCCGGCACGCCGAGCTGCGGGCCGGCCCGGAGGGCTTCGAGATCGTCGACCTGGGCAGCCACAACGGCACCTACCTCAACGGCCAGCCGGTCGACCGGGCGCCGCTGATCCCCGGCGACATCATCGGCATCGGCCACTCCGCGTTCGCGCTGGTCGGCGACGAACTGCAGGAGTTCATCGACACCGGCGAGGTCTCGCTGGACGTCCAGGACCTGACCGTCCGGGTCGACGGCGGCCACAGGACGGAGAAGACGCTGCTGGACCGGGTGTCGTTCCCGGTCGGTGAGCGGACGCTGCTCGCCGTGGTCGGCCCGAGCGGCGCGGGCAAGTCGACGCTGCTCAACGCGCTGACCGGGCTGCGCCCCGCGGACGACGGCACGGTGCTCTACGACGGCCGCGACCTCTACCGCGACTACGCCGAACTGCGCCAGCGCATCGGTCTGGTGCCGCAGGACGACATCCTGCACCTGCAGCTGACCGTGCGCCGGGCGCTCGGTTACGCGGCGCAGCTGCGTTTCCCCGAGGACACCGCGAAGGCCGAACGGCAGGCCCGGGTGGACGAGGTGATCCACGAGCTGGGCCTGGACGCCCGGGTGGACCAGCCGATCCACAGCCTCTCGGGCGGGCAGCGCAAGCGGGTCAGCGTGGCGCTGGAGCTGCTCACCAAGCCCTCGCTGCTCTTCCTCGACGAGCCGACCTCCGGACTCGACCCCGGGATGGACCGGTCGGTGATGCACATGCTGCGCGGCCTGGCGGACGACGGCCGCACGGTCATCGTCGTCACCCACAGCGTGCTCAGCCTGGACGTCTGCGACCGGTTGCTGGTCCTGGCGCCGGGCGGGACCATCGCGTACTACGGGCCGCCGGAGGAGGCGCTGCCGTACTTCGGGTTCACCCAGTGGCCGGAGGCGTTCGAGGCCTTCGAGAACGAAGTCGACCGGGACTGGGCGGGCACGTACCGGGCCTCGCCGCAGCACCGGCGCTACATCGCGATGGACACCCACCAGCCGCCGCACGCCCCCGAGGCACCGACCGGATCGGTGGCCGCGCACAAGCCGCAGAGCTGGGGCGCCCAGCTGAACACGCTGGTGCGCCGGTACACGGCGGCGCTCACCGCCGACCGGACCTTCCTGATCATCATGGTCGCGCTGCCGTTCGTGATGGGGGCGATGGCGCACGCCCTGGCCGGGTCCTCGCTCACGCCGGACACCTCGCTCAACGCCCTGCTGATCCTGTGCGTCGGGGCGGTGCTGACCGGCGCCGCCAACGCGGTGCGCGAACTGGTCAAGGAGCGGACGATCTACCAACGGGAGAGAGCCGTCGGCCTGTCCCGCTCGGCGTACCTGATGTCCAAGGTGCTGGTGCTCGGGCTGATCACGGTCGTCCAGGCGGTGGTGCTGACGCTGGTCGCCCTGACCGGGGTGAAGCTGAACGTACCCGGTGGCAAAGGGGTGTTGCTGCCCGCCCTGATCGAAATCATCCTCGCCGTCGCGCTGTTGGCGTTCACCGCCATGATGCTCGGCCTGATGGTCTCCGCGCTGGTGCGCAAGGAGGAGGTCACCATGCCGCTGCTGGTCCTCCTCGCGATCGTCCAGGTCGTGTTCTGCGGTGCGCTGCTCAAGCTGAACGGCGTACCGGGACTGGAGCAGCTGGCGTGGCTGGTGCCCTCGCGGTGGGCGCTGGGCGCCATGGCGGGCACCATCGACCTGCACCGGCTGCTGCCGGACCCCAGCACCGCGGACCCGCTGTTCCGGCACACCGCCGGGATCTGGCTGCTCGACATGGGCATGATGGTCGTGCTCTCGCTGGTCGCGGGCTTCGTGGTCATCCGGCTGCTGCGGCGGCACGAACCCGAGATCATGCGCGAATAGCAGCGAGGAGCCGCCTGTGACCGCCCCTGTGTTCCTCCCCAGCCATGTCGTCCCGCCGGAGGGTATGGCGACGTGGTCGGCACCGGACGCGACCATGCCGAGCGCACCGCTCGATCCGCTGCTGCCGGTCCAGGTCCTGGAGCGGCGCGGCGACTGGGCCCTGGCGCTGTGTTCCAACGGCTGGTCGGCCTGGGTGGACGGGCGGTTGCTGCTGGCGATCCCGCGCGATCCGCCGTCCGCCGCGCAGCCCGCCGCCCGGACCGCCGACCCGCGCCCGCTGCTGGGCGCGGCGGAGGGAGCGCTGGTCCGCTTCCGGCGGCTGGTCGAGGAGCTGGCGGCGGGTCAGCTGGACGGAGAGACGTTCACCGAGCGGACCCGGGGCCACCGGGTCGGGGTGGTCGTGGACGGCGACGCGCTCTGGCTGTACGACGCCCGGCACGAGCGGTGGTGCTACTGCGACGGGGTGTCGTTGCAGACGTACGCGGTGGGGTCCCAGCCGTCGTCCCGGAGCGGCGAGGACGACACGCCGGCCACCTCCCACCAGCCGGCCACTCCCCCGCCGGGTGAGTACCGGTGAACGGCGCGCCGGACGAGCGGGACCGGTCGCGCACCACGGCGCCCGACTCGTCGGGGCTGCGCGGGCGGCGGATCGCCGAGTACCTGCTGCAGGACGAGATCGGCCGGGGCGGGATGGCGGTGGTCTACCGGGCGGAGGACCTGCGGCTCGGCCGGACCGTGGCGGTGAAGCTGCTGGCGCCCGAGCTCGCCCGCAACGACAGCTTCCGGCAGCGGTTCGCGCACGAGTCGCGGGTGGCCGCGGCGATCGACCATCCACACATCGTGCCGGTCTTCGAGGCCGGCGAGACCGAGGGCATGCTCTACATCGCGATGCGGTACGTCCAGGGCAAGGACCTGGCGGCACTGCTGAGCCGGGAGGGGCCGCTCTCGCTGGAGACCACGTGCCGGATCGCGCTGCAGGTGGCCTCCGCGCTGGACGCCGCGCATGCGCACGACCTGGTCCATCGGGACGTCAAACCGGGCAACATCCTGATCGCCGAGGGGACCGACACCGACCGCCCCGAGCACGCCTATCTGACCGACTTCGGGCTGACGAAGAAGTCGCTGTCGCTGACCGGGCTCACCAGGGTCGGCCAGTTCGTCGGCACGCTGGACTACGTGGCGCCCGAGCAGATCTCGGGCCGCCCGGTGGACGGCCGGTGCGATGTCTACAGCCTGGCCTGTGTGGTCTTCGAGATGCTGACCGGGGCGCCGCCGTTCCGGCGGGAGGACGACATGGCGCTGCTGTGGGCCCACATGAACGCCGCGCCGCCGGTCCTCACCACCCTGCGGCAGGATCTGCCGCCGGCCGTCGACCCGGTCTTCACCCGCTCACTCGCCAAGACGCCGGACGACCGGTACGAGACCTGCCGGGGCTTCGTGGCGGCGCTGCGCGCGGCCGGGCGGACCGTGCCGCCCCCCAAGAAAACGCCGCCGCCGGAGGATCATCAGCGGACCCAGGTGGACACCGGGCCGGTCGTGGCCGGCGGCCAGGCGGGTGGGAGCGACCGGCGCGGCACACCGCCGCCCCCGCCGCGCTGGGCAGCCCCGGTGTTCCGCGGCCGGACGCACTAGGCCCGGTCGTCGAACTCCCGCCTGCCTCGCGACGCCTGGCACGCACGCTCTCAGGCCTTAGCGGCCCGGAGGGCGGTGGCCCGGGCCGTCGTTCCGTACCTCGCCGCGGTGCCGTACCCCCCGGGCCAGGAGGCTGCCGAGGAAGCCGGTGACCAGTCCCCAGGCGGCGCCCACGCCCACCAGCCGGAGGAGCTGGGGCTGCAGGGTGACCTTGCCGCCCAGATTGCCGCCGAGGTCGCCGATGCCGATCAGGGAGAGCCCGTAGTGGGCGTAGACCCGGGTGAGCATGCCGACGACGAACAGGGTCAGCGCGAGGGCCACCGCCAGGTCCACGGCGTGCCGCCAGGCCGGCCGCCGGGCCGGGGAGCGGACCGCGGCCAGGAACGCGGCGGTCAGCAGGACCACCGCCGCGATCACCGGCAGCCACCAGGCGCGGCCGTCCTGTTCGGCGAGCGACCCGAGGTCGAGGGTGCCCTGCTCATGGGTGCGCAGCACCCGGTCCAGGGCGTGCGGCAGGGGCAGTCCGATGGCTTTGTCGACATGGCCCGTCCAGCCGCCGCCGGTCCCGATGCCCAGCGCCATCCAGGCGAGGTTGGGCAGCCCGAGGAAGACCACCGCGAGGGTGTTCGTGGGGTGGTCGCCGGTGATCAGCTCGATGACGGCGATGACCAGCGCGATCGCCGCGTAGACCAGCATGGTCAGCACCATGGCGAAGGCCGGCGGCCGGAGCGAGTCCTGGTAATGCAGCAGCCGGGAGGAGAGCGGGGCGCGGCGGGCGACCAGGAAGGTCAGCGCGAGCACCGCCAGCACCCACAGCAGCCCGAAGCCCAGCGTCGCGCCCAGGTCGGGGCGGAAGCCGACGGTGGGGGTGGTGCCCAGTTCGGCGCCGATTTCGTCGGCGAGGTCGTTGCCCACCGAGATCCGGAAGCTGTGCCGGGCGGCGAGCGCGATCAGCAGGAGCAGGACCAGCCAGCACACGGCCGTACGGGCGACCCGGGCGAGCAGTTCCGCCGTGCCGGCCACCGCCCGGTGGCGCAGCGGCAGCAGGAAGACGGAGGCGGTCACCAGCGCACCGGCCAGCGTGACCGAGAGCGGCACGACGTCGAGCGCGGCGTCCGCCTGGACGATGATCCCGGCGTCACCGGTCAGGCCGATCGAGCCGCCGGCGGCGACCACGACGGCGGCCGCCACGACGGAGGGGAACGCCCCGCCCGGCAGGCCCGTGGCGCCGGCCGCCCACAGGCCGATCGCGGCGACCACGATCATGGTCAGGAATCCGGCCGCGGCCGCCCCGAGGGCCTGCCCCCAGGCCCGGAGGGCGGCCGGTACGCCGCCGGGAGGGACCGGTCCGGGACCGGCCGGGGCGGGGCCTCGGATCTGGCTCACGCGCTGCCTCCTCGCCTTCCCCGGCATTCAGTCATTGCGACAACTGCCGCAATTACCTCATCAGTCGAACGCGCCCGCCACCGAAGGCACGCCCCCTGCCGTACGTGCGCGCCCCGTCGCGTACGCGTCCTGGCCACGTGCGCGCCCTCGTCGCCCCGCTTGCGGACGGCGCCGACCTGAGGCAGACAATTACCTATAAGGGGAACAAACAGCACCGCATCCGTGTAGCCGGATGGCCCTGTGCCGGAAGAGGGACCCGTGACATCTCCACCGCCGCCCGACAGCCACCCCACGGGGCCGCCCACCGGTCCCCTCTCGGGCCGGCCCTCCGGCCCCTCGCGCGAGCCGACGCAGGTGGGCTCCGGGCCCGGGCTGCCCCAGCCGCAACCCGGCAGACCGGAAGGGCCGAGGCCCCCGGGCGGCCGGGGCAGGGGCGGCGGGGGTGGGGGCTGGGGCGGCGGAGCCGGGGGCGGCGGCCCCTGGTGGCGCTCCGCACCCAAGGTCGCCATCGTGGCCGCGGCCGTCGTCGCGGCGGTGATCCTGACCATCGTCCTCACCCGGCCGGGCGGCGGCTCCGCCTCGGCCGAGGTGTTCGCCGAACCGGCCGCCTCGACCGGCCCGAACCCGGTCACCAAGTCCACGGCGAACGAGTCCAGCGCGGCCCCGTCGGTCCGCCCCGTGAAGCCCTCCCAGGGCACCAACAGCCAGATCCCCGGCTCGATGCCGGGCCTCTACGGCGGCACCGAGCACACCGCGAGCTGCAACGTCGAGAAGCAGATCACGTACCTGGAGAGCCAGCCGGCGAAGCGCCAGGCGTTCGCCGGGGCGCTGGACAAGGCGCCCGGTGACATCCCGTCGTACCTGCGGTCGATGACGCCGGTACAGCTGGGCTACGACACCCGGGTCACCAACCACGGCTACAAGGACGGCAAGGCGTACCCCTTCCAGTCGGTCCTGCAGGCCGGCACCGCCGTCCTCGTCGACAGCTACGGGGTACCGCGGGTGCGCTGCAAGTGCGGCAACCCGCTGACCGGGCCGGAGGCCCTGGCGAAGGGCGCCAGGACGACCGGTCAGACCTGGCCCGGCTACCAGCCCACCAACGCGGTCGTCGTCACGCCCGCCCCTTCCGAGGTCCAGGAATTCACCCTGCGCAACCCGAAGACCGGCCAGTGGTTCAAGCGCCCCAAGGGTGAGACCGGCGCGGCCGCGGACCACCCGTCGGCCCCGCCGAAGGAGACGCCCAGCGGTCCCCCGTCCTCGATGCGCCCGTCCGGACCGCCCGCACCGGGCGAGACCGTACCGGGCTCCCCGACGACGGAACCCGGCACGCCACCCTCCGGTGGTTCGTCTCCGCCGGAGAGCAGTACCGGCGGCTCCAGTTCCGAGGGCGGGACGACGCCCGAGACACCGAGCGTCCCCAGTGAGGGCACGACCGGCGGTGAGTCGTCCACGGGCGGTGAAACCCCTGGCGGGTCCACACCGGGCGGCTCCACACCGGGCGGTTCCACCCCCGGTGGCGGATCGTCGGGCAACGAGTCCCACCCGAGCGGGGAGACCCCGGCCCCGGCCAGTTGACGCCCCGGCGCACACCGCTCGATATCGAACCGTGTCCTGAAATTCCGGCGCGGCGGACAACCTCCACAGCGGACACACCCTCTGCATAGGCGGCGGGTGCATGGGCAGCCTTGACGGTTCCCCCCTTACCAGGGCCGGGCCCCGCCACTGTCAGCGTTCTGCTTTGGAGGGACCCCCGTGCACCCCGCACTCCGCCGCCACCCCGCCCGGTTGATACCCGTCCTCGCCGCGGCGGCCGGTCTGCTGACCGCGTGCGGCGGTGGCGGTGCCGGATCGACGAAGGCCGACGAGCCGCCGGCCAAGGTGAGCGTCACGCCGGCCGCGGGCAGCAAGGCGGCCAAGCTCGGCTCGGCGATATCCGTGCGGGCCGCCGGCGGCAAGCTGACCTCGGTCGACGTCAAGGACGACAAGGGCGGCACGGTCGACGGCCGGCTGTCCGGTGACGGCACGTCATGGACCTCCAACGGCAAGGTCAAGCCGGCGACCACCTACACCGTCCGGACCCGGACGACCTCCGACCAGGGCCGGAAGGCCGCGGCCAGCTCGACCTTCACCACCGAGAAGGCCGACAGGATCAACAAGCTCACCAACACCCCGGGCGGTGGCCAGACCGTCGGCACCGGAATGCCGATATCGATCCTCTTCGACCACCCGATAGCCAAGGACCGGCGCGCCGAGATCGAGAAGGCGCTGAAGGTCACCACCCAGCCGAAGGTCACCGGCGCCTGGGGCTGGGTCAAGGACTACTCCGGCAAGGACCGCATCGACTGGCGTCCCAAGGACTACTGGCCGAGCGGCACGAAGGTCTCGGTGAAGGGCGCGCTGTCCGGCGTCAACTCGGGCGACGCGGGCGGCTGGTTCGCCCGCGACTACAACTTCGGCTTCACCATAGGCGCCGACCACAAGGCCGTCATCGACGTACCGGCGCACCGCCTGACGATGTACGAGAACGGCAAGGACGTCGGCAGCATCACCGGCTCCGCGGGCTCCCCGCAGGACCCGACCCGCGGCGGCGTGCACACCGTCCGCAGCAAGAACGCCGCCGAGACCATGGACTCCGCCACCATCGGCCACGGCGACGAGTGGATGCTCGACTCGCAGTGGGTCACCCACCTCACCGCGTCCGGCACCTTCCTGCACTCCGCCCCCTGGAACAAGTCCCTCGGCGTGGTCAACAACAGCCACGGCTGCTTCGGCATGACCACCTCGGACGCCAAGAAGGTCTACGACTTCCTGACCATCGGCTCCACGGTCGAGGTGAAGGGCACCTCCAACCCCAACAAGACCGACGTCGGCAACGGCCTGGAGGTCTGGCAGGAGAGCTGGCAGCAGTGGCAGCAGCGGAGCGCCCTGAAGTAGCCACCGGGAAAAGCGCGCCTTCCGGCACCGGTACGGGCACCGGCACCGTCCGGGCCGGAAGGCGCGACGGTCAGCGGATCCCGTCGGCCGTACGGCGGTAGGTCGAGCGCCGGTCCTCGATGTCGGGCCAGCGGTCGCCGTAGACGGTGTCGAGGATGCCCGGCTCCCGGAGGAAGTCGTGCGGGAAGCCCAGCGGCACCGCGCTCACCCGGTCGAGCCGGGCCGTGGCGTCCGCGTCCAGCTCGACGTCGACGCTGGCGAGGTTGTCGGCGAGCTGGCTCTCCTTGGTGGCGCCGATGATCGGGACGATGTTGCCGGGCCGGCTGCGCAGCCAGGCCAGCGCCACCTGCGCCGGGCTCCAGCCGCCCTCCTCGGCGATCTCCAGCACCGTGCCGATGGTCTCGTCCGCGTTGTGGTCGCGGGCGACCTCGGAATCGACGGTGGTGAGCCGGCCTTGTTCGCCGCGGCGGTACTTGCCGGTGAGCTTGCCGGCCGCCAGCGGCGCCCAGGCGAGGACCGCCAGGTCGAAGGCGCGGGCCTGCGGCAGGAGTTCCCGCTCCGGGGTCCGCTCCAGCAGGTTGTAGCGCAGCTGCGAGCCGGCGAAGGCGGTCCAGCCGCGCAGTTCGGCGAGGGTGTTGGCCTGGGCGATCTCCCAGGCCGCCCAGTCGGAGACGCCGATGTAGAGCACCTTGCCCGCCCGCACCACGTCGTCGAGCGCCCGCATGACCTCCTCGACCGGGGTGAAGTTGTCCCGGGCGTGCACCCACAGCACGTCGAGGTGGTCGGTCCGCAGCCGCGCGAGGCTGGCCTCGACCGAACGGATCAGGTTCTTGCGGTGGTTGCCCGCCGCGTTCACGTCGCCCTTGCGCGTGACACAGGTGTATTTGCTCGCCAGGACGAAGGCGTCCCGGCGGCCCTCCAGAAGTTCCCCCAGCATCCGCTCGGAGGAGCCCCCGGTGTAGTTGTTGGCGGTGTCGAGGAAGTTGCCGCCCGCGTCGGCGTAGGCGTCCAGGATCCGGGCGCTGGTCTCCTTGGGGGTGCCCCAGCCCCATTCCTCGCCGAACGTCATCGTGCCCAGGCTCAGCTCGCTCACCCGCAAGCCGGTCCTGCCGAACAGTGTGTAGCGCACGTGGTTCCCTTCGGTCCGCGCTGGCCGGTCGTGGTCGCCACGCTAGGAGCTGGAGTGCGCTTGAGGGCAAGTCATCGGCGTGTGGGGGTGCGCGTGTCACCGGGCGTCGCCCCGGTGGGCGGTGCCGTGCCGGGGCGCCCGCGTGTGCGGCGGGCGCCCCGGCCGGTCCCGGTCAGCCGGTGATGATGGCCGGGTCGCTGACGCCGACCTGGCCGTTCTCGACGTGGCCGGCGAACCGGCGCAGGAAGGTCTTGTCGGTGTCGGAGGTGACCGACAGGTCGTACCAGCGCTTGCTCGCCCGCAGGTCGATCTCCTGCTTGACGGTGGCGCCGGCGCGGACCGGGTAGGTCTGGGCGGCACCGCCGTAGGCGTTGGTGACCGTGAGGTGGGCGTCGGTGGTGCCCGGGTTGGTCAGCGTGAGGACCAGGCGCCCGGTGGTCGCGTCATGACGGGCGGTCACCTCGGGGCCCTTCTTCTTCCCGTCGCCCTTGAAGGTGCGCAGGAAGCCGTTCGGCCCGAAGACGGACAGGTCGTAGACGCCCTTGGAGTAGGCGGTGTTCCACGTGTCGGAGATCTTCTTGCCGGCCTCCGTGGTGTACGTCCAGGGGCCGTCGGTGCGGTTGCCCGCGGTGACGGTGAAGCAGGCACCGGCACGGGCGCCGGCGCTGAAGGTGAGCGTGAAGCGCCCGGTGGACGCGGTCCCGGCGCCGTCGACCAGGGGTGCGTACGGCAGCGGGCGGGACGGCCGGGAGCCGGGCTCCTGCTTGGGCAGCACGGGGTTGGCCGGCGGCTTGGGGACGTAGCTGTCGTGCCGGTCCTTGTCCGGCGGCTGGTAGCCGTCGGTGTCCGGCAGCGCGGCCGGCTTGGTGTTCTCCAGGGAGAAGTCGAAGGCCGAGGTCAGGTCGCCGCAGATGGCCCGCCGCCAGGGCGAGATGTTGGGCTCGTGCACCCCGAAGCGGCGCTCCAGGAACCGGATGATGGAGGTGTGGTCGAACGTCTCGGAGCAGACGTAACCACCGGTGCTCCAGGGGGAGACGACGAGCATCGGCACGCGCTGGCCGAGGCCGTAGGGGCCCGCGGAGTAGGAGGCGTTGCCGCCGAAGTAGTCGAGCTTGGTGTCCACGGTGGACAGGCCCTGATCGGCGGAGGCCGGCGGGTAGGGCGGGATGACGTGGTCGAAGTACCCGTCGTTCTCGTCGTACGTGATGAACAGGGCGGTCTTGCTCCACACCTCGGGGTTGGAGGTGAGCGCGTCCAGGACCTGGGAGACGTACCAGGCGCCGTAGTTGGCGGGCCAGTTGGGGTGCTCGGAGAACGCCTCGGGCGCGGCGATCCAGGAGACCTGGGGCAGCTTGCCGGCCTTGACGTCGGCCTTGAGCTGGTCGAAGTAGCCGTCGCCCTGCTTGGCGTTGGTGCCGGTGCGGGCCTTGTCGTAGAGCGGGTCGCCGGGCTTGGCGTCGCGGTACTGGTTGAAGAAGAGCAGCGAGTTGTCGCCGAAGGTGCCGCGGTAGGCGTCCTCGATCCAGCCCCACTTGCCGTTGGCGTCCAGGCCGTCGCCGATGTCCTGGTAGACCTTCCAGGAGACCCCGGCCTTCTCCAGCCGCTCCGGGTACGTCGTCCAGCTGTAGCCGGCCTCCTCGTTGCCCAGGACCGGGCCGCCACCGGAGCCGTCGTTGCCGACGTGGCCGGAGAACATGTAGTAGCGGTTGGGGTCGGTGGCCCCGATGATCGAGCAGTGGTACGCGTCGCAGATGGTGAACGCGTCGGCCAGCGCGTAGTGGAACGGGATGTCCTTGCGCGTCAGATAGGCCATCGTGCCGGTGCCCTTGGCGGGGATCCAGCTGTCGTACTTACCGTTGTTCCAGGCCTTGTGGCCGCCGGCCCAGTCGTGGTTGAGGCCCTCGATGAACTGCATGCCGAGGTTGTCGGCGTCGGGGTGGTACGGCAGGACGTCCTTGCCGCCGTCCGGCTGGTGCCACACGGACTTGCCGCTCTCCAGGATGACCGGACGCGGGTCACCGAAGCCGCGTACGCCCTTCAGCGAGCCGAAGTAGTGGTCGAAGGAACGGTTCTCCTGCATGAGCACCACGACGTGCTCGATGTCCTTGATGGAACCGGAGCTACGGGTGGCGGGGATGGCGGCGGCGCGGGCGATGCTGCTGGACAGCGCCGAGACGCCCGCGGTGGCACCGGCGATCTGGAGGAATCGCCGCCGATTGAGTTCAGGCATGAGTCTGGGGACCTCGCGATATGGGGGGAATGCTGGTGAGTTGGGGCGGTGCTGTTCGGTTGTGTGAGGTGCTGTGCGATGACAGCGTCAGCAGAGTGTTCCAAGAGGAACGAGCGTCAGGGAAGGGGGGGTGTCAGATGTGTGTCGGATCGCCGTACGGGCAGCGAACTCCCTGGTCGGAGCGGTAGGGAGAGACGGGCGTGCAAACCGCTCGGTGACCGGGGCCGGCGGCCGCCCGGTTCGTACCGGAATCCGGGCTGTCCGGAGCGGGAGGCGGACGGCGCACGGAACGGCCTGCGGGACGGCGCGCGGGACGGGACGAGGGCGCGGCAGGGCGCGGGGCCTCCGTAGGGCTGCCGCCGCGGGGCGGTCGGAGCGGGCGCTCAGGACGGCGGGCGCTCAGGACGGCGGGCAGGCGGGAACGGCCCCGGCGACGGCAGGGCCCGGGTCCGGACGTGGCCGGAATCCGGACCTACTCTGCACGACGGAGGCGGGGGCGCCGCTCGGCGGCGGAAGGACGGCGAAGGGCGGCGGAAGGGCGGCGGAAGGTGCCGGGGAGGCGGCCGACGCGGACCGGTACCGGCGCGGTCCGGGTCGGGCCGGTCAGCGGGCGGGCGCACGGGGACGCCGGCGGGCCGCCCTGCTGGGGCCGGCCGGAGAGGCAGCGGGAACGGGCCGCCCAAGAGCGGGGCCGTCGCGCGCGGTTGGGGCTCCGGGCCGTTGCCGTGCCGCGCTCGGCACCGCGACGGACGGCCGGCCTCCGGCTCAACTGCCGTTGCGGGGGCGGCTGTCGGCCGGTGGGCGAGGCGTGCCGGGACGCGCCGTGGCGGACGCCCCGCCGGATTCGGTGACCGTGGCCCCGCCCTGTCGCGGACGTATCAGGCGAGGCGGGCGGGCTCGGCGAGCGGCTCGACCGGCACGGCCGGCGGAACCACCGGCTGCCCCTTCTCGTCGGGCACGCTGCGCAGCGGGGCGCGGCCGGCCAGCGGCGTCCTGCGGGTCGCCTCGACGCGCCGGGTGAACCAGATGACCTTGCCGTCGGGGGTGCCGCAGGTGCCCCAGCTGTCGCTGAGCGCGGCGACCCGGGAGAGCCCGCCACCGGCGGCGCTCAGCAGCTTCGGCAGCCGCGGGCCCTCGTCGGCGACGGAGGTCGTCAGATTGCGGCCGGACCAGCGGAGTTCGACGACGCAGCGGGCCTCCGGGCCGATGTGGCGATGGACGTTGGTCAGGAGTTCCGCCACTCCCCGGCATACGGGCGGGATATGGAGCTCGAGGTCCCAATACCTCAGGTGCGCGGCAAGAATCCGCTGGATCTGCGGCACGCGCTCCGCCGAAGCATGCAGTTCGACCGTGTAGTGCCGGTCGCTGGGAAGTCTCATGTCGTGGCTCCTCACCGCGAGAGGCTCACGTCCTTCACCTCGTTGGACCAACGAACCCCGAACACGAAGAGTGAGCATCTGGTACGTATGGGTCATCTGTCATGCTGACCCGGCCACCCGGGGCCCGCAACAGCTCATGGCCGCCGGGGCCCCCGGCGCTCACCTGATACGGCCCTCTCACAAGTGGGGCAGCACCTTGTCGGGGGTGAGCGGAATGTCGCGCAGCCTTACTCCAGTCGCGTGCCACACCGCGTTGGTGACGGCCGCCGCTGTGCCCACGATGCCGATCTCGCCGATGCCCTTGCTGCCCATGGGGTTGAGGTGCGGATCCTCCTCCTCGACCCAGTACGCCTCGATCCGCGGCGCGTCGGCGCAGGCCGGTACGTGGTAGCCGGCCAGATCGCACCCGGCGAAGCCGCCGAACTCCGGGTCCACCTCGCTGTCCTCCGTGAGCGCCATGCCCAGGCCCATGGTCATGCCGCCGATGAACTGGGAGCGCGCGGTGCGGGGGTTGAGGATGCGGCCGGCCGCGAACACTCCCATCAGGCGGCGCACCCGGATCTCCCCGGTGACCGTGTCGACCTGCACCTCGGCGAAGGTGGCGCCGAACGAGTGCCGGGCGTACGGGGACCGCTCGGAGGTCTCCTGGCGGGTGTCGGCGGCGACCGTGAGCCCGTCGGCCGGGAGCGGCCCGACATGGTCCCGCAGCCGCGCCCGCAGCGCCGTGCACGCCTTGTGGACCACCCAGCCCCACGAGCCGATGCCGGCCGAGCCGCCGGCCAGCATCGCGGGCGGCAGATCACTGTTGCCGATCTCGATGCGGACCCGGTCCTCCGGGGCCATCAGCGCACCGGCGGCGATCTGTGCGAGGACGGTGCGGGCGCCGGTGCCGATGTCGGTGGCGTTCACCCGGATCCGGAAGGTGCCGTCGCGGTCGGCGTGCGCCTCGGCGGCGGAAGCGGCGATCAGAACGGGGTAGGTGGACGCGGCGACACCGGTGCCGAGCAGCAGATCGCCCTCGCGGCGCACGCCGGGCCGCGGATCGCGCGGCAGCCAGCGGAACCGCTCGGCGCCGTCGCGCAGCGCGCCCACCAGGTGCCGGCTGCTGAAGGCCCGGTCACTGTCCGGCTCGGTGTCCGGTTCGTTGCGCATCCGCAGTTCGATCGGGTCCATGCCCAGTTGGACGGCGAGTTCGTCCATGGCGGACTCCAGGGCGTACATGCCGGGGCACTCGCCCGGGGCGCGCATCCACGAGGGGGTCGGTACGTCGAGCGGGACGACGCGGTGCACGGTGCGGCTGTTCGGCGAGGCGTACATGACGCGGGCGGGCACCGCGGCCTGCTCGACGAACTCCGTGACGGTGGAGGTGTGGGTGGCAATCTCGTGGGACAGCGCGGTGATCACGCCGTCGTTGCCGGCGCCCAGGCGGACCCGCTGGATCGTCGGGGCGCGGTGGCCGACGACCGCGGGCATCTCCCGGCGCGGCACCGAGACCTTGACCGGCCGCCCGGTGTGGCGCGCGGCCATCACGGCCAGGACGACCTGCGGGCGCGGCGTTCCCTTGGAGCCGAAGCCGCCGCCGACGTGTTCGGAGACGACGGTGATCTCGCTCGTGTCGAGCTTGAAGAGGGCGGCCAGGTCCTCACACACCTTGGTGGCCCCCTGGCTGGAGTCGTGGACCGTCAGATGGCCCTCGCTCCAGTGGGCGGTCGAGGCGTGCGGCTCCATCGGGTGGTTGTGCAGCGGGGGCACGTGGTAGGTCGCGTCCACGGTGACCGGCGCGGCGGCGAACGCCCCCTCGAAGTCGCCGCGTTCCCGCGTCCCCGGGTACCCGCCGTTGACCTTCTCCGGCTCGTACATCCGCGGGTGGTCGGCCCGCAGCAGGACGTCGGCGTCGTCGTCGGTCTCGTACGTCACCCGGACGGCCTCGGCGGCCGCCCGCGCCGTTTCGATCGTGTCGGCGACCGCGAGGGCCACGTACCAGCCGCGGTGCGGCACCCGGTCCTCCTGGAGCAGCGACAGCGTGGGGTCCTCGGCGGCGGCCAGCCGGGGGGCGTTCTCGTGGGTCAGCACCGTGATCACACCCGGCAGCGCGAGCGCCTCCGCGGTGTCCACGGCGGCGACCCGGCCGCGTGGGATGCCCGCGGCGACCGGCCAGCCGTAGGCGCAGTTCGGCGGGGTGTGTTCGGCCGCGTAACGGGCGGCACCGGTGACTTTCTCCCGGCCCTCCCGCCGGACGAGCGGTTCGCCCAGGGGGTACGGGGGTGGGCCGAGCGGGAAGGTGCGGGGGCTCATGGCGGGTCCTTGGGTGCTCCTGGAGACCCTGGTGGGTCCGTGGGGTGGGTGGAGGTCAGCTGTGGGCGGGTGGGGCCGCCAGTTCGGTCAGGACGGCGACGGCGAGGTTGCGGGCCAGCGGGACCTTGAATCCGTTGTCGCGCAGCGGCTCGGCGGCCGCGAGTTCGGCCTCGGCGGCGCGGGCGAAGGTGTCCTCGGTGGCGGGGGCGTCCCGCAGCACCTCTTCGGCCGTGCGGGCCCGCCACGGCCGGTGCGCGAGCCCGCCGAACGCCAGCGCGGCACGCCGTACGACACCGTCCCGGACGTCCAGCACGGCGGCGACGGAGGCGAGCGCGAAGGCGAACGACGCGCGGTCGCGGGCCTTGCGGTAGCGGGACCGCGCCCCGCGGTCCGCGGGCGGCAGCTGCACGGCGGTGATCAGTTCGCCGGGCCGGATCACGGTGTCCTGCTCGGGGTGGTCGCCGGGCAGCCGGTGGAACTCGGTCACCGGCACGCTCCGGTCGCCGTCCGGGCCGTGCAGGTGGACGGTCGCGTCAAGTGCGGCCAGCGCCACCGCCATATCGGAGGGCTGGGTGGCGACGCAGTGCGGGGAGTGGCCCAGTACGGCGAGGTCGCGGTGGACGCCCTCACGGGCCGGACAGCCGGTCCCCGGCTCACGCTTGTTGCAGGGCTTGGAGACGTCCTGGAAATACAGGCAGCGGGTGCGCTGCAGCAGATTGCCCCCGGTGGTCGCGGTGTTGCGCAGCTGGCCCGAGGCGCCGGACAGCACCGCCTGCGACAGCACCGGGTAGCGCTCGCGCACGGGGGTCGCCGCGGCCAGGGCGCTGTTGCTGACCATCGCCCCGATGCGGAGCCCGCCGTCGGGCAGTTCCTCGATGTGGTCCAGCGGCAGCCGGGTGACGTCGATGAGCAGACCGGGCCGCTCCACGCCCAGTTTCATCAGGTCGACGAGGTTGGTGCCCCCGCCGAGGAAGCGGGCTCCTGGTTGGCCTTCGGCGGCCCGTACGGCCTCCTCGACGCTGGTCGCCCGCACGTATCCGAACGGCTTCATGACGCCACCCCCTGGTCGGTGGACACGTCATGGACCGCCTCGACGATCCGGGGGTACGCCCCGCAGCGGCACAGGTTGCCGCTCATCCGCTCGCGGATCTCCTCGACGGTCAGCTGCACCGGCCCACCCTGGGGTGCGTCGGCGGGGGTGACATGGGACGGAAAGCCGTCCGCCGCCTCCTGGAGCACTCCCACGGCCGAGCAGATCTGGCCCGGGGTGCAGTAGCCGCACTGCAGCGCGTCCCGCTCCACGAACGCCTCCTGGAGCGGATGCAGCCGCTCCCCGTCCGCCAGCCCCTCGATGGTGGTGATGTGCCGTCCGTCCTGGGCCACCGCCAGCATCAGACAGCTGTTGGCGCGCCGGCCCTCGACGAGCACCGTGCAGGCGCCGCACTGACCGTGGTCGCAGCCCTTCTTGGCCCCGGTGAGACCGAGGTGCTCTCGCAGCACGTCCAGGACCGTGGTCCGGTGATCCAGGGTCAGCTCGTACGCCGTTCCGTTGACGTGCAGAACCAGCGCTGAACTCTGCTCGGCCGCCGCCTCGGCGGGCCGGGCGGGGCGGGCGGTGGCCGTACCTGCATGCGTTCCGGCACCGGTCCCGGAACGCGCGGCGCCCGCCGCCCGCGCCCCTCCGGCGTCCGCCGGTTGATTGGTGGGCTGCACTCGCTTCTGCCTTTCCTCGCTCCGGTTCCCCCTGGCTCCGCTTTCCGCTGGCTCCGGTTGCCCCCTTGCTTCGGTTGCCTCCTGGCCTGCGTACTCGTGGCGTTCTGCTTCGGCGTTCTCCTTGGCGTTCTGCTGTGGCGTATTCCGTGGCGTTTGTTTTCCCCGCCGCCCACCCCCCTTCGGGGGGGCGGGTGAGGACGGCCGGTCGCCCCGTCGAAGGGGCCGGTCGCCTCCCCGGGCTTACAGGCGCCGCCCTGGTCCGGTGGCCGTGCTAGCGGGACTCCAGGCGGAGTTCGACCTCCTTCTCCTGGTCACCGGCGGCCATGCCGAGGATGTGCACCCTGAACGCCGGCTCCAGGCCCTTGCACAGCTGGTCAACGGCCCAGTAGCCGCCCTGGAGGCTGACCAGCACCGGCGCCGTCAGCCTCCGGGGCTCGGGCTCGGCCTTGTGCTCGCTCACGTCGACGGTCGAGGTCCACACCGTCGGCCCCGCCCCCGCCATTTCCTCGGGCACGTCGTCGGCGGCCCGGTCGGAGGCGAAGGCGGTCCGCAGGGCGCTGAAGACGGCATGCGCGTCCTGCGTCGCGCAGCTCTCCAGCTCCACCACCACCTCGGCCGATACATGTTCCGCGTGTGACGCCTGTTCCGCGCTGTTCACTGTGGGGCCTTCCTCTGTGGGCCTTCCTCTGGGAGCCGAACGCTTCCAGGCTCGCCCCCCGGCCCGCTCTGTGCGACCCGAGGCTCGAACGAGTGGTTTAAACGGACGCAACGGCGCGGCGCGCCGTCGTGGAGTTACGCTCAGTAATCAGAGTAAGCATTCTGTAATCGCCCACGGCGGCGCCGCGCGCATGCCTCGTTCCCACTGCCCCTCGCCCGTCCGCGAGTCCGGCACCGTCAACCCCCTCGAATCCGATCTCAGGAGCCCCCCTTGACCAGCACCGTCATCGACCAGAAGGCCACCAGCTACAGCGTCCGCCATGCGCTCTCCATGGCGCGCGCCGCCGAGCTCGCGTACAAGGACGAGCCGGCCATCGACAAAACCGCCCGGGAATGGGGCTTCGAGCAGGTGCGCCACCACAACACCACGTTCCGGCCGCCGTTCCCGCTGGAGGACACCCAGGCGTACACCCTCGGCGGCCGCCACATGATCATCACTGCCTTCCGGGGCACCGAGCCGACGAACATGCGCGACTGGCTCTCCGACACGACGACCCCGCCCTGGCCGGGCCCCGGCGGCAAGGGATACATCCACCACGGCTTCGGCGAGGCGCTGGAGTCCGTCTGGCCGCAGGTCCACGCCGCCGTCCACGAGTTCCGGGACAACGGCCAGACGGTCTGGTTCACCGGCCACAGCCTGGGCGGTGCGCTGGCGATGCTGGCCGGCGCCCGGTTGCACTTCGAAGAGCCGTATCTGAGGGCCACCGGCGTCTACACCTTCGGGCAGCCGCGGACCTGCGACCGGCTGCTGACGCGGGAGTTCGACGCGGCCTTCACCGACCGCATGTACCGCTTCGTCAACAACAACGACGTCGTGCCCCAGCTCCCGCCGGAGCCCGCCTTCCACCACGTCTCCGCGCTGCGCTACATCGACTCCACGGGAAAGATCCACTCCACCATGCCGGTGATCACCGGCCTCTTCGACCACGCCAAGGGCTACACCGCCGACCTGCTCGCGCCCACGTCCGACGGCGTCCGGGACCACTTCATGGGGGCCTACATCACCGCACTGGAGAAGAACCAGAACTGACCACGGCGCCACGTGGTCCTGGCGGCCCAGCGCCCGCCCGGTCACCACTCGCGGCCGGTCACCACTCGCGGCCGGCCACCGCTCCCGCCGGGACAGCGTTCCCAGCGGGTCAGGTCACTCGGCGGGACAAGGCGCCCGGCGGGTCAGGGTGCCCGGCGGGTCAGGGCGCTCGGCGGGCGCGGGGCGGTGTGGTGAAGGGGATGTCGGCGGCACGGGCGACGATCTCGACCTCGTCGCCCAGGGCCCATTCGGCCGCACGGGAGGACATCGCGGCCGGGACGACCCCGCTGATGCCCGGGGCCGCGGGGATGTCGTAGGTGGCGTGTGCGTCGTGCGGCAGGACCACGCGGTAGTCGCGGGCCAGGGCCGTACGGGCGGTCGCACTGACGCACATCTCGGAGAGCACCCCGCAGATCGCCAGCCCTCCGACGTCCGCCGCTTCCAGCAGATCGCCCAGTGCCGTGCCCTCGAAGCCGTCGTCCTGGGCCTTGCGGACCACGGTCTCGCGCGGCCCCGGCGCGACGGGCAGGTGGAGTTCCCAGCCGGGCGTGTGCGGTGCGTCGACGGTCCCGGGTTCGCCGTCGTTCTGGAGGTGGACGACGAGGGCCCCGGCAGCGCGGGCCCGGGCCAGCAGGCCACGGCTCCGGTCGAGCACCCGCGCCGCGTCCGGCACCGCGTCCTCGCCCGCGACGAAGGCCGATTGGATGTCGACGAGGATCAGCGCCTCGACGGGCCGGACCGCCGCACCGGCGCCCGCGTCCCCACCCCCACCGTCCTCCACGGTCTCGCCGCCGCGCATGGTGCCGACAACCGCGTCGGCGTCGGCGTCGCGGAGGGTGCTCGCGCCCGTACAAGCCTCGTCGGCAGGGATGGCCTCGTCGGCAGAAGTGGTGGTCATGATGACCATGGTGCGGGTGGGGTGCGCCCCTGCGCGCCTGAGGGGGTGCGATCCGGTCATGACCCGATCTCGCCCGCCGCCCTGACACGCCGTTCTCGGCCGTCCGGGTCCATATGGTTGCCATGGGCATCGAACTGGGCAGATCATCCCGTAGGGACGCCGTTTCGCAGGTACAGGCGTACGTACGCACACCCCTGCGTACGGGATGAGCGCACCGGGCGACGCGAGAAGAGGCAGCCGTGGGACCAGCCACCGTCAACGTCAACGGCCACTGCGCACCGGAGTTCGCGGGCGTGCAGGAGGCCTTCGAGCGGAATTTCCGGCGGCACGGCGAAGTCGGGGCCGCGGTCACGGTGACCCTGGACGGGGAGCCGGTGGTCGACCTGTGGGGCGGCCACAAGGATGCCGACCGGACGCAGGACTGGGAACGCGACACCCTGGTCAACGTCTACTCGACGTCCAAGGGGATGACGGCACTCTGCGCCCATCTGCTCGCCGACCGCGGGGAGCTGGACCTCGATGCGCCGGTCGCCCGCTACTGGCCGGAGTTCGCCCAGGCCGGCAAGGAGGACTTACCCGTGCGCTGGCTGCTCAGCCACCGCTCCGGCCTGATCGCCCCGCGCACGCCGCTGCCGCCCGGGCGCGCCTACGACTGGGACGCGGTCTGTACGGTGCTGGCGGCGACCGAGCCGTGGTGGGAGCCGGGGACCGCCCAGGGCTATCACGCGGTGACCTTCGGCTATCTCGTCGGCGAGGTGGTCCGGCGGGTCACCGGGCAGTCCCTGGGGGCGTTCCTGCGCAGCGAGATCGCGGAGCCGCTGGGGGCCCGGGTGTTCATCGGCACCCCGGACGAGGAGCACGCCTCCTGCGCGGACATGGTCGGGCAGTTGGACGAGGCGCTGCTCGCCGAGCGGCTTCCCGGTGCGCCGAGGCCGCCGTTCCGGTCCCTGGACGACCATCCGATGGCCGTCGTGATGCTCTCCCTGATGTCCATCCCGACCGGCGACGTCAACAGCGCGGCCTATCGCTCGGCGGAGATCCCGGGCGGCAATGCGCACGCCTCCGCGCACGGGCTCGCGACGGTGTACGGCGCGCTGGTGGGCGGGAAGGTGGTCGGTGCCGGGACGCTGGAGGCGATGCGCCGGTCGCAGAGCCGTCCCGGGGAGCCGGATCTGGCCATAGGGCCGCTCGCGCCGCCGGGATTCGAGCTGCGCTGGGGTCTCGGCTACATGCTCAACCACCAGTGCCGGCTGGGGCCCAACCCGAGGGCGTTCGGGCACGGTGGGGCCGGCGGTTCGTACGCCTTCGCGGACCCCGAGAACCGGCTGTCGTACGCGTACACCATGAACAAGTACGGCGGCGGGACGGCGGGCGACGACCCGCGCAACGGCGGTCTGGTCAGGGCGGTGTACCAGGCGCTGGACGGGCGGCGCGGCTGAGCGGGGACGGGGCGCGCAGGGACGTGCGGCACACCGCCCCCGGCGCCCGGTCCGCTAGGGAGCGGCCGGTTCCGGCGGTGGCGCGGGCCGGGGCGGCACCGGTGGGGCGTCCGCGGCGTCGGCGAGGGCGTGTAGCGAGTGGACCAGGCCGGCGCGCTGGCCGGCCGGCAGCCGGGCGACGATCGCGGCGATCTCGGCGTGCCGGTCGGCGAGTACCTGCGCGACGAGTTCCCGGCCCTCGGCGGTCAGTTCCAGTACGACCTCCCGGCGGTTGCCGGGGTTGGCCTTGCGGGTGACGCTGCCGGCCGCCGCGAGCCGGTCGACCATCCGCATCGCGGTGGACGGATTGACCCCCAGCGCGGCGGCCAGGGCGGCGAGCTTGATCGGGCCCTGGCTGTCGAGCACGACCAGGGTGCGCAGCTGGGGCAGGGTGAGCGAGGGCTCGATCCGGGCCAGCGCCCGGGCCGAGATCGCGACCAGCAGCCGGGAAGCGGTCAGCACCGCGGCGATGACCTCCTCGACGTCCTGGTCGAGGTCCTGGTCGCCGTGCTGCGCGCGCTCGTCCCCGGTCGTGGCCGGCCCGACCGGCCGCCTTGCGCGATCTGCCTCGTTCCCCATGGCGCCTTTATACCCGTCCCGGCATCGTGCCTGGTGGCGGGCGGTACCGACGGGCGCGAACGGGCCCGGGCCGCGGTCCGGGGCGGCCCGGAAATCCGGCCCCGCGCTCCTCTTTGCACGGCGCAATAATAGGAGGTACGGCATGGCCGGGTCCGGCATGCATCCGGCGCCGCCCGTACGGCGGGGCCGGGGAGAGGGCGTGGTGATCATGGAACGGGACACCGAGACGGTTCACGAGGCATACGCGTTCGTCTGTCTGCACTGCGGGCACGGCTGGGAGGAGGAGTACGAGATCCGGCACACCACGGATCTGGCGGGCCACCGACGGGCCGACTATTTCGCGCGCGGCATCCGGGTTCCGTCCCCGCTGACCCGCAATGACTGCCCCTCCTGCAACCTCGGCCCGATCCGCATCCTGCGCCCCGGCCGGGTGAACTCGACCCGGACGTATCTGGCCTGACGGCGCCCCCGCCGTATCCGGCCTGACCGCGGCCCCGGCGTACCGGCCCGACGGCGGCCGGGCCCTTCGGCGCGCCGCCCGTGCCGTCACCGGCCGGTGTACGGCAGCGGTCACCGGCCGGTGTACAGCAGCCCTCACCAGCCGGTGTACAGCAGGTGGTTGACCAGTAGCGGCAGCACGGCCTGGGCCGTCAGCCAGGAGCGCCGGTGGGACGCGGGCAGCAGGGCGCAGGCGGCCAGCAGCCAGGACGCGAAGGGCAGCCAGATGCGCTCGGTCTCCGCCTTGCTCATGCCGGAGAGGTCGGCCACCAGGAGGGCGAGCAGCGCGGCCAGCACGAGCACGGTCAGGCGGTCGGCGGGCGTGGGCGGCGGTCCGGTGCGCGCGTCGGTGCGCGGGCGGAGGCGCCGCACGGCGGCCGGGGCGGCCGCGAGGATGCGCCGCAGCGCGGCGACGGTGGCGAGACCGGTGATCAGCACGGCGCAGGCCAGGTTGCCCCACACCCAGTACGCGTACGGACGGACCGCCGCGGCGCCCTGGTAGTAGCGCTGTACCAGCAGCCGGTACCCCTCCCACCAGTCGAAACCGGCGAGCGTGAAGGCCACCGCGACGGCCGCCGCCCCGGTCGCCACGAGCGGCAGCGGGCGGGCGCTCCGGGCGAGCAGCAGGACCGCGGCGGCGATCAGGACGATGAGGGTGAGGCCGTAGGACAGATAACAGGTCAGGCCGAGGAGGAGCCCTGAGCCCAGGGCGGCGGCCGCGCGGAGGGGGACACTCCCCCGGCTGCCGCCGCCGGCACCTCCACCCCGCGGGGGCCCAGGGCGGGTGCGCCCGGTGGCGGCGAGCGCGAGCAGGGCGAGTGACCAGGCGGCGACCGCGGCGAAGTAGCCGTCGGCGGAGGTGCCCACCCATACGGCGGCCGGAGCCAGGACGAGGTAGGGCGCGGCCCGGCGTGCGGTGGGCTCGTCGGTGAGCGCGCGCAGGGCGATGAGGACCGCGGCCGCGGTGGAGGCGCCGGTGACCAGGCACCAGACGCCGGCCCAGGCGCCGCCGCCCAGGCCGAGGCGGTCCAGCCCGACAAAGGTGAGGATCGCGGCCGGCGGGTGTCCGGCGACGTGGGCGGGCCAGTGGTCCGGGGCGTTGTTGAGGATGTGCCCGGTGAAGCCGCGCAGTACCGGGCCGAGGTCGTCGAAGCGGTGGATGACCGTCAGGTACTCGTAGGCGGTGGTGAGCCGGCCGGCGACACCGGTCCGCCAGCCGTCGATCAGGGCCAGTGCGGTCGTCCAGGCGAGGGCGGCGGCCCAGCAGGTGAGGAGCAGGGCCCGCCAGGGCAGCCGGGCGGCGAGCGGCGGACCGTACGCGATCACGAGGACGGCGACGGTGACCGCGGCGGGGGTGCCGGGGCCGAGGTGCGGGAACCACGAGGCGTACAGCGGCGGCCAGTTCACGTGCAGGCTGCCGTTGGCGTGCTCGATGACGGTGCCGATGACGGCGGCGAGCGCGACGAGGAGGGCGCCGGCCGCGGCGGCCAGCAGGTCGGCGCGGCGCACGGCGCGCTCGTCGGGCTCCGGTCGGACGCTCGCCCGGCCCGGCCGGATCTCACGGTGGGTCACACCGGCACGCTAGGACGCCACGGCCGGGCCGGGGTGGCGCCGTTCCGCCGACGTCAGACTTTCGTCATGCGTTGCGGCCCGCTCGGGACGCGGTCCCGGCATACCGTCGGCGCATGGCCGCTTCCCGCCCGGTTCCGCCCACCTCCCCGTCGTTCTGGCGCAGTCCGCTGCGCGGCCCGCGGCTGACCGCGCTGCTCGGTGTGGTCCTGCTGGCCGGGATCACCCTGCTGTTCGTCACCGGTCTGCTGTCGTACGCCGCCTACAACCCCGACCTGGCCGGCGGCGTCAACGACCAGACGCCCGGGAAGGGCCTGCTGGGGTTCTACCTCTTCAGCTGGCCCACCGGCCCGCGCTGGCTCTACCGGCTGACCCAGGGGGTGCACGTCACCCTCGGCGTGGTCCTCGTGCCCGTGCTGCTGGCGAAGCTGTGGTCGGTGATCCCGAAGCTGTTCCGGATGCCGCCGGCGCGGTCGGCGGGCGACGCACTGGAGCGGCTGTCGCTGCTGTTGCTGGTCGGCGGGGCGCTGTTCGAGTTCGTCACCGGGCTGCTCAACGTCCAGCTGGCGTACCTCTTCCCCGGGTCGTTCTACCGGCTGCACTTCTACGGCGCGTGGGTGTTCATCGGCGCGTTCGTGGCCCATGTGGTGCTGCGGCTGCCGCGGACCGTACGGGCGCTGCGGGAGCGGACCGATCCGGCGGCGCAGGACGACGGGACCGGGCTGGTGGCGGTGCGTCCGGACCGGCCGACGCTGAGCCGGCGGGGCGCGCTGGGGCTGGTCGGCGCCGGGTCGCTGCTGTTGCTGGTGACGACGGCGGGGCAGAGCCTGGGCGGGTGGTGGCGGCGTACCGCGCTGCTGGCGCCGCATGGGGGCGCGGATCCGGGCGGCGGGCCGAACGGGTTCCAGATCAACAAGTCCGCGGCTGCCGTCGGGATCCGGGCGCAGGACACCGGTGACGACTGGCGGCTGACGGTGGAGGGCGGCGGGCGCCGGGTGCGGCTGACCCGCGCCGATCTGCTGCGGCTGCCGCAGCACCAGGCGGCGCTGCCGATCGCCTGTGTGGAGGGCTGGTCGACGGACGACCAGTTGTGGAGCGGGGTGCGGTTGCGGGAGCTCGCCGCGCTGGTGGGCCTCGGCGACCGGCCGCCAGGCGTGCTGGTGGAGTCGCTCCAGTTGCACGGCGCGTTCCGCCGGGCCGCGCTGAGCAGCAGCCAGGTGCGCGATCCGCGGTCGTTGCTCGCGCTGCGGGTGGGCGGCGCGGAGCTCTCGCGGGACCACGGCTACCCGGCGCGGATCATCGTGCCGGCGGCGCCGGGGGTGCTGAACACCAAGTGGGTGGCGCGGCTTTCGTTCGGGGAGGGGTGAGCGGCGTGCGACGGGTACGGATGCCCGGGCGGGCCGCGCTGGTCCGTGGGTGGCAGCGACTGCGCCGGCACCGCTGGTACGGCGAAGGGCCGTTGCACCTGGCGCTGATGCTCGGGTCGTTCGCACTCACCGGTTATGCGGGGGTGCGGCTGCTGGCCGGCGGGCGGTGGCCACTGGTGGTGGTGTGGTTCGTGGGGGCGGCGCTGCTGCACGATCTGGTGCTGCTGCCGCTGTACGCGCTCGCCGACCGTGCGGTGGTCCGGTGCACGGCGGGGACCGCTCGCCATCGGCCCTGGACGGCGTTCGTGCGGGTGCCCGCCGCGCTGTCGGGCCTGCTGTTGCTGGTGTGGCTCCCGCTCATCGCCTATGCGGCGGGGGGCGGTTGGGCGGTGCACTACGAGGCCGCGACCGGGCTGCCGGCCGGGGTGTTCCTGGGCCGCTGGCTGCTGATCACCGCCGTGCTGTTCGCGGTCTCCGCGCTGTGGTTGCTGTGCCGTACGGTTCAGCCCCGGCGGGCGGCGGGCAGGCTGCGGCGCCGCCGCAGGGCGACGAAACAGCGCGCGGCGGACGGTGACTGACTCCTCCGGCCGGCGGCCGTCCACCGCTCGACGGGTGTCCAGTCCGCGGCGTCGGCGTACCGCAGCAGCGCGGGCGTGCCGACCCGGGCCCAGGGGAACGGGTCGGCGGTGTGGTGGCCCGCGTACGGGTCGCCGGCGACGCTGACCCGGGCCCGTTCGTCGATGTCCGCGGGGACGGTCTCCACGATGAGCAGCCCGGCCGGGTGGACCAGGGCGGCGGTGCGGGCGAGCAGGGCGCGGGGGTCGCCGCCTATGCCGATGTTGCCGTCGAGGAGCAGCGCGGTACCCCAACTCCCTTCGTCGGGAAGGGAGTCGAAGACCGAGCAGCGCAGGGCGGCGCCCCCGGCCGCGGCGGTGCGGGCGACCGCGGCCGGGCTGACGTCGATGCCGAGCACCCGCCTGCCCTGCGCGGTGAGCGCGGCGACCAGCCGTCCGGGGCCGCAGCCGATGTCCAGGACGCTGCCCTCGCAGCGGCCCAGCACCGCGAGGTCGGTCTCGTCCGCCGCGGCGCACCAGCGCTCGACGTCCAGCGGCAGCAACCAGCCGTCGGTGCGGCGCAGATAGAGCGGGCCGCGGCCGTTGCGCAGGGCCTCGGCGTAGGCGTCCGCACCCCAGACCGCGGGGTGCGGCGGGGCATCAGGAACGGTGGTGCTCATCGGCCCCTCACCGCTGTCAGCCGGGCGAGGGTGGTGGCGAAGCGGCCGGTGGGGGCCTGGGCGGCGACCAGGTGGGCGTCGGCGGCGGTGTCGACGTCGCGGAGCACCGGCAGGTCGCCGATCCGGAGTCCGGCCGCGGTCAGGCGGGCGCGCTGGGCGGCGCCGGTGCCCGCGGTGGACATCGGGACGCCGCGCAGCAACCGGGGGTCGGGGTCGGCGAGGCCGAGCGCCCAGAACCCGCCGTCCTCGGCCGGGCCGAACCAGGCGTCACGGTGTTCCCAGGCGGTCAACTCCAGTGCGGGTGCGAGGAGTTCGGCGGTCACCTGCGGGGTGTCCATGCCCAGGAGCAGGGTGGGGCCGGGGCTGGCGGCGAAGGCCGCGGCGAGCCGTTCGTCGAGGCCGCCGGCGCACTGCGGCCGGACCTCGAAGCCGTCCGGCAGCCAGTCCCCGGGCCGTCCGTCGAGCACCACGGTCCGCCGCCGGGCGGGCATCGCGCGGACCGCGAGGAGGGTGTCGTGCAGGGCCGCGGCGGCCAACCGGGCGGCCTCGTCGGGGGTGTAGGGCGGGGTCAGCCGGGTCTTGACCCGGCCGGGCACCGGTTCCTTGGCGATGACCAGGACCGCGGTCGGCCCGTGCGGGGGCGGCGTACGGTCCGCGGGGCGGGTCATCGGGCCGCCTCCCGCGCCGGGGCGGTCAGCGGGGGCTGACCGAGGACGGCGCGCATGTCGCGGACCGCCTGCCAGGTGCCGCGCCAGGTGCCGGTGACCTTCGAACGGCCGGTGCGCGGCCGGTAGGGCACCGGGCGCTCCTCGATCCGCCAGCCGGCGTCGGCGGCCCGCACGACCATCTGCAGGGGGTAGCCGCTGCGGCGGTCGGTGAGGCCGAGCCCTAGGAGTTCGGTGCGCCGGGCGGCGCGCAGCGGGCCGAGGTCGTGCAGCCGCAGTCCGGTGCGGCGGCGCAGCAGGTGGGCCAGGGCGAGGTTGCCGGCCCGGGCGTGCGGCGGCCAGGCGCCCCGTCCCTGGGGGCGTCGGCGTCCCAGCACCAGATCGCGGTCGCCGTCGCGGACCGCACGGACGAACGGGACGAGCAGCGACGGGTCCAGGGAGGCGTCGCAGTCGCAGAAGCAGACGATGTCCGCCTCGGCGGCCAGCAGTCCGGCGTGGCAGGCGGCGCCGAAGCCGCGGCGCGGTTCGCGGACGACGGTGGCGCCCAGTTCACGGGCGATCTCGGCGGAGCCGTCGGTGGAGCCGTTGTCCACCACGATCGCGCGCCAGCCGGCCGGGATGCGCGCCAGCACCCACGGGAGCGCGGCGGCCTCGTCCAGGCAGGGCAGGACGACGTCCACGGGGGCGGGCCGGGGGGCGGTGGGGAAGGGTGGGCCGGTGCCGGTGGGTGCGGCGGTCCGCATCTCCTCCCGGGCGAACTCGGCCATGCCCTCCTCGAATCCGATCGCCGCCCGCCAGCCGAGGTCCTCGGCGATCCGCCGCGACGACGCGGTGATGTGGCGCACGTCGCCGAGCCGGTACTCCCCCGTCACCACCGGCGCCGGTCCGCCGTACGCGGCGGCCAGCTCCCGCGCCATCTCGCCCACGGTGTGCGGGACGCCGCTGCCGGTGTTGTACGCGGTCAGGGTGGCGGACGCCCGGTCCGGCAAGGTGGTCAGGGCCCGTACGTTGGCGGCCGCGACGTCCCGGACGTGCACGAAGTCCCGCCGCTGGCCGCCGTCCTCGTACACGGTCGGGGGCTCGCCGCGGGCGAGGGCGGAGCGGAAGAACGAGGCCACCCCGGCGTAGGGGGTGTCCCGCGGCATGCCGGGGCCGTAGACGTTGTGGTAGCGCAGTGCGACGGCCCGGCCGCCGGTCGCCCGGGCCCAGGAGGCGGCGAGGTGTTCCTGGGCGAGCTTGGTGGTCGCGTAGACGTTGCGGGGGTCGGTGGGCGCGGCCTCGTCGACCAGGCCCGGCAGCAGCTCGGAGCGGCAGTGCGGGCAGCGGGGTTCGAACCGGCCGGCGTCCAGGTCCGCCACCGCGCGCGGCCCGGGGCGCACCGCCCCGTGTGCCGGGCAGGTGTAGCGGCCCTCCCCGTAGACCACCATGGATCCGGCGAGCACCAGGTGTGGGACCCCGGCCGTGGCCATCGCCGACAGCAGGACGGCGGTCCCCAGGTCGTTGCAGCCGACGTAGTCGGGGGCGTCGGCGAAGTCCTTGCCCAGGCCGACCATGGCGGCCTGGTGGCAGACCGCGTCCATACCGCGCAGGGCGGCCTCGACGGCCGGCCGGTCCCGTACGTCGGCGACGATCCGCCGGGTGCCGGGCCGCGCCGGCGGGGGTTCGCGGTGTGCCGTGGGCAGCAGGGCGTCGAGTACGACGGGCTCGTGGCCGTCGGCCAGCAGTGCGTCGACGACCTGTGATCCGATGAATCCGGCGCCGCCGGTGACCAGTACGCGCATGCCGGTCACGCTAAGCGCGGCCGGGCCGGAAGCCCCGCGCCACGGCCGCCGTGTCACGGGTCCGTAAGATCCGGGCGTTCGTGACCGGCGGATGTTCCCGCCACTGCGATTCGGTAACGGGCCTCGGTGAGGTATTTCGATACGGCATATGTTGCATATGCTCAGGTCAGGGGTCTGGGGGCCGTTTTCGGACAGTCCGACGGCCGAGGCCCCTCCACCCGATCACCTCACACCACACCGTCGGAGACCGCCTTGGCCGTGGAGAACGGGGAGCGCCGCACCGGCTCCCGTGTGCTGTCCGTGCTCCCCTACACGGTCATGGCCGTGGTCACCGCCGTCGACCTGACCGCGGGGCCCGGTGTGGGTTTCCTGCCGCTGGTGTCCCTGGGGCCCGCGTTCGCCGGACTGGTCGGCGGCTGGCGGCGGACCGCACTGGCCGGGCTGACCGCGTTCGTCCTCTGCCTCGGTCTGGGCGTCTACAACGGGGTGTACGAGAGCCGGCGCGGGCTGACCGCGCTGCTGTCGGTGGCCGGGGTGACCGCGGCCGGGGTGGTCGCCGCGGTGATGCGGCAGCGCCGGGAGGCCGAGCTGGCCAGCGTCCGCTCGATCGCCGAGGTGGCCCAGCGGGTGCTGCTGCGGCCGGTGCCGCGCAGCGCCGGGCCCCTGCGGATCGCGGTCTCCTACACGTCGGCGGTGGCCGAGGCCCGGATCGGCGGGGACCTGTACGAGGTGGTGACCTCGCCCGCCGGTGTCCGGATCATCGTCGGGGACGTCCAGGGCAAGGGGCTGGAGGCCGTGGAGAGCGCGGCGGTGGTGCTCGGCGCGTTCCGCGAGGCGGCGTACGACGAGCCCGATCTGCCGGCCGTCGGCGAGCGCGTCGAACGGGCCCTGAACCGCCATCTGTCCGGCGAACGCTTCGTCACGGCCGTGCTCGCCGAGATCGGTGACGGTCCGCACGCCACTCTGCTCAACTACGGCCATCCGGCGCCGCTGGTCGTCCGCCCCGCCGGCACGGTCGGTTTCCCCGCGCCGCCGGAACGGTCGCTTCCGCTCGGCCTCACCTGGCACGCCGCGAACAACCCGGTGCCCTACGAGGTGCCGTTCAGCCCCGGCGACCAGCTGCTCTTCTACACCGACGGGGTCAGTGAGGCGCGCGACGCGGCCGGCCGCTTCTATCCGCTCGACGACCGGGCGGCGCTGCTCAAGGAGGCCGACCCGGAGGCCGCCCTGCGCGCGGTGCGCGAGGACCTGGTCGAGCATGCCGAGGGCCCGCTGCACGACGACGCCGCGATGCTGCTGGTCCGCTACCGCGACGAGCACTCCGCCGGTACCGCGGGGAGCGGCAGTCCGGCGTAGTTCTCGGCGAGTTCGGCCGCGGCGTGCGGGGCGGTGGCGATCCGGTCGAGCTGGGCGAGTTGCAGCCGGGTGTCGAACGGCGACTGGTCCGGGGCGGTGTGCAAGGTCGTCGTCATGAAGGCCGAGAAGTGCTCGGCGCGCCAGACGCGGCGCAGGCAGGTGGCGGAGTAGGCGTCCAGCAGTTCCGTCGAGCCGGTCGTGTGCAGACGGTCCAGGGCGCGGGCGAGGAGGGTGACGTCGGCGACGGCGAGGTTGAGGCCCTTGGCTCCGGTGGGCGGCACGATGTGCGCCGCGTCGCCCGCCAGCAGCACCCGGCCGTAGCGCATCGGTTCGGTGACGGAACTGCGCATGGGCAGCACCGACTTGGCGGTGATCGGGCCGCGCGCCAGCTTCCAGGGGGCGGCGCCGGTGGCCGGGTCGACGGCCGCCCGGGTCTCCAGTTCGTTCCAGATCCGGTCGTCGGGCCAGTCCGCCGGGTCGGTTCCGTTGGGGACCTGGAGGTAGAGCCGGCTGACGGTCGGGCTGCGCATGCTGAACAGGGCGAAGCCGCGCGCGGAGTGGGCGTAGACCAACTCGTCCGCGGAGGGCGGGGCGTCGGCGAGCACGCCGAGCCAGGAGTAGGGGTAGCCGCGCTCGTAGGTACGCCGTTGGTCCTCCGGTACGGCCCGGCGGGTCACGCCGTGGAAGCCGTCGCAGCCGACGACGTAGTCGCAGTGGAGGGTGTGTACGCGGCCCTGGTACCGGTAGTGGACGGCGGGGCGGTCCCCGTCCGCCCCTTCGACGGTGAGCGCCTCCGCCCCGAACAACAGCGGTGCACCGTCAGCGAGTTGGAGGGCGATGAGGTCCTTGACGACCTCCGTCTGGGCGTAGACCGTCACCCGGCGGCCGCCGGTGAGCTCCGGGAGGTCGAGGCGGTGGGCCCGCCCGGCGAAGCGCAGCTCGATGCCGTCGTGCACCAGGCCCTCGCGGTCCAGCCGGGCCCCGGCTCCGCAGCCGCGCAGCACGTCGACGGTGCCCTGTTCGAGGAGGCCGGCGCGCTGCCGCCGCTCCACGTAACCGCGGTCGCGGCTCTCCAGGACGGCGCAGTCGATGCCGGACCGGTGCAGCAGGCGGGCCAGCAGCAGTCCGGCGGGGCCGCCGCCGATGATGCCGACGGTGGTGCGGCGGACGGGCGGTGGGGGTGTCACGGCGCGGTTCCTTCCGAGAGGTACGAGGCGGGGACGCGGACCGCCCCGGGGGCGTCCGGCGGTGCGGCGAGGTGGCCGAGGAGGGCGGCCAGGACGGCGGCGGGGCGTTCGACGCCCGCGAGGTGGGCGGCGCCGGGCAGTTCGAGGAGGCCGGCGCCGGGGATGCCGTCGACGAGTGCGCGGGCGTGCGGGGGCGGGGTGGCCGGATCGGTGCGGCCCGCGACGACGAGGGTGGGTGCGGTGATGCGGGCGAGGTCGCCGCGCAGGTCGTAGCCGGCGAGGGCGTCGCAGCAGGCCGCGTAGCCGGCGGGGGCGATGCGCCGCCGCAGGGTGGCGAGCAGCGCGGTGGCCGCCGGGGAAGCGGCGAAGTCCGGGGTGAACCAGCGGCCGGCGGCGGTGTCGGCGACCGGCCCGAGCCCCGAGCTCCGTACCAGGGCGGCCCGTTCGTGCCAGGCCTCCGGGTCACCGAACCGCGCGGAGGAGCAGATCAGGACGAGCGAGGCGATCCGCTCGGGGTGGTGGGCGGCGAGCCAGGCGCCGACCGCGCCGCCGAGCGAGATCCCGGCGTAGGAGAAACGGTCGATGCCGAGGCCGTCGGCGAGCGCGAGGACCCCGCGGGCGAGGGCCGGGACGGTGGTGGTGGCGACGGAGGGGGTGCCGCCGTGACCCGGAAGGTCCCAGCGCACGACGCGGAACTGCTCTGCCAGCGCGGCGAGTTGAGGGTCCCAAACGGAGAGTTCGGTGCCGAGGGAGGGGCCCAGGACGAGTGGTGGGGCGCCGTCCGGACCGTCGAGGGCGTGGTGCGGCGGCGGGCCGGCGGGCGGGCGGGTCATACGGGCTCCTGCGGGGTGTGCACGGTACGTTCCAGCGCCCGGTCCACCAGGGCACCGGCGGATCCCACGTAGGCGGTGGGGTCCAGGAGTTGGCCGAGGCCTTCAGGCGGCATGTCCTCGCCCAAGGCGTCGCGGAGTGCCGTGGCCAGGGGGACGCCCTGTTCGGCGGTGCGGCGGGCCGCGGCATCCAGGAGGCGGCGGGCCTCGGCGCGGCCGGTCCGGGCGGCGAGGACCGCGACCAGGCGTTCGGTGACGACCAGGCCGCCGGTGGCGTCGAGGTGCTGCCGCATGCGGTCCGGATGCACCCGGAGGTCACCGGTGAGCTCGGCGGCGTCCCGGGCGGCGCCGCCCACCAGCCGCAGGGCGTCCCGCAGCGGCTGCCATTCGGCGTGCCAGGCACCGGCCGGACGCTCGTCCTCGGCGGCCAGCGCGCCGTACAGCACCGCGGCGAGCGCCGGGACCTGGCGGGCGGCGGCCGCGATCAGCGTGGCGCGCACCGGGTTGGCCTTGTGCGGCATGGCGGACGATCCGCCGCCGCTGCCCTCCGACAGCTCGCCGATCTCCGTACGGGAGAGGGTCAGGACATCGGCGGCGAGCTTGCCGAGGGCACCGGCGGTGAAGGCGAGCGCCCCGGCGAGATCGGCGACCGGGGTGCGCAGGGTGTGCCAGGGCAGGCCGGGTTCGGCGAGCCCGGTCTCGGCGGCGTACGCGGCGAGCAGCCGGGTGCCGGGGTCCTGGCCCGCGGTGGCCGGTGCGCGGTCGGCCTCGGCGTGCGCATGGAGGACGGCCGGGGTGCCCTCGGCCTCGGCGTACGCGTGGAAGGCGGCCAGGGTGCCGGCCGCGCCGCCCAGTTGGACGGGCAGCGCGGCGCGGACGGCCGTGAGCCGGGCGTGGGCGTCGAGCACCAGGCTGCGCCAGCCCGCGGCCTTGAGGCCGAAGGTGGTCGGCACCGCGTGCTGGGTGAGGGTCCGGCCGGCCATCGGGGTGTCGCGGTGCGCCGCGGCGGTCCGGCGCAGCGCCTCGGCGGTCCGGGCCAGGTCCGCCAGTACGGGCTCCAGCGCTCGGGTGCAGACCAGCATGGTGGCGGTGTCGAGGATGTCCTGGCTGGTGGCGCCGCGGTGCACGTAGCCGGCGGCCTCGGGGGCGCGGGCGGCGACCGCGGCGGTCAGGTCGGCGACGAGCGGGACGACGGGGTTGCCCGCGGCCCGGGCCCGGCGGGCGAGCGTGCCGGGGTCGTACCGGCCGGGCTCGGCGGCCGCGGCGGTGACCGCGGCGGCCGCCTCCTCCGGCGCGAGCCCGGCGGCGGCCTGGGCGCGGGTCAGCGCGACCTCGGCGTCGAGCAGGGCGCGCAGATAGGCGGTGTCCCCGGTGGCGCCGGCCACGGCGGAGCCGGCCCGGGACGGCGCGAGCAGCCCCAGGTCGGCGTCGTCGTGGGGAGGTGGGTGCGGTGCGGCGGCGGGGGCCGGGTGGGTGGCGGAACGGTGGTCCTGGTGGCGCGGGGCGTCGGAGCGGGGGCGGTCATCGGAACGCAAGGAAGACCGTCTCCTCGTGGGTGCCGTCGGCGGTCTGCTGCAGCTGTACGTCGAAGCGGTAGCGGTCCGGGCCGTCCGGGTGGGCGAGCAGCGTGCGGGCCCGGTGGTCGGGCAGCCGGGACAGCAGCGGGTCGGCGGCGTGGGCCTCGGCGTGTTCGGGGAAGTAGACGCGAGTGAAGAGGTGGTGCAGCAGTCCGCGGGCGAAGACGCAGACGGCGAGGTAGGGCGCGGCGTCGGGGTGGCCGGCCGGGGCGGTGGCGGGCAGGGTGTGCAGGACGTAGCGGCCGTCGGCGTCGGTCGGGACCCGGCCGAATCCCGTGAAGTCCAGGCCGTGGCGGCCGATGACCGCCCCGGTGACCGGGTCGCGGCGCAGCGAGCCGGGCGCGCCGGTGAGGCTGCCGTCCGGACCCGCCTGCCAGAACTCCAGCAGGGCGTCCGGCACCGGGGCGCCGTCCCCGTCCCGCACGAGGCCGTGGAGGGTGATGGTGCCGGGCCGGCCGGCCGGTGCGATCTGCTCGCCGCCGCGGAACGGGAGGGCGTAGCCGTAGAACGGGCCGATGGTCTGCGAGGGCGTCGGGGGCAGCGGCGCGGCGGGGGCGCCGGCCGAGTCGGTGGTGGTGGCCGGGTCGGTGGTGGCGGCCGGATCGGTGGTGGCGCGGGGCATCAGTGGCCCTCCTCGGTCCAGGTGGCGGACGGGCCGTCCAGGACGATGTCCCAGCGGTAGCCCAACGTCCGCCCGGGGCAGGAGAGTTCGTGGTCGTAGGTGGCGACCAGGCGGGCGCGGGCGGCCGGGTCGGTGACCGACTGGAGGATCGGGTCGTAGGGGAAGAGCGGGTCGCCGGGGAAGTACATCTGGGTGATCAGCCGCTGGGTGAAGGCCGTGCCGAAGAGCGAGAAGTGGATGTGGGCCGGGCGCCAGGCGTTGTCGTGATTGCGCCAGGGGTAGGCGCCGGGCCTGATGGTGGTGAAGGTGTAACGGCCCTGATCGTCGGTCAGACAGCGGCCCGCACCGGTGAAGTTCGGGTCGAGCGGCGCGGGGTGCTGGTCGCGCTGGTGGGCGTACCGGCCGGAGGCGTTGGCCTGCCAGATCTCGACGAGCTGACCGCGCACGGGGCGACCGGTGCGGTCGAGGATGCGCCCGGTGACGGTGATCCGCTCGCCGAGCGGCTCGCCCGGGTGCTGCCGGGTGAGGTCGGCGTCGAGGTCGGTGACGTCCGTGACGCCGAACGCGGGGCCGGTCAGCTCGACGGCCTCCGGGTCGGCCAGGTGGTCGATCTCGACCGGCGGCTGCCGGGGGTGGCGGGGGGTGCTGCTGCGGTACGGGGTGTAGTCCCGCGCGGGGTGCGCCGGGGCGGGGAGGCCGCCGACCCGGTCCCGGTCGGCGGCGGCGGACCGCGCGGCGATCTCCCGGCTGATGTCGGCCTGGGTGGGCAGGGGCGGCGCGGGCGCGACGAGCGGCCGGGGGCCGCGAAGCGGGGCGCCGGGCAGGAAGGTGGGAGTCGCCGGGGTGAACGGGGTCAGGGTCATGGGTGCCCTCTCCGTGCGGGTGGTCGGGGCGGTGCGGGTGGTCGCGGCCGGTGGTCGGTTCCGTGCGGGTGGCCGGGGGCCGGGGCGGTGCGGGAGGTTACGGGTGCGGGAGCATCGAGCGGTGACGAGGCCGCGCGCCGGCACGTCCGTGGCGCGGCGCCCCTGCAGGATGCGGCTCCCGGCGCCGGGCGGGTAACTACCTTTCGAGCACCATCGCCAGCCCCTGCCCGACGCCGATGCACAGCGTCGCGAGGCCCGTTCCGGCGCCGGCGGCCGCCAGTTGGTGGGCGACCGCGCCGACGAGCCGTGCCCCGGAGGCGCCGAGCGGGTGGCCGAGAGCGATCGCACCGCCGCGCGGATTGACGAGGCCCGGGTCGAGCTCGGGCCAGCGGGACAGACAGCCGAGCGCCTGGGCGGCGAACGCCTCGTTGAGCTCGACGGTGTGCAGGGCGTCGAATCCGCGTCCGGCCTTCTCCAGGGCCCGAGTGGCCGCCTCCACCGGGCCGAGCCCGAAGTACTGCGGCTCGATGCCGGTGACCGCACTGCTGCGGATCCGGGCGAGCGGCGTGCAGCCGGAGGCGCGCAGCCCCCGCTCGTCCATCAGCAGCAGCGCGGCCGCACCGTCGCTGAGCGGTGAGGAGTTGCCGGCCGTGACGGTGCCCGCGCCGGCCGACGGCCCGGTGGCCCCGGGCACCGCCTCGCCCCCCGTACGGAAGGCCGGCCGCAACCTGCCCAGCGCCGCCAACGAGGTGTCCGCACGGATGCCCTCGTCCTCGGCCACGTCCCCGTACGGCACGATCTCCGCGGCGAAGGCGCCGTCCTTCCGGGCCCGGGCCGCCTTCTCGTGGCTGGCCAGCGCGAAGGCGTCCTGCCGGTCGCGGGTGATCCGGTCGCGGTCGGCGATCAGTTCCGCGCCCTCGCCCAGGGCCACGGTCCACTCGCCGGGCATCTCGGGGTTGGTCAGCCGCCAGCCCAGGGTGGTGGAGTGCAGGGTCTGCGGCCCCGCGGGGAAGGCGCGGTCCGGCTTGGGCAGGACCCAGGGCGCCCGGCTCATCGACTCCACGCCGCCGGCGACGGCCACCGAGGCGTCGCCCAGCGCGACGGCCCGGGCGGCCTGGATGACGGCCTCCATGCCGGAGCCGCAGAGGCGGTTGACGGTGACGCCGGGTACGGACACCGGCAGCCCGGCGAGCAGCACCGCCATCCGGGCCACGTCGCGGTTCTCCTCGCCCGCGCCGTTGGCGTTGCCGAGCCAGACGTCGTCGATCGTGGCCGGATCCAGTCCGGGCGCGCGGTCCACCAGGGCGTTGACGACGTGAGCGGCGAGGTCGTCGGGGCGGGCGCCGGACAGCGCGCCGCCGTATTTGCCGAAGGGGGTGCGGACGGCGTCGACGACGTATACGTCCCGGGGCCGGTCGGTGATCATCGGGTGGCGGATTCCTTCCGTGCGCCGGCCGCCTCGCGCGTACCGGATGCGGGGGTGCCCTGGGGGGTGGCGGCCTTCAGGGCGCGCAGGGCGGCGAGTTCGGCGGCGGTGGGCGGGTCGGTGACGCCGATCCGGGCCGCCTCCTTGAGGTCCCAGCCGGTGGCCGCCCGTACCTGCTCGACCGTCACTCCCGGGTGCAGGTCGGTCAGGACGAGCTCGGCGGTGTCGGGGTCGGGGCGGAGGACGCCGAGGTCGGTGATGACGGCGGTCGGGCCGGCGCCGGGCAGGCCGAGCGCGGTCCGGTCCCGGGGGCCGCTGCCGTGGCCGAGGGTGGTCACGAAGTCCAGTGAGCCGACGAAGTTGCGGCGGCTGTGCCGCAGGACCATCAGCACCTGCCCGCAGTTGGCGGCGATCTCGGGCGCGCCGCCGGCGCCCGGCAGCCGGCCCTCCGGTTTGCCGGGGCCGCGGTCGACGACGGTGGTGTTGATGTTGGCGAACCGGTCGACCTGCGCGGCGCCGAGGAAGCCGACGTCGATCCGGCCGCCCTGCAGCCAGTAGTTGAACATCTCGGGCACGGACACCACCGCGTCGGCGGTATCGGCCAGTTCGCCGTCCCCGATGGACAGCGGCAGCCGGGTCGGTTTGGAGCCGAGGGTGCCGGACTCGTAGATCAGCACCAGGTCCGGATTGACCGTGCGGCGGGCGAGGTTGGCGGCCGTGCTGGGCAGCCCGATCCCGACGAAACAGGTCCGCGCTCCGGCCAGCGCCCGGGCCGCGTTGACCTCCATGAGCTCATCGGGGGTGCAGGGCGGGGCGGGGGCGGGCACGGTGGTGGCGG
>NZ_JOIX01000051.1 GCF_000720175.1 Streptomyces sp. NRRL S-337
CCGCCCCCTCCCATCCCCCCACCTCGGCCACAACGAACGCCCGACGAACGACACACCCGACACCAACGAGCAACCGCGTCCGGCACCGATGAACGATCGAGCCCGGCACCGGCGAACGATCGCGGCCGGCAGCGACGAGCGGCCTCGGTCGCTCGACCTCACCCTCAGGAGCTCCAGATGCCCGTGACCCTCAACCACACCATCGTTCCGGCCATCGACCACCGGGCGGCCGCTCGGCTCTTTGCGCAGGTCATGGGGCTGGCGGAGCTGCCGCCGGCCGGGCGGCTGGGGCACTTTGCGCCGGTTCGGGTCAACGAGACGCTCACTCTCGACTTCATGACCGTGCCGGACGCGGAAGGCCACCATCTCGCCTTCGACGTGGACCCCGAGACCTTCGACGGGATCCTTTCCCGCATCGAGGCGGCCGGCATTCCCTACGGCAACGGCCCCGCCACCCCGGACAACGGCCGGACCGACCACCCGCTCTGTCCTCGCGGCCTGTTCTTCGCCGACGACTCCGGCAACCTTTACGAGGTGATGTCGCCGGCGTAGACAGACTGCAGAAGCAGCCTGGAGAACCAGCCTGCGGAGCCAGACCGGGCCCGGCCCCGGCTGGTCAGCCGTCGACGAAGCTCAGGCTCACCTCGTCGTACCGGGTTCCGGCGACCTGGCCGGCCGGGGCCGCGGCGTCGATGGCGGCGAGGTCCTCGGCGGTCAGTTCGATGGCCAGCGCCCCGATGTTCTCCTCCAGGTACTTCTGCCGGCGGGTGCCGGGGATCGGCACCACGTCGTCCCCGCGGCGCTGCACCCACGCCAGCGCGAGCTGCCCGGCAGTGACTCCCTTCTGCTCGGCGAGTTCGTTCAGCTTCTCGACGATGGCCAGGTTGTGTTCCAGGTTGCCGTCGGCGAACCGCGGCTGGGTCCGGCGCACATCCGACTCGGCCAGCCCCTCGACACTGGTGTAGCGCCCCGTCAGGAACCCCCGCCCCAGCGGCGAGAAGGGCACCAGACCGATCCCGAGCTCCCGGCAGGCCGGCGCCACCTCCTGCTCCAGATCCCGGGTCCACAGCGACCACTCACTCTGCAGCGCGGCGATCGGGTGCACCGCATGCGCCCGGCGCAGCGTCGCCGCGCTCGCCTCGGACAGTCCGAGGTGGCGCACCTTGCCTGCCGCGACGAGCTCGGCCATCGCCCCGACGGTTTCCTCGATCGGCACCTGAGGGTCGACCCGGTGCTGGTAGTAGAGGTCGATGTGGTCGACCCCGAGCCGGCGCAGCGACGCGTCACATGCCTGGCGTACGTATGCCGCGTCGCCCCGGATCGCGGTCGGCTCGCCGAGCCGGTTGGCGAACCCGAACTTCGTCGCCAGCACGACCTCGTCCCGCCGTCCGGCGACGGCCCGGCCGATCAACTCCTCGTTGTGCCCCGCGCCGTAGAAGTCGGAGGTGTCCAGGAAGGTGACACCGAGGTCGAGCGCCCGGTTGATGGTGGCGATCGACTGCGCGTCGTCCGACTCCCCGTAACCGTGGCTCATCCCCATACAGCCGAGGCCCTGCGCGGACACCTCCAGCTCACCGAGCTTGCGCGGGGGAATGGTCGTCGTGGTCATAGTGCTGGTACCTCCTGGACGGGCTGGTCGTGCAAGCAATCGCGGTCTGGACCGTAGGAGTTGGAGTGCGCTCCAAGTCAACACGGCGCTGGGCCGGCCCATCGAGCTCGGTCGCGGCCCTCGCCCCCGTCCGAGTCCCCGGCCCCGGCCCGGTCGCGGTCTGCGCCCCACCCGAGTCTCCGGTTCCGGTCGCGGCCCCCGGCCCCCGGCCCCCGCCCGAGTCCCCGGTCCCGGTCCCGGTCCCGGTCCCGGTCCCGGTCCCGGTCACAGTCTCCGCCCCACCCGAGTCTGGCCCAGCGTTCATCACCCCTCGCCCGTCACCCGCCACCCGTCACCCGTCACCCGTCACCCGTCAGCCTCCCTCGTCAGCCGGTGCCCTCGGCTATTGCGCGCAGGGCCTGGCAGTGGGCGGCGAACGCGGCGCGGCCGTCTGGTGTCAGGGCGAGCCAGGTGCGCGGGCGCTTGCCGACGTACCCCTTGGTGACGGCGACATAGCCGGCCTTCTCCAAGGTGGAGACCTGGCGCGAGAGCACCGAGTCACTCACCTCGACGGTGTCGCGAACGAAGGCGAACTCGGCCTTGTCGGCGGGCGCCAGGGTCGCCACGATGGAGAAGCGGACGGGCGCGTGGATGACCTCGTCGAGCCCGTGCCGCGGATGAGCCCCCTGGGGCAACTGCCGCGAGGTGCTCACCGGCGGGCCTCCGCATATCCGCCTATCAGCCCCGGAAGGGCCACCAGCACTGCTCCTGCCACCCACCATGCCGTGACGCCCTGGAACCAGATCATGCCCGGCACCAGCACTGCGTTGTAGAGCAGGCCCCAGGCGATGATCAGGCCGGAGCGCCAGCGGTCGAAGCCGCGTCGGGCGACCCGCTGCCGGGCGGCGTACACCGACAGTCCGCCCACGGTGGCGCACCAGAAGATGCTGCTGAGCACCACTCCGTACGGCTGCCCCAGCAACCCGAGGGCCAGCACCATCACCCCGGATCCGCAGCCGTAGATCACCTGATAGCGGACGGACCACTTCGTGCTCGCCCGGACCGTACTGCTCAACTCCTGGGCGCGGGCCAGCGCGGCCGCCGCGTCCTCGGATGCGTATACCTGCTCCGACATGTCAGTCCCCCCTGACGTTCCCGTACTTCCCCGTTGGTCAGCCGTTGCTTCGTCACTGTGTTCTTCGCTGTTCGTCGTTGAGTCGTCTCCCCCGACGAAAGCTCTTCGGCTTCGTGGTTTTCAGCGTGCCAAGCACTTTCCATTCTGACAAGTACTTTCCTGAAAATCAGTTCGGACGGGTGACACCCGCTCACACGCCGTCAGGTACTCTGTGCCGTCCCAGCAGTGGAGCGACGAGGAGGTGAGACCGATACCCCGCCAGTCCAGGCAGGCGCGCCCGTCTCCCGTCCGCGTGGTCCACCGCCTCAGGTGACCTTCCGGCACAGGTGAGCCAGGCCCGCCCTCGGCGCCCCGAAAGGCTCACCTCTCATGCCGCCACAGCATCTGTCACGACCGTCCGGCCCTTCAGATACCTCCGGCTCCTCGGATAACTCCGCCCGGCCTTCAGGAACTTCAGGTTCTCCAGACCCTTCAGGTTTCTCTGGCTCCTCAGGCCCCTCAGACTCCTCACGAGCCTTGTCAGCACCCTTGTCGCATCCCACCCCCTCATCACAGGGCATGTGTCGCGGTTCGGCGTCGGACGTCGTCGCCAGGCTGCGGGCCGCCGGCTGTGTCTTCGCCGAGGACGAGGCGGTGCTGCTGTGCGACACCGCCCGTACGCCCGATGAACTCGCCGCCATGGTGGAACGTCGCGCCCTCGGCCAGCCCCTGGAACACGTCCTGGGCTGGGCGGAGTTCCGCGGGCTGCGGATCGCCGTCGACCCCGGTGTCTTCGTGCCGCGTCGCCGTACGGAGTTCCTCGTGGAGCAGGCGCTCGACCTGCGGCGCCCGTCCGTCGGCCTGGAGCCCGGGGCGCGCCGGCGGCCCACCGTGATCGTCGATCTGTGCTGCGGCACCGGAGCGGTGGGCGCCGCACTGGCCGCCGGTCTGGAGCGGGTCGAGCTGTACGCGGCCGACGTCGAGCCCGCAGCGGTGCGATGTGCCCGCCGCAACGTCGGGCCCCTCGGGGGCGAGGTCTACGAGGGCGACCTCTTCGGCCCGCTGCCACCGGGCCTCCGCGGCCGCGTCGACGTCCTGGTGGCCAACGTGCCCTACGTACCCACCGAAGAGGTGGCGCTGTTGCCCGCGGAGGCCCGTGAGTACGAGCCGCTGGTGGCGCTCGACGGCGGGGAGGACGGGCTCGACGTGCTGCGGCGGGTGACCGGGGCCGCCCCGCGGTGGCTGGCGCCCGGCGGGCATCTGCTGGTCGAGACGAGCGAACGGCAGGCGCCGTGGGCCGTAGAGGCGTTCACCGGTGCGGGGCTGCGCCCGCGGATCGCCCGCTCGGAGGAGCTGTACGCCACGGTGATCGTCGGGACGTGGCCGGGATAGCACCGCTCGGGGCAGGGGGCATTCTGGTGGGAAATCAGGTGGGGGGCGGTCCGGTGGCGTCCTATCGTGGCGCCATGCCTCCTTCGATGGCTTCGATGGCTGCGATGAGTTATGACCGGCACTGTTCCGAAATCGTCGCGCAGACCGCCCTGTTGGTGTCCCACGTCGAGGGTGCCGAGCTGTCCGCCCCCGTACCGGCCTGCCCCGGATGGAACCTCGTTCAGTTGCTGCGCCACCTCGGTGAAGCGCATCGCTGGGTGGAGACGATCGTCCGGACCCGGGCCAGCGGTCCGGTCTCCGAGGAGCGGATCAACAAGGTCTCCGACGCGACGGACCAGGACCCGGCCGAACTCGCCGCGTGGCTCACCGAAGGCGCCGGGCAACTGGCGGACGCGCTGCGGACAGCGGGGCCGGAGGCCGCGGTGTGGACCGTGGCCCCCGGCGGCACGCCGGTTTTCTGGGCCCGCCGTATGACCCACGAGACGGTGGTGCACCGCGCGGACGCGGCGTTCGCCGTCGGAGCGGACTTCACCGTGGACGACGAGGTCGCCATCGACGCCCTGGACGAGTGGATGAGCTTCGGCCACCTGCCCCCCGTGTTCGAGACCAGGCCCGACCTGCCCGCCCTCCTGGCCGGCGGCCGGACCCTGTGCTTCCGGGCCACCGACACTGCGCCCGAAGCCGGCGCAGAATGGCTGGTCGGTCTGGGCGGCGACACACTCGCCTCACGCCGTGGCGGCGGCCCGGCCACCGTCACCGCCCAAGGCCCCCTGGCCGACCTGCTGCTGTTCGTCTACGGCCGGCGGTTCGCCCCCGGGGGCGCCGGTGGCGGCGTCGAGGTCCTCGGCGATGAGGCGCTGCTCGACGCCTGGCTCGACGCCACCAGCTTCTGGCTCAAGGAGTGAGCCGTCAGCCGGACCGGGAGGGGCCCTGAGCCGGGCCCGGAGTGAGCCGTCAGCCGGACCAGGAGCGGGCAACGGGCCGGGGCGGGAGGCGGCTCAGTCCTCGTCCCAGGTGACCGGGAGCCGGTGCACGCCGTAGATGTTCGAGTCGGTGCGCAGCGGTACGTCCTCCGGTGGGACGGCCAGCCGCAGCGTCGGGAACCGGGTGAGCAGCGCCGGGAAGGCGACCCGCATCTCGACGCGGGCCAGCTGCTGGCCCAGGCACTGGTGGCTGCCGTGGCCGAAGCCCAGGTGCCCGGTCGCCTTCCGGCGCAGGTCAAGGGTGTCGGGGGCGGGGAACCGTGCCGGGTCCCGATTGGCGGCCTGGAGTGACAGGGTCACCGACTCACCGGCCCTGATCAGCTGCCCCGCCACCTCTACGTCCTCCAGGGCCGCGCGGAGCCCCATGTCGGCGATGCTCAGATAGCGCATCAGCTCCTCCACGGCCCGGTCGGCGAGTTCCGGGTCCCCGCGCAGCGCGGCGAGCTGTTCCGGGTGGGTCAGCAGGGCGAAGGTGCCGAGGGCGAGCATGTTGGCGGTGGTGTCGAGGCCGGCGCCCAACAGGAAGGTGCCGATGCCGGCGAGTTCCTCGTCGCTGAGTTCGCCGCTCCGTGCCAGGTCGCCGAGCAGATCGTCGGTGGGCCGATCCCGTTTGGCCACCACCAGCTCGTGCAGGATCTCCTGGATCGCCAGATAGGCCGCCGCCCGTTCCTCCTGGGTGACGCCGTGGTCGGTCACGAGGGCCGTATGCCGCTGGAAGACATCACGGTCGGCGGACGGCACCCCGAGCAGCTCGCAGATCATCAGAGCGGGAACGGGCTGCGCGAACGCCTCCACCAGGTCCAGCGGGCCGCCCCGGCGCTCCATGGCGTCCAGGTGCTCGGCGGTGATCTCCTCGACGCGGGCGGTGAGTTCGCGCATCCGGCGGACCGTGAACTTGCCCATCAGCAGCCGCCGGTAGCGGGTGTGCTCGGGTGCGTCGATCCCGGTGAGGTCGCCGACCGGGGCCGGGGGCAGCGACGGGGGCGCGCCCGGTATCGGCAGGTGCATGAGTTCGTAGCGGGAGCTGAAGCGCTGGTCGCCGAGGATCGCCCGGACCGCGGAGTGGCCGGTGGCCAGCCAGCCCTCGTGGCCGTCGGGGTAGCGCATCCGCCGCAGCGGCTGTTCTTCGCGCAGCCGGGCCAGTTCGGCGGGCGGGTCGAAGGGGCAGCCGGTGGGGCGGGTCAGGGGGAGGTCGGTGACGGGGGCGGTGACGGGGGCGGGTGCGGATGCCGGGGCCGGCGCCGGGTCGTGTGCCGGGACCAGTTCCGGTTCCCCGGCCGGTTCCTGTGCCGGTCGCTGCTCCGTTGTGGACCCGGTGGGGGCAGTCGGCGGTTCGTTACGCATGGGGCTTCGTCCTCCTGGGGTGAGTGGTGGTGTGCCGTAACGGGTGGTGCGATGCGGGGCGGTACACGGCGGTGCTCCGGGAGCTCTCGTGAGGTGAGGGGCCGCGGCAGGTGTCGCGGACGGCTAGCGTTCGACGCCGCGCTTGAAGGCCGTACGTGCCCACAGGTAGCCGACGAGGCTGAGACTGAGGCACCAGGCGACGGCGAGGTAGCCGCTGGTGCCGATCTCGGTGCCCATCAGCAGGCCGCGGAGGGTCTCGATGACCGGGGTGAACGGCTGGTACTCGGCGAACCAGCGCAGCCCCGCGGGCATCGACTCCGGCGGGACGATCGCGCTGCCGAGGAACGGCAGGAACGTCAGCGGCATGGGCATATTGCTCGCTGTTTCAGCATTTTTCGCCACCAGACCCATCGCCGCCGCCAGCCATGAGAGCGCAAGGGTGAGCAGCGCCAGGACGCCGGCCGCCGCCAGCCACTCCACCGGGGTGGCGTCGGGCCGGAAGCCCATCAGGAGAGCGACCCCGACCACCAGCGCGATGCTGACCATCGTCTGGATCACGCTGCCGACGACATGCCCGGTCAGGAACGAGGCCCGGGAGATCGCCATGGTCCGGAACCGGTTGACGATGCCTTCCGTCATGTCGACGCAGACGGAGACCGCGGTGACCACCGCCCCCGAGGTCGCCGCCATCAGGATGATGCCGGGCGCCACGTAGTCGATGTAATCGGTGGAACCGCTGGAACCAGTGGAACCGGTGGACGTGCCGCCGATACCGGCGCCGAGGGCGCCACCGAAGACGTAGTTGAACAGCAACAGCATCAGCACGGGCATCGCGACGACCGACACCGTCATGGACGGGTAGCGCAGGGCGTGCTTGAGGTTGCGCCGCAGCATCGTCGCGGAGTCCCGCGCGGCGTAGGACAGCGTGCTCATCGGGCTTGCTCCTTCGGGGAGTTGGCGTCGCGGCGGCCGTCCGCGGCGGGGCCGGTGAGGGCGAGGAAGACGTCGTCGAGATCGGGCATGTGCACGGTGAGCCGCTCCGCCTCGATCGCGGCGTCGTCCAGCGCGTCGAGCACGGAGCGCAGGGCGGGGACACTGCCGTCGCTGGGCAGGTCCAGGGTGAGCGCTTCGGCGTCCCGGCCGACGGAACCCGAACCGGAACCAGAACCGGAATGGGAAGAGGCTGAGGCAGAGGAAGCGGAAGAGGAAGAGGATGAGGGATCGAAGAGGGCGGCGGCCGCTTCGAGGCCGTGCGCGTCGGCGAACCGCAGGCGGATGTGACCGCCCGGGATGCGCCGCTTGAGCTCCTCCGCGGTGCCCTCGGCGACGATCTTCCCGCCGTCCAATACGGCGATCCGGTCGGCGAGTTGGTCGGCCTCCTCCAGGTACTGCGTGGTGAGGAAGATGGTGACGCCCTCGTCGGCGACCAGGCCGCGGATGATGTCCCACATGGTGCGCCGGCTGCGTGGGTCGAGGCCGGTGGTCGGCTCGTCGAGGAAGATGATCCGGGGGTTGCCGACCAGCGTCATCGCCAGGTCGAGCTTGCGGCGCATACCACCGGAGAAGGTGGCGACGGGCTTGCCGGCCGCCTCGGTCAGTTCGAAGCGGCGCAGCAGTTCGGCGGTGCGCCGGCGGCCTTCCCGGCGGTCGAGGTGGTGCAGGTCCGCCATGAGCAGCAGGTTCTCCCTGGCGGTGAGGAGATTGTCCACGGCCGAGAACTGGCCGGTGACGCCGATCGCGGCCCGTACGGCGTCGGCCGCGTCGCGCACGTCGTGTCCCGCGACGCGGGCCCGGCCGGCGTCTGCGGTGCGGAGGGTGGAGAGGATCTGGACGGTGGTGGTCTTGCCCGCGCCGTTGGGCCCGAGGAGCGCGAAGACGGTGCCCTCGGAAATGCGGAGGTCGATGCCGTCGAGGACGGTCTTGTCGCCGTACGACTTGGTGAGCCCAGCGGCGGTGATCGCGGCGGCGGTGGTCTCCGGGACGGGTGCCGTGGTCACCGGGGCGACGGATGCGGTCGCGGAGGACGGCACGGAGCCGGAGGTGCCGGAGGACGGCACGGTGCCGGAGGACGGCATCGGCGCGGAAGACGGGGTCGTGGACGTCATGTCACGTCACTTCCTTCTCTCTCTGTTCTGTTGTGGAGGACTTCGCCTTCGGCCTGGTGATCAGGCGCGGCGGATCTCGATGTTGCCGACGCCCGTGCGCGCACGGACCTCGACCGTTTCCTCGCCCGCGCCCGGGCCGTCGAACGGCGTGAGCGTGTTGCGCACCCCGCCCAGCCGCGTATGCACATCGAGCCAGGCGGCGGTGGCGGCGCGGATGCCCACCTCGATGTCGCCGGTGGCCGTCAGCAGGTTGGCCCGGCCCCGTACCAGTTCGCCGATGTGGATGCCCCCGTGGGCCGTCTTGGCCTCGACGCCGCCGTGTGCAACGCCCACGGAGAGCCGGCCGTTGGACGAGTTGGCCGTCAGGTCGCCGGTGACCTCCCCGATCGTGGTCGCGCCGTTGCCGTTCTTGACCGTCGCCGCGCCCTCGACCTCCCCCACCTCGATCCGGCCGGCCGCGATGACCTCGGCGTCCCCGGTCACCCGGCTCACATGGATGTCGCCGAGGTCGGTCCGCAGGGAAGCGGTGTGGGCCTCGTCGACGTGGACGTCACCGTAGGAGGTCTTGATCCGGCACTCCCCGAGGCGGCCGGTGCAGTGGAAGTCCCCCATGGGGGAGGTGCCGTGGACGTCCGACCCCGCGGGCAGCTCGATGCGTACGTCGAGCGAACCGCTCCGGCCGAACATGGAGCGCTTGCGCGGGCCCTTGACCTGCAGGGTTCCGCCCGCGCAGGTGACCTTGGTCTGCTCCGCGGCCCGTACGTCGGCGGCGGCGGCCGCGTCAGCGGGCAGCACCTCGATGACGGTGTCGGTGCGCTTGCCGGCGATGATCCGGACAGCCCCGATGTCGAACTCGACGGTGGCGGAGACCGGTTCGGGTGTCTCGAAGTCGAAATGAGGCATGACTGATCCGTCCTCTTGGCGTGAGCGTGATGGGTGTGGGCGTTGCAGGTGTGGGCGTCGTCCCGCGAACGTGCGGGACGGGGTGCGGCGACGTGCGGCGAGGTGCGGCGACGTGTGGGCAAGCGGTTCAGGGACGTACACCCGGCGTGGCGCCACAGTGGCGCCAGCGTGGCACCCGTCAAGGACAGCGGGCCATCAAGGGCCACTAAGGGCCGCAACGGGCCGCAACGGGCCGCCGAACGGCCGGCTAGCGGACCCAGCCGGTGTAGCCCTGGGAGCCCGAATGACGGCGGCGGGCGGCGGGGCGGCCGTGGTCGCCCGGCTCCAGCGCCGTGGCCGCGGCCCGCACCAGCCAGGCGTTGACCGAGAGCCCCTCCTGGCCGGCGGCGTCCTCGATCCGGGTCTTGAGGTGGGCGGGCAGCCGGAAGTTGATCCGTGCGGTGCCACCCTCCTCCGCCTCCGCGGGGGCCGCCGGCACCTGGGCCGGCGCCGCCAGGGTCCCGCCCGGCCCGCCTCCCCGCTCCTCGGCGTCCGCGTACGATTCCTGCCCCGGCGGCGGGGTCACCACGAACTCGGGGTCGAGCCCGCGCAGCCGTACGTCGACCGAGCCCGGCGCCAGATCACGGGTGACCTCGCCCATCGCCGCGGACAGCGCGTTGAGCAGGGTGAGCCGGGCGGCCGACTCCAACGGGGCGGTGAGCCGCTCGGCGAGGGCCCGGGCTTCGTCACCTCCGGCGTCCGCGGCGACCGCGAGCTCGTGCCGGAGATTGTCCACGTACGGCGTGAGATCCATGACGCCATCATGGCACCACTATGGCGCCACGGCAAGCTCCATGGCGCAACAGTGGCGCCATCACGGCGCCGACAGCGCCAACCAGCACCGACCAGCACCAACCGGTGCCACGATGACGCCTCAGCGATCCGCCTGTGCGGCGTCCCAGGCCGCCTGGGAGGCGGCGATGGCCGGGCGGTGGGCGATCGACCAGTCGGCGAGGGCCTTCACGAGGTGGGTGAGGCTGCGGCCCAGCTCCGTCAGCTCGTACTCGACCTGGGGCGGGACGGTGGGGTACACGGTCCGCTTGACCAGCCCGTCCCGCTCCAGGCGCCGGACGGTGAGGGTCAGCATGCGCTGCGAGATGTTGCCGGGGATGGCGCGCTGCAGCTCCTTGAACCGCTTGGTGCCGGGGGTGAGTTCCACCACCACGTAGACGGACCACTTGTCCCCGAGCCGGTCCAGCACGTCCCGGACACCGCACTCGTCCTGGGGCGTCTCACACACGATCACGGGCCCCACCGACCCCGATTCCGATTCCGATTCCGATTCCGCCGAGGTGGTTACCCCCGTGTGCCCTACTGACATCAAAGTGCCTCCTTACGCGCTGCAGTTGCCCTCTCGATGATGGGATCACACAGCTCAGGAGGGGGATCCCATGATTCTGATCACCGGCGCCAACGGCGCCCTCGGCCGGCTCGTCGCCGCGGAACTGGCCGACCGGGACGACGTCGTCCTCGGCACCCGCAACCCCGGCTCCGCGGCCCCCGGCTCTGCGGCCCCCGGGTCCGCCGACACCGGGTCCACTCACGCCCCCCGGCCGGCCCGACGCCGCATCGACTTCGACGATCCGTCCTCCCTCGACCTCACCGGCGTGGACACCCTGTTGCTCATCTCCGCCGGATACGGCGAGGACGACGTCGTCATCGCCCGTCACGACGCCGCGATCACGGCGGCCGAGAAGGCGGGCGTACGGCACCTCGTCTACACCAGCCTCAGCGGCGACGGCGACCACCTGGCCTACGCGCTGGCGCACCGCTGGACCGAACGCCGCCTCGCGCGCGGCCCGTTGGCGTGGACGGTGCTGCGCAACGGGCTCTACGCCGAGTTCCTCGCCACCATCGCCGCGCCGGGGCCCGACGGCACGATCGCGGCGCCGCTGGGCGCGGGCCGGCTGGCCGCGGTGGCCCGTGCCGACCTCGCGGCGGTGGCGGCGCGGGTGGCGGCCGAGCCGGAGCGGCACGCCGGGCGGGTGTACGAGCTGGTGGGCGAACGGGCGCTGGGCGGCGCCGAGTTGGCGGACGCGGTGGGCGGCTCGTACGAACCCGGCTCGCTCGGCGCGGCCCGGGAGGCGATCGCCGGGTCCGGCGGGGCCCTGCCGTACCAGGTGCCGATGCTGGTGGGCACGTACTCGGCGATCGCCGGCGGCTTCCTGGACGGCTCCGGCATCGAGGAGAACGCGCTGCGTACGCTCCTCGGCCGCGCCCCCCGCCCCGCCCTGGACGCCTACCGGACCGCGGTCTCCGCGCTCTCCGCTTCCTAGTCCGGCACCGCCTCGCCGGTGGCCTCGGCCTCGATGACGGAGGACATGGCGCGGGTCGCCAGGATGCGGCGGAGGCGGAAGCCGGAACGGGTGAGGAGGTCCTCGAACTCGGCGGCGGTGCGTTCGCGGCCCCGTACGACCATGAGCATGACGATGTCGAGGGCGAGGGCCGGGTGCGGGGAGCCGTCGGCGGGCAGGACCGCGTCGATGACGAGCAGCCGCGTGCCGGGTGTCACGGCCCGGCGGATGGTGCGCAGGATGCGCAGGCAGTCCTCGTCCGGCCAGTCGTGCAGGATGTTCTTGAGCAGGTAGAGGTCCCCGCCCTTCGGTACGGCGGTGAAGAAGTCGCCGCCTTCCGTGCGCCAGCGGCCGTCGAGTTCTTCGGTGTCGAGCAGGTGGTCGGCGACGGTCTCGGGGCGGTCGAAGAGGACGCCCCGCAGGCCCGGGGAGCGGGTGAGGGCCTCGCGGAGCAGGCCGCCCCGGCCGCCGCCGACGTCCACGACCGTGCCGCGGTCGGGGAACGGGTAGGCGCCGGCGATGTCCTCGTTCGCCTGGCCGGTGCGCGAGGTCATCGCGGCGTCGAAGAGGCGGCTCTTGTCGGGCGTGGCGGACAGGTGCGCGAAGAAGGGGACGCCGTAGGCGGTCTCGAAGCCGGGCTCCCCGGTTCTCAGGGTGTCGGGGATGTTCTCGGCGGACCGGCGGAACATCTCGTCGGTGAACAGCAGGGCGGTGGCGCGCTGGGAGCCGGGCACATCGGCGCGCAGGCCCGTACCGCTCTCCGTCAGGGCGAACGCCCCGTCCTCCTCGCGGAACAGCCCGCGGGTGGCGAGCATCCGCAGGATCCGGCGCAGGGGTACGGCCTGGGTGCCCGAGCGCTCGGCCAGGTCCTCGGCGGTCCGCGGGCCGTCGGCCAGGAGGTCCGCGATGCCGTGCACGATGACGGCGCGCACGGCGTCGGCGTATATGTGGCCGTACATCAGGTCCTGCAGCGGCGAGAAACGGGCGCCCGCGGCGGGGGCGTCCGGGCGGGTCTCCGGGGTGGTGTCAGGGGTGGTGGCCAAGGGTTCACTCCTGTTGTCGTGAGCTGTCGGCAGGTCTCCATTATCGAGCATTTGCCCAGGTCACGGGCGGTTTTGGAGACTTCGGGAAGCCGCGTACGACCGGCGGAGGGCCGCAGACGGACGCCGCTGCCCCGCCCCTCCCTCCCCGGGCCGCGAACCCACCAAGACCCCCTCCGCGCCTCCGCGCGGGCCGATTTTCCGGGCGCGCCACCATGACTTTTCGGACGCGCCACGGCGACGGCCCTGGCCACCTGTCCCGACCACCACCCCGGCCGTCGACCCAGCCGCCGCCCCTGCCACCGCCCCGCCCGCCGTTCAGCGCCCGACGTAGTCCGCGAGGTGTTCGCCGGTCAGGGTGGCGCGGCCCGCGACCAGCTCGGCCGGGGTGCCCTCGAAGACGATGCGGCCGCCGTCGTGGCCGGCGCCGGGGCCGAGGTCGATGATCCAGTCGGCGTGCGCCATGACCGCCTGGTGGTGCTCGATGACGATGACCGACTTGCCGGAGTCGACGAGCCGGTCGAGCAGGCCGAGGAGCTGCTCGACGTCGGCGAGGTGGAGGCCGGCGGTCGGCTCGTCGAGGACGTAGACGCCGCCCTTCTCGGCCATGTGCGTGGCCAGTTTGAGCCGCTGCCGTTCGCCGCCGGAGAGGGTGGTGAGCGGCTGGCCGAGGGTGAGGTAGCCGAGGCCGACGTCGGACAGCCGGCGCAGGATCCGGTGGGCGGCGGGCGTGCGGGCCTCACCGTCGGCGAAGAACTCCTCGGCCTCGGTCACCGGCATCGCGAGCACCTCGCTGATGTCGCGGCCGCCGAGGTGGTAGTCGAGGACCGCCGCGTCGAACCGCTTGCCCTCGCAGTCCTCGCAGGGGGTGGCGACGCCGGCCATCATCGCCAGGTCGGTGTAGAGGACGCCGGTGCCGTTGCACGTCGGGCAGGCACCCTCGGAATTGGCGCTGAACAGCGCCGGCTTGACGCCGTTGGCCTTGGCGAACGCCTTGCGGATCGGGTCGAGCAGCCCGGTGTACGTCGCCGGGTTGCTGCGCCGGGAGCCGCGGATCGGCGTCTGGTCCACCGCCACCACGCCCTCCGCGGCCGGGATCGAGCCGTGCACCAGGGAGCTCTTGCCGGAGCCCGCGACGCCGGTGATCACGCAGAGCACGCCGAGCGGGAGGTCCACGTCGACGTCCCGCAGGTTGTTCGCCGTCGCGCCGCGGATCTCCAGGGTGCCGGTGGGCTCGCGGACCGAGTCCTTGAGGGTGGCGCGGTCGTCGAGGTGGCGTCCGGTGACGGTGTCGCTGCCGCGCAGCCCGTCGAGGGTGCCCTCGAAGCAGACGGTGCCGCCCGCCGTGCCGGCGCCGGGACCGAGGTCCACGACGTGGTCGGCGATCGCGATCACCTCCGGCTTGTGCTCCACGACGAGCACCGTGTTGCCCTTGTCCCGCAGCCGCAGGAGCAGGCCGTTCATCCGCTGGATGTCGTGCGGGTGCAGGCCCGCGGTCGGCTCGTCGAAGACGTACGTGACGTCGGTGAGCGAGGAGCCGAGGTGGCGGATCATCTTGACGCGCTGCGCCTCGCCGCCGGAGAGGGTGCCCGCGGGGCGGTCGAGCGAGAGGTAGCCGAGGCCGATCTCGACGAACGAGTCGAGGGTCTGCTGCAGCGCGGTGAGCAGCGGTGCCACCGACGGCTCAGTGATCCCGCGCACCCAGTCGGCCAGGTCCCGGATCTCCATCCGGCAAGCGTCCGCGATGGAGAGCTTCTTGATCTTGGCGGACCTGGCGTGCGCGGCGAGCCGGGTGCCGTCGCACTCGGGGCAGGTGGCGAAGGTGACCGCCCGCTCCACGAAGGCCCGGATGTGCGGCTGCATCGCCTCCTTGTCCTTGGACAGCATCGACTTCTGGAGGCGCGGGATCAGGCCCTCGTAGGTCATGTTGATGCCCGCGATCTTCATCCGGGTCGGCTCGCGGTGCAGCAGGTCGTGCAGTTCCCTCTTGGTGAACGTGCGGATCGGCTTGTCCGGGTCGAAGAAGCCGGACTCCGCGTACAGCCGGGAGTTCCAGCCGCCGCCGGTGTAGCCGGGGACGGTGAACGCGCCCTCGTTGATCGACTTGCTGTCGTCGTAGAGCTGGGTGAGGTCGAGGTCGGAGACCGATCCGCGGCCCTCGCAGCGCGGGCACATACCGCCGACCCTGTTGAACGTGACCTTCTCCGCCTTCTTGGCGCCGCGCTCCACCTTGATCGCACCGGACGCGCTGACCGAGGGCACGTTGAAGGCGAACGCGCCGGGCGGGCCGACGTACGGCCGGCCGAGCCGGCTGAAGAGGATCCGCAGCATCGCGTTGGCGTCGGTGGCGGTGCCGACCGTGGAGCGGGGGTCGCCGCCCATCCGCTGCTGGTCGACGGCGATCGCGGTGGTCAGCCCGTCGAGGACGTCGACCTCGGGCCGGGCCAGGTTCGGCATGAAGCCCTGCACGAAGGCGCTGTACGTCTCGTTGATCAGCCGCTGCGACTCGGCGGCGATGGTGTCGAACACCAGCGAGCTCTTGCCCGAGCCGGAGACGCCGGTGAACACCGTCAGCCGGCGCTTCGGTATCTCGATGCTGACGTCCTTGAGGTTGTTCACGCGTGCGCCGTGCACGCGGATCCACTCGTGGCGGTCGGCAACGTGCGGCGCCGGCGACTGCGCGTCCGCTCTCGGGGCCATGCTCATCGGTGTCTCCATCTGCTGGAACTGCGGAACTGCGGCTGCGGAACTGCGTCTGCGGTACTGCGGCAACCGCGACCTGCAGCTCACGCTACGGGCGGGTGGCAGGCCACGCTTCTTCTTTCCTGACCGGTTTCGTGGCCCTCGGCCCGGAGGTGCGATGCCATGCCGTTGCAGAGGAAGTTGTGCGCGATCACCCTCGACCGTCCCGATCCGCTGGCTCTGGCGGCGTTCTCCCAGCAGGCCACCGGACTCGAAGCACGGTTGCCGGAGCTGGGTGGGGGAAGCCGGTGTACGCGTACCACTTTTGCTAGCGCTTGCTTGCAATAGTTAGCACGGCAAGGCACCATCGACGTATGGCATCACTCAACGTCGGCAATCTCGGCGAGTTCCTGCGGGAGCAGCGGCGCACCGCGCAGCTGAGCCTGCGGCAGCTCGCGGATGCCGCCGGGGTGTCCAATCCGTACCTCAGCCAGATCGAGCGCGGCCTGCGCAAGCCCAGTGCGGAGATCCTCCAGCAGCTGGCCAAGGCGCTGCGGATATCCGCGGAGACGCTGTACGTCCAGGCCGGAATCCTGGATGAGCGGCGCGGTCTGGACGGGGTCGAGGTGCAGACCGCGATACTCACCGACCCGGCGCTGAACGAGAGACAGAAGCAGGTCCTGCTGCAGATCTACGAGTCCTTCCGCAAGGAGAACGGACTGGTCAGCCGCGAGGACCGGGCAGCGGGCGGCCATGCGGACGGACGCGAGGCGGACGCCCATGAGACCGAGGCCGACGACGGCCCGCACGCCACCTGAGCAACCGATTCGTTCCAGGAGGAACCACGTCATGGCCATCAACACCGATGAGCTCCGCAAGGTCCTGACCGACGCAACCCCGCTCTACGCCGTGGCCGGCACCATCGATCTGGCCGCCGAGAAGCTCGGCGAGGTGCCGCAGCTGGTGGAGCGGCTCAAGGCCGAGGCGCCCAAGCGCTTCGATTCCGTCCGCAGCACCGATCCCAAGGAGGTCCAGGCGCTGGTCACCAAGCAGGCCAAGGACGCGCAGGAGAAGCTGGCCGAGCTGCTGGAGTCGCTCGACGGCGACTTCAAGAAGTTCCGCGACCAGGCGCAGGAGCTGGCGCTGCAGGGCGTCGGGCGGGTCGCCGAGACCGCGGTGAAGGCCCGGGAGGGCTACGAGGAGCTGGCCGAGCGCGGCCGGGGCGCGGTGGCGACCTGGCGCGGCGAGGTGGCCAACCGCACCGAGGACGTCGCGGTGGCGATCGAGCCGGAGCCGGCCCCCAAGTCCGCCGCCAAGAGCGGCCCCGCGAAGACCGGCACGGCCAACGGCTCCAAGACCACGGGCAAGGCCACCCCGTCGGCCAAGACGACCACCTCGGCCCAGACCAAGCCGGCCGCGGCGAAGAAGCCGGTCGCGCAGCGCAAGCCGGCGCCGGCTCCGGTGAAGAAGAGCACCCCGCCGTCCGCGAAGTGAGCGCACGGCCGCGCACCACGCGCTGAGGCGCGGATCACGGCCGGGCCGGGCACACCTGGCGTGCCCGGCCCGTTGTGCGGGTACGGTGGGGCGGCACGGGCGGCAGCCAGCAGCCCCCTGGCCCCGAGGGCCGGGCAGCGGAAACCACACTGCACCAGACCACACGGCAGGCGAACGGGCGGAGGACGGCGTGCTGATCTACGGGTTCCAGTCGATTCTGAGCTGGGCGCAGCTCGCCCTGGGCATCTATGCCGCCGTGATGCTGATCGACGCCGCGGTGCGCCGCGAGGACGCCTACCGCGCGGCGAGCAAGCAGACCAAGGGCATGTGGCTGATCTTCCTGGCGATCGCCACGGCCCTGCTGTTCATCCTGCCGGTGATGTCGTTCCTGCCGATCATCGGCGTGATCGCGGTGATCGTCTACACCGTCGACGTCCGGCCGGCGCTGCGTGCGGTCTCGGGCGGCGGCGGCCGCGGGCCGCGGCGCGGCGGTTCCAGCTCGGACGGGCCGTACGGGCCGTTCAACGGCGGGCGCTGAGCCCCGGGGCCCCCGGAGTCCTTCGTTCGGAAAGCCCCCCGGCCCCGCCGCTCAGCGGCGGTCCAGCAGCAGCACGGCCACGTCGTCCGTCAGCTCGCCGCCGTTGAGGTCGCGTACCTCCCGGACGGCCGCGTCCAGCAGGGCGTCGCCCTGGAGGCCGGACTCCATCTGCCGGCCGACGAGCTCCGCCATGCCTTCCTGGCCGAGCCGCTGGTTGCCCTCGCCGATCCGGCCCTCGATCAGGCCGTCGGTGTACATCATCAGGCTCCAGGAGCCGCCCAGCTCGACCTGACGGCGCGGCCAGCGGGCCTCCGGCAGCAGGCCGAGCGCCGGGCCGCCGCATTCGTACGGCAGCAGCTGCGGGCGCTCGCCGGCCCGGGCCAGCAGCGGCGCGGGGTGGCCGGCCAGGCACAGCCCGGCGCGGCGGCCGTCCGCGGAGATGTCGACGGTGCACAGCGTCGCGAAGATCTCGTCGTCCGCGCGCTCGTGCTCCAGCACCTTCTGGAGGGTGGCGAGCAGCTCGTCGCCGCACAGCCCGGCGAAGGTCAGCGCGCGCCAGGCGATCCGCAGCTCGACGCCGAGGGCGGCCTCGTCCGGGCCGTGGCCGCAGACGTCGCCGATCATGGCGTGCACGGTGCCGTCGGCGGTGCGCACGGTGTCGTAGAAGTCGCCGCCGAGCAGCGCGCGGCTGCGGCCGGGGCGGTAGCAGGCGGCGAACCGCAGGTCGGAGCCGTCCAGCAGCGGAGTGGGCAGCAGGCCGCGTTCCAGCCGGGCGTTCTCCTGGGCGAGCATCCGCGACTCGGTGAGCTGGCGCTGGGCGAGGTCGGCGCGTTTGCGTTCGACGGCGTAGCGCACGGCGCGGCTGAGGACCGCACCGTCCAGTTCGTCGCGGAAGAGGTAGTCCTGGGCGCCGACGCGCACGGCGTCGGCGGCGCGCTCGGCGTCCGTCTCGTAGGTGAGGACGAGGACAGCGTGCGAGGGGGCCATCCGCAGGACGTCGTGCAGCATGCCCAGGGCGTCGCCAGGGGCGCTGCCGGGGGCGCTGCCGGGGGCGGTGCCGCGCTCGCCCGCGGTGCGGTCGGCGGGTTCGGCCGGCGGCAGGTCGAGCAGGATGCAGTGCACGTCGTCGGTGAGCAGCCGCTCGGCCTCGGTGAGGTTACGGGCGGTGCGCAGCCGTACCTTGCGGCCGGCCCAGTCCCACATCTCGGGGACGTGGCTGTTGGGGTCCTCGCCGATGAGGAGCAGGGTCAGGCCCTGGTGCGCGGGACTGTGATCGGCCGAAAGTCGCTGTTCGATTTCCGGGGCGTCGGGGCCCCGGTCCGTCGCGTCCCCCGCGCCCGGCGCGCCGGCGACCCGCGCGGTCCGCGCGCAGGCGTCGTCCACCGGTCCTGCCTGGTGCGGCAGCACGACCGTCCGCTGGTGCGGTACGGGTACGGGCATCGGTCTGCTTCCTTCCCTCCCCCCGAGGGGTGCATGGGCGCCGACCGGCGCACCACGGTGCCGGCTCCGCTCCGCTCGTCGGTCGATCGAACGGGCACGCACCGGCACTGAGAGGCGACCATAGCGCCAGAACGGAGCGGTATGGAATGGCCGTCGGCAATCGGCCATCGTCATATGCCGCGGCCGATAAGGCATTTGACCTGGGCCGGGGGGAATGCGGAATGACGAATATCACCCCGCTTGAGTGCAATCGGCGACAAGCCGACAACTCTCGGAGAGGAAACAATCCGGTCATTTATCGCGGACGTGATCCGCGTCATGTGCTACCGGTCACCGTCCGGCCGGACCACCCCGAGGATCGGCATCGAGCCGGCACCCGTGATCGTCACCTGCCGGCCGGGCCGCGGGGCGTGCACGATCGCGCCGTCACCGAGATACATCCCGACATGGCTGGCATCGGAGAAGTAAATGATCAGATCGCCCGGCCGCATGTCCCGGACGGCGACGTGCGGCAGCTGCCGCCACTGCTCCTGCGAGGTCCGCGGAATCGTCCGCCCGCCGTGCTCCCAGGACCGCAGGGTGAGCCCGGAGCAGTCGAAGGTGTCCGGGCCCTCGGCGCCCCACACGTAATCCTTGCCGAGTTGTGCGGTGGCGTAGGAAATCGCCTTTCGGCCGGCCGCCGACGCTTTGTTGCTGATCTCGTCCAGTACGCCCGAGTCGAGCCACTTCTGCTGCTCCCGGAAGGCCGCTTCGTCCTCCAGCTTCTGCAGCCGGGCCTTTTCCTTCGCAGCCAGCCGGGATTCCAGCTTCTTTGCCGCGTCGATCTTTTTCTCGATGTCCTTGCGGGCGCTTTCCTTCTTCTTGCGGTTCGCCTCCAGCCGTTCCCAGCGGTCGGTCGCGGCATGGGAATAGTTCTGCAAATCGCCCTGGAGTCGGCCGAGTTGAGTGATCACGCGTTTGGCGGCCAGCTGGCCCTTCCGGGCCAGGGTGGCGTTGTCGAGGAACGCTTCCGGGTCGGCGTTGAGCATCAGTTTCGCCTCGGCCGGCAGCCCGCCGCCGCGGTACTGCGCGCTGGCCAGGGCGCCCGCCTGCCGCTTGAGGGCGGCCAGGTCGTGCTGGGTGCGGTCGATGGTGCGGGCCAGCTTGACGATCTCCTTCTGCTGGCGTTCGACCTGTTCCTTGGCAGCGTTGTAGGCGTCGGTGGCCTGCTCGGCCTTGCGGTAGAGGGCGTCGATCTTCTTGCGCACGTCGTCGAGGTGGCGGGCGCCGGCTTCCGCGTCGTCCGGGGCCTTCGAGGCCCGCCCGGAGCCCGTCGGCGGGTCCTTCGGGTCGGCGGCGTACGCGGTGGACGCCGTGGCGCCCAGCAGCCCCGTGGCGCACAGGACGACGGCGGTGCACACCGCCAGCCGGCGGCCCGTGCCGGCCGGCCCGATCGCTTCGCCCCCTATGCCCCGTTCGCGCCGTTCACCCCGTACCTCCCGAACGCCCTGCCGTGCCCCCTGGCTCCCCACCAGCCACCTCCGGTCGTTCCGCACCGATTCGCGTCAACTCTCCGGCGCGGATGCTGCCATACCGGCCGGTAATTCAACAGAGCGACGGGCCCTTTAGTACGGGTGCGCGAGCACTTCTTTCCACGCACCCAGCCGATGGCCGAGGTTCACCGTGCGTTCACTCTCCTCCATCGGCCGCTTCACTTGATCTGCCTAATTTCGGCCGTACCGAGTGCGCGTCACGCCCGGAAGGCAAGCGCGACACGGCGCAGGACAAGCCTCAACCGCACCCCCACGGCGGTCACCACACAGCTCACCACCTCGCACGCCGACGATGCGGCGCGCCCCAGGAAGGAATTCCCGACAGTGAAGCTTCAGCGCAAGAACCGGGTTCGCGCCCTCGCCGTTGGCGCTCTCGCCGTCTCCGGTGCCCTGGCCCTGACGGCGTGCGGCTCCGACGACACCACCGGCGGCAGCGGTGGCAGCGGTTCCGCCAAGTCCGCGAACATCAAGTGCGAGGGCAAGGGCAAGCTGCTCGCGTCCGGCTCGTCCGCGCAGAAGAACGCCATGGACGTCTGGGTGCAGAACTACTCGGGCTCCTGCAAGGACACCGAGATCAACTACCAGCCGACCGGCTCCGGCGCCGGCGTGACCACCTTCCTGCAGGGCCAGACCGCCTTCGCAGGCTCCGACTCGGCCCTCAAGCCCGAAGAGGTCACCAAGTCCAAGCAGGTCTGCAAGGGCGGCCAGGCCGTCGACCTGCCCATGGTCGGCGGCCCGATCGCGGTCGGCTACAACGTCCCCGGCGTGGACAACCTGGTCCTGGACGCCCCGACCCTCGCGAAGATCTTCGACTCGAAGATCACCAAGTGGAACGACGCCGCGATCAAGAAGCTGAACCCGGGCGCCAAGCTGCCGGACCTGAAGATCCAGGCCTTCCACCGCTCCGACGACTCGGGCACCACCGACAACTTCACCAAGTACCTCAAGGGCGCAGCCCCCGGCGACTGGAAGCACGAGCCGGCGAAGAAGTGGGAGGGCACCGGCGGCCAGGCGGCGTCCGGCTCGGCCGGCGTCTCCTCGCAGGTCAAGCAGACCAGCGGCGCGATCTCCTACTTCGAGCTGTCCTACGCGACCTCCGGCAAGATCCCCACGGTCAAGCTGAACACCGGCGCGAAGGCCCCGGTCGAGGCCACGGTCGACAACGCCTCCAAGGCCATCTCCGAGGCCAAGCAGGTCGGCAAGGGCAACGACCTGGCCCTGCAGCTCAACTACACCACCAAGGCCGAGGGCGCCTACCCGATCACCCTGGTGACGTACGAGATCGCCTGCGACAAGGGCAACAAGGCCGAGACCCTGCCGGCCACCAAGTCCTTCCTGACCTACGTCTCCAGCACGGACGGCCAGAACGCGCTGAAGGCCCTCGGCTACGCCCCGCTCCCCACCGAGATCGCCGACAAGGTCCGCGCGACCGTCAAGACGCTCTCCTGACCAACCCCGGGTGGCGGCCCGACCGTCGCCACACGACCCGAGGGGCCCTTTGACCAGGGCCCCTTCCGGGCCGCCGCCCGTCCGGTGCACCGCCGCACCTGGAGTCCCCCGCGGACTCCGCAGACCGGAGAATCCATGACTGCTTCTTCCATAGCCGACAACCCGCCACCACCCCAGGACGTGCGTTCCCCCGTCTCGGGCAAGGCGGTCCGCCCCGGCGACCGGATCTTCCTCGGGCTCTCCCGGGGCTCCGGCATCGCCCTGCTGGTGATCATGGCCGCCATCGCGGTCTTCCTCACCTACCGGTCCGTGCTCGCCATCTCCGGCGACAAGGCCGACTTCCTCACCACGTTCGACTGGAACGCCACCGGCACCGAGCCCAAGTTCGGCATCGCGGTGCTCGCCTTCGGCACGGTCGTCAGCTCGGTCATCGCCATGCTGATCGCGGTCCCGGTCGCCGTCGGCATCGCACTGTTCATCTCGCACTACGCCCCGCGCAGGCTGGCCTCGCCGCTCGGCTACGTCATCGACCTGCTCGCCGCGGTGCCCAGCATCGTCTACGGCCTGTGGGGCGCGCTGTTCCTCGTCCCGCACCTGTCCGGCCTCTACAGCTGGCTGGACGACTACCTCGGCTGGACCGGGATCTTCAGCTACTCCCAGGGCGCCGCCCGCTCGCTGTTCACCGTCGGCATCCTGCTCGCGATCATGATCCTGCCGATCGTGACCAGCGTCAGCCGCGAGGTGTTCCTGCAGGTCCCGCGGATGCACGAGGAGGCCGCGCTGGCCCTCGGCGCCACCCGCTGGGAAGTCATCCGGATGTCCGTGCTCCCCTTCGGCCGCTCCGGCGTCATCAGCGCCTCCATGCTCGGCCTCGGCCGCGCGCTCGGCGAGACCATGGCCGTCGCCACGGTCCTCTCGCCCAGCTTCCTGATCAGCGCCAGCCTGCTCGACCCGGGCGGCGGCACGTTCGCGCAGAACATCGCCAGCAAGTTCAGCGAGGCCGACCAGTTCGGCCAGGACGCCCTGATCGCCTCCGGCCTCGTCCTCTTCGTGATCACGCTGCTCGTCAACGGCGCGGCCCGCCTGATCATCGCCCGCCGCAAGGAGTACTCGGGAGCCGCCGCATGAGTGTCGTGACGGACCGCCGGACGGTCGCCAATGGGCGCAACCCGCTCCCGGTCTCCCTCAAGCAGGCCCGGCTGCCCCGCTGGACCCCGCCGGTGCTCGCGCTGGTCGCGGTCGGTGCGGGCTGCGGCATCGGGCTGGCCGCCGGACTGGACAGCACCATCCAGTGGGGCCTGATCGCCGCCCTGCTGTTCATCGCCGGCAGTTTCGTGCTGTCCGCGGCCGTCGAGGGCGTCCGGCAGGCCAAGGACCGGCTGGCCACCAGCCTGGTCTGGGTCGCCTTCCTGCTCGCCGTCGTCCCGCTGGCCTCCCTGCTGTGGGAGACCGTCGCCCGCGGCAGCAAGGTCCTGGACGGCTACTTCCTGTCGCACTCGATGGGCACCCTGCCGGACGCCATGCCCGGCGGCGGCATCTACCACGCGATCATCGGCACCCTGGAGCAGGTCGGCCTGGCCACCCTGATCGCCGCGCCGGTCGGTCTGCTCACCGCGATCTACCTCGTCGAGTACGGCCGCGGCCGGCTCGCGAAGGCCGTCACCTTCTTCGTCGACGTGATGACCGGCATCCCGTCGATCGTCGCCGGCCTGTTCGTCCTGTCCGTGTGGATCCTGATCCTCGGCTTCGGCCCGTCCGGTTTCGCCGGGTCGATGGCACTGGCCATCCTGATGATGCCGGTCGTGGTCCGCTCCACCGAGGAGATGCTCAAGCTCGTCCCCAACGAGCTGCGCGAGGCCTCGCTGGCCCTGGGCGTCCCGAAGTGGCGCACCATCCTCAAGGTCGTCCTGCCGACGTCGATCGGCGGCATCACCACCGGCGTGATGCTCGCCATCGCCCGCATCACCGGTGAGACCGCCCCGGTCCTGCTCCTGGTGTGGGGCGCGAAGACGATCAACAACAACCCCTTCGAAGACGCCCAGCAGTCGCTCCCGCTGTACGTGTTCCAGCAGTGGCAGCAGGGCTCCGAGGCCTCCTACGACCGCGCCTGGGCCGCGGCACTGGTCCTCATCGCCTTCGTCATGATCCTCAACCTGGTGGCCCGCGGCATCGCCCGCTGGAAGGCCCCCCAGCACGCCGGTCGCTGACGCGGCCAAGACAGCGACCAGACGTACCCCCGCGAAAGAAGCAGTGATTTCCATGGCCAAGCGAATCGACGTCAGCGGCCTCTCCGCGTACTACGGCGGCCACAAGGCCATCGACGACATCTCAATGACGATCGAGCCGCGCACGGTGACCGCCTTCATCGGCCCCTCCGGCTGCGGCAAGTCGACGTTCCTGCGCACCCTGAACCGGATGCACGAGGTCACCCCCGGCGGCCGCGTCGAGGGCAAGGTGATGCTGGACGACGAGAACCTCTACGGCAGCGGTGTGGACCCGGTGGCGGTCCGCCGCACCGTCGGCATGGTCTTCCAGCGCCCCAACCCGTTCCCCACGATGTCGATCTTCGACAACGTCGCGGCCGGGCTGCGGCTGAACGGCTCGTACAAGAAGAACGAGCTCAAGGACATCGTCGAGAAGTCCCTCAAGGGCGCCAACCTCTGGAACGAGGTCAAGGACCGGCTGAACAAGCCCGGCTCGGGCCTCTCCGGCGGCCAGCAGCAGCGGCTGTGCATCGCCCGCGCGATCGCCGTCGAACCGCAGGTGCTGCTGATGGACGAGCCCTGCTCCGCCCTCGACCCGATCTCCACCCTCGCCATCGAGGACCTGATCGGTGAGCTGAAGGAGCGCTTCACGATCGTCATCGTGACGCACAACATGCAGCAGGCGGCGCGGGTCTCGGACCGTACGGCGTTCTTCAACCTCGCGGCGGTCGGCCAGCCCGGCAAGCTGATCGAGATCGACGAGACCGAGCGGATCTTCTCCAACCCGTCGGTGCAGGCCACGGAGGACTACATCTCCGGCCGCTTCGGCTAGGCCGTCCGGCCGGCCACCCCCGAGCGTCCTGCGGTGCTGCATGGCGGTGCCACCGCAAGGCGAAGGGCCCGCCCCTCCTTCCCGGGGGGCGGGCCCACTGCTGTGTGGTGGCCGGTGGGTGCTCCGGCCGGTGCGTCAGCCGAAGACCAGCTGGATCAGCCAGTACGCGAGCGCCGCGACCAGCGCCGCCGCGGGCATCGTGATGAACCAGCCCATCACGATGTTCTTGGCCACGCCCCAGCGGACCGCGCGCGAGCCCTTGGTCGAGCCGACGCCCATGATCCCGGCCGTGATGACGTGGGTCGTGGAGATCGGCGCGTGGAACATGAACGACGCGGTGTACATGACCGACGCGGCGGTGGTCTCCGCGGCGAAGCCCTGCGGCGGGTCCAGCTCGATGATGCGGCGGCCCAGGGTGCGCATGATGCGCCAGCCGCCCGCGTACGTACCGAGCGACAGGGTGATCGCACAGGCCAGCTTGACCCAGATCGGGATGGCCGCGTTCTTGTCCTCGACGTCGGCGATGACCAGGGCCATGACGACCACGCCCATGGTCTTCTGCGCGTCCTGCAGGCCGTGCCCGAGCGCCATGCCGGCGGCCGAGACGGTCTGGGCTATGCGGAAGCCCCGCTTGGCCTTGTGCGGGTTGGACCGCCGGAACAGCCACAGGATGACGACCATCACCAGATAGCCGAGCACCAGGCCGATCACCGGCGAGATGAACATCGGCAGGACGACCTTCTCGATCACCCCGGACCAGATCACCGTGGTGCCGCCGGCCAGCGCGGCGCCGACCATGCCGCCGAACAGCGCGTGCGAGGACGACGAGGGCAGGCCGAAGTACCAGGTGACGAGGTTCCAGGCGATCGCACCGAGCAGCGCGGCGAACAGGATGCCCATGCCCTGGTCACCGTGCGGGGTGGCGATCAGCCCTTCGCTGACCGTCTTGGCGACGCCGCTGCCCAGGAAGGCACCGGCGAGGTTCATCACCGCGGCCATCGCCAGGGCGGCCCGCGGGGTCAGCGCCCGGGTCGAGACCGAGGTCGCGATCGCGTTCGCCGAATCGTGGAAGCCGTTGGTATAGGTGAAACCGAGCGCGACCGCAATGGTCACGATGAGCGCGAAGGTGTCCATGGCCGGGGCTCAGGACTCCTTGACCGCGATGGTCTCGACGGTGTTGGCGACGTGCTCGAACGCGTCCGCCGCCTCTTCCAGGATGTCCACGATCTGCTTGAGCTTGAGCACCTCGATGGCGTCGTACTTGCCGTTGAAGAGGTGCGCGAGCAGCTTGCGGTGGATCTGGTCGGCCTGGTTCTCCAGGCGGTTGACCTCGATCCAGTACTCGGTGAGGTTCGACATCGTCCGCAGGTTCGGCATCGCCTCGGCGGTCAGCTCCGCCGCCCGCGCCAGCACCTCGATCTGCTGCTCGACGCCCTTGGGGAGCTCTTCGACCTTGTACAGGACGACCAGGTCGACGGCCTCCTCCATGAAGTCCATGATGTCGTCGAGCGACGAGGCGAGGTTGTAGATGTCCTCGCGGTCGAACGGCGTGATGAACGAGGAGTTCAGCTGGTGGAAGATCGCGTGGGTCGCGTCATCCCCCGCGTGCTCCGCCGCTCGCATCCGCTCGGAGATCTCGGTCCGCGCGGAGGCGTCCGCCCCGAGCAGTTCCATCAGGAGCTTCGAGCCCGTGACGATGTTGTCCGCGGAGGCGGCGAACATGTCGTAGAAGCTCGTCTCCCTGGGGGTCAGACGAAAACGCACGTGAAATCCTCGGGGTGCATCGGATTCGGTCGAGTTGATGCTAGGCGCATCATCCAGCCACTGCTAACCGGCATTCCTTCAGTGTCGCCCATCGGGCAGCATGCTCTGCACGGGGTACCACGAGTGCCCGCAAAGTTCGGTACCATATACCCACCAGGGGTATATAGATCGCCTAAATACCACGGGAGACGGCCATGACGACCACGGACGCCGACACCACCGGCCGCACCGCAGCCGCCGCGGCCGGCCACCCCACGCAGCCGGAATCCGCCCCCCGGACCGTGACGGATACCGCAGAGACCGCCCCGGCGCACGGCGTCCACGGCTACGCACAGCAGAAGGACGCACACCTCAAGCGACTGCGCCGCATCGAGGGCCAGATCCGCGGACTCCAGCGGATGCTGGAGGAGGACGTCTACTGCATCGACATACTCACCCAGGTCTCGGCGAGCACGAAGGGCCTGCAGTCCTTCGGGCTCCAGCTCCTCGAGGAGCACCTGCGGCACTGCGTGGCCGACGCGGCGGTCAAGGGGCCCGAGGCCATCGACGCCAAGGTCCAGGAGGCCACCAAGGCCATCGAGCGGATGCTGCGGAGCTGACGGCGGGCTATCCACGGCCCGCGGCACCGGACGGCTCGCCACCGCCCCCGTCCCCGTCCGCCTCCACGTCCACGTCCAGCACCTCGTCGATACGGTCCGGACTGAGCCGGTCCTCGCTCGCGGTCGCCGCCGCGATCATCAACTCACCGGTCAGGTCGATCTCCACGAGGGCCACGTGGTCCCAGGCCGTCGGACGGCGGTGGCCGGCCACGGACAACACCTCCTCCTCCAGGCGCCTCGCACGCATGCGGTGGTACCGCCAGCGTAAGGACGGGCCCGCACCGCGCGCATGGCACGGAAGGACCATTTCCGCTCCCGGCGGCCGGGACGGAAGGGTGGGCTCCTACGGAGCGGCCGAAGCGATCTTGCCCGCGTAGATGTCGCGGCGGTCCGGCAGGCGGACCACCACAGGAGTCCCGAATCCGGACAGTTCGGTGGTCGACGTCACCGATGCCCCCTCGGGCGCGCCATTGGCGAAACGGAAGCGTTCGCGCACCTTGCGCAGCCGGCCCGCCTCGTCCAGATACGCGTCGAACGGCACCGCGCGGGTGGTGAACCCTTTCTCCGCGGCGACCAGCGCCGGCTTCGTCCGCGGCGAGGCGGCCCGCGCGGCCACGGCGATGTCCGTGGTCCCGCGGTAGTGCCGCACCGGCACGCCGTCCAGCCGCTCCTCGCCCTGGTACGTCACCTGCCGTGCGCCGCGCAGCAGTTCCGCCGCGGCGAGCGGATCGGTGGCGCCGCCGGTGACGAGGTTGCCGTCGGTCAGCGAGGCGGTCTCCACCCGCACCCACTTGTCGGCGGGCACCCCGGCCCCCCGGTTCTTCATGTACAGCGCGCCGGGCGCGAGGATCTCGGTGATCGGCTGGCGGCCCTCGCCGGGCCGGTCCGCCGGGTCCGGGAGGACGACGACGAGCCGTCCGGTGCCGGTGGTGAAGTCGTAGCCGCCGGTGCCGCGGATGGCGACGCGGGTGCCGCCGCTGTTCGTCTCCAGGGCCGTACGGACCCGGGCCGAGCGGGCCCGGAGCAGGGCGTCGGCGCTGCCGTGGACCCGGGCGGCGACCGCGGCGGCGGACCCGCCGGGCGGCTCGTGGTCGTCGGCCGCGGCGCCTTCGGAGGAACAGCCCGCCGTCAGCAGCCCGACCGCCAGACCCGTCCCGCACGCCAGGGCCACGGCGGCCGTCCGGCCGCCCCGCCTGTCCTGCACCACCATCGCGTACGAGCCCCCTCGGCCGCTGTCTTCGGGACCGGCCTGGCCGGCCGGTTCGCTCGGGAGGGTTCGACGTCCCGCCCGTGTGCGCCTGACGTTCCGTCGACCGATCCGTTCAACGACCGTTGAGGGGGCTCGTCACGCTGGCGACATCCGAGACGCGTAGCGTGACGCGGGTGCCCGACCGAGCGCTGCATGCGACCTCCACCACCGAACGCGGTTCCTTCTGCACGGCCCGCTGCGACTGCGGCTGGCGCGGGCCGGCCCGGCGCGCCCGCTCGCAGGCGCGGACGGACGCGGAGCGGCACCTGTCGGAGGCCGGCGACGGGCCCCGCCCCGGACACTCCGTGGAATGAGGGAATCCGTTCCTGGAACCCCCAACGCCCCTCACGCATCTGCCTAGTGAGGGAAGCAACAGCGGTCCCGTGACAGCCCCGCGACGACCAGTCGGGCCACCGGCGGACGGGGCAGGACCGTTCGACATCGAGGGGGATCCAACCCAGTGAAGCGGCGCACACTCCTGCAGACCGGCGGCGGACTCGCGGCGACCTCGGTCGTCTGGGCCACCGGTTGCGACGACAAGAGCGGCGGGACGGGCGCGGCCTCCTCCTCCGCCACGGCCGGCTCCGACGCCGTGCAGACCAACGCGGCCTCCGCGCCCGCGCGGATCGCCGCCGGCCGGGCCACACCGGCGTCCTGGACGGCGCTCGGCAAGAGCCTGGACGGCAAGCTCGTCCGCGCCTCGGACGCCGCCTACGCGGCCGCCCGGCGGCTCTACAACACCCGCTACGACGACCTGAGGCCGTCGGCGATCGCGTACGTCAAGCACCCGGCCGACGTCGCCGAATGCCTGGCGTTCGCCCGGCGGTACGGCACCCAGGTGGCGATCCGCAGCGGCGGCCACTCCTACGCGGGCTGGTCCAGCGGCAACGGCAAGCTCATCATCGACGTCTCGGCGCTCGCGAAGGTGGGCGCGCCCTCCGGCGGCGTGACCCGCATCGGCGCCGGCGCCAAGCTCATCGACGTCTACCAGGGCCTCGCGGCGCACGGCGTGACCATACCCGGGGGCTCCTGCCCCACCGTCGGGATATCCGGGCTCACGCTCGGCGGCGGCCATGGCGTGGTCTCCCGGGCGTACGGGCTGACCTGCGACAGCCTGGTCGGCGCGACCGTCGTGACGGCGGACGGGAAGACCGTCGACTGCGACGCCAAGCAGCACGCCGACCTGTTCTGGGCGCTGCGCGGCGCCGGCAACGGCAACTTCGGCGTGGTCACCGAGCTGCGCTTCCGTACGCATCCGGCGCCGCGCGCGGTGATGGCGTACATGACCTGGCCGTGGGCCAAGGCGGCGAAGGTGGTCGCGTCCTGGCAGAAGTGGGGGCCGGTGCAGGCGGACGAGATATGGTCCGCCTGCCATCTCGACGCCCGCCCCGGCGGCACCCCGGCGGTGTCGGTGGCGGCGTTCTCCCTGGGCACGTACGGCGACCTGAAGAACGCCGTGGACCGGCTCGCCGACCAGGCGGGCGGCCCCGGCCCGGCGTCCACCGTGCACCTGACCCCGATCGGCTATCTGGACGCCATGGAGACCTACGCGGGCTGCTCGTCGAAGACCTCCGCGCAGTGCCACATGCCGGGTTCGCTGCCCGGGCACACCGGCAGCGGCCAGTTGGGCCGCGAGACCTACGCCGCCCGCTCGCACTTCTTCGACCGTTCGCTGTCGGCGACCGGCATCCGGACCCTGATGGACCAGATCGAGCGCGGCGGCCGCAAGGGCGTCGCCGGGAACGTGGCGCTGACCGCGCTGGGCGGGGCGATCAACCGCGTGGGCCGCACCGACACCGCGTTCGTGCACCGCGGATCGCGGTTCCTGGCCCAGTACTTGACGTCCTGGCCGGCGAGCGGCTCGCCCGGCACCCGCACAGCGTGGCTGGATTCCTTCCATGCCGCGATGCACCGGTACTCCTCGGGCGCCGCGTACCAGAACTACACCGACCCGAACCTGACCGACTGGAAGACCGCCTACTACGGGGCGGCCGCCGGACGGCTCGCCCAGGTCAAGAAGACCTACGACCCGCAGCGGCTGTTCAGCACCTTCCCGCAGGCGCTCTGATCCCGCCGGCGGACATGGGGACGGCCCGGCCCCCGCACGGGGTCCGGGCCGTCCTCATCCGCCAGGTCTTCGTTCCCCCGAGGGGAGCCGGGCCGGTGGGCCGTCCGTCAGGCCGCCAGATCCTTGTCCCGCTCCTTGGGGCCGCGCGGCAGCGCCGGCCCGGTGGCGACCACCCGGCTGCCCTCGCCGTCCTGCCCCGGACGGCCGTCCACCGGCACCCCGGACGCCCGGACCAGCCAGAACACCTTCGAGCGGCCGATCGCGGTGGTCAGCGGCACCAGCAGCGCCTGGGCGAGCGGCGCGAGCAGCAGGGCGACGGCGGTGCCCAGCGCGAAGCCGCCGATCACGTCGGTCGGGTAGTGAACGCCCATGTAGACGCGGCAGAAGCCCTCCGCGAGCGCCAGGGCGATGCCGATCAGGCCGTAGGTGCGGTGCGCGATGAACAGTCCGACGCCGACCGCCATGGTCAGCGTGGCGTGGTCGCTGACGAACGAGAAGTCGCTCTTGCCGGGGATCAGCACCGCCAGTCCGGCGTGGTCCTTGAACGGCCGGGGCCGCTCGACGAACTCGCGGATCGGGATGTTGGCCAGCAGCGCGATGCCGGCCGCCAGCGGGGCCCACACCAGGCCGGCGACGGCGCCGGCGGCGCCCGGCCGGCGGCGCGCGGACCACCAGGCGATGAGGCACAGCACCGCGAGGGCGGCGATGATGCCGTACTCGCCGATGTACTCCATGGCCTGGTTGACCCAGTGGGGCGCGTCCTTCGCGAGGCCGTTGATGCCGTCGAGCACGTCGACGTCGGGGTTCGGCCCCTCGAATGCGAGTCCAGCCATCTACCGCGGCCCCTTATCTTTCGCGCGCGCGTGCGCCGTCCGTGTGCTGCCAACCCCCGTGGTCGTCGAGCGGGTGCTGCTGCGAGCTGCTACGTCCCCACGCCTAGGAAACGTGATGACCGCCCCGGTCGTTCCACTCTCCACCGGATGATCACCAGGACGTTATCGAAGCTTGACTCATCACTGCAGTTCAGGGCCCTATGTTCACGCAGCGTTCGCAGCGGGGAGCGCTTTTGCGCCATCCGAGGTGACGCGGGTCGCCCCGATGTAGTCCGGTGTGTCGATCTTGTCGAACCGGATCACTGCCCCGGTGTACGGCGCGTTGATCATGTACCCGCCACCGACGTAGAGACCCACGTGGTGGATCGAGCGCGGGTCGTTCAGGTCGTACGCGAAGAACACCAGGTCCCCCGGGAGCAGCTCGCTGCGCTTGGGGTGGGGCCCGGCGTTCCACTGGTCGTTCGCCACCCGGGGCAGCTCGATTCCCACCGAGTGGTACGCGGCCTGGGTCAGCCCGGAGCAGTCGAACCGCCCGCCCTGCGCGGCCGTGCCGGTCCCGCCCCACAGATACGGCGTACCGAGCTTGTCCTGGGCGTAGTAGATGGCCCCGGCGGCCTGCCGGGACGGCGCCACCGGCCCGCGCGGCGCCTCGAAGCTCTTGGCCAGGGTCGTGATGGTCTTCACGTAGTTCTGGGTCTCGCGGTACGGCGGGACGCCGTTGTACTGGATGACGCGGTACGCACCGGCGTTGTAGGCGGCGAGCATGTTGTGCGTGGCGTCGCCCGGCGCCTTCTTCACGTAACTGGCCAGCTCGCAGTCGTACGAGGCGGCCGACGGGATGGCGTCCTCCGGATCCCAGACGTCCTTCTTCCCGTCACCGTTGCCGTCGATCCCGTGCGTCTGCCAGGTGCCCGGGATGAACTGCGCCATGCCCTGCGCGGCCGCCGGGCTCTGCGCCTTCGGGTTCCACCCGCTCTCCTGGTAGAGCTGCGCCGCCAGCAGCGCGGGGCTTATGGCCGGGCAGAGCGTGCCCCACTTCTGCACCAGGTCCTGGTACGCGGCCGGCACCGCGCCCTTGGCCAGCCCGAGCGCCCGCCCGCCGACCCCGGCCAGCCCGGCCGCCGCCACGTACGTACCGATCACGAGCAGCCCGAGCAGGAGCACCAGCCCCGTCCCGAGCCCACCGGCCACCCAGAATTTCCGCACCCTCCAACCCTCCCCCATTCAGGCGTGGTTCACTGCCCTTTTCCGGCCGTGCGCCGCGCGTCGCGCGTCACACCGGCGGCGCAGGGGGCGCGCCGCCGGGACGCGATCCCGCTCACATCCGCCCCTCGCGGCGCCCGGCGCACCGCCGGATGAGCGACACTGCACAGGACGCCCCGAACCAGGACGAGAGCCATGGACCCGAACAATCAGCAGCAGATGAACCGTCACCTGTGGTGGCGGGTGGCGTACTTCCTCTTCGCGATCCACCTGGTGGCCCTCGTGATGGTCTTCGCCATGACCCACGCGCCGAAGTAGCCGTCCGCGCACCTCCCCGCCGCACCGATGATCATTGCTCGCGGTTATCGCCCGTGATACACACAGTGAGAACCGTCGGCTCAATGGGTGGCCCGCACCCGCACGTACACGCCACCCCCATGGGATCCGTCGAAGAAAGGCGTCAAGTCGACTTCTGACGGCGTCTTTGTCAGCGAAGATAGAGGGCGAAGAGAGCGGCCGACCTGCGCCGGCCGGCGCAGCGGCACCAGCAACGACCCATAAGGGGCGGTGAGTTCACACATGGCGCAGATGTCACACATGGTCCTTGCAGCCGAAAAGGGCGACATCACCACCATCATCGGCGGAATCGCCCCGGACTGGGGCCCGTTCGGAAGCCTGGGCAACGAGGCCCGCGTGATGGTCGAAGTGGTCATGGCGGTGGCGATCCTGCTGTGCCTCGGCATCGCGATCTGGGGCGCCGCCAAACAGCGCATCGGCGCCACCGCGCTGCGCGACACCTTCAGCGCCGAACAGGGCAAGGGCCTGATCGTGGCCGGCCTGACCGGCGTCTTCATCATCGGCTCCCTGGGGACGCTGTTCACCATCGTGTACGGGATGGCGGTGTAGGGCGCCGGCGGCGAGAGCCGGGGGGCAGGGCGAGGTCCGGGGCTGGAGCGGTTCGGACCGCCACGCCCGGGCGCAGCCGGGCAGGCGTCCGTCCCCACGCCGCCCCCCTGCGCCCCCGCCCGTCCTCTCTCCGCCGCCCCGTGCCCCCGCCCGCTTCCACCCGGCCGTACCTCCCCTGCGAAGGCCACCTGTGAAGTCCCCATGCTGACGCCCACTCACCCCGGCCCGCCGGGCCCGTCGCGCACCCTTCGCACCCCCGCGACCAGCGGGCCGATTGGGCTGCCCGCCGGACGGGGACAGGTGGATCCGGGGGAAGGAAGGCCCGAAAAGGCGCAAGAGGGCGACGGCCGACGCGGAGCGAGGCGATGAGCACAAATAACCCACAGTCCCCCATTCGCCTCCGCGGCACCGCATCTGAGGAATCGTCACCGTGAGATGTACTCGTATCCCCGCACCCGAGCTGCCGCCCGCGCAGCTACGGTCATATGAGGGCGGCACAACGACGGCACGGACGGCGACCGCGGTAGAGGCAGAGGGGGCACAGGGGCGATGAGTCTCAGCGACGACGGAGGCTACGGCGGCGACGGCCACCACGGCCCCGAGACGGGCCAGACCCGCACCAGACTTCCCGACAGCGGCGGCGACCCCTACGGCCCGGGGCGCCGGCCCCGCAGCGGGCTGTCCAGCCGCAACCTCATCACGGTCGTCGGCGTGATCGTCCTGCTCCTCGCGGCCATCGCCTTCGCCAACCGCGGCGGCAGCACCAGCACCGACTCCGACACCTCCGGCGACTCCCCCAAGAACGCCCCCGGCCCCGCCCGCCCCACCACCCCCACCGGCACCAAGCCCGTCACCACGAAGAACGGCGGCATCGCCTCGGGCTTCCCCAAGACGGAACAGGGGGCGCAGTCGGCGGCGGCGAATTATGTGGTGGCGTTGAGCAGTGACGGAATGTATGCGTCGGGCCGGCGCGATGTGATCGTCGATGCCGTCTACACCCCCGCCGCTGCCAAGGCGCGCAAGGACAGCCTGCGCAAGGTCTACACGGACCCGAAGTTCCTCGGCCGGATCGGGCTCAAGGCGAACGGCACCGCGCCGGACGGGGCGACCTTCGTCTCCCGGGCGAACCCGGTCGGTACGAAGACGGAGAAGTTCAAGGACAGCACCGCCGAGGTCGCGGTCTGGTACTCCCTCCTGTTCGGCATCGCCGGGCAGGGGTCCCAGAATCCGGTCGCGGAGAGCTGGTACACGTCCACGATGCAGCTCCAGTGGGTGAACGGCGACTGGAAGGTCGCCGGTTTCACGCAGAAGGACGGGCCGGCTCCGGTCGGTGGCGACCAGACCGCCTCGACGGCCAAGGACATGTCCAAGGCGGTCCAAGGGTTCGGAGGGCTCACCTATGCGAGGTAACAACCGACGCCGGGCTCTCGCGGTCACCTCGGCGCTGACCGGCCTTCAGGTCGCCCTGGTGCTCCTCTCCGCCCGGGCGTTCGCGGCTCCTTCGCCCAAACCCAGCGAAGGCGCCTGCGATCTGCTCGCGGACAAGGCCAAGGAGCTCTGCGAGCAGCGCTCGGGCGGCAGCAAGACACCGGACCCGGGGGGCGGTGGCCTCACCGACTCCAACCCCCTCGACCCCCTCGAATCCCTGGCCAAAGGCTGTGCCAAAGCCGCCGCCTGGATCGTGAACAAGCTGTCCGATGCCGTGACCGCCACCTCGCAGGTGGACTTCACGAACGCGGCGTTCCTGCGGCAGTACGCCGTGGTGTTCGCCGCGTCCACCGTGCTCACGCTCGTGCTGTGGCTGCTCGCCGTGGCCAAGCGGGCGGTGCGCGGGGTGCGGCTGACGGAGGCGATCAGTGAGGCGGTCGGGTTCCTGTGGCTGACCGTGCTGGCGTCGGCGTTCACGCCGCTGATCCTGTACACCGTCGTGTCGGCGACGGACGGGGTCACCGCGATCATCGCGAAGGGGACGGGCGCGCAGACCGACACCTTCTTCGGGTCGTTCTCGCAGGCGCTCACCAAGGGCACCGACATCGGCGGCGGGCCGATCATGCTGATCGTGGTCAGCCTGGTCTCCGTGCTGGCCGCCGGTGTGCTGTGGCTGGAGCTGGTGATCCGGGCCGCGCTGCTGTACGTCGGGGCGCTGCTCGGGACGGTGGTGTACGCCGGGCTGGTCGACAAGAACATGTGGGGGCACGTGCGCCGCTGGGCGGGCATCATGATCGCGGTGATCATGGTGAAGCCGGTGATCGTGATCGTGCTGGGCATCGCCGGGGCGCTCTCCGGCGACAAGGGCCCGAACGCCATCTCCGCGGTGGTGTCCGGCCTCGCCATCATCCTGCTGGCGATCTTCGCGAGCGCGGTGATCTACCGGTTCGTCCCCGGGTTCGGCGACGAGATCGCCGCCTCGCGGAACAACCGGATGAGCCGGGGTGCGGAGAACGCCGCCGCCGCCGTGCTCAGCTCCCCCGCCGCGCTGGTCTCGCAGGGCATCAAGACGCACAGCACCCGCCGCTCCGGCGGGGACGGCGGCGGCCAGCCGCAGGGCGCGCAGGGCGGCCAGTCCCGGCCGGCCGACGCGGTCTCCGGCGGCGTCGCCGCGCACAGCTCCCGCACCGGCGGCGGCCGCGGCCCGTCCCCCGCCGCCCCCGCTCCCCGTACGAATCCCGGCCCCGGCCCGAGCAGCAGCGCCCGCACCGGCAAGACAGCAGGAGGTGACGGGCGTTGAGCACCCAGTCCCACCCGGTCACGCCCCGCCGTACGTATCTGATCGGCCGCGCCCGGCCGAACGCGATCGTCGGCAAGAACCGCGAGACCGGCGAGATCGCGCTGATCATCGCGGGCGCGTTCCTCGGCATGATGTGCGGGCTGCTGGTCCCGAGTCTCCCGCTGCGGATCGTCTCCCTCACCGGCTTCCCGATGCTGGGCCTGGCCGCCGTCTACGTCCCGTACAAGGGCCGTACGTTCTACCGGTGGTTCGAGATCCGGCGCAGTTTCCGGCGCACGGTCCGCAAGGGCGGCGCGGTCTACCGCTCCGGCGCGGCGGAGGCCGGCACCCGGCTGGACGGCCGCGAGGTGGAGATCGGCCCGCCGCCCGGCATCGGCCGGATCAACTGGCTCAGCGCGCCGTTCGGCCCGGACGAGATCGCGGTGCTGCTGCACGCCGACCGGCGCACGGTGACCGCCGCGATCGAGATCGAGGGCCCGGGCGTCGGGCTGCGGGACAGCGAGGACCAGGAGGCGCTGGTCGACCGGTTCGGGACGCTGCTGAAGCACGTGGCCAACGGCGACGGCTTCGTGACCCGGCTGCAGATGCTGGCGCGTACCCTCCCGGCCGACCCGGACGCGCACGCCAAGGACGTCGCCCAGCGGGGCGACCGGAATTCCCCGCAGTGGCTGCGGGACTCCTACGACCAGCTGCAGTCGATGGTGTCGACGAGCAGTGAGCAGCACCGCGCGTACCTCGTCGCCTGTATGCACTACACCCGTGAGCTGGCCTCCGAGGCGCACACCATGGCGCGGGCCGCCCGGATGCACCAGGGCGGGCTGCTGCGCAAGAAGCTCGACCGGGACGCCGGACTCGCGGTGGTGATGGCCCGTGAACTGACCGACATCTGCGCCCGGCTCGCCGAGGCCGACATCCGGGTCCGCCAGCCGCTCGGCCAGGCCCGGCTGGCGTCGCTGGTGCACTCGATGTACGACCCGGACCACCCCATCGACCACATCCAGGCGATGAGCAAGCGCAACGCCTGGCCGGCCGAGCTCGACGCGATGGAGCCGACGTACCTGCAGGCGAAGACCCGGGAGTCGTCGACCCGGGCGCCCTGGTGCCATGCCACCGCCTGGATCAAGGAGTGGCCGCTGACCCCGGTGGGCGTCAACTTCCTCGCGCCGCTGCTGGTCCACACCCCGGACGTGATCCGTACGGTCGCGGTCTGCATGGACCTGGAGCCCACCGAGGTCGCCATCGAGCGGATGCTGACGGAGAAGACCAACGACGACGCGGAGGCGAGCCGCGCGGCGAAGATGAACCGGGTCGTCGACCCGCGCGACGTCGCCCACCACGGCCGCGTCGACCAGCGCGGCGAGGACCTGGCGTCCGGCGCGGCCGGCGTCAACCTCGTCGGCTACCTCACCGTCTCGTCCCGGTCACCGGAGGCGCTGGCCCGGGACAAGCGGACCATCCGGGCCTCGGCCGGCAAGTCGTACCTCAAGCTGGAGTGGTGCGACCGGGAGCACCACCGGGCGTTCGTCAACACCCTGCCGTTCGCGACCGGGATCCGCCGCTAAAGCCGCTGGGAGGCGCGTACGTCATGGTCATGCTCGATCCGCTCGGAGCGCTCACCGAGGCGTTCACCAGCTTCCTGTTCGGGAAGGTGGAGACGACACGGCTGCCGGTACGCACCTCCACCGGCCAGGCCCAGGCGGTCTACCTGCCCACCGCCGCGCCCGGCCTCGGCGACTCCGGCGTGATCATCGGCCGTGAGGTCTACAGCGGCAAGGGCTACATCTACGACCCGTTCCAGCTGTACGGACAGCAGCTGCCGGCCCCGCACTGGCTCGTGCTCGGCGAGTCCGGCAACGGCAAGTCCGCGCTGGAGAAGACGTACGTACTGCGGCAGCTGAGGTTCCGGGACCGGCAGGTCGTGGTGCTCGACGCGCAGGGCGAGGACGGCGTCGGCGAGTGGAACCTCATCGCGCAGGAGCTGGGGATAACTCCCATCCGGCTGGACCCGACCGCGGCGCTCAACGGCGGCATCCGGCTCAACCCGCTCGATCCGTCCATCACCACGACCGGCCAGCTTGCCCTGCTGCGGACGATCATCGAGGTGGCGATGGGCCACGGCCTCGACGAGCGGGCCGGCTTCGCCCTCAAGGTCGCCCATGCCTACGTCAACGAGACGATCACCGACCGGCAGCCGGTGCTGACGGACATCGTCGAGCAGCTGCGGCACCCGGAGCCCGAGTCGGCCGAGGCGATGAACGTCGACATAGACGACGTACGGGCCTGGGGCCTGGACGTGGCGCTGGTGCTGGACCGGCTGGTCGACGGTGACCTGCGCGGCATGTTCGACGGGCCGACGTCGGCGGGCATCGACCTGGACGCCCCGCTGATCGTCTTCGACCTCTCGCACATCGACCGCAACTCCATCGCGATGCCGATCCTGATGGCGATCGTCGGCGTCTGGCTGGAACACACCTGGATCCGCCCCGACCGGAAGAAACGCATCTTCCTGGTCGAGGAGGCCTGGCACATCATCAACTCACCGTTCGTGGCGCAGCTGTTCCAGCGGTTGCTGAAGTTCGGCCGCCGGCTGGGCCTGTCGTTCGTGGCGGTCGTGCACCACCTGTCGGACGTGGTGGACGGCGCGGCGGCGCGGGAGGCCGCGGCGATCCTGAAGATGGCCTCGACCCGGACCATCTACGCGCAGAAGGCCGACGAGGCGCGGGCCACCGGGCGGGTGCTGGGCCTGCCGCGCTGGGCCGTGGAGATCATCCCGACCCTGACGCCCGGCATCGCGGTCTGGGACGTCAACGGCAACGTCCAGGTCGTCAAGCACCTCATCACGGAGGCCGAACGCCCGCTGGTCTACACCGACCGGGCGATGACCGAGTCGTCCCCGCTGCCGGCGGACGACCCCCGGGCCGCCCTCAACGCGGCGGCGGACGCGGAGGCCGAGGCACGCGCCGAGGCGATGGCGATGGAGCGCCGGTGGAGAGACGAGTCGAGCGAGACGGTGGCGTGACGCGCGGATACGACGACGGGCCCTACGACGGACGGCACGGCGAACGGTACGACGGACGCCACGGCGAACGGCACGGTGAACGGTACGGCGGCGGGCGGGGGCGGGGCATCCCGGACTCCCTGCTGGTCGGGCTGCTCGCCTTCCTGCTGGGCCTGACCCTGCTCGTGTGGACGGCGACCGGGCTGGCCGGGCTGTTCGCGCACGGCGCCTGGCCGAAGGGCGTGGACTATTCCGGTACGCCGCTGGCCCTGCGCCATCTGGTGTCCGCGCCGCACGACATGGCCGCCGCCTGGCCGGACACCCCCAAGGGCCAGCTCTCCGGGTACGGCCTGTTCTGGGGCATCCTCATCGGCGAGCTGATGGTCCTGCTCGTCCTGACGATCTTCACGATGGGCACGGTCACCCGCTACCGCTCCGTACGGGCCGCCCGCCGCGCCAAGGCCCGGGCGGCGGCAAGGGCCGCGCGGGCGGGGCTCGTCGAGGACGCACCGGGCCCTCCGCTCGCGGCGGCCGCCCCGACCGCCCCCGTCGCACAGCCTGTACCGGCCGCCCCGGAAGCCCCGGCCGTACCGACGGCGGCCGCCCAGGAGACACCGGCCGCTCCGGAACCGCCGGCCGTTCCCGGGACACCGGCCGATGCGGCGGCCCCCGTCCCGCCCGGCCCGGTCCCCGAGCAGCGCACCGCGTCCCCGGGCGCGCCCGGTGCGGTCGCCGCGCCCGGTGAACCGGCGCTGCCCCGCGTCGAGTTCACCTCCGACCGGTCCGCCGCGCGGACCGCCGCCGGCGCCGTCGCGGCCGCCGCCCCCGGCGCACTGATCGTGGCCACCACGGACCCCGCCCTGTGGGCCGGGACCAAGGACGCCCGCGCCAAGCTCGGCCCGCTGCTGACCTACGACCCCACCCACCGCCTCGACACCCCGGCCCGGATGCGCTGGTCGCCCACCGCCGGCTGCGAGGACCTCGCCACCGCGACCGCCCGCGCCGCCGCCCTGCTGGCCCCCGTACGCCCCGCCGGCTCCCTGGACTCGGCGCTCGCGGACGCCGCGCAGACGCTGCTGCGCTGCTGGCTGCACGCCGCGGCGGTGGACGGCCGGCCGTTCCGTCAGCTGCACCGCTGGGCGCACGCCGCGGGCGGCGCACAGGAGCCGGTCCGCATCCTGCGCACCAGCGCCCAGGCGTCCGCCGGGCAGGCCGGTGAGCTGGAGTCGGTGCTCACCGCGCACGCCGAACGCCGGGAGGCCGCCAAGGAGTTGGTCGGGCGGGCGCTGGGCGCGCTGTCGTCGATCCACATCCGGGACGCCTGCAATCCGCTGCGCGCGGATTCGCTCCTTCTCGAATCATTCATCGACGAAGGGGGAACGCTCTACGTGGTAGGCGAGCCCGTCGAGGATCCGCGTACCGACCCGGGTGCGATGCCGCTGCTCACCGCACTCCTCTCGTACGTGGTCGAGCACGGCCGCCGCATGGCCGAACGGTCATCCGCCGGTCGGCTCGACCCACCACTCACCCTCGTCCTGGACGACATCGCGGCCCTCGCGCCGCTGCCCGCGCTACCGGACCTGCTGGAAGCGGGCCGGACCCGCGGCCTGATGACGCTGGCGACCCTGCGCTCCCCCGAGCAGGCCCGGGCCCGCTGGCCACACCGCTCCCTGCCGGTCTGAGGCCGCCCGGTCCGGTGCCGCGACGACGGCCCGCGCCAGGTCCGGCCAGTGCCGGGTCAGGTAGAAGTGGTCGCCGCCCGGGAAGACCCGCATCCGGAAGTCCCCCACGGTGTGCGCCCGCCAGGCCGCCGCGTCGTCGACCGTCACCAGCGGGTCGGCGTCCCCGACCAGGGCGGTGACGGGGGTGCGAAGCAGCGGGCCGGGGCGGTACCGGTAGGTCTCGACGGCCTTGTAGTCGCTGCGGACCACGGGCAGCGCCATGGCCAGCAGCTCCCGGTCGTCCAGCACCCGGGGGTCGGTGCCTTGGGTGCGCCGGATCTCCTCGATCAGCCCGTCGTCGTCGCGCAGGTGGACGGTGCCACCGCGGACCCGGGAGGGCGCCCAGGCGCCGGAGACGACGAGCCGCACCGGCCGGCCGGCGCCCGCCCCCTCCAGCAGCCGGGTCACCTCGTAGGCGATCAGCGCGCCCATGCTGTGCCCGAGCAGGACCAGGGGTTGCCGCCCGGTGAGCGGCAGCAGCCCCCGGCAGGCCCGGGCCGCCAGTTCGCGCAGGTCCTCCAGGCGTTCCTCGCGGATACGGTCGTGGCGGCCCGGGTAGCGCACCGCCAGCACCTCGTACGGGCCGGCCGCGGCCTCCGCGGTGGCGGCCGCCACCGCCTTGGCGAGCGGCCGGAACGCGGCCGCGCCACCGCCGGCGTGCGGGAAGCACACCACCCGGGCGGCCGGCTGCGCCCCGTCCGCGGCGGGCGCCGGGCCCAGCCGGCGCAGCCACCGGCTACATTCCACGGGTGTAGCCCCCGTCGACGGTCAGGCTCTGCGCGGTGATCGCCGACGCCCGGCCGGAGACCAGGAATCCGATCAGCTCCGCGGCCTCCCGCGCCTCGACGAGCCGGCGCAGCGGGATGCCCTTGCGGGCCTGGCGCAGCATCCGGGCCGGGTCGGCGCCGATCTCCTCGGCCTGCGCGGCGAGTTCGCGGCGCAGCATGGGCGTGTCGATCCAGCCGGGCAGGACGGCGTTGACGGTGATGCCGCGGGCCGCGAGGTCCAGGGCGAGGCCCTTGGTGTAGCCGATCAGGCCGTGCTTGGAGGCGCAGTAGGCGGTGTTCCGCATCTTGCCGGCCTTGCCGAGGATCGACGAGACGTTGACGATCCGCCCGTGGTCGACGAGGTACTCCAGGCAGGCCGCGGTGACCGCGAAGGTGCCGTGCAGGTTGATGTCCAGCACCCGCAGCCAGGTGGTCTCGTCGTCGGGCCCGTTCTCGTCGGCCACGCCGGCGTTGTTGACGAGGATGTCGAGGGTGCCGGCGGCCCGGAGTTCGGCGCGGAGCCGGGTGCGGACCAGTTCCCGGTCGCGCAGGTCCGCGGCGACGGCCACGGCGGTGGCGCCGAGGTCGGCGGCCTCCTTGACGACCGTCTCCAGCTGCCCGGCGTCCCGGTCGAGGAGGATCAGCCGGGCGGCGCCGGCCTCGGCCAGCAGCAGGGCCGTCTCCCGGCCGATGCCCTGGGCCGCGCCGGTCACCACGGCCGTCTTCCCGGCCAGTTCGCCGGGCACCGGACCGCCGTCCGGCAGGCCGGCGACCCCGGCCGTTGTCATGTCGTCGGTCATGATCGTGGTCCCCTCACGCCATCTTCAGGCCGCCGTCGATGTGGAGCACCTCGCCCGTCGCGTACGTGTTGCGCGGGCTTGCCAGGTACGCCACGGCGTCGGCGATGGTCTCGGGTTCGGCGTAGGACTTCACCAGCAGCCGGCGCATGATCTCGTCCTCGCCGTGGCTGCGGATGGCGTCGGTCATCTCCGTGTTGATGACGCCGGGGGCGACCGCGTTGACCAGGATCCCGCGGGACGCCAGCTCCACCGCCATCGCCTTGGTGAACGCCTCCAGACCGCCCTTGGCCGCCGCGTAGTTGGACTGCCCGCGGCCCGGCTTGGAGGCGGCCGACGAGGAGATGTTGACGATCCGGCCGTAGCGCTGGCGCATCATCAGGGGCGCCACGGCCTGGACGGTGAGCATCGGCGCGACCAGGTTGGTGGCCAGCACCTGCTCGATGTCCTTCAGGCTCTGGTTGACCAGCAGTTCGTCGCGGGTGATGCCGGCGTTGTTGACCAGGACGTCGATCCGCCCGAAGGCGGCCCGTACGTCCGCGACCAGTTGCTGCGGCACGACGGGGTCGGAGACGTCCCCCTGGAAGAGCTCGACGCGGCGGCCGAGTGCGGCGATCTGCTCGGCGGCCTGTTCCGCCTCGCGGGTCGCGCTGCGGTAGTTGAGCGCGATGTCCGAGCCGCCCTCCGCCAGTTTCAGGGCGATGGCCCGGCCGATGCCCCGGCTGCCGCCGGTCACCAGCGCCACCTGGCCTTCGAATTCCATGATGTCCTCTCGCACGCTTCGTGAAGTGGGGTCTCAGACCGAGTGGGCGCTCTTGTAGTCGGCCAGCCGCAGCCCGTGCGCGTCGGCCAGCGCCGCGATGTCGATGACCTGTTGGCGGCTGATGTTCCCGTACGAGTAGTGGTGGGTAAGGCCGGCCAGACCCATCAGCGCGGTCTCCGCCATGCAGGCGAACAGCTGGCCGGCCTCCAGGAAGGCCCGCGCCGACGGGTGCAGGCTCTCGCCGTTCGGGGTGGCGACGATCCCGCCGAGCATGTACGCCAGGTCGGGCCGCTGCTCGGGCACGCCCGGCACCACGTTGTTGGGCACCGCGATGTCGCAGATCACCGCGCCGTCGGCGAAGTGCTCGCCGGTCAGGAACGGTTCGGGGCTGTTGGAGGCGGCAAGCACCAGCTGTGCCTCGCGCAGCGCCGCACTGTCCTGGGTGACGGTCAGGAACGGGTCGCTGCCGTAACGCTCCGTCAGGTACTCGGCGATGGCCCGGCCGCGCCCGGCGTCGTCGCCGCCCGGCCCCTCGGCCAGCCACTTGGTGATCAGCGGCTCCTCCGCGAGCCGCGCCGGGATGCCGGCGAGTTCGCCGCCGGCCGCGATCCGCGACCAGCACTCCTGGTAGATGCCGTGCACCGTGTTGCCCAGCCGCCGGGCGGAGCCGTCGCGGCGGCTGCCGACCAGCACGATCCGGCCGAGCCGCTCGGCGAACAGCTGGCTGTAGACCGACGCGATGTTGCCGGCCGCGCCGACCACGGCCAGCGTGGCGTCCTCGACCTTCCAGCCCCGGTCCTGCGCGCCCCGCTCCATCGCCTGCACACCCATCGCCACGGTCAGCGCGTTACCACTGGTCAACGCGATGCCGGGGACCTTCAGCGAGGTGCAGTTGTTCGTGACGATCGAGGTGTACATGCCCAGACCGGCCACCGTGCAGCCGTCCTCGCGGGCCGCCTGCACCCGCTCCTCGATGTCCGCGCGGATCCCCGCCACGTCACCGGACGCCAGATAGCCGCCCATCTGCTCGGACGACACCATCAGCGGGTACAGCGCGAACTCCACGGCGCTGCCCAGCGGCGAGTCGATCCGCACGCCCGGATAGGGCGCGGCCTTCTTGACCGGGTCCATGCCCAGGACGAACGAGCGCAGCGCGGCGTCGCTCAGCTCGGCGAGCGCCGGGTCGACCTGCCGCAGGTGCGCCGGTTCGATCAGGTGGTTGAGGAACGCGACCTTGCGCACCGGCCCGGTCACCGGCCGCGGCGCGCCCTGCTCGTAGCCGGGCAGCGCGCCCCGGAAGTCCCGGATCTCGGCGCGCGGCTTGGGGATCCGGCGGTCACTGGCCGGGTGGACCAGGTGGAGCGTGTCCTCGTACCGCAGGATGCGGCAGAGCCGGTCCAGCGCCCCGCGCAGCTGCTCGATCTCCTCGTCGGTGAGATATGCGGACGGCTGGATGCGCAGCACGTTGCCGGCGCTGCCGGTCGGCGCGATCCGGATGCGTTCCTGCCGCAGCAGGTAGCCCGAGAGGAGATAGCCCAGCGACCCGGTGTACGCGCTGCCGCGCAGCACCATCGAGCGGGCACCGCCCTGGTCGCGCAGCTGCACGCCGAGGAACAGGCCCTTGCCGCGGACGTCCTCGATGACGTCGGGGTAGGCGGCCTTCAGGCCGTTCAGCACCGCGGTGAGCTTCTCGCCGCGCTCGGTGACCTGCCGGTACAGCTGCCCGTCGCCGGCCTCCAGCAGCTCGACGACCTTGCGGGCGATGGCTGAGGAGAAGTCGTCCATGGCGAACGTGGAACTGTGGATGATGTCGAACTCGCCCTGGTAGAGCGACTTCCGGACCAGCATCGCGGAGATCTTGGCGAGCCCGCCGCCGAGCGACTTGGACAGCGTGTAGTAGTCGCCGCGCAGCCCGATCAGCGAGCTGGCGAGGAACGCCCCGCAGCGGCCCAGACCGCTCTGCACCTCGTCGATGATCAGCGCGGTGCCGACCTTGTTGCAGAACAGCCGGATGGCCCGGCCCTGCTCGACGGTCAGCGCATGGATGCCGCCCTCACCCTGCACCGGCTCCACCAGGAACGCGGTGATCACCGGCAGGTCCCGCTCGACGACGTGGACCCGCCCGCCGTCGGTCTCGACGTCGAGCAGCGTCACCCGCTCCTCGTCGGCGATGTCGTCCAGCAGCTCGGGCCGGTCCATCGGCACGAACCGCACCCGCGTCCCGAGGTTCGCGAACGGGGTCCGGAAGCCGCTGTTGTACGTCAGCTGGACGCTGCCGACGAGCTTGCCGTGGAAGGACCGCTCCAGCGCCAGGAACAGCGGCCGGGTGGCCAGCGCCGCCGCGTTGTGCGCCCCGACCGCCGCCAGCAGCGCCTCGATCCCCCCGCCCTCCGGTGCCCGCTCCCGCACCGCGGCGGCGCGGAAGGCGTCCTCGTCGACGACGGCCTCGCCCCGGCCGACCGCCTCCCGCGCCCGCTCCACGTGGGCGGCGACCGTCTCGGCGAGCTCCATGACGGCACGCACCCGGACCAGTTCGGCGTGTTTGACGGCCGCCTCGACGGCCTCGGCACCGCTGTTGCCGAACGTCGCGACGTACGGCTCCTTGACGGAGGTCTCCCGCCGGACGACGTCACTGAGCGCGGCGCCGAGCCGGCCGGCCTCCTCCCGCAGCGAGAACTGCGCGTGCACGGCCCGCCGCTGGTCGAGCAGCTCGTGCGCGTGGGCGACGATCTCGGGGTGGTTGTGGCCCAGGATCAGCGAGCCGTAGCCGCCCATCAGGTCCAGGACGGGCACCTCGGCGCCCTGCTCGTCACGGTGGTGGAGGGTGTTGCCCTCCGCCCGGACGTACTCCACGTCCAGCCCCAGGGCGGTGAAGATCCGGCCCATCTGAGGCTGCACGAACTCGGTGAACTGCGACATGTGTTGGTGTCCCCTCGTGCGTCAGTCCGTGTGCGGCCGCTGGGCCAGCAGGGCTCCGGCGAACCCGTTGAAGGTGCTGTGCAGACTCAGGACGGAGTCGATCCGCCGCTTCCTGGGCGCGCCCATGACGAAGTCGGTGCCGTCGTCCGGCGGGGTCCGCAGATGCGCGATCTGCGGCAGCTCCCCGGTGGCGAACAGGTGTGGCGCCAGGGCGAGTTCGGCCAGCGGCCCGGCGGCACCGAGGGTGCCGGTGACCGGCCGCAGCGAGCCGACCGGAACCCCGCTGTCCTTCAGCAGCGCCCGCAGCAGCTCCGCCTCCGCGGCGTCGTGCCGGACGGTGCCCTTGCCGTCGGCGAGGACGGCGCCCAGCGTGTCGGGCGTCAGGCCGTGCTCGGCCAGCAACCCGCGCGGGCCCTCGGCGAGCGCGGACGGGCCGACGCCGCTGTCCACCGCCGGCCGCAGCGCCGCCCCCAGGAACGTCACCAGCGGCCGCGCCCCGCGCGCCACCGCGTCCCCGGCCCGCTCCAGCACCAGCGCCACCGCGCCCTCGGCCAGCACGGTGCCGTCCCGCTCGGCGTCGAAGCTGCGCAGCGCCGCCCCGTCGGGCCCACCGGGCGTCAGATGGCCGGCGCGGTACTGCGCGGCCAGCTTCAGCGGCTCGTTGTAGCTGCCGGCGCCGACCACCAGCGCGGTGTCGCACGTCCCCTCGCGCAGCGTGAAAGCGGCCCGCTGCAAGGCTCCCAGCGCCGCCCCGGCGTCCTGCACGAACGCCGCACAGTCCCCCCGGAAGCGCTGCGCGATGCTGATCAACGCGAGGGTGTTGTTGTTCAGCGCCCGGATGACGGTGAACGGGTTGAAGGTGGCCGCGTTGCCGAACGCCTCCGCCACCAGCCGCGTCATGCTCACCCCCGCCTCCGGCGAGTGGTCCGTGCGGGCGTTGTCCAGCGCCTTGTGGAAGGCCGCCGCACTCAGGTCGGTGGAGTCGTCCTGCGCGACGTACAGTCCGCGCCGCTCCTCCGGCACCTGCTGCCAGCTCTCCCCGGCCGCCGCCATCGCGTCCTGCGCGGCCAGCACCGCGTTGAACGTGAACGGCGTCCCGAACTTGCGCAGCTTGTGCGGGACGCTGTCCCGGCTCTCCTCCTGGAGCGCGTCCGGCACATGCCCGAAGTGGCTGATCTTCCGGGTCCGCACATACGGGTCCCGGTACGGCGACAGCGCCGGCTGCGCCTGCCGCCAGGCCGACCACAGCGCCTCGGGGCCGCGCCCGGTGGGCAGCACCGCGCCGATGCCGGTGACGACGACCGCGTCCGGGTCGAAGGCCGCACGAGAGAGGTCGGGGGTGTGGGGGTCGGTGTTGTCGTGGAGCTCGTCCGAGGGGTTCGTACTCGGGAGGTCAGTCGTCATAACCGCGTACCACCAGACTGGCGTTGAGGCCGCCGAAGCCGAAGGAATTGCTCACTGCCACCGACACCTCCTGGTGCCGGGCCTTGTCCGGGACGTAATCGAGATCGCAGGCCGGGTCCGGGTTCGTGAGGTTGAGCGTGGGGGGCACGATGCCGTCGCGCACGGACAGCACCGTCGCGATCAGCTCGGGCGCGCCGGCCGCCGCGATCAGATGCCCGAGCATCGTCTTGTTGGCCGTCACCGCCAGCTTCCGGTAGTGCTCACCGCCGGCGAAGACGTCCTTGATCGCCCGGGTCTCGATCGGATCGTTCAGGGGCGTGGACGTGCCGTGCGCATTGACCGAGTCCACCGCCTCCGGGTCCACCCCGCCGTCGGCCAGCGCCCGGCGCATTGCCAGCGCCGCGCCCACGCCGTCCGGATGCGGGGCGGTGACCTGATAGGCGTCGAGGGAGCTACCAAAACCCGCCACCTCGGCGTAGACGGTCGCGCCCCGCCGCCGGGCGCTCTCCTCGCTCTCCAGCACCAGCATCGCCGCGCCCTCCGCGGCGACCAGACCGCTGCGGTCCCGGTCGAAGGCCCGGCACAGCCGGTCCCCGAACAGCTCGGAAGTGGACGGCGCGCCCAGCAGGTGCAGCCCGGTCATGGTGGGCAGGTTCAGCACCGAGTCGGCGCCGCCCACCACCATCGCGTCCACCTCACCGCGCCGGATCATCCGGAACCCGTGCCCGATGGCGTGCGTGGCGCCCGCGCAGGCGGTGCTGAAGTTCAGCGCCGGGCCGCGCAGCCGGTGCCGGGCCGCGATCCCGGCGGCCAGCGCGTCATTGGTGCAGAACAGGCCGCTGGCCCGGTCCAGTTGGTCGCGCCGCGCGTACAGCGCCTGCCAGCTGGGCTGCCCGTCCTCGCCGAGGGCCGGCAGCAGCTCCAGCGGGTCACGTTCCGGTACGCCCGAGCCGACCGCGGTGCCGATCCGGCCCGCCTGCGGCGCCCCGTCCCCGCCGGCCGCGAGACCGGCGTCGGCCAGCGCCTGGCCGGCCGCCGCCAGCCCGAACCGCACCCGCCGCTCCACCGGCTCCGCCGGGTCCGCGTCGGTCCCGTACCGCGCCGCGAACGCCGCGTCGTCGACCGGCGCCGCATAGCGCACCGGGAAGTCGTCCACGCCCGGCGGCTGCCAGCCGCGGATCGCCGAGCGGCCCTCGCACAGGCCCTCCCACATGGTCTGCCAGTCGAGCCCCAGTCCGCAGACGGCGCCCAGCCCGGTCACCACGACGCGGCGGCTCATGATCCGGCTCCTTCCAGTACGACGGCACACACCTGACCGCGTGCGCCGCAGGCCAGCACCAGCGCCCGGTCGACCGGCAGCGGCTCCTCGCGGACGGTTTCCCCGTCGTCCGCGAGGAGCCGCCCGGTGGCCAGCCCGTGCAGTGCCAGCACCCCGTGGACCAGCGGATGGGCGGGCCCGAGCACACCGGTGGCGCGCTCGGCCCCGGCCACCGCGGGCCATCCGCCGGCCGGCCCGAAGACCCGGCCGAGCGCGGCGCGCTGGGCCTGTTCGCCGGCCGCCGTCCACCCGGCGTCCGGCAGCACCCAGCCGATCCCCGCGGCGTCGGTACCGGCCATCTCCAGCGCCGCCCGCACCGCCTCGGTGAGCGCCGAGGTCAGGTCCGCATCGTCCGCACCGAACCCGCGCCCGTAACCGGCCAGCCGCACCGCCGGCCCGTCCGGCGCCGCCGGTACGTCCGCGGCGCGCCGGGCGACGAGGAACGCGGCCCCCTCCCCGGGGGCGGCACCGGTCCACCCCAGCTCCTCGTACTGCGGGAACAGCAGCGGATGCACCTTCGGGCTGACCGCACCGATGACGGCCGCCTCGTTCTCGCCCTCGGCAACCGAGAGCACCCCGTCGACCAGGGCCGTAAGGCCCGCGTCGGAGAACGGCGAGTACGCGGCCATCGCACCGGTCAGCCCGAACGTCGCCGAAATGTGCGCGGCGGCCGTGCTGTTGAGGTGGGACAGCCCGCTGAACGGCGGGACCTCCCGGCCGTAGAGCGCCGCGACCGCACCGGGCGAATCGTCCGCCGCCCGCCGCAGCCCGTCGAGGGCGGAGAACCGTAACAACTGCTCGTCGACGGTGGGCAGTCCGAGGTACAGCCCCCAGCCCTCCCCGCCCACCGGACCGGTCACCGAGGGACCGGTCAGTGCCAGCCGCGCCCCCAAGAGCGCCATCCGGGCCTGCTTCTCGGAGGTGCGCAGCACCCGCCGGTGCACCCCGAGCGTCGCCGCGTCCGGGTCGTCGACGAGGAAGACGGTGCCCGCGCCGGGCCAGGTGCCCGCGAGCGACTCGTAGGGCCGGCCGGTGTCCTTGCCGGCCACCAGGGCCTCCCACAGCGACGCGGGATCCGCGCCCGCCGCGGTGTATAAGCCGGGTGCGGTCAACCGCACCCCATCGAGGTTCGTCATCACTTCGCTCACCCCGCCTGCGCCAGGATCAGCGAGCAGTTCTGCCCGCCGAAGCCGAAGGAGTTGGACAGCACCGTCGTCACCGGCGTGTGCCGCTGCTCGGTGACGATGTCCAGGCCGCGGGTCACCTCGTCCGGCTCGTGGAAGTTGAGGGTCGGCAACACGGCCTGCCGCTGCAGGCTGAGCACCGACAGCACCGCCTCGGCCGCCCCGCTGTTCGCCAGCGAGTGCCCCATGGCGGACTTGTTGCCGGTGACCGGGATCCGGCCCACCCGCTCCCCGAACACGGTGTGCAGCGCCGCCGCCTCACAGGTGTCGTTGGCCTCGGTCGAGGTGCCGTGCGCGTTGACGTGGTCGATGTCGTCCGGGGTCAGCCCGCCGTCCGCGAGCGCCGCCCGGATACAGGTGGCGTAGTCGGAGCCGTCGCGGGAGCTGGACGTCATCTTCACCGCCTCGGTCACCCCGGCGTAACCGGCGACCCGGGCCAGCACCCGCGCGCCCCGGGCCTCGGCGTGCGCCCGCGACTCCAGCACCAGGAACGCGGCGCCGTCACCGATGACGAACCCGGAACGGTCCTTGTCGAACGGGCGGCTGAGCTCCGCCGCGTCCCGGTCGCCGGCGGGCGCCAGCGCGCCGATCCCGTAGAACGCGGCGACCGAGGACAGCGTCGTCAGGCTCTCCGCACCGCCGGCCAGCGCCACGTCGAGCGTGCCGCTGCGGATGTAGCGGTACGCACTGCCGATGGCCATCCCGCCCGCGGCACAGGCGTCCGCGTGCGTCTCCAGCACCCCGGCCGCACCGAACCAGTCGGCCAGCCGCGCGGTGGCGGTGTCCGGCTGGACCCGCTCGTGCCGCCGCGGGTCCGGCCCGCCCGCGTCGAGGTAGCCGTCCAGATCCAGCGCGCCCGCCTCGAAGTCCACATGACCCGCCAGCGCGACGAGTTCGGCGGGCTCCATCACCATGCGGTTGCAGGCCAGGAAGACGCCGCCGCGTTCGGATTCGAGGCGCCGCGGCAGCCCGCTGCGCTCCCAGGCCTGGGCGGCGGCGTGCCAGGCGAGCGTGCCGGCCGGGCCCAGCGGGCGGGCCTCCGGCGGCACCGCCTCCTCCAGGGACCGCCGCACCTCGGGGTCGATGTGGGCCGAGACGGCGCAGGGCACGCCCCACTCCTTGTGGAGCGGGTGCTCGGCGATGAGGGTGTTCCCCTGCGCGAGATGGTCGAACAGCGCCTCGGGGTCGGTCATTCGACCGGCCACCAGGCCGATTCCGGTCACCACGACCTCATGACCGGCCCCGGTGGGTATGTGGGGGTTCACTTGCTTTCCTTTCGCACGTCGAACGGCTTCGGCGGCGGCCGGCTCGGGTCAGCCGACGGGCTGGGCGTGCCCCAGGGCGGCCAGCGCCGCGCGGACGCCCTCGGCCATCACCTCGTCACCGGCGGCCGCCTCCAGCGCGGCACCGCAGCCGGCGCACTGGACCTTGCCGGACGGCGCGATCTGCGCCTTGTCGGCGGCGCACTCGGTGCAGACCTCGGGCAGGTGGTCGAAGATCCGGTGGGTGAACGCGGCCCAGTGCGCGCTGGTGGCCGCCGCGGCGACCTCGTACGGACGCATCCCGGCGTGCACCTGCTCCTCGCTGTAGCCGAACGCACTGCGCCGCAGCACCTCGGCGGCCAGCTCGGAGATCCCGCCGCGCTCGTCGTAGAGCTGCTCCGACCCGCCGAGCGCCGACGCCAGCTGGTCGAGCACATTGGACTTGGGCAGCGCCACGCCGAGCTTGGTCTCCATCTCGAAGCGGAATTCGACCAGGTCGAGGGATTCGGCCCCGAGGTCGGAGACGAGGGTGGCGTCCGCGGTGATCTCGTCGACGCTGCTGCCCAGCACCTGCGCCAGTCCCTCGCGGACGATGTCGTGGATCCGGTCTGCCTCGTAAGGGTTCTGCATGGTTCTCTCCTCGTTTCGTAAGCACTCTGCACGCCACCTTTTACCGGCCATGGAAAATGCTGGAAAACGGCAGCGGAAATTACCCGGCGGCACGTTTCGTCAACCGGATGGAAACCGGAAGGAAAGTGCGGTGAGAGGACATCACTGAGCGCCAAAACGGCACGGTAAGGAACGGCTTCGAAAAGCCGGAATGAATTACCGGAAAACCGTCGGAAAATTCAGCTCAGTACGCCCGACAAGAGGCGGCGGCCGCCATGGCGGCACACTCGGCCCAGGGACACAGAACGCCGGGAAACCCTCCCGGGAAGCGGAATGCCCGACCACCGGACATCCCGACGGTCATCGCGCCGGACATCGTGACGGACGCCGCTTCGGACATCACTTCGGATATCGCTTCAGACATCTCTGAACGCGTGACACATGCCATCCCCCGTAGCAAATGATCCCCCGATTCCTGCTTACACAGGAACAGGCCTTAAAACGTCGGCGACCACCACGTCGTGCCCCACCGAAAGGACCTGCACCGCCTCTCCCGGAGGCGCGACAAAAACGTTACCAGAGCTCCCCAGAAGCGTCACGGGATTGTGCGATAGGTCACGTGACCCAATCGCATACCCGCGGGGTCAACTCAAAAGGTTCCGTGGTAATGAAAAACTTAACGCGGGATTCACATACCCCCGGGCCGGTTATTCCCGAACGAAGCCCGCCACCACACCGCCCCTTACCCCACCTGGGGCCGGAACTCAGGCCCCCCACTCCCCTGCCCCGGACTGGCTGGACTGGCATCCCACCGGGCACCGGACCCCCGCCCGGGACCGGAACTCTGAACCCCGCTTGCCTGCTGAAGACCGGCGCCCCCTACGGGACCTGGCCCCACCCCCGAAGACCGCCACCCACCGGGCCCTGCCCCACCCGACCCTCCGCAACCGAGCCGAGCCCGACCCGAGCCGCAGCCCGCAGCCCCCGGCCCCCGGCCTGTCTCTTATACACATCTGACGCTGCCGACGAAGA
>NZ_JOIX01000052.1 GCF_000720175.1 Streptomyces sp. NRRL S-337
AGGTAGGGGAGGTGGGACGCGGCCGGTGGGGGTGCGGCCCGTTCGGCGGGGCGTGGGCCGGGGCCCCTGGGGGAGCGGGGGTGCGCTCCTGCACCCGCCCCCCGAAGGGGGGTGGGCGGCGGGGAAAAAGAGGAGCGCGTCATTCCGCGCAGCCGGGAGGAGCGCGTCAGCTCGCCCCCGGCGGGAGCGCGTCAGCGCGGCCCAGAGGAGCGCGTCAGCGCAGTCGGGCCACGCGCCAGATGGCCAGGGCCGCGGGGACGGCCACCACCAGGGCGTACAGCAGGACCACCCGCCAGCTGGCGCGGCGGCCGGAGCCCCGGGCGGGCAGGCCGGGCCAGGTGTGGCCGACGCGGCGGGCGGCCATCATGCCCCAGCCGGCCGCGCAGCAGCACAGCAGCAGGCCGAGCATCGCGATCACCGCGCCACCGTCGCCGCCGAATTCGAAGGCCAGCGGGAAGGCGAACATCAGCGAGCCGACGGCCGCCAGCCCGACGATCGGTGCGAGCTGCCACAGCCGCAGCCGGCGCGGCGGACGCAGCTCGCGGAAGGACTCACCCCCCTCACCGGTCCCGCCGGCGGCGTCCGGTCCGTCGGAGTCGTCCAGCGCCCCGGTGGCGTCCAGGGCGTCGGAGTGGCCCATGGGGTCGGAGGTCCGCAGGGGGTCGGACGAGGCGAGGGCATCGGACGAGGCGAGCGGGCCGCTGCCGAGGGCGTCGCCGCCGGGCGGACCGTCTTCGGCGAGGCCGTCGTGGGACAGGTCGCCGTGCGACCGGCCGCCCTGGGAGAGACCGTGGTGCGACCGGCCGCCGTGGGCCGCGTCCTCCCGGGACGGGTCGTTCCGGGACGGGTCGTTCCCGAGCGGGTCGTCCCGGAGCAGGTTGCTACCAGGCAGAGCGTCCCGGAGCGGGGCGTTGGGGACGTCCGGGCCGTCGGTGGTCAGCGGCGCCGCGTCGGTGCCCGTGTCCGTGTCGGTATCCGTGTCAGCGCCGTTGTCCGGCTGCTGGGCTCGGTTGCGAGGGCCGGCCTCCATTGCCACGCGCCCTCCCCACTGCCGCATGCATGCCTCGATCGAAGGTCGATGATGACACGCCCTCAGGGGCCCTGATGACGGCCGGAGCGTCCCGATGCCATGACGTGATCAGGCTGTGACCGGTCGTTCGAGCAAGGCCAGCGCCTGCTCAGGGAGTTCCGTCCGGTGCTCGGCCGCGCCGCTGAGCCAGTGGACGCGCGGGTCCCGGCGGAACCACGAGTCCTGACGGCGCGCGAAGCGCTTGGTGGCGCGCACCGTCTCGTCACGCGCCTGCTGTTCCGTGCACTCCCCCGCCAGCTGCGCGAGCACCTGCTGGTAGCCGAGCGCCCGGGAGGCGGTGAGGCCCTCGCGCAGTCCTTCGGCCTCCAGGCGGCGCACCTCGTCGACCAGGCCCGCCTCCCACATGCGGTCGACCCGGCGGGCGATCCGCTCGTCGAGTTCGGGGCGGGCGACGTCGACCCCGATCTGCACGGTGTCGTAGACCGCCTCATGACCGGGGAGGTTCGCGGTGAAGGGGCGGCCGGTGATCTCGATGACCTCCAGGGCACGCACGATGCGGCGGCCGTTCCCGGGCAGGATGGCGCGGGCGGCCTCCGGGTCGGCGGTGGCCAGCCGGGCGTGCAGGGCTCCGCTCCCCAGATCGGCCAGTTCGGCCTCCAGACGGGCGCGCACCACAGGGTCGGTGCCGGGGAACTCCAGGGCGTCGATGGCACCGCGTACGTACAGGCCGGAGCCGCCGACGAGGACCGGGGTGCGGCCCTCGGCGAGCAGCCGGTCGATCTCGGCACGGGCCAGCCGCTGGTACTCGGCGACGTTGGCGGCGCGGGTGACGTCCCAGACGTCCAGGAGGCGGTGCGGTACGCCCTGCTGCTCCTCGGGCGTGAGCTTGGCGGTCCCGATGTCCATGCCGCGGTAGAGCTGCATGGAGTCGGCGTTGATGACCTCGCCACGCAGATGTCGGGCGAGCGCAACGCCCAGATCGGACTTTCCGGCCGCGGTGGGGCCGACGACGGCGATGACCCGCGGAGCGGGGACAGCGGTGTTCACCCCGTCAGTCTCCCAAACATCGGTGGCCCATCTCGAACGAGCGACGTGACGGGCCACCGATGAGGTCGTTGCCTGTTGCGAGGTCCCGAGAGAGCCGGTGCAGCACCGGCGCCCGTGGGCGGCGCAACGGTCCGCTCCGGGCGGCAGGGGATTTCGCCCACATGAAGAGCGTAGGAGCAGTTATGGGCGTGTTTTCGCGGTTTCGCCGCCGTAAGTCCGAAGCGTTGACGGAGGAGAGCGCCGCGACGTCGGTGACGGCCGAGGCGGAGGAGCCGGCGAAGTCGGCCGCTTCTGAGGAGGCCGAGGGCGCCGAGGAAGCCCGGGGGGCCGGGGAGGCCGAGAAGGCCGCGGGCGCCGGGGAGGCCACGGCCGGCGACGGGGCCGCGGCGGACGCGGTGGCCGAAAGTGTGGCGGACGACGTGGCGGAAGCGGCGGCCCCGGAGGTGTCCGGTGACGAGACGCGTGACGAACAGTGTGCGGAGACCGCCGAGGCGGCCGCCGAGCAGGCCGCGGAGACGCCTTCCGGACCGGCCGCCGAGCAGGCCGCCGAAGGGGAGCCGCACGGCGCGGCGGAGCAGACCGCCGAGAGCTCCGGGATTCCCCGGCAGCAGTCGGTCCGGGCCACGGCGAACAGCGAGGCCGGCGAGGGCGCACGGAAGTGAGGCACGGGTAGTTCACGCGCGTCGGAAAGACGGGCGGCGCACGACGGCCGCGGGGTGGCTCACCACCTCGCGGCCGTCGTGTCGTATCCACTACGGAGCGGACGCCGCCGGACCGCCCCCTCAGGAGAGCCGGCGTGCCACCGGCCGGCCGGTGACCGGCCGGCCCGGCACAGCGGCGGCTACGACCAGGTGGCGACGAAGTACCCCACCCCGTACGGGGCCTCCTCGCGCAGCAGCCGACCGGCCAGGCCCGCGCCCTCGGCGGCGCCCGCCAGGAGCTGCCAGCCGGCCCGTCCGGACGCCTGCAGGGCCGCAGCGAGCTGGGCGTCCAGGGCGCTCAGCGCGGCGACGTCGGCGGCACCCAGCGCGCGGGACACGGCGGCGTCGAAGGGCTCGGCCCGGTCGTCGAGGTAGCCGGGCGCCTTGACCGTCCGGCAGGCGCTGCCATCGCCCATCACCAGCAGGGCCACCCGGGGCGCACGGGTGGCGATCTCCCGGCCGGCCGCCAGGGCCCGTTCGGCGGGCAGCGCCGGGTCCAGGCCCAGGCCCTCCACGGGGGCGTCGGCCCAGTCCGCGCGGGCCAGCAGCCAGGCGCCGACGGAGAGGGACGGCGGGAGCGGCCGCTCGGTGGCGGCCTCGGCGGCGCCCAGCGTCACATCGAGCGGCACCCCGAAGCCGCGGAACGAGCCGGCGGCACCCTCGGGGTGCGGGCCGCGGGTGGCCTCGTCGGCGGGGCCCACGACGACCAGCCGGTCCGGGCGAGCCGCGGCCAGCAGGCCGATCGCGTCGAGGCAGGCGGCGCGCAGCGTTTCCAGCTCGGGCGCCGCGCCGGCGGCGACCTCCGGGACGAGCAGCGGCGGGCAGGGGCAGATGGCGGCGGCTACGAGCATGCCACGCAGCGTAACGTCCCTGCCCGCCGTCCTCGCGCTCAGTCGCAGCCGCAGCCCGCGGTGGGCGCCGGGCTCGGGGCCGGGGCACCGATGGTGGGCAGGCCCAGCAGGACGCCCTTGGGCTTGTCGGCCGGGGCGGCGGTGCGCTTCTCCCAGGCGTCACCGGCGCGGGTACGGCGGACCCCCTTGGCCGGGCCCTCCGCGAGGAGGTGGTGCGGAGCGGCGTAGGTCACCTCGACGGTCACCACGTCGCCGGGGCGGACCGGCTCCTCGGGCCGGGTGAAGTGCACCAGGCGGTTGTCCGCCGCCCGGCCGGACAGCCGGTGGGTCGCGTCGTCCTTGCGGCCCTCGCCCTCGGCGACCATGACGTCGAGGGTGCGGCCGACCTGCTTCTTGTTCTCCTCCCAGGAGATCTCCTCCTGGAGGGCGACCAGCCGCTCGTAGCGCTCCTGGACGACGGCCTTGGGGATCTGGCCGTCCATCTCGGCCGCGGGGGTGCCGGGGCGCTTGGAGTACTGGAACGTGAACGCCTGGGCGAAGCGGGACTCGCGGACCGTGTGCAGGGTCTGCTCGAAGTCCTCCTCGGTCTCCCCCGGGAAGCCGACGATGATGTCCGTCGAGATCGCGGCGTCCGGCATGGCGGCGCGCACCTTCTCGATGATGCCGAGGAACCGCTCCTGGCGGTACGAGCGGCGCATCGCCTTGAGGACCCGGTCGGAGCCGGACTGCAGCGGCATGTGCAGCTGCGGCATCACGTTGGGCGTCTCGGCCATGGCGGCGATCACGTCGTCGGTGAAGTCGCGCGGGTGCGGGGAGGTGAAGCGCACCCGCTCCAGGCCCTCGATGTTCCCGCAGGCGCGCAGCAGCTTGCTGAAGGCCTCGCGGTCGCCGATGTCGGAGCCGTAGGCGTTGACGTTCTGCCCGAGCAGGGTGATCTCGCTGACGCCCTCGGCGACCAGCGCCTCGACCTCGGCGAGGATGTCGCCGGGCCGGCGGTCCTTCTCCTTGCCGCGCAGCGCCGGGACGATGCAGAAGGTGCAGGTGTTGTTGCAGCCGACGGAGATCGATACCCAGGCCGCGTACGCGCTCTCGCGGCGGGTGGGGAGCGTGGAGGGGAACGCCTCCAGCGCCTCGGCGATCTCGACCTGCGCCTCTTCCTGGACGCGGGCCCGCTCCAGCAGCACCGGCAGCTTGCCGATGTTGTGCGTCCCGAAGACCACGTCGACCCAGGGGGCCTTCTTGACGATGGTGTCGCGGTCCTTCTGCGCGAGGCAGCCGCCCACGGCGATCTGCATTCCGGGGTGCGCCGCCTTCTTGGGGGCGAGCTGCCCGAGGTTGCCGTAGAGGCGGTTGTCGGCGTTCTCCCGCACCGCGCAGGTGTTGAAGACGACGACGTCGGCCTCCTCGCCCCCCTTGGGCGCACGGACGTACCCGGCCTCCTCCAGCAGGCCGGACAGCCGCTCGGAGTCGTGGACGTTCATCTGGCACCCGTAGGTGCGGATCTCATAGGTCTTCGGCACGCCCACGACGTGGCTGCGGTCGGTGCTGCTGGTCATTCCTCAAGGGTAAGGGCCCGCCGGAGAAGCCTTCCCCCCGCGGGCCGTAAGGGCCGTCCGTACCCGTTCCCGGCAGGCGGGCGGGGCCTCATCGCTCCCCTCGAAAACTCTCCTGGTAACTCTCCTCGTGACTCTCCTCGAAGAAGTCGATCAGACGCAGCACTTCCGCGCCGAAGTGCCGCTCCAACGGGTCCGGCCGGTCCCGCAGTGCCGCGGCCGCTTCCCGGACGGCCGGGTCCGGCCGCTGCTGGGCCGCGGACGTCGTCGCCCACCACACCTCGTGATCGACGTCCGGTTCGGCCAGGGCGCGGGACAGCAACTGCTCGAAGGCGGGGCGGACCCCGTAGCGCGGCTCCAGCATGGTGAGGATCGCGGTGTGCCCGGTGCGGACCCGCAGTCCGTCCAGCGACAGCTCCTCACAGGTCGTCCCGGACGCACCCCGGACGGTCCTGCGCCCGACCGGCTCCGCCGGCCCGCTCCTCCCGGTCCTCCCGCTCCTGCGCCGCAATTCGGCCACGGCGCCGGTCCCGTGCCAGTACCGGGCCAGCGCCAGGGCATCGCGCCCCGCGCCGTCCTTGTGCCAGAGTTGCGCGCCGCGGCAGATGAGCGTTTCCGTGATCTCGTACGCCCCGCGGTCGATCGCCCGCAACAGGGCGGTCCGGCCGTCGGGGGCCACCTGGTCCAACCGCGCCGCCCCGCTCAGCAATTCCACCACCGGCAGGTCGAAGGCATCCACCGCCAGGCACAGCAGGGGCGTGCCGTGCCCGTCGACGGTGTCCGGGTCGCCCCCGGCAGCGAGCAGCGCGTCCACCGCCGTCGCGTCCCCGTTCCGTACGGCCGCTACGAGTGCCTCGTCGCCCATGCTGCGTCCCCCGCTCCCGCACCGCGCGCCCACCGACCGCCCGCCGGACAACGATCACGCGCGGAGCGGAGCGTAGTGGACCACAGGGCCCCCTCCCCCTCCCGCCGGAGCCCGGCACCTGGCAGGATCCCGCGCATGGTCACCGCACTCCCCCGCCCGGGCCGCCGGGCGTATCAGGCAGGCGTCGCGGCGCTGGTCGTGCTCGGGCTGGCGCTGTGGTGGCTGCTGTCCATGGGGAGCGCGCCCGCGCCGGGCGGGCAGGTGACGATGGCGACGGGCGTGCCGACGGGGGTGTACGCGCGCTACGGGGAGCTGCTGCAGCAGGACCTGGCGCACGACATGCCGGACGTACGGCTGCGGCTGACCCGGAGCGAGGGGTCGATCGACAATCTGCGGCAACTGGTGTCCGGGCGTGCGGAGTTCAGCATCGCGACGGCTGACGCGGTCGCCACGTACCAGTTCCGGGGCGAGCCGGGCGCGGACCGGCTGCGGGCCTGTGCGCGGCTGTACGACGACTACATGCAGCTGGTGGTGCCCAAGCGGTCGGCGGTGCGCTCGACCAAGGATCTGCGGCGGCTCCGGGTGGGCGTCGGGGCCGACGGCTCGGGTGTGCAGCTGATCACCCGGCGGCTGCTGGAGGCGGCCGGACTGGACTTCGACCGGGACATCAAGCCCGTGCGGGTGGGCATCGACCGGATGCCGAAGCTGCTGGAGCAGGGGAAGCTGGACGCCTTCTTCTGGTCGGGCGGGCTGCCGACGACGGCGGTCCAGCGGCTCGCGGAGCGGTTCCCCGTACGGCTGGTGCAGCTCGGGGACCTCACCGAGGGGCTGCACCGGCAGGGCGAGCGCACCCGCTACTACCGGGCGGCGGTGATGCCCGCCGACGCCTATCCGCGGGCCCAGGACGGGCAGGCGGTGAAGACGATCGCGGTGGCGAACCTGCTGGTCACGACGGACCGGGAGGACGCGGCGCTGACCCAGGGCATCACCCGGACGGTGATCGACAGCCGGGACTGGATCGGGCGTCAGGTGCATGCCGCGCAGAAGGTGGACCTGCGGACGGCGGTGTTCACCGATCCGCTGGAGCTGCACGAGGGCGCCCGGCGCTATTACGCGTCCGTGAAGCCCTGAGGGCATCGGACCGCGCGGCCGTGCGTGGCCCCTGGCACCCCAAAAAAGCGCCCTGGCCTGCGACGGACGGTGCCGTCACAGGCCAGGGCAGACGCGCGGGGCGTCAGGCAGGCATGATGTTCTCGGCCTGCGGGCCCTTCGGGCCCTGGGTCACGTCGAACGAGACCTTCTGGCCCTCCAGCAGCTCACGGAAGCCCTGAGCCTGGATGTTCGAGTAGTGGGCGAAGACGTCGGGGCCGCCGCCGTCCTGCTCGATGAAGCCGAAGCCCTTTTCCGAGTTGAACCACTTGACGGTGCCGGAAGCCATGTTTTTCTCCATTCATGGGGCAAACCGGGGACCACACCGTGCGGTCCCCTTCGCCGCGATGATCGCCCCACACCGGAAACGGCCCGGAAACTCCGGAAAACAGGAACGCCCGGGGCTACCAGCCTCCGGGCGCACACAACGTTCATGGGTACCACAACTGCAACGTCCTTCGACGGTAGCACACTGCGCCGACGGGCCGGCCGGTTCAGGGCGCGCTGCGCGGCAGGGTGACGGTGACCTCCAGCCCGTGCGGCGGGTGTGGGGCGTAGGCGATGGTGGCGCCGCCCGCGGCGAGCAGGGCGCGGGTGATCGACAGGCCGAGCCCGGAGCCGGAGACGTTCTGGTGGCGGCTGCTGCGCCAGAAGCGGTCACCGATCCGCGCCAGTTCGTCCTCGGTCAGCCCGGGCCCGCGGTCCGCCACGGTGATCCGCACCTGCGCGCCGTCCGGCGCCACCCGTACGGTCACGGGTCGGCCGGCCGGGGTGAACTTGAGGGCGTTGTCGACGACCGCGTCCAGGGCGCTGGAGAGGGCGACCGGGTCGGCCCAGCCGGTGACCGCGGGCTGGCCCTCGTAGGTCAGCCGGACGCCCTTGTCGTCGGCCATCGGGCGCCAGGAGTCGACGCGTTCGGCGGCCAGCGCGGCCACGTCGGTGAGCTGGAGGTCGGCGGCGGTGTGCTCGGCGAGCGCGAGGCCCAGCAGATCGTCCAGGACCCGGGCCAGCCGCTTGCCCTCGGTGCGCACCGAGGCGATCTCCTCGTTGCCTTCGGGGAGTTCGAGGGCCAGCAGCTCGATCCGCAGCAGCAGCGCGGCCAGCGGGTTGCGCAGCTGGTGGGAGGCGTCGGCGACGAAGGCGCGCTGCTGTTCCAGCACCTCCTCGACGTGGTCGGCCATCTCGTTGAAGGAGCGGGCCAGCCGGCGCAGTTCGGGTGGTCCGGCGGTGGCGGCGACCCGGGACTTCATCCGGCCGGTGGCGATGTCGTGACTGGCCGCGTCCAGGACCCGTACGGGCCGCAGCACCCAGCCGGTGAGCCGGAAGGCCGCGCCGACGGCGACGAGCATCGCCGCGCACTCGCCGGCCGCGATCAGCAGCCAGCCGTGCAGGATCCGCGCGCGCATCTGCCCGGTGGGCGAATCGGTCATGACCACCGCGACCACGTCGCCGTCGCGGATCACCGGCGAGGCGACCGGGATGCGGCCGTCGTCGTCCCACGGCCAGATCTGGTGCGGGTCATGGCTGCGGCGGCCGGCCAGCGCCTCGCTGAAGGCCCGGGCGCCCTCCCCGTCGCGGGGCACCGGCATGTCCCGCGGGGCGGCGGCCATCGGGGAGCGGTCGCGGTAGAAGACGCCGGCCCGGATCCCGTACAGGCCGTAGTAGCGCGCCAGCTCCGAGCGGAGGGTGGCGCGCCGCTCGTCCTCCTCGGGTGTCTTGTCCTTGGGGTCGGCAGCGGGGCGGGCGGTGACGAACTGGGCGAGCGAGGCGAACCGGGCGGCGTCGTCGATCCGGTCGACGACCACCTTCTGCTGCTCCACGCCGGCGGTGATGACGCCGAGCGGGAGGCCGAGCGCGAGCAGCACACCGGCCATCAGGACGATGAGGAGCGGAAGGAGTCGGGTGCGCACGTGCCCGCGGCGGCCTTCAGGGAGCCTGGGCGGCCGGGGCGGCCGGCACGACCAGGCGGTAGCCGACGCCGCGTACGGTCTCGATCAGGGCAGGCATGCGCAGTTTGGCGCGGAGCGAGGCGATGTGCACCTCCAGGGTCCGGCCGGTGCCCTCCCAACTCGTCCGCCACACCTCGCTGATGATCTGCTCCCGGCGGAAGACCACCCCGGGCCGCTGGGCGAGCAGAGCCAGCAGATCGAACTCCTTGCGGGTCAGCGGCACCGCGGCGCCGTCCACGGACACCTGGCGGGTGGAGAGTTCGACGGTGACCGCGCCGAGCCGCAGCGGCGCCTCGGGCGCGCCCTCCTCGGCCGGCTGCTCCGTGCCGCCGGCCGGCACCGCGTTGCGCCGGCTGACGGCGTGGATACGGGCCAGCAGCTCACCGGTGTCGTACGGCTTGACCACGTAGTCGTCCGCGCCCAGGTTGAGGCCGTGTATGCGCGAGCGCACGTCGGAGCGCGCGGTGACCATGATGACCGGGGTGGCGCTGATCTTGCGGATCCGGCCGCACACCTCGAAGCCGTCCTGGTCGGGCAGCCCGAGGTCGAGCAGCACCACCGCGAACGGCTCGGCGGCGTCGGGCAGCAGGGCCTTGAGCGCCTCCTCACCGCTGCGCGCGTGGACGACGGACAGGCCGTGCTTGGCGAGCACGGCGGCCAGCGCCGCGGCGACGTGATCGTCGTCCTCGACCAGCAGCAGTCTCATCGGGCCTCCTTCCCGGGTGCGTACGGACAGGCCACAGGGCATCTACGGCGATGGCGGGTGCGCGCGTCAAGAGGAGGCCACCTCCCGGCCGCCATCCGTTACCCAGCCGGTACGCCGCCGGCACCGCGCCACGGCAAACCCGGCCCCCGGCCGGCTCTCCCCTCCCCTGCCCGCCCGCCTCACCCTGAGTGTCCCGCTGCGACCGGATCGTTATGCTCAAGTTCCCCTCAGATGTAATGACGCTGGTCGCGGGGCGTCACTAGGGTCCTCCCAACCGAGGAGGACGGAGCTGTACGCCGATGAGTGAAGTATCGGTGACCAAGAACGCCGAGGGTTCCCCGCCGGCGGGTGACCAGCTGGTCGTGCTGGACAACGTGAACAAGCACTTCGGCGCGCTGCACGTGCTCCAGGACATCGACCTGACGATCAACCGGGGCGAGGTCGTCGTCGTGATCGGGCCCTCGGGCTCCGGCAAGTCGACGCTCTGCCGCACGATCAACCGCCTGGAGACCATCGACTCCGGCAGCATCACCATCGACGGCAAGCCGCTGCCGCAGGAGGGCCGCGAACTGGCCCGGCTCCGCGCGGACGTGGGCATGGTCTTCCAGTCGTTCAACCTCTTCGCACACAAGACGGTGCTGGAGAACGTGATGCTGGGCCAGACCAAGGTCCGCAAAACGGACAAGGCGGCGGCCGAGCAGAAGGCCCGCGCCCTGCTGGACCGGGTCGGTGTCGGCACCCAGGCGGACAAGTACCCCGCACAGCTCTCCGGCGGGCAGCAGCAGCGGGTGGCGATCGCCCGCGCGCTGGCCATGGACCCGAAGGTGATGCTGTTCGACGAGCCGACCTCCGCGCTGGACCCGGAGATGATCAACGAGGTGCTGGACGTGATGCAGCAGCTCGCCCGGGACGGCATGACGATGGTCGTGGTCACCCATGAGATGGGTTTCGCGCGCTCCGCGGCGAACCGTGTGGTCTTCATGGCGGACGGCCGCATCATCGAAGAGGCCGAGCCGAACCAGTTCTTCAACAACCCGCGCAGCGACCGCGCCAAGGACTTCCTGTCGAAGATCCTCCACCACTGAGGCCGCAGTTGGGCCACCATCATTGCCAACACTTGCTGAACCAAAGGATGTTCACCATGAGGATGCTCAAGACGGCTGCGGCCGGTGCGGTGGTGCTCGCGCTGGCGGCCACGGCGACCGCCTGCGGCGGCGAGTCGGGAACGGCCGGCGACAAGCCGGCCGGCGGTGAGGTCTACAGCGGCACGTACAAGGTCGCCAAGGACGTCAAGGTCAACTCGGCGGTGCTGAAGAAGGCCCAGCAGAAGGGCCAGATCGTCATCGGCGTCAAGGCCGACCAGCCGTTCCTGGGCTACCAGGACCCCTCGTCGGGCAAGTACTCCGGCTTCGACATCGAGATCGCCAAGATGGTCGCGGCCGACCTGGGCTTCTCGGAGAAGCAGATCAAGTTCAGCACGGTCGACTCCAACGTCCGTGAGACCAAGATCTCCGGGCACGACGTCGACTACTACGTCGGCACCTACACGATCAACGACGAGCGCAAGAAGCAGGTCGGCTTCGCGGGCCCGTACTACACCGCGGGTGCGGACCTCCTGGTGCGCAAGGACGAGAAGGGCATCACCGGCCCGGACACGCTCCGCGGCAAGACGGTCTGTTCGATCACCGGCTCCACGCCGCTCCAGGAGATCAAGAAGGTCAAGTACGGCGCCAAGACCATCGAGCTGGGCAAGTACTCGGACTGCGTGAAGAAGCTGATCGACGGCGACGTCGACGCGGTCACCACCGACGACGCGATCCTCAAGGGCTACGCGGCCCAGCGCCCGCAGAAGCTCCGCGTGGTGAACAAGCCGTTCACCAAGGAGCCCTACGGCGTCGGCATGGACAAGAACGACAAGGCCCTGCGCGACGCGATCACCAAGGCGCTGGAGAACCACATCAGCAACGGCGACTACAAGAAGGCTTACCAGGGCACCCTCGGCAAGTCCGGGTCGGCCTACGTCGCCCCGCAGACGCCGCTGCCGCGGTACTGAGGCGCCGGACCGCTCCTCCTGACCGCGCCGCCCCGTACGCCCGCCGTGGCCGGGTGTGCGGGGCGCGCTGTCTTCACCCCGTCTCTCCCTTCCCCGCCGTCGACCCGATGACCGCTACCGCGGAGACCCCATGAACGTACTCCTCGATCATCTGCCCGAGTTCCGGGACGGGTTCCTCGGAACCCTGGCGATCACCGCGGCGAGCGCGGTGATCGCCCTGGTGCTCGGCGTCCTCATAGCCGGATTCCGGGTCTCTCCGATCCCGCCGCTGCGCGCGTTCGGAACGGCCTGGGTCACGCTGCTGCGCAACACCCCGCTGACGCTGCTCTTCCTCATCGCGATGTTCGTCGTGCCCCAGGTGCTCTTCAAGGGACTGAGCCCCTTCGTGCTGGCCATGCTGGCGCTGGGCTTCTACACCTCCTCGTTCGTGTGCGAAGCGGTGCGCTCCGGCATCAACACCGTGCCGCTGGGGCAGGCGGAGGCCGCGCGCAGCCTCGGGATGACGTTCTCGCAGACCCTTCGCCTGATCGTCCTGCCGCAGGCCACCCGCACCGTGCTGCCGCCGCTGAGCAGCATCTTCATCGCCCTCACGAAGAACTCCGCCATCGCGGGTGCGTTCAGCGTCACCGAGCTGTTCGGCTTCGCCAAGCTGCTCAGCGACCAGGGGTACGCGATCGCCTGGATCTTCCTGTGGGTCGCTCTCGCCTACCTCGTCATCACCTTCGCCATCAGCGGTGCCTTCCGGCTGCTGGAGCGCCGGATGGGGGTCGCGCGGTGAACGGACGCGACATGAGGGTCCCCCCGGCCGACATCCCCCAGCTACCGCTGGGAGGTGTCCCCATGGGGAGGAAGAGCACGATGTGGGTGCCACGCGCCAGCGGGGCGGAACGAAGTGAGGTAACGGCATGAGTGGGGCCAGCGTTCTCTACGACGTCCCCGGGCCGAAGGCGAAGGTGCGCAACCGCGTCTACACCGTCCTCGGTGGGCTCGTGGTACTCGCCCTGATCGGGTTCGTCGTGATGCGGCTCAACGCGACGGGCCAGTTCGAGCCCGAGCGGTGGGACATCTTCAACAACGCGGGGGTGCGCACCAACATCCGCAACGGCCTGCTGACGACCCTTGAGGTCTTCGCGGTCGCCGCGGTGCTCTCCCTGCTCCTCGGCATCCTGCTGGCGGTCGCACGGCTGTCGGACCACAAGCCCGTGCGCTGGCTGGCGACCGGGTTCATCGAACTCTTCCGCGCCGTCCCGCTGCTGATCACCATCTACGTGATCTGGGTCCTGCTGCTCACCAACCGCGACGCGCTCGGCCTCTCCGGCGACCAGCCGCAGTTCTGGGCCCTGGTCATCGGACTGACGGTCTACAACGGCTCGGTCCAGGCCGAGGTGCTGCGGGCCGGCATCAACTCCGTGCCCAAGGGCCAGAGTGAGGCGGCCTACGCCCTGGGCATGAGCAAGACCCAGGTCATGACGACCGTGCTGATCCCGCAGGCCGTCCGCGCGATGCTGCCGACGATCATCAGCCAGCTCGTGGTGACGCTGAAGGACACCTCCCTCGGCTACATCATCACGTTCGAGGAACTGCTCTACACCGCCCGCCTGATGAGCACCAACATCCTCGTCAACGGCGAGGACACCTACGTCCCGTTCATCATCGTCACCGGCTCCCTCTACGTCGCGATGTGCCTGGCGCTGTCCGCCCTCGCCAACTGGATCGAGCGGCGCGGCCGGCGGGCGAAGACCGGGATCGGTGTGGCGGCGGCCGGCGAGCCGGTGACCGCCACCGACGCCCTGGAGCCCGCGGCTCCGGCCGACGTCCCGGCGGACGCGAAGGACTGACGGTACGACGGCCCGCGCGGCCGGTACGGAACCGTCCGGAGGCGGTGGCAACGGCGCCACCGCCTCCGTCACTTGACGCGAGCGGCCGCAGTGGGTTGCATACGCTGTGTGATCACGCACCGGGCTCCAACTGCCAGTCCCCGCATGTCCCGTACGTACCGGCGGCCCTGGGGAGCAGCGCCGTGGACCCGGTGATCGTCGCCGGGGGCGGCCCGGTCGGCCTCTCCCTCGCGCTCGCCCTCGCCCGGCTCGGCGTCCCCTCCATCGTCCTCGACGAGACCTCCGGCCAGGAGGACACCCGGCCCGCCCGCACCGCCGTCCTCCGCGAGGACACCGCGGCGTTCGTCGGCCGGCTCGGCTGCGCCGCGACCCTGGAGTCCGCCGGCACCCGCTGGACGGCCTGGCGGATCATGCGCCGCCGGCGCCTGGTCGAACGCGTCGCCTTCGCCCCGCACACCGCCGACGACGCGGCCGGGCCCGCCGCCACCTCCCCGGTGCACCTCCCCCAGCACGCCCTCACCCGCGCGCTGCGCGCCGCGCTGGAACGCGAGAAGCTCGCCGAGGTCGTCACCGACAGCCGGCTGACCGACCTCGAACAGGACGAGCACGGCATCAGCGCCCACACCCGCGGCCCCAAGGGGACGTGGTGGCGCGGGAGTTACCTCATCGGCTGCGACGGCCCCCGGTCGACCGTGCGCAAGCTGCTGGACATCCGCTTCCCCGGCCGTACGGCCGTCGAGCGGCATGCGGTGGCCGCGCTGCGCTGCGAACTCCCCTGGCCCGGCGAGGCCCTGCTGCACCGCTCACCGCCCCGGCAGGGCGGGACACCGGGCAGCGAGGTCTCCGCCCGTCCGCTGGCCGACGGCGTCTGGCGGCTGGACTGGCTGCTGCCCCCTGGCCGCGAACTGGTCACCCCGGACGCCCTGGTCGCCCGGATCCGCGACTCGCTGGCCGGCTGGACCACCGAGTACCCGGTCGAGGCCGGCGACGTCGTCGCGGGCTCCGGCGTGGACGGGGGCGGCGCCCGGGGTTCCGGCCACGGCCGGCTGGTCCCCCCGTACGAACTCCTCGACACCGGCGTGCACACCGTCCACCACCGGCTGGCCCGCTGCTGGCGGCAGGGCCGCGCCTTCCTCGCCGGGGACGCCGCACACCTGCTGGGCGCGCTCGGCACCCAGGGGCTGGACGAGGGGCTGCGGGACGCCGAGAACCTCGCCTGGAAGCTGGGACTGGCCTGGCACCACGGCGCCACCGAGACCCTGCTCGACAGCTACCAGGCCGAGCGGCGGGGCGCGGTCGCGGCCCGGCTGCGCGCCGCCGACCAGGCGCTGCCGCTGCTGCGGGACGGCCGCTCGGCCCGCTGGCGCACCGTCCTGCCCGGCGCCGCGCGCGGCCGCAGCACCCTGCTGACCGACGGCCACCTGGGCCGCGGCCCGCTGGGCGCCCCACCGGTGTACGCCCGCACGCCGCTGGCACCGCCCGCCGCGCACACCGGCGGACCGCTCGTCGAGACGCCGCCGGGAGCACCGGTGACGGACGTACCGGTGACCGCGCCGGACGGTTCGGTGGTCCGGCTGCGCACCCGCCTCGGGCGCGGGCTGCTGGTGGTACTGGTGGCGCCCGGCACCACCGTCTGGGACCGCCGGCACTGGCAGTCGGCGGGCCTCATGCCCCGGCTGAGCAGCGCCGCCGCGGCGCTCCCGATGCCCGCCGAGGTCCTGGTCACCGAGTCCTACCCGGGCGCCGCCGCCCACACCGTCCTCCTCGTACGCCCCGACGGCCACCTGGTCACCGCCCTCGCCCCCGGCATCCGCCCGTCCGAACTCCACGCCTGCGCGGAGGCGGTCCGGGGCGGCACACCTGACGACGCCTCGGGGGTCGCGGGGGCTTATGGGCGAGTGAGGGCTGGGGGCTCGGGGAGTGCCTTGGGGAGTGCGGGAGTTTCGGGGGGCTCTGGGGCTTCTGTGGGTTCTGTGGGTGTGCAGAGGGTGGGGGATGTTGAGGGGGTGGTTGGTGGTGCCGATGCGGGGGGCGGTTCCGGGGGTGGTTCCGCAGACGGTTCCGGGGGTCGGGAGGGTGCCGGCGCGGGGGATGGTGCCGGCGCGGGGGGTGGTGCCCGTGCGGGGGATGGTGCCGGCGCTGGGGATGGTGGCCGGGGAGGTCCCCAGGCTGGGGAGGGTTCCGGCGCCGGCAAGGGTGTGCGGGCCGCGGAGGAGTACTGGAGCGAGGACGGAGGGGCAGGCGCGGACGGGAGCGGAGGCGAGCCGGGTTCCGGCGCCAGCGCCGGAACCGATCCGAGAACCCACCCCGGAACCGACCCTGGAACTGACCTGGGAACGAGCGCCGGAGGGGACCCCGGAACGAGCCCCGGGGTGGATACCTGAGCGGGCGCCCGAGGGAGCCGCAGACTGAGCACCGACGCAAGGACCCACCCCAGTCTTCCGGTGGACCCGCCAGTCGACCAGACCAGCTGGCCCGTCCAGCTGGTCCGTCCAGCTGGTCCGTCGAGCTGGCCCGCCCAGTTGGTCCGCCCAGCCGACTCGGCCATGTGATCGCGCAGTCGACTCGATGCGGTTGACTCGTGCAGTTCACTCGTGCAGTTGACCCGTTCCGAACCAGCGTGTTTCACTCCGAGAGTGACTGACCACAGCTCGCGATTCTGGCGGAGGGTCCATCTGGACCTGGTCCGCTATGCGGGCTGCATGTGTCGTCCGTCCTGTTGATCCGCATTTCCTTCCCCGCGCGGCCGCCTGCCCCTGTCCGGCAGCCGCGCCTCTTCGCGATCACTCAGGACGGTTTCCGTGCCCGACGTACGTACCCCCGCGCGCCCGCACACCCCCGGCGATGACACCCCCACCAACGACACCGCCGGCAAGAACGGCGGTCCCAGCGCCTCCGCACTCCTCGACTTCGTCCGCCGTACCGCTGCGGACCCGGCACTCGTCGCCTCCCTGCCGCTCGACCCGGAAGGTCGGACGTGGATCCGGCTGGACGGGCCGGGCGGCAGCGAGGCCTGGCTGATCGGCTGGCCGCCCGGCACCGGCACCGGCTGGCACGACCACGGCGGCTCACACGGGGCGTTCGCCACGGCGACGGGCGAACTGACGGAGCAATCGCTCGCCGCCCAACTGCCCACCGACGGCTGGAAAACCCTGGAACTCACCGACGACGTCGACCGGGAACGCACACTCGCTGACGGCCGCGGCCGAGCCTTCGGCCCCCACCACGTCCACCAGGTCCTCAACACCTCGCCGGACACCCACGCGGTCTCCGTGCACGCCTACTACCCGCCGCTGCCGCTGATGCGCCGCTACAGCCGCACCGGCCAGGTACTCCGCCTGGAAGAGGTCGAGCGTCCGGAGGAGTGGACGTGAGCGCCATCGACGCCCTTCTCGCCGACGCCCGCCGCCAACTGGGCCGCCGGATCGACCCGCAAGAGGCGGCCGCCGTCCAGCAGGCGGGCGGCCTGCTCGTCGACATCCGTTACGCGGAACTACGGGACCGCGACGGCACCATCCCCGGTGCCCTGATCGTGGAACGCAACGAACTGGAATGGCGCCTGGACCCCACCAGCGCACACCGGGCGCCGGAAGCGACCCACCACGATCTGCCCCTCGTGGTGATCTGCAACGAGGGCTACGCCTCCAGCCTCGCCGCCCTCTCCCTCCGCCACCTCGGCCTCCACCGAGCCACCGACCTCACCGGCGGCTTCCAAGCCTGGCGCACAGCCGGCCTGCCGGTCGAGGGTGGGGCCCCGAGATGAGGTGAGGGATGAGGGCCCCGCGAGCCGTCATGCGAGGTAGGCGAGGGCGGAACTTCGGTAAGGGGCTGGGGGCGGGACTTCGATAGGGGCTGGGGGCGGAACGGGTGCGGGCCTTCCTCTCCCCCCCCGGGGCCCCGCCCCGCCCCCACCCCGCTTCCTGCCCACTTCCACGCAGCCCTGACCGACGCGGGACGCTGGCGGTGCCGGAGGCTGCCCGTCCCAAGCCCGACCGTCGCCCGAATCCCCACCCCCGCCGCAATGCCACAACACTCCAGGCCACAACACTCCAGGCCACGACACTCAAGGTCAGGCCAGGAGTAGTCCTCGCTCCGGCCCGCTCCGGCCAGCTCCCGTCGGCTCCACTCCGCTTCGGTCCGATCCGGTCCGCTCCGGCCCGGATCAGTCTTCCCCCAGATGCTCTTCCAGGAGGTCAGGGTCCTCGCCCTCTTCCTCCAGGGCCTGTCTGACCACGCGGAGGGCCAGGCCCTCCGGGTAGCCCTTGCGGGCGAGCATGCCTGCCAGGCGGCGCAGGCGCTTCTCGCGGTCCAGGCCCCTGGTCGTGCGCAGCTTGCGGTCGACCAGTTCGCGGGCAGTGGACTCCTCCTGCTCGGAATCGAGGCGGCCGACCGCCTCGTCGATCAGTGCGGAGTCCACGCCCTTCGTACGCAGCTCCCGAGCGAGGGCCCGCCGGGCCAGGCCGCGCCCGTGGTGGCGGGACTCCACCCAGGCGTCGGCGAAGGCCGCGTCGTTGATCAGTCCGACGTCCTCGAAGCGGGACAGCACGTCCTGCGCGGCCTCATCGGGAATGCCGCGCCGGCGCAAGGCATCCTCAAGCTGTTTACGGGTACGCGGACTCCCGGTGAGCAGGCGCAGGCAGATGGCCCGCGCCTGCTCCTCGGGCGTACGCGGTGGTCCCGCCTCGGCCCTCGACGAGGCGGGTTCGTCCTCGCCGGAGGCGAGAGTGGAACCACCGCCGTTCTGACGGCCACGGCCGCCCCTGCGGCCGTTACGGGTCTCGGCGTCACCGGCAGCGCTGTGGATCCCGTCCGCGCTGTCCGGCCATTCCGTTCGCCGTGTCATGGCGGGCTAGCTCTTGGCCGCAGCGGCCTTGGAACCCTTGGCGCTCTTCGTCGCCGCGGCCGGAGCAGCCGGGGCCGCGTCGGTCGCCGCGCCCGCGGCGTCCGCGCCGGGCTCCGCCGCCGGGTCCTGCGGCTTGACGCCGATGCCCAGCTTCTCCTTGATCTTCTTCTCGATCTCGTTGGCGAGATCGGGGTTGTCCTTGAGGAAGTTGCGGGCGTTCTCCTTGCCCTGTCCGAGCTGGTCGCCCTCGTACGTGTACCAGGCGCCGGACTTGCGGATGAAGCCGTGCTCCACGCCCATGTCGATCAGGCCGCCCTCGCGGCTGATGCCCTGGCCGTAGAGGATGTCGAACTCGGCCTGCTTGAAGGGCGGCGAGACCTTGTTCTTGACGACCTTGACGCGGGTGCGGTTGCCCACGGCTTCGGTGCCGTCCTTGAGGGTTTCGATGCGGCGGATGTCCAGGCGGACCGAGGCGTAGAACTTCAGCGCCCGGCCACCGGTCGTGGTCTCCGGCGAGCCGAACATCACGCCGATCTTCTCGCGGAGCTGGTTGATGAAGATCGCCGTGGTCTTGGACTGATTGAGCGCGCTGGTGATCTTGCGCAGGGCCTGGCTCATCAGCCGGGCCTGGAGGCCGACGTGGGAGTCGCCCATCTCGCCCTCGATCTCGGCCCGCGGCACCAGGGCGGCGACGGAGTCGATCACGATGAGGTCGAGCGCACCGGAGCGGACCAGCATGTCCACGATTTCCAGGGCCTGCTCGCCGTTGTCGGGCTGGGACAGGATCAGGGCGTCGGTGTCCACGCCGAGCTTCTTGGCGTACTCGGGGTCGAGCGCGTGCTCGGCGTCGATGAACGCGACGGAGCCGCCGGCCCGCTGGGCGTTCGCGACCGCGTGCAGGGTCAGGGTCGTCTTACCGGAGGATTCCGGGCCGTAGACCTCGATGACGCGGCCTCGGGGGAGGCCGCCGACGCCCAGGGCGACGTCGAGGGCGGTGGATCCGGTGGGGATGACCTCGATGGGCTCCTTCGACCGCTCCCCCATGCGCATCACTGCGCCCTTGCCGAATTGCCGTTCAATCTGTGCGAGTGCGGCGTCCAGCGCCTTCTCGCGGTCAGTGCCTGCCATGGGTTCCACCCGATTTGCTTGAGTCGATCGCTTCACGTCCATGACGCTAACGCCTGCCACTGACAATGCGCCCGGACCCGGCTCCGGCCTGTGGATAACTTCGCGGGTATCCCGGAATCACGGGCCGGATCTCTCATGAGAATAGCTGTTCGATTTTTGTGTCAAGCGCCGCACCACGCCGTGTGCCCCGCGGTCCGCGGTGTCAGCCCGCGTCGGGCGCGCCCTGCTGTGCGGTGGCGTCCCGGCCGGCCGAGTCCGTGTCCTGCCCCACCGGGTCCTTCCCGTCGGGCCGGTCCTCGTTGCGCTCGGCGGCGTGGCGCACGCGGGCGAGGAGGTCGGCGGCGCGTCGGCGGCGGGCCTTGCCGTGGACCCGAAGGTCGTCGGGCACGGCGTAGCGCTTGACGTACGCACCGAGGAACGCCTGCAGGGTGGCCGTGGCCGGGATGGCGATCAGTGCGCCCACCGCGCCCATGAGGGCCGTGCCGGCGACGACCGATCCGAAGGCGACGGCGGGATGGATGTCCACCGTCTTGGCGGTGATCCGTGGCTGGAGGAGGTAGTTCTCGAACTGCTGGTAGATCACGACGAAGCCGAAGACCCACAGGGCGTGCCAGGGGTCGACGGTGAAGGCGATCAGGATCGGCAGCGCGCCCGCGAGGTACGTGCCGATGGTCGGGATGAACTGGGAGACCAGGCCCACCCACATGCCCAGCGCCGGGGCGTACGGCACGCCCATCAGCTCCAGCAGGACGTAGTGCGCAAGGCCGGAGATCAGGGCCATCAGGCCGCGCGAGTAGAGGTATCCGCCGGTCTTGGCGACAGCGATCTCCCAGGCGCGCAGCACCTCCTCCTGGCGGCGGGGCGGGAGGACGGAGCACAGCGCGCGGCGCAGTCGGGGGCCGTCGGCGGCGAAGTAGAACGAGAAGAGGGCGACGGTCAGGAGGTTGAACAGGCTGCCCAGCACGGTCGCGGAGACGGCGAGGACGTTGTTGGCGCTGTCCTGGACGTACTTCTGCAGCCAGTCGGACCGGAGCAGGTTGTTCTGCACCTCGACCCGGGAGAGGTGGGAGTGCAGGGTGCTGTTGATCCAGCTGATGACGGAGTCGAGGTACTGCGGGAATTCCTCGACCATGGTGGCTATCTGGCCGGCGAGCATCGAGCCCAGCAGCGCGAAGAAGCCGGCCGCGGCGACGAGGATGCCGAGGAAGACCAGGCCGGTGGCCAGGCCGCGCCGCATGCCGCGGGCCGCCATCCAGGAGACGGCCGGTTCGACGGCTAGCGCCAGGAAGAACGCGATCAGCACGTTCAACAGCAGCGAGATGAGCTGGTGGAATCCCCAGGTGGCGAGCTGGAAGCAGGCCACGAGGGCGAGCGCGAGCACCATGGCGCGCGGCAGCCAGCGCGGCATCCGGGCGTCGGACCGGGCGTCCGGCCGGTCCTCGGGGTGGGGGACGTCGTTGCTGGTGATCTCATCAGACACAGGCACGAAGCCAAGTGTCGCGCACCGCGCCGACTGCTCCGGCCGCGTTCGGGTCCAGCCGCTTCAGCGCTTCTCGGGCGGCACGTCCATGGCGGCGCAGACCACCCGCCACACCTCTTTGGCGCTCCACCCGGCGGCCAGTGCTTCGTGGACGGTCCGGCCGCCGAGGCCGGACATCACGTGATCGCGCGCGAAGGAGTCGGCGTACGACGCGCCGAAGTGATCCGCCATCCGCTGCCAGAAGACCGTCAACCGCATGCCTCCAGTATCCCGCCCTGGGCTGGCAGGGGGGCGCGAGCCGGTGCCGCCGGAGGATTTCGGCCCTACCGTCGGGCCATGGCCGAAAACGCAAGCCCTCCTCCGACCCCTCTGGCGCGTGCGGAGCGATTCATCTGGCTGACCGCCCGGGTACTCGAACAGCGGCTCTTCGAGTACGACTTCCTCGGCGGCGGTGCGGACCCGGTGGAGACCGCGCTCGCCGCGTACCGCAACGACGACGACGGCTTCGGCCACGCCCTGGAGCCCGATCTGCGCGGACCCGTGAGCCAGCCGCTGCACACCGCGCACGCCCTGAAGGTCCTGGATCTGATCGGGCGCTGTGACGGCCGTCAGGTGGAGCGGATCTGCCGCTATCTGACGAAGATCTCGACTCCCGAGGGAGCACTGCCCGCGCTGCACCCCTCCCAGCGTGGTTACCCGGCCGCCCCGTGGATCCCGGTGGTCGACGATCCGCCGAGCGCGCTCCTGGCGACCGGCCCGGTGGTGGGCACGCTGCACCGCAACGAGGTGTGGCACGCCTGGCTCTTCCGGGCCACGGACTACTGCTGGGCGGCGGTGGAGTCGCTGAAGGGGACCCATCCGTACGAGGTGGAGGCGGCGCTGGCGTTCCTGGACGGCGCGCCGGACCGGCCGCGGGCCGCCGCGGCGGCCGAGCGGCTGGGGCGGCTGGTCAGGGAGGAGGGCCTGGTGCTGCTGGATCCGGGGCGGGCGGCCGAGGTCCCGGTGGCGCCGGGGTACGCCCCCGGGGAGCACCACTTCGCGTACAACTATGCGCCGTCACCCGGTTCCCTGGCCCGCGGCTGGTTCTCCGACGAGGAGATGGACCGGGCCCTGGACCACCTCCTGGCGCTGCAGGAGGAGGACGGCGGCTGGCCGGTGAACTGGCGGATCTGGGCACCGGGGACGGCGCTGGAGAGCCGCCCGATGGTGACGCTGAAGGCATTGCGTACCTTGCGGGCGTACGGACGGCAGCTGGGCTGAGCGACCGGTCCGGGCCGGTCGTCCGCGCCGCGCCCGGACCTCTTGGGTGAGCATGCGGGTGGCCCCTCCCCCGGGGCCGCCCGCATGCTGCGTTCGCCCTCCGTCCCAGGGGAGGGCGTCCCCCGGCCCGGGGCGCGTCAGCCGCCCAGCGCCCGTACGCCTGCCGTGACGGCCACGGCGACGCCGACGACCAGCAGGAACGGCGCGCGCAGGGCGAGCGCGACGGCCGCGGCGGCCACGCCTGCGGCCTTGGCGTCGAGCATCAGGTGGTGGCCGTCGCTGAAGGTCTGCTGTGCGGTGAGCGCGGCCAGCAGGGCCACCGGAAGCAGCGCCGCCAGCCGCTTGACGAGCGGGCGTTCCAGGACACCGGCGGGCGCGGACAGGCCGAGGTACTTGACCAGGTAGCAGCCGACGGCGGTGGCGGCGATGGCGATCCAGACGTTCATGCCTGCTTCTCCTCGGTGGCGGGGCGGCCCTGCGCGTCGCCCGTGTGGGTCGTGTCGTTGCCGGCGCCCTTCGCCCGTGCTCGGCGGCCCTGTACGACGAGGACTGCGGGGGCGGCGAGCGCCGAGAGCAGGACCGGTACCCCGGTGGGCAGCAGCGGCAGCGTGGTCATGACCAGGACGACCGCGAGGCCGGCGGCCGCCCGCTCGGCGGTGCTCCGCAGCATCGGTGCGAGCAGCGCCAGGAAGACCGCGGGGCTGGCTGCGTCCAGGCCCCAGGCGTCGGTGTCGCCGAGCGCCGCGGCCCCGAGGGCGCCGATGAGGGTGGTGAGGTTCCACAGGACGTAGAGGCTCAGGCCGGTGACGGTGAAGCCGAGCCGGGCGCTGCGGCGGTCCGGCTGGGCCAGGGTGACGGCGGTGGTTTCGTCGATGACCCAGTGGGCGGCGAAGGGCCGGACCGCCGCCCGGTGGCCGAGGACGGCGGAGAGCCGCAGGCCGTAGAAGGCGTTGCGCACGCCGAGGAAGAAGGCCCCGGCCGCGGCGGTGAGTGGGTTGCCGCCCGCGGCGAGCGCGCCGACCAGGGCGAACTGTGAGGCGCCGGTGAACACGAGCAGGCTCAGCGCGCAGGTCTGGAGCAGGGTGAGGCCGGAGCCGGCCGAGGTCACGCCGAAGGCGAACCCGGAGAGGCCGACGGCGATGCCGACGCCGAGGGCGTCCCGGATGACGGCGGAGTCGGGTTTGGCGGGCCGTGCCGGTTCCGGCGTCGCGGCCTTTCCGGTGGGGCGTATGTCTGTCTGTTCTGCCACGCCCGGGACCTTAGGCGGGGGCGCTCCCGGTGGTCTTGTACGTTCTTGCGCCTCCTGCCGGGCGCGGGCCGCTCACAGGGCGCGTTCCTTGCGGTACGCGCCGGGCGGTACCCCGACGATCCGGGTGAAGTGGCGGTTCAGGTGCGGCTGGTCGGTGAAGCCGACCGCGACGGCGGTGTCGGCGGGCGGGTGGCCGGCCTCCAGGAGGGTGCGGGCCCGGCGGACCCGGGCATCGGTGAGCCAGGCGTGCGGGGGCATCCCGTAGGCGGCCTTGAAGGCCCGCAGCAGGGCGAACGGGCTGGTGCCGAGGTCGTGTGCCAGGTGTTCCAGGGAGGGCGGGTCGGCCATCCGGTCCTCCAGTACGGCACGGGCGCGGGCCGCGTTGCGCGCGCCCGCGCTGCGTGGGGTGCGTGCCGGGAGGGGGCCTCCGTAGCGGCGCAGCAGCCGGGCGACGGTGAGGCGCAGCAGGCTGTCGGCGGCGAGCGCGTTGCCGGCCTCGGCGGCCCGGTGGACGTCGGTGATCATGCGGGCGAGCCGGGGGTCCTCGGCGACGGTTTCGGTGAAGCCGGCGGTGCCGCGCAGGGCCGTGGTCTCGTCGGCTATCTCGGCGACGAGGTCGGACGACGGGTAGAGGGTGGCGTAGGTCCACCCTTCGGGGGCGCCGGCCCGTGCGGTGTGGGCGACCTCGGGGTTGATCATCATGATGCCGCCCTGCCCGGCCCGGACGGTGCCCTTCTGGAAGCCGACCTCCTCGATGCCGGAGGTGACCGCGCAGACGACGTAGCCGTCGTGGGCGTGGCGGGGGAAGGAGTGCCGTACGTAGCGGGCGCGCAGCAGGTCGAGACCGGGCAGGCCCGGGTAGCGCCAGTGCCGGGCCCACTCCCCGCGCTCCCGTGGCGTGGCGTCGGTGCCCGGTGCGCGGTCCGCGGCCGCGCTGTCGCCGCTGACCGTGATCATGTCTCCATTCTGCGTCCGGATCGCACGCCCGTGACCTGGGGGTCCGAGGCGTGGACGGCGGGCGGGGCGGTCCGCCGGCGCCCGGGGGGGCCGCGTTGTCAGTGGTCCGGTGCACGATGGGGAACATGGCCAAGGCAGCGCTCGACTCGTTCTCGCCGGCGACCCGCGGATGGTTCGCCGGGGCGTTCCGCGCGCCCACCGCCGCGCAGGAGGGCGCCTGGCAGGCGATCGGCGCGGGCTCGGACGTCCTGGTGGTCGCGCCGACGGGTTCCGGCAAGACGCTCGCCGCGTTCCTGGCGTCGCTGGACGCGCTGGCGTCCATGCCGCCGCCTGCGGAGCCCAGGAAGCGCTGCCGGGTGCTGTATGTGTCGCCGCTGAAGGCGCTGGCCGTCGACGTGGAGCGCAATCTGCGCAGCCCGCTGACGGGTATCCGGCAGGAGTCCGTCCGGTTGGGCCTGCCGGAGCCGGACATCAGGGTGGGTATCCGTTCCGGGGACACGCCCCCGGCGGAGCGCCGGGCGCTCGCCAACCGCCCGCCGGACATCCTCATCACGACGCCCGAGTCGCTGTTCCTGATGCTGACGTCCTCGGCGCGGGAGGCGCTGGCGGGCGTCGAGACGGTGATCGTGGACGAGGTGCACGCGGTCGCCGGCACGAAGCGCGGGGCGCATCTGGCGCTGTCCCTGGAGCGGCTGGACGAGCTGCTGGACCGTCCGGCGCGCCGGATCGGGCTGTCGGCGACGGTGCGCCCGGTGGAGGAGGTGGCCCGCTATCTGTCGCCGCAGCGCCGGGTGGAGATCGTCCAGCCGCCGTCGGGGAAGCGGTTCGAGTTGTCGGTGGTCGTCCCGGTCGAGGACATGGGCGAGCTGGGCAGCGCCCCGGTCCGGGAGGGGGAGACCGGTGAGAAGCCGTCCATCTGGCCCCAGGTCGAGGAGCGGATCGCCGATCTGGTGCAGGCCCACCGCTCCACGATCGTCTTCGCCAACTCGCGCCGGCTGGCGGAGCGGCTGTGCAACCGACTCAACGAGATCGCCTACGAGCGGACGACGGGAACGGCGCTGCCGGAGCACCACTCCCCCGCGGAGCTGATGGCCGAGGCCGGTGCCGCGAAGGGCGCTCCGCCGCTGTTGGCGCGGGCGCACCACGGCTCGGTCTCCAAGGAGCAGCGTGCCCAGGTGGAGGAGGACCTGAAGGCGGGCCGGCTGCCGGCCGTGGTCGCCACGTCCAGTCTGGAGCTGGGCATCGACATGGGCGCGGTCGATTTGGTGGTGCAGGTGGAGTCGCCGCCGTCGGTGGCGTCCGGTCTGCAGCGGGTGGGCCGGGCCGGCCATCAGGTCGGGGCCGTCTCGACGGGCATCGTGTTCCCGAAGTACCGCGGCGATCTGGTGCAGGCAGCCGTGGTGACGGAGCGGATGCGGACCGGCGCCATCGAGGCGCTGCGGGTGCCCGCCAATCCGCTGGACGTGCTCGCCCAGCAGGTCGTGGCGATGGCTGCGATGGACACCTGGGTCGTGGAGGAGCTGCTGGCCGTCGTCCGGCGGGCGGCGCCGTTCGCCGCGCTGCCGGAGTCGGCGTTCCGGTCCGTGCTGGACATGCTCGCCGGCCGCTATCCCTCGGACGCGTTCGCCGAGCTGCGGCCGCGCCTGGTGTGGGACCGGGTCGCCCAGACGGTCACGGGGCGCCCCGGCGCCCAGCGGCTGGCCGTGACGTCGGGGGGCACGATCCCGGACCGCGGTCTGTTCGGGGTGTTCCTGGCCGGCGGCGACTCCGGCAAGGGGGGTGGCGGGCGCCGGGTGGGCGAGCTCGACGAGGAGATGGTCTACGAATCCCGGGTCGGCGACGTCTTCACGCTCGGTACGACGTCCTGGCGGATCGAGGACATCACCCGGGACCGGGTGCTGGTCACACCCGCCCCCGGGGTGCCCGGCCGGCTGCCGTTCTGGAAGGGCGACCAGCTGGGCCGCCCCCTGGAGCTGGGGCGGGCGCTGGGTGCGTTCCTCAGGGAGATCGGGGCCGCCGACCCGGAGGAGGCGCGGAGCCGGCTGGCCGCGGCCGGGCTGGACGACTGGGCGGTCTCCAATGTGCTGGGCTATCTCGCCGAGCAGCGGCAGGCCTGCGGCCATGTCCCCGATGACCGCACGATCGTCGTCGAGCGGTTCCGCGACGAGCTCGGCGACTGGCGGGTGGTCATCCACTCCCCGTTCGGCGCGCAGGTGCACGCCCCGTGGGCGCTGGCCCTCGGCTCCCGGCTGGCCGAGCGCTACGGCCTGGACGCCCAGGTGATGCACGCCGACGACGGCATCGTGCTGCGCCTGCCGGACGCCGACCTGATGGGCCTCGACCTCCTCGACGGGGACGGCGGGTTCGGCGCGGCCGGTGACCCGGGGCTGGGTGCGCGCGGCGCGGAGTACGACCCGGAGCAGTCCCCGGTGGGGGCCGCCGACGTCGCCTTCGATCCGGGCGACGTCGATCAGCTCGTCACGGACCAGGTGGGCGGCTCGGCGCTGTTCGCCTCCCGGTTCCGCGAGTGCGCCGCCCGCGCCCTGCTGCTGCCGCGCCGCAACCCCGGCAAGCGCACCCCGCTGTGGCAGCAGCGGCAGCGCGCGGCCCAACTGCTCCAGGTGGCCAGCGAGTTCGGGTCCTTCCCGATCGTGCTGGAGGCCGTCCGCGAGTGTCTCCAGGACGTCTTCGACGTGCCCGGTCTGACGGAGCTGATGGGTGACCTCGAGGCCCGCCGGGTCCGCCTGGTGGAGGTCACGACCCCCGAGCCGTCCCCGTTCGCCCGCTCGCTGCTGTTCGGCTACGTCGCCCAGTTCCTGTACGAGGGCGACTCCCCGCTCGCCGAGCGGCGGGCCGCCGCGCTGTCGCTGGACTCGCGGCTGCTCGCCGAGCTGCTGGGCCAGGCCGAGCTGCGCGAGCTGCTGGACGCCGAGGTGCTGGCCGAGCTGGAGCGCGAGCTGCAGTGGCTTTCGGAGGACCGCCGGGTCAAGGACGCGGAGGGGGTGGCCGACGTCCTGCGGCTGCTGGGGCCGCTGACCGACGCCGAGCTGGTCGAGCGCGGCGCCGATCCGGCATGGCCGCGGGAGCTGGCCGCCGCCCGGCGGGCCATCTCGGTGCGGATCGCCGGCGCCGACCACTGGGCCGCCGTCGAGGACGCCGGCCGGCTGCGGGACGCTCTCGGCACGGCGCTGCCGGTCGGCGTCCCGGAGTCCTTCACGGAACCGGTCAAGGATCCGCTGGGCGATCTGCTGTCCCGCTTCGCCCGTACGCACGGCCCGTTCACGTCCGACCAGGCCGCCGCCCGCTTCGGACTGGGCACCGCGGTCACGGACGGCGCGCTGCACCGCCTCGCCGCCGCCGGCCGCGTCGTCCAGGGCGAGTTCCATCCGGCGGGTATCGGCCAGGAGTGGTGCGACGCCCAGGTGCTGCGCAGACTGCGGCGCCGTTCGCTGGCCGCGCTGCGTGAGGAGCTGGAGCCGGTGCCGCCGGCGGCGCTCGCCGCCTTCCTGCCCCAGTGGCAGCATGTCGCCGCGCCGCGTCCGGCCCCGGTGAGCGGCCCGCCGGCGCCGTCCGGCGGAGCGTCGCACAGCCTGCGCGGAATCGACGGGCTGGTGCGCGCCGTCGAGCAGTTGCAGGGCGCGCCGGTGCCGGCCTCGGCCCTGGAGAAGCTGGTGCTGCCGTCCCGCGTCGGCGGATACACCCCGGCCATGCTGGACGAACTGACCGCCACCGGCGAGGTGTTGTGGGCCGGTGCCGGTGCGCTGCCCGGCAAGGACGGCTGGCTCTCGCTGCATCTCGCCGACGCGGCTCCGCTGCTGCTGCCGCCGCCGCTCCCGCTGGAGCTGACCGCCCTCCATGAGTCGCTGCTGGCCGCGCTCGCCCCCGGGTACGGCCTGTTCTTCCGCCAGCTCGCCGACCAGGTCCGGGCGACCACCCACCCCGAGGTGACCGATCCCCAACTGGCCGACGCGCTCTGGGACCTGGCGTGGTCGGGCCGGCTGACCAATGACACCCTCGCCCCGCTGCGGGCGCTGCTCGGCTCGGGCCGTACGGCCGGTTCGACGGCGCACCGCGCCCGGCGCGCCGTCCCCCGCGGGCGGTACGGCTCGCTGGCCATGGCCGCGGGCCACGGCGTCCGGCCCACGGCGTCCCGGTCGGGCCCGCCGACCGTCGGCGGCCGCTGGTCGCTGCTGCCCGCTCCCGAGCCGGACCCCACCCACCGCGCGCACGCCCTGGCCCGTACGCTCCTGGACCGGCACGGCATCGTCACCCGCGGGGCGGTCGCGGCCGAAGGGGTCGAGGGCGGTTTCTCCGCCGCGTACCGCGTCCTGGCCGCGTTCGAGGAGTCCGGGCAGGCCCGCCGCGGCTATGTCGTCGAGGGGCTGGGCGCCGCCCAGTTCGCGATGGACGGTGCGGTGGACCGGCTGCGCGCGGTGAACACCCAGCGGGAGCGCACCGTCGACGAGGCGCTGCCGGACGGCGGGCCGCAGCGGCGCGGCGGTCCGCAGCGGGCCGTGGTGCTGGCCGCCGCCGATCCGGCCAATGCCTACGGCGCCGCCCTGTCCTGGCCCGATCCGCCCGAGGGCTCGACCCACAAGCCCGGCCGGAAGGCGGGCTCCATGGTGGTCCTGGTCGACGGTGAGCTGACGCTCTACATGGAGCGCGGCGGCAAGACCCTGCTGATGTGGCCGCTGGGCCAGGACCCGGCCGGGGCCACGACGGACCCGCGGCTGCGGATCGCGGTGGAGGCGCTCACCGACGCCGCCCGGGCCGGTGCGCTGGGCACGATCACCACCGAGCGCATCAACGGCACCGCGGCCCTCACCTCCCCGTTCGCCGCCGTCCTGGAGTCCGCCGGCTTCCACCCGACGCCGCGGGGGCTGCGGCTGCGCGGCTGACGGCGCCGGCGGACCGGCATGATGGGGGCATGCCCGAAGGTGACACCGTCTGGCGGCTGGCGCAGCGGCTGCACGAAGCGCTGGCCGGCCGGCCGCTGACCCGCTGCGACCTGCGGGTGCCCAAGCTCGCGACGGTGGACCTGACCGGCCGCGAGGTGCAGGCGGTGGTCCCCCGCGGCAAGCATCTGCTGACCCGTTTCGAGGGCGGCCTCACCCTCCACTCCCATCTGCGGATGGACGGCGCCTGGCAGATCTACGGTCCCGCCGAGCGCTGGCGCGGCGGGCCGGCCCATCAGATCCGGGCGATCCTCGGCACGGCGGAGCACACCGCGGTCGGCTACCGCCTCCCGGTCCTCGATCTGCTGCCGACGGCCGACGAACCGCGGGTCGTCGGTCATCTGGGGCCCGATCTGCTGAGCCCCGACTGGGATGCCGCGGAGGCGCTGCGCCGGCTGCTCGACGCCCCGCGGCGGCCGCTCGGCGAGGCGCTGCTCGACCAGCGCAATCTGGCAGGCATCGGCAACGTCTTCAAGTCGGAGCTGTGCTTCCTGCTGCGCGCCTCGCCCTGGCTGCCCGTGGGGGAGCTGCCCGCACCGGAGCGGGTGCCGGCGCTCGCCAAGAAGCTGCTGGAGGCGAACAAGCGGCGCCCGGCGCGTACCACCACGCCCAGTGCCCGCCCGGACCGCCGGCTGTGGGTCTACGGCCGGGCCGGCCGCCCCTGCCTGCGCTGCGGTACGCCGGTCCGCTCCGCCGACCAGGACCCCGCGGCCGAGGAACGAGTCACCTACTGGTGCCCTCGATGCCAGCCCGGCACAGAGAATTGACGACCCGTCAGCTCGGGCCTACCCTCCCGGCATGCCTCTGCCCGCGTACGACCTCACGGGCCGCACCGCGATCGTGACCGGCGCGGCGAACGGAATCGGCCGTGCCACCGCGGCACTCCTCGCCGCGGCCGGTGCCACGGTGCACTGCGCGGACCTCGACGAACGGGGCGCGCAGGCGACCGCCACGGCACTCACCGCGGCCGGCGGCACCGCGCACGCCCACCGCGTCGACGTCACCCACCGGGCCGAGGTCGCCGCCGTCGTCGATGCGGCCCGCTCGGCCTCCGGCCGGCTCGACGTGCTGGCGAACATCGCCGGAATCATGCACTCCGCCCCCGCCCTGGAGACCGCGGACGAGGATCTGGACCGGGTGTGGAACACCAACTTCAAGGGGGTGCTGTACGGCTGCCAGGAGGCCGCCCGGGCGATGATCGCCACCGGCACCCGCGGCTCCCTCGTGACCATGGCCTCCGGTGCGATCGACACCGGGGCACCGGGCCTGCTCTGCTACGGGGCCGCCAAGGCCGCCGTCGTGCAGCTGACCAGGACGCTGGCCAGCGAGGTCGGCCGGCACGGCATCCGCGTCAACGCCGTCGCGCCGGGCTGGATCCGCACCCCGATGACCGACCGCCCCACCGCGGAGGCGCAGCGGCGGGCGGAGGCGCCGATGATCCGGAGGTCACCGCTGGGGCGGGTGGGAGAGCCGGTGGATGTCGCGCACGCCGTGCTGTACCTCGCGTCGGACGCCTCGTCCTTCACGACCGGCCAGATCCTCCGCCCCAACGGCGGCGTCGCCATGCCGTGGTGAACGCCATCCGGGCCCGCCGGAGCACGGCCCGCCGACGCCGGGACTCGTTCCGGCCCGTCCACGGCACGCAGTGCACCGGCAGCAGGCTCAGGCCCCAGCCGCCGAGCGCCACGGCGCCCTCGACCAGGCCCGCCGCCTGCGGCCAGAACGCCAGCCGGAGCACGGCGCACCACCACAGTCCCCCGACGAGGGCCGCGGATATCCGGCGCCCGGGGACGGCCCGCGGACGACGGCCGGACGGCTCACCCTCCGGGAGCCGGCCGGCCGGTCCGCGGGCCGCGGTTCCACGCCACGCCATGGCTGCCTCCTCCGGCCGACGCTAGACGGGCCCGCCGTCGGCGGGGAGAGCGCACTAGGGCGTTTGCGGCGCGCGGAACCACCACGGGCACCGTCAGTGGGCCTCGGCCTGGAACATCCAGTGGTGCTTCTCCAGGTCGGCGGTGAGACCGATCAGGATGTCCTGGGTGACCGGGTCCGGCTCGTCGGTGGCGATGATCCGCTCGCGCATCCGCCCGATGACCGCGCCCAGGGCGTTCACCATGGCCCGCACCACGTCGCCGTCCTTGACCCAGCCGTCCTGCACCTCGTTGATGCCGCTGGTCTTGGCGACGGTGGCGGCCCGGCCGTCCGGGGACACCCCGATCGCGGCCGCCCGCTCGGCCACCGTGTCCATGTGCGTCCGTGCGCTGGCGACCACCTCGTCGAGCTGGAGGTGCACGGAGCGGAACCGCGGGCCGACGACGTTCCAGTGGACCTGCTTGGCGACGAGGGAGAGGTCCACCAGGTCGACGAGGGCGCCCTGCAGGGCGCTCCCCACGATGCCGCGGGCTTCGTCGGACAGCGTGCTCTTGACGACAGACATCCAGATACTCCTGTTCGAACGGGGATCGAGCCTGACCGGACCCGATCGGGCCGCGCACGGTCCGGACAACCCGTCCGGGTGACCGATCTGGCCGACCGGTCCGGGTGATCGATCCAGGTGGGCGCGTCCCGTGGGCGATCCCGACAGCAATTCGGACCATTTGTCCGATTTAGCCATCGTACAAATGAATCGCACGTTCTGAGCGGCCCGGGGTGATCCGCCGGACCTTCCCGGACAGCACGGAGCCCCGGCGGGCTGCTGCCCGCCGGGGCTCCGGACGCCTGTGAACAGGTGTGTCAGGCCGCGACGACATCCACGACGTCGGCCGGGGACTTGATCGTCACGCGCTCCTCCGGTACGCCGGCCAGAGACGCGACGGACACCGAATTGAGCTTCGGCCGCACCGGCGCCGGCACCGCGTCGCTCGCGGCCGCGGACGCGGCCAGCTCGGCGAGCGCCAGCTCGTCGCTGACCTCCCGCATCAGCTCGGACATGCGCACGTCCAGCGCGTCACAGATCGCCGAGAGCAGCTCGGAGGAAGCCTCCTTCTGCCCCCTCTCGACCTCGGACAAATAGCCGAGCGACACCCGAGCGGAGGACGAGACCTCGCGCAGGGTTCGGCCCTGGCGCTGACGCTGTCGGCGCAGAACGTCACCCAGCAGGCGACGAAGCAGAATCATCGCTGGCTCCCTCCTCGGACCTCGGATCCGGATCCTTCTCGCCCCACCGTACCGCCTCGGGCCGCGGCCGTGCCGGGCGCAAGTACGTGTTCACTCAGGGCTGCAAACATCCATTCCCCCCGTGTTGTTCCGTATCCTGTGCCCGCGCATTTTCTGTCAGTTCGCTCAACAACAGTGCGAGCACCGCGTCAATGGTGTCCCGGCGGATCCGGTCGCGATCCCCCGTGAACGCCAGCCGGCGCACCTCGCCGGCACCGTCCGGCCCCTGCACCGCGACGAAAACGGTGCCCACCGGCTGCCCGTCCTGCGGATCGGGTCCGGCGACGCCCGTGGTGGCGATGCCCCAGTCGGCGCCCAGCACCCTCCGCACACCGGCCGCCATCTGCCGGGCGACCTCGCCGTCCACCGCTCCGCGCGCGGCCAGCAGGGCGCCGTCGACGCCCAGTATGTCCCGCTTGAGGTCGGTGGCGTACGCGGTGATCGAGCCGCGCAGCGCCCGCGAGGCCCCGGGGACCGCGGTCAGCGTGCCGGCCACCAGGCCGCCGGTCAGCGACTCCGCCACGGCCAGGCTCTGCCCCCGTCCGGCGAGCAGCTCCAGCGCCCCGGCCGCGGCAGAACCCGGCCCGGTCACCGGACGGTGTCCTGTTCGGCCCGGGCGGCCCGCTCCCGCGCCAGCCCGGCCCGGCGCAGCACCACGGCCTGCCGGACGTAGTCGAGTCCGGTCGCGACCGTCAGCACCACGGCCGCCGCCATCACCCACCAGCGGAAGGTCGCCAGGGGCCCGGTCAGCACCAGGACGTACATCCCGACCGCGGTGCCCTGCGCCAATGTCTTGATCTTGCCCCCGCGACTGGCCGGAATCACCCCGTGCTTGATCACCCAGAAGCGCATCAGCGTGATGCCGAGCTCACGGAAGAGGATCACGCCCGTCACCCACCAGGGCAGATCACCGAGCACCGACAGGCAGATCAGCGCCGCGCCCATGATCGCCTTGTCCGCGATCGGGTCGGCGATCTTGCCGAAGTCGGTGACCAGGTTGTACGTGCGCGCCAGATGTCCGTCGAAGATATCGGTGATCATGGCGATCGCGAAGGCGGCCCAGGCGAAGGCGCGCCAGGCCCGATCGGTCCCGTTGTCGTGCATCAGCAGCATCACGAAGGCGGGGACCAGCACCAGCCGCAGCATCGTCAGGACGTTGGCGATGTTCCACAGCCCGGCCGGCCGGACGGCCGGCGCCGTGCGCGGGCCACCCGCTGCGGAAGCCGGGACTCCGGTCATCTGGCCGCCTCCTCGGTACACGACGCGCCGTCCACCGACAGCACCTCCGCCACCAGGTCCACGCCCTCGCTCGCCACCACCTTTGCTTCGACCATACGACCCGGCGACAACTCCTGGCCGGTCGAGAGCAGGGTCACGCCGTCGGTCTCCGGCGCCTGGTGCGCGGCCCGCCCGACGAGACCGTCCTCGTCGTCGTCACGGTCGACCAGCACTCGCACCGTCTCGCCGATCCGCTCCTCCGCGCGCTGCGCGCTGAGCTCCTCGGCCAGCCGCGACACCTGGGCCAGCCGCTCGGCGACCTCGTCCGGGTCGAGCTTGTTCTCGTACGACGCGGCCTCGGTGCCGTCCTCGTCGGAGTAGCCGAAGACGCCGATGGCGTCGAGCCGGGCCTCGGTCAGGAAGCGCTCCAGCTCCGCCAGGTCGCCCTCGCTCTCCCCGGGGAAGCCCACGATGAAGTTGGACCGGACACCGGCCTGCGGCGCCTTCGTCCGGATCTGGGCGAGCAGCTCGAGGAAGCGGTCGGTGTCGCCGAAGCGCCGCATCGCCCGCAGCACACCGGGTGCCGAGTGCTGGAAGGAAAGGTCGAAGTACGGCGCGACCTTGTCGGTCCCGGTCAGGACGTCGATCAGACCCGGTCGCATCTCGGCCGGCTGCAGATAGCTGACCCGGATCCGCTCGATGCCGTCGACGGCCGCCAGCTCGGGCAGCAGCGTCTCCAGCAGGCGGATGTCGCCGAGGTCCTTGCCGTAGGAGGTGTTGTTCTCGGAGACCAGCATGATCTCCTTGACGCCCTGCTCGGCCAGCCAGCGGGTCTCTCCGAGCACGTCGGAGGGCCGGCGGGAGATGAACGAGCCGCGGAAGGACGGGATGGCGCAGAACGTGCAGCGCCGGTCGCAGCCGGAGGCCAGCTTCACCGACGCCACCGGGCTGCTGCCGAGCCGGCGGCGCAGCGGGGCGCGCGGCCCGGAGGCGGGCGCGATGCCCTCCGGCAGGTCCTCGGGCGGGGCGGCCGGCGCCTCGGCCTGGGCGTGGCCGGGCAGCGCGACCCCGGCGGAGCCCTGCCGCTCGGCCGGGCTGATCGGCAGCAGCTTGCGGCGGTCGCGCGGGGTGTGCGAGGCGTGGACGCCGCCGCTGAGGATGGTCTGCAGCCGGTCGGAGATGTCGGCGTAGTCGTCGAAACCGAGCACGCCGTCGGCCTCGGGCAGCGCCTCGGCGAGCTCCTTGCCGTAGCGCTCGGCCATACAGCCGACGGCGACCACGGCCTGGGTTCTGCCGCCGCCCTCACGAGCCGCGGTCTTCAGATCATTGGCTTCCAGCAGGGCATCGACGGAGTCCTTCTTGGCGGCCTCGACGAACCCGCAGGTGTTGACGACGGCGACATCGGCTTCGGCGGCTTCCTCGACCAGCTCCCAGCCGTCCGCCGCCAGGCGGCCTGCGAGCTCCTCCGAGTCCACCTCGTTACGGGCGCAGCCAAGGGTGACAAGGGCGACGGTACGGCGTTCGGGCATAGGCCTCAGCCTACTTCGTCCCGGACACCCCCTTCGCGCGCAGGTCTCCGCCGCCGGGCCCAGGGGCCCCGGGCCGGGCGGCGGACGCGGTCCGGAGCGTGGCGCTCAGCCCGCCTGGGGGTCCCCCGGCGTGTAGCTGAGCCGCTCGACGGGCCCCTTCTCACCGATCTCCTTGACCTCTTTGCCGTTGACGTACAGCTGTACGACCGGCGCATTGCCGAGGACCAGGTCGATCCGCTTCTTGTCGGTGATCGTCTTGGACTCGCCCTGCTTGAGCAGGCTGTCCTCCAGCAGCTTGCCGTTGGCGTCCTTGGCGGAGACCCAGCTCTGGCCGTCCTTGGCGGTGACCTTGATCGTCACCTTGTCCTTCGGCAGCCCGGCGACCGCACTGTCGGACGGCTCCGGCAGCGGCGGCTTGATCGTCGAGGGATGGCGGGTGGGCGCCGGCGCGGGCTTGGCGTGCGAATCGGACGCGATCGGACTGTTGTCGCTCTTGTCGCCGCCGGTGAAGAGCGTGAAGCCGGCGAAACCGACCACCGCGACGATCGCCGCGACCATCGCCGCCGTCCAGTTCGGGCGGCGCGGCTCGGAGCGGATCCGGTCGGCCTCGTAGATCGGGGCGGCCAGGTCGGTCGGCGTCGGCCGGCCGCCGTGCTCGGCGTCGAAGTGCGCGATCAGCGGGCCGGGGTCGAGCGAGACGGCGCGGGCGAGCGTTCTGATGTGCCCCCGGGCGTAGACGTCACCGCCGCAGCGCGAGAAGTCGTCCTGCTCGATCGCGTGCACGATGGGGATGCGCACCCGTGTCGTCGTACTGACCTCTTCGACGGTCAGTCCCGCGGCGATACGGGCCTGCTGGAGGGCGCGACCGACGGAAGGCCGGTCAGCTTCGGGGGAGTTGCCGATGGACACGGGCGGCGCCTTTCGAGCGTGTAGCCACCTGCTGGAAGCTCAGTCTAGGGGTGGAGCGAAAGGGTCGGGCAAGCGGGAGAGCTCGGTTTGTACGCCATCAGAACGCCCCGCGGGGGTGCCGTGCGGGTTGATGATGAAGCATCGTTCCCTCGCCTCCCTCAACTTGACGTGTCGGCAGGAGAAACGGTTGCTTGCGTCTCCCGTACGGGTGACCCGGATGTCTGTGCTACTCCGTAGCCTCCCCCCGGATCACCGCCAGCACTCCGTCCAGTTCGTCAGGTTTCACAAGAACGTCACGAGCCTTCGACCCCTCGCTGGGCCCGACGATGTTGCGCGACTCCATCAGGTCCATCAGCCGGCCGGCCTTCGCGAAGCCCACCCGCAGCTTGCGCTGGAGCATCGACGTCGACCCGAACTGGGTGGAAACCACCAGCTCAGCGGCCTGACACAGCAGGTCGAGGTCATCGCCGATGTCCTCGTCGATCTCCTTCTTCTGCTTGCTGCCCACCGTCACGTCGTCCCGGAAGACCGGGGCCATCTGGTCCTTGCAGTGCTTGACCACGGCGTGGACCTCGGCCTCGGTGACGAACGCGCCCTGCATACGCGTCGGCTTGTTCGCCCCCATCGGCAGGAACAGCCCGTCACCCTTGCCGATCAGCTTCTCGGCACCCGGCTGGTCGAGGATGACCCGGCTGTCGGCCAGCGAGGACGTGGCGAACGCGAGCCGCGAGGGCACATTGGCCTTGATCAGGCCGGTCACGACGTCGACGGACGGCCGCTGGGTGGCGAGCACCAAATGGATGCCGGCGGCCCGGGCGAGCTGGGTGATGCGGACGATGGAGTCCTCCACGTCGCGCGGCGCGACCATCATCAGGTCCGCCAGCTCGTCGACGATCACCAGCAGGTACGGGTAGGGCGCCAGCTCCCGCTCGCTGCCCTCGGGCGCGCTGATCCTGCCGTCGCGCACCGCCTCGTTGAAGTCGTCGATGTGCCGGAAGCCGTAGGCCGCCAGGTCGTCGTAGCGCAGGTCCATCTCGCGCACCACCCACTGCAGCGCCTCCGCGGCCCGCTTGGGGTTGGTGATGATCGGCGTGATCAGGTGCGGGATGCCCTCGTAGGCGGTCAGCTCGACGCGCTTGGGGTCGACCAGCACCATCCGGACGTCCTCCGGGGTGGCGCGCATCATCACCGAGGTGATCAGGCAGTTGATGCAGGACGACTTGCCGGAGCCGGTGGCGCCGGCCACCAGCATGTGCGGCATCTTCGCGAGCGAGTGCATGACGTACCCGCCCTCGACGTCCTTGCCGAAGGCCACCAGCATCGGATCGTCGTCCTCGGCGGATTCCGCGAGCCGCAGCACGTCGCCGAGGTTGACCATCTCGCGGTCGGTGTTGGGGATCTCGATGCCGACCGCGGACTTGCCCGGGATCGGGCTGATGATCCGGACGTCGGGGCTGGCCACCGCGTACGCGATGTTCTTCGCCAGCGCGGTGATCTTCTCGACCTTGACGGCCGGACCCAGCTCGACCTCGTAGCGGGTGACCGTCGGACCGCGGGTGAAACCGGTGACCGCGGCGTCGACCTTGAACTCCTGGAAGACCGTGGTCAGCGCGGCCACTATGGCGTCGTTCGCGGCGCTGCGGGTCTTGCCCGGCCCGCCCCGCTCCAGCAGGTCCAGCGACGGCAGCGCATAGGTGATGTCCCCGGACAGCTGGAGCTGCTCGGCGCGCGGCGGCAGCTCGCCGGAGGGCTCGGGCGGGGCCTTGGTGAAGTCCGGTACGGACGCGGTGGGCGGCTCCTCGGCAGGCGTCGGCTCCGGCTTCGGCCCGGCGCCGCGGGCCGGCGGGACCGTACCGCTCTCCTCCGACGTGTCCGCGCCGTCGTGCTCGCGGTGCTCGGTCGAGATGCCGCTGCTGAGCCCGGCCACGAGCGGGGAAGGCTGGACGCCGTGCAGCACCGCGCCGTCCAGCGCCGCGGCGGCTGCGGCGGCCACGTCCACCGCGTCCATCGGCCGGTCCGCGGCGGGCTGTACGGAGCTCCGGCGCGGTCGCCGCCGCTTGGCCAGCGCCGCCTCCTCCAGGGAGTCCGGGTCGGCCGGGGCGGACGCCGCGGGGGTACGGCGGCGGGGGCCGCGCGCGGGCTGCTCGCGCCAGTCCTCGGCGTACTCCTCGGCCTCGTCGAAGTCCACCTCCTCCTCCAGGGGGTGCACCACGCCCAGCCGCACGCCGAGCGCCCGCAGCCGCTGCGGGATCGCGTTGACCGGGGTCGCGGTGACCACCAGCAGCCCGAAGACCGTCAGCAGCACCAGCAGCGCCACGGCCAGGGTCTGGCCGACGGTGAAGATCAGCGGCTTGGAGGCGACCCACCCGAGGTAGCCGCCGGCGTCCTGTATGGCCGCGAAACCATCGCCGCGCCCCGGCGAGCCGCAGGCCATCGCGACCTGCCCGAGGACGCCGACGACCAGCGCCGACAGCCCGATGACGATCCGTCCGTTGGCCTCCGGCTGCTCCGGGTGCCGGATGAGCCGCACCGCGATGCCGCCGAGCAGTATCGGGACGACCAGGTCGAGACGGCCGAACGCGCCGGTCACCAGCAGTTCGACGAGGTCGCCGACCGGACCGGAGAGGTTGGACCAGGTGCCGGCCGCGATCACCAGTGCCAGACCGAGCAGCCCGAGGGCCAGGCCGTCCTTGCGGTGCGCCGGGTCGAGGTTCTTCGCGCCGCGGCCCATCCCGCGGAACACCGCTCCGATGGCGTGGGCGATCCCCAGCCAGCAGGCGCGGACCAGGCGGTACACCCCGCCGGTCGGGGACGGTGCCGGTCTGGGCGGGGCCTTCTTGACGGGCGCCTTCTTGGCCGGGGCCTTCTTGGCCGGGGCCTTCTTGGCCGGGACCTTTTTCGCCGCGGCCTTCTTGGCGGGCGGTTTCGCGGGCGCCTTCTTCGCTGCGGTCTTCTTGGCCGCGCCCCCGGACCGTCCGGCGCGCTGCTTCGAGGGGCCCGCCGTGCTCTGGGTTCCCTTGCCGGACGTACGTGAGGCCATGGCGACGAGATTACAGGCGATCGCGGGCATGACACGAGCGCACGGCGCTTCACCCATCCGTGTCGCGCGCCCGTCTCATGAAGGGGCGTCAGCAGCCCGCGGGCCGCCCCGCGCTCACCCCGTGGTGGCCCCGGCCCCGGGCTCCAGGGCGTCCAGCGCCCGGCGCAGCCCGGTGAGTTTGCGCTCCAGGTGGGCCGCGGTGGCCACCGCTGCGGCGTCCGCGGTCTCGTCCAGCTGCTTGGACAGCGCCTCCGCCTGCTCCTCGACCGCCGCCAGCCGCGCGGACAGCTCGGCGAGCAGCCCCGCCGACTCCCTCGCCTCGTCGGCGCTGGGCCGGCCGCCCTCCAGCTGCAGCCTCAGCAGGGATGCCTGCTCCCGCAGTTGGCAGTTCTTCATGTATAGCTCGACGAAGACCGAGACCTTCGCGCGCAGCACCCACGGGTCGAACGGCTTGGAGATGTAGTCCACCGCGCCGGCCGCGTAGCCGCGGAAGGTGTGGTGCGGACCGTGGTTGATGGCCGTGAGGAAGATGATCGGGATGTCACGGGTGCGCTCACGCCGCTTGATGTGCGCGGCGGTCTCGAAACCGTCCATGCCCGGCATCTGCACATCGAGCAGAATCACCGCGAAATCGTCCGTGAGCAGTGCTTTGAGCGCTTCCTCCCCGGACGATGCCCGCACCAGTGTCTGATCGAGCGCGGAGAGGATCGCCTCCAGCGCCAGCAGATTCTCCGGCCGGTCATCGACCAGGAGGATCTTGGCCTTCTGCACCATGGCCCGTCCTCCTCGCCCCGGCAGTGAACCGGACGCCGCCCCAGGGGACGACTCCGTCATGCCGCCCGTCCTTGTGCCGGTCATGGTAGCTGCACCCCGCCTGTCGCCACACCCTGTCACCGCGATGTCACTGTGCACGTAGCAGAAACGCAGACAGAGACGAGAAGGTTCCCCGGATCCGGGGCCTCCACACGTCCGCCGCCACACTCCGTCAGCACGCGATGATCCTCATTCCGGCTCCATACTGGACGCCCTCTCACTCCGCGCGCATCCATTGCTCCATGACCGACAGCAGATGGTCGGTGTCCACCGGCTTGGTCACGTAGTCGGAGGCCCCGGAATCGATGCTCTTCTCCCGGTCGCCCTTCATGGCCTTCGCGGTCAGCGCGATGATCGGCAGCCCGGCGAACTGCGGCATCCGGCGGATCGCCGCGGTGGTCGCGTAGCCGTCCATCTCCGGCATCATGATGTCCATCAGCACCAGCACGATGTCGTCGTGCTGCTCCAGGACCTCGATGCCCTCCCGGCCGTTCTCCGCGTACAGCACCGACAGCCCGTGCTGTTCCAGGACGCTGGTGAGCGCGAAGACGTTGCGGATGTCGTCGTCGACGATGAGCACCTTCTCGCCGTGGAAGCCGCCCTCGAAGCCCTGCTCGACGAGGTCCTGGCCGTTGCCCAGCCAGGGTTCCTCGGCGGCCGGCCGCTCCGGCTGCGCGGGCGCCTGCTTGGCGGGCGCCTGCGGGGCGGGCTGCGGCGGGCCGGACGGCTGCTGGCCGGGCAGCGCGAACCGCCGCTGGGACCCGGAAATCGCCCGCCGGCGACGCCGGTTGAGGCTTCCGCCGCCCACCTCCCGGCGCGGCGCCTCCTCCGCCTCCTGGATCCCGGCCTCCGTCTCGCGCGCCTCCGCGTCCATCGCCAGCCCGCCGGCGACCAGCTGCGGGTAACCCTGCGGCGGCAGACCGCCCGGGTTGTGCGGCAGGTAGAGCGTGAAGGTGGAGCCGCGGTTGGGCTCGCTCTGGGCGTGGATCTCGCCGCCCAGCAGACGGGCGATCTCCCGGCTGATGGACAGGCCCAGACCGGTACCGCCGTACTTGCGGCTGGTCGTGCCGTCCGCCTGCTTGAACGCCTCGAAGATGACCCGCATCTTGCTGGACGCGATGCCGATGCCGGTGTCGGTCACGGAGAACGCGATCATCTCGGCGTCCGGGTCGCGCAGCGAACCGTGTTCCAGCAGCTGTTCGCGAATGGCCACCGGGACGTCCGCGCCGGCCGGCCGGATGACCAGCTCGACCGCGCCGGTGTCGGTGAACTTCACCGCGTTGGACAGCAGGTTGCGCAGCACCTGCAGCAGCCGCTGCTCGTCGGTGTGCAGCGTGGCCGGCAGCTCCGGCGAGACCCGTACGGAGAAGTCGAGCCCCTTCTCCGCGGTCAGCGGCCGGAAGGTGGCCTCGACGTAGTCGACGAGCTGGACCAGCGCGATCCGCGTCGGGCTGACGTCCATCTTGCCGGCCTCGACCTTCGACAGGTCCAGGATGTCGTTGATCAGCTGGAGCAGGTCGCTGCCCGCGCCGTGGATCGTCTCGGAGAACTCGACCTGCTTCGGGGAGAGGTTCCCCTCGGCGTTGTCGGCCAGCAACTTGGCCAGGATCAGCAGCGAGTTGAGCGGGGTGCGCAGCTCGTGCGACATGTTGGCCAGGAATTCCGACTTGTAGCGCATCGAGACCGCGAGCTGCTCGGCGCGCTCCTCCAGGACCTGCCGGGCCTCCTCGATCTCGGTGTTCTTCACCTCGATGTCGCGGTTCTGCGCCCGCAGTTGCTCGGCCTTCTCCTCCAGTTCGGAGTTGGACAGCTCCAGCGCCTTCTGCCGGCTCTCCAACTCGGCGGAACGCTCGCGCAGTTGCTCGGTCAGCTCCTGCGACTGCTTGAGCAGCACCTCGGTCTTGGTGTTGACCGAGATGGTGTTGACGCTGGTCGCGATCATCTCGGCGATCTGGCTGAGGAAGTCCTTCTGGATCTGGGTGAACGGCTGGAACGACGCCAGCTCGATCACGCCGAGCACCTTGTCCTCGAACAGCACCGGCAGCACGATCACGTTCGCCGGCGGCGCCTCGCCCAGACCCGAGGCGATCTTGAGGTAGCCGGCGGGCACGTTCTCCACCAGGATCGTGCGCTTCTCCTCGGCGGCCGTGCCGATCAGCGTCTCACCGGGCTTGAAGGTGGTGGGCATATTGCCCCCGGCGTAGCCGTACGAGCCCATCAGCCGCAGCTCGTACTCGCCCGACTCGCCGCCGTCCGCGCCGATCTCCTGGCTGTCCGGCTGCGCCGCCAGGAAGAACGCGCCGTGCTGCGCGGAGACCGCGGGCGACAGCTCGCTCATGATGAGCGTGGCGACGTCCTTGAGGTCGCGCCGGCCCTGCATCAGACCGGAGATCCGGGCGAGGTTGCCCTTGAGCCAGTCCTGCTCCTCGTTGGCGAGGGTGGTCTCGCGGAGCGTGGCGATCATGGTGTTGACGTTGTCCTGGAGCTCCAGGATCTCGCCGGCCGCGTCCACGTCGATCCGGACGTTGTGGTCGCCGAGGGTGACCGCCGCGGCGACCGCGGCGATGGCGCGCACCTGCCGGGTCAGGTTTCCGGCCATCTCGTTCACGGATTCGGTCAGGTCCCGCCAGGTGCCGGCCACGCCCCGCACCTGAGCCTGACCGCCCAGCTGGCCCTCCGTACCCACCTCGCGGGCCACCCTGGTGACCTGCTCGGCGAAGGACGACAGCTGGTCGACCATGGTGTTGATGGTGGTCTTCAGCGCGAGGATCTCGCCGCGCGCGTCGATGTCGATCTTCTTGGTCAGATCACCCTTGGCGATGGCGGTGGTGACCATCGCGATGTTGCGGACCTGGCCGGTCAGGTTGTTGGCCATCGAGTTCACGGACTCGGTGAGGTCCTTCCACGTCCCGGCGACTCCGGGGACGCGGGCCTGACCGCCCAGGATGCCGTCGGTGCCCACCTCGCGGGCCACCCGCGTGACCTCGTCGGCGAACGACGACAGCGTCGTGACCATCGTGTTGACCGTGTCGGCGAGCTGCGCGACCTCGCCGCGCGCCTCGACCGTGACCTTCTTCGTCAGGTCGCCGTTGGCGACCGCCGCGGAGACCTGCGAGATGTTCCGCACCTGGATGGTCAGGTTGTTGGCCATCAGGTTGACGTTGTCGCTGAGGTCCTTCCAGATGCCGGTGACGCCCGGAACCCGTGCCTGGCCGCCCAGTTGGCCTTCGGTACCGACCTCACGGGCGACCCGGGTCACCTGCTCGGCGAACAGCGACAGCTGGTCGACCATCGTGTTGACGGTCGTGACCAGTTCGAGGATCTCGCCCTTGGCGTCGACGGTGATCTTCTTCGACAGGTCACCGCGGGCGACCGCGGTCGTCACCTCGCCGATGTTGCGCACCTGCGACGTCAGGTTGTTCGCCATGAAGTTGACGGACTGGGTGAGGTCCTTCCAGGTGCCGCTGACGCCCTGCACCTCGGCCTGACCGCCGAGGATGCCCTCGGTGCCCACCTCGCGGGCGACCCGGGTGACCTGCTCCGCGAAGGACGAGAGCTGGTCGACCATGGTGTTCAGGGTGTTCTTGAGCTCCAGGATCTCGCCCCGGGCGTCCACGTCGATCTTCTGCGACAGGTCACCTCGCGCGACGGCCGTGGCGACCTGTGCGATGTTGCGGACCTGGGCCGTGAGGTTGCCGGCCATGCCGTTCACGGAGTCGGTCAGATCGCGCCAGACGCCGGCCACGCCGGGCACCTGCGCCTGACCGCCCAGCCGGCCGTCCGTACCGACCTCCCGGGCGACCCGGGTGACCTGCTCGGCGAACGCGGAGAGCTGGTCGACCATCGTGTTGATGGTGCTCTTCAGCTCCAGGATCTCGCCGCGCGCGTCCACGTCGATCTTCTGCGACAGGTCACCGCGCGCCACCGCCGTCGTCACCTGGGCGATCTGCCGCACCTGAGAGGTGAGGTTCCCCGCCATGAAGTTGACGGAGTCGGTCAGCTCCTTCCAGGTGCCGCTGACGCCGTCCACCCGGGCCTGACCGCCCAGCCGGCCCTCCGTGCCGACGTCCCTGGCCATCCGCGTGACCTGGTCGGCGAACGACGACAGCTGGTCCACCATGGTGTTCACGGTGTTCTTCAGCTGGAGCATCTCGCCGGAGACGTCGACGGTGACCTTCTGCGACAGATCGCCGTTGGCGACCGCTGTCGTCACCTGCGCGATGTTGCGCACCTGCCCGGTGAGGTTGCGGAACGCGGTGTTGACGGAGTCCGTCAGGTCCTTCCACGTCCCCGCCGCCCCGGGCACCGCCGCCTGGCCGCCCAGCTCACCCTCGACGCCGATCTCCCGTGCCACCCGCGTCACTTCGGCACCGAACGAGGAGAGCTGGTCCACCATCGTGTTGACGGTGTTCTTCAACTCCAGCATTTCCCCGGCCACATCGACGGTGACCTTCTGCGACAGATCGCCGTTGGCGACCGCCGTCGTCACCTGCGCGATGTCCCGCACCTGGGCCGTCAGGTTGCGGAAGGCGTTGTTCACCGAATCGGTGAGGTCCTTCCACGTGCCCGCGGCACCCGGCACCTGCGCCTGACCGCCGAGCTGCCCCTCGGCCCCGACCTCGTTCGCCACCCGCGTCACTTCGTCCGCGAAGGTCCGCAGCGTTTCGGTCATGGTGTTGATCGTGTCGGCGAGCTGGGCGACCTCGCCGCGTGCGCTGACCGTCACCTTCTGCGACAGGTCACCGTTGGCCACGGCCGTGGTGACCTGGGCGATCCCGCGCACCTGAGCGGTGAGGTTGCCGGCCATGAGATTGACCGAATCCGTCAGGTCCTTCCACACCCCGGCCACACCGGGGACCTGGGCCTGACCGCCGAGCTCGCCCTCCGTACCGACCTCGCGGGCAACCCGGGTCACCTCGGAGGCGAACGACGACAGCTGGTCCACCATCGTGTTGACGGTGTTCTTCAGCTCCAGCATCTCGCCGGCGACATGGACCGTCACCTTGCGCGACAGATCACCCTTGGCGACCGCCGTGGTGACCAGCGCGATGTCCCGCACCTGTGCGGTCAGCCGGGACGCCATGGTGTTGACGGATTCCGTGAGGTCCTTCCACGAACCCGACATTCCGCGCACCCGCGCCTGGCCGCCGAGCTTGCCCTCCGTACCGACCTCGCTGGCCACCCGCGTGACCTCGTCGGTGAACGCGGAGAGCTGGTCCACCAGACCGTTGACCGTCCGGCCGACCTTCAAGAATTCACCGCGCAGGGGATGCTCCGAAGAACTGTCCGAACTGCGCGACCGAAGATCCATCCGCTGTTCCAGATCGCCCTCGGACACCGCCGAGAGCACCCGGCCGACCTCGGAAACCGGCCGTACCAGGTCGTCGACCAGCGCGTTCGAGGCGTCGATGGCCGCGGCCCAGGAGCCTTCGGCGGCCCCGACCTCCAGCCGCTCCGTGAGTTTTCCCTCACGTCCGACGACCCGGCGCACCCGCGCCAGCTCGCCCGTCAGATGCAGATTGCGGTCCGCGACCTCGTTGAAGACCGCCGCGATCTCCGACATGACGCCGTCGCCGGAAACCGTGAGCCGCTTGCGGAAGTTCCCGTCCCGCATGGCGACCAGAGCGACCAACAGCCGATTCAGCGCAGCCGTATCCACCTCGGTCGTCCCGTTGCTCCGGGAACGTCCGCCTTTCGCGCGCGTGCTTGCGCCCCGCGCCGCTGCGCCAGACTCCACCGTGTCCCTCCCGCAGGGTCGACCGTTCTACCCGGGCTTTCTCTTGATACTTGCCCAGTGTTTCACCATGGCCCAACCAGGCCATAACAGTTCGGCAGCATCGCACACCGTCCCACGGCACGATTGGGGCGGAAACACACGTGACCGGCATCCTCGGCCGCGGCGAAGGTAAGTAACCTGGCATACGGCTGTCCACCCGCCCCGTGACCACGCGTACGGGCGGTGGCACGAGCACACCAGGTATTTCCGGAGGGGCGCCGCGACCATGGGGGAGCAGATCACCGACACACGCATGAGGAGACCAGTGATCACCGCGCGGGCCGCCGCAACCTTCGAGCCGGTCGGGCGCTCGGTCGCCACCGCCCGTGCGTTCGTCCGCGACACCCTCCAGGGCTGGGGCTGCGCCGACATCATCGACGACGCCGTCGTCCTCACCAGCGAGCTGGTCACCAACGCCGTCGTGCACGCCGGCACCGCCGCGGACGTCCTGTGCCAGCGCGACGACGACGGCGTGAAGATCTCCGTCGCCGACCGTTACCCCGAACGGGAAATCCCGCTCCAGAACGCCGGCCAGGTCATCGTCCACCCGGACCGCGAGGGCGGCCGCGGACTGCTCCTGTGCGGCGCCCTCGCCACCCGCTGGGGCGTCGAATACAGCCCCGCCCAGAAATACGTCTGGTTCCAGCTCGACCTCCCCGAGCGCCCCGCCGGCACCCGCTCCGCCGGCCCCGCCCTCCCCGTCGACGCCCTCCCGGTCACCGACAGCCGGGTCCGCGTCGCGGTGATCCAGATCGACCGCGGCGGCTGCATCAGCTTCTGGAACGAGGACGCCCAGGCCCTCTTCGCCTACGACCCCGAGCAGGTCATCGGCAAACCCCTCACCGACTTCGCCGCCTGGCCGCACACCCCCGGCACCGGCACCGGCATCGCCGAGGCGCTCCAGCTCTCCCGGTGGGAAGGCTCCTACGGCATGCGCGGCGCCGACGGCCGGGTCGTCCCCGTCTACGCCTCCCACCTGCGCGTCCGCGACGCCGACGGCGAGGCCTCCACGGTCTGCCTGCTGGTCCGCGACCACGAACGCGCGATCCTCCAGAGCCCCCAGCGCACCCCCGCCGACGACACCGCCTCGCACACCGGCCAGGCCGCCCAGTCGTCGGCCCACCCCTCCGACCCGTTCGAGGTCTTCATCGGCTCGCCGGCTCCCGACGACCTCGACGGCCTGCTCCAGCGCACCGTCGAACGCGCCCGCGACATGCTCGACGGCGACGCCGCCTACCTCCTGCTCGCCACCGACGACGAGACCGAACTGGAGGTCCGCGCCTCCACGGGCCTGCCCTCCGCCCGCCAGCGCTTCGCCCGGGTCCCCGTCGAGGCCGGCTCCGGACGCTACGGCTCCGCCCGGATGCCCGCCGTCCACGAGGACCTCACCGCCGTCCCCGGCGCCGTCCCCCTGCTCAGCGGCACGGGCATGCGCTCCGTCGTCACCGTCCCCCTCAAGGTCGAAGGACGGCTGACCGGCTCCCTCGGCGTGGCCGCCGAGAACCCCGGCCGCTACACCAACGAAGAGGCCCTCCGCCTCCAGTTCGCCGCCGACCGCATCGCCCTCGCCGTCGAACGCGCCCGGCTGACCGAACTCGAAAAGCTCCGCCGCGGCTCGCTGTCCTTCCTCGTCGAGGCGTCCGACCTGCTGGCCGGCACCCTCGACCGCGACCAGACCCTGGCCCTGATGGCCCAGATGACGGTCCCCACCCTCGCCACGTGGTGCGCCGTCTACACCGTCGCCGACCAGGCCTCCGAACCCGAGCTGTCGTACGTCCTGCACGAGGACGAGGACCGCATCGACGGGCTGAAGACCCTCCTGATGAAGGTCGACCCGCCCGAGCCGGTCCCCACCCCCGGCGCCCGCATCTGGACCGCCCCCAGCGACGCCGCCCACGACGCCGCCCTGCGCACCTCCATGCGCAGCCTCGGCCTGGGCAACGCCGCCCGCCCCTCCAGCGGCCCCGGCGCCACCCTCGCCACCGCCGCCGCGGTCGGCGGCGAGACCGTCGTACTCCCCCTCGTCGCCCGCAACCGCGTGATCGGCATGCTCACCCTCGGCAAGCCCACCGAGGAGCACTTCCGCCAGGAGATCCTCGAACTCGCCGAGGACCTCTCCCGCCGGGCCGCCCTCGCCCTGGACAACGCCCGCCTCTACTCCGAGCGCACGGCCATCAGCCAGTCCCTCCAGCGCAGCCTGCTGCCCCCGGAGCTGCCCGACATCGCCGGCGTCGAGGTCGAGGTCATCTACCGCGCGGCCGGCGAGGGCAACGAGGTCGGCGGCGACTTCTACGACCTCTTCCCGATCCGCGACGGCGCCTACGGCTTCGCCATCGGCGACGTCTGCGGCACCGGCCCGGAAGCCGCCGCCGTCACCGGCCTCGCCCGGCACGCCCTGCGCCTGCTCGCCCGCGAGGGCTTCGGCGGCCCCGCCGTCCTGGAGCGGCTCAACGCCGCCATCCTCGACGAAGGAGCCCGCAGCCGCTTCCTGACCCTCCTTTACGGCGAGCTCTGGCCCCAGGACGACGGCAGCGCCCTCCTCAAGGTCGTCTGCGCCGGCCACCCGCTGCCGCTCCGGCTGCGCCAGGACGGCACGGTCGAACCAGCCGCCGAACCCCAGCCCCTGCTGGGCGTCATGGACGACCTCGAACTGTACGAGCAGACCGTCACCCTGGACCCGGGCGACGTCCTGCTGTGCGTCACCGACGGCGTCACGGAGCGCCGCGAGGGCGCCCGCATGCTCGGCGACGACGGCCTCACCGACGTCCTGACGACCTGCACCGGCCTGACCGCCGGCGCCGTCGCCGCCCGCGTCCTGCGCGCCGTGGAACGCTTCGCCGCCGAACCGGCCTCCGACGACATGGCCATCCTCGCCATGCGCGTCCCCGAGCCCCAGCCCCAGACCGGCTGACCCCGGGGCGGGCCACCGCCGTGTGACCCGCCCCAAACCCCCGCGGCCGCCCGCCCAGGACCACCGGCAACCTTGCGCGCGGTGCAGGACACCTCTGACCGCCCTGCACTGGAGTCCTCCCCAGGCCCGCACACGATCGGCCCATGCCCACCACCACCGGCGATCAGCTCGCCGTCGTCAGCCGGACCGGCTCCACCGTCACCTTCTTCGACTCCACCGGCCACGAGGTGCTCAACGTCCTCGACATGCCCCCGCAGCCCCACGAACTCTGCTTCGACCCTGACCGCCGGCTGCTGTACTGGTCAGCGTCGAAGCCACCGACACCGAGCCCGGCGGCGTGGTGATCCTCGACAGCCGCACGCACGCCCGCCTCGGCCGTATCCCCGCCATGCCACCCGGCCCGCACTGGCTCGTCGTCACCCCCGACGGCCGGCGCGGCTACACCACCAACAAGGAGGCCCCGTTCCGACGGCCGCCAGTTGATCGTCGCAACCCCCAAGGCCGACTTCGCCCCCCGGAACCCGGCCGAACCGGCCCTCCGCATCATCGACACCATCTCCGACGAGACCGTCCGCACTCTGCCGACCAAGGGCCACGTCTGGCCACCCTCGGCCCCGAGCACACCGGCATTTCCGGGGCACACGGCCTGGCCTATATCGAGGCCGCACAGAACTGAGGTGAACTGAGGAGAACTGAGGCCCCCTCACCCGCGGCCACATACGACAAAGGCCCCCGCCATTCGGCGAGGGCCTTTGCGTCTTGAGCCCCAATACGGAATCGAACCGTAGACCTTCTCCTTACCATGGAGACGCTCTGCCGACTGAGCTATTGGGGCCGGCAACAGAAAGAATATTACCCCAACTCCGCGGCGTTCACGAACCACCCCGGCCCGCTCCTAGAAAGCCGGCTGCAGCAATCCCCCCAGCGCATTGCACGCACTGACCATCTTCTGCAGCTCGCGCCGCGACATCCCGGCGTGCACCGGCAGCGTCAAGGTCTCGTCCACCGCCCGCTCGGTCTCCGGCAGGAACACGTCCCGCCGCAACCCCGGCAGCCGGTACACCGGCGCCTGTACCGGCACCCGGCACCCAACGCCCTTGGCCCGCAAGGCCCGTGCGAAAGCGTCCCGGTCCGGCCGGCCGTTCCCCGGCACCCGCACCACGTACTGTGCGTAAAGGTGCCCCGACGCCGGCGCGGGCGTCCGGACCCCGCTGAGCCGCTCGTCCAGATACGCCGCATGCGTCCGACGCAGCTCCGTACCCGCCGGGTCCGCCCCGGCCTCGTCCTCCACCAGCACCAACAGCCCCTGCCGCTGCCCCACTTCACGCAGCCGTCCGACCTCCGCCGGCCGCCCGAACTTGTGGACCGCCACGACCGCCACCGTCCGACTGGACACCACTTCGGCCACCGACGCCGGGTCCAGGCAGTAGCTGTCCGCGTCCACCTCGGCGAACACCGGCACCGCGCCCAACTCCACGACGGCCCGGGCCACTTCGGCGTTGCCGTACGCCGGCACCACGACCTCATCCCCGGTCCGCACACCGGCCGATTTGAGCGTTCCCACAGTCCGCATGAGGCGGATCCTTGTCAGATGAGGTGAACGTCGAGTTACGCCCACCACCCGAAAATCGGAACAAAAAAGCTCCGGTCCCTGAACCACGAGGGTTCAGGGACCGGAGCTGAAGAATTGTTCGGCGGCGTCCTACTCTCCCACAGGGTCCCCCCTGCAGTACCATCGGCGCTGAAAGGCTTAGCTTCCGGGTTCGAAATGTAACCGGGCGTTTC
>NZ_JOIX01000053.1 GCF_000720175.1 Streptomyces sp. NRRL S-337
GAGTCCGTCTCGTGGGCTCGGAGATGTGTATAAGAGACAGGACAAGGAGAGGGCCGGAGGAGTACCGCCGGAGGACCACGGGCCGCGGGCGGCCGACGGCAGGCCGGGCGGCAGACATCTCGGGCGGGAGGAGGGCGCGGCGTCACTGGCGGCCGTGATCCGCGGGCCGGCGGACCGGCCCCTGCCGGCCGGCGCCCGGCTGCGTATTCGCCGGCCGCGCCGCCTCCCGCGACCGCGCCCACCGCCCCGGCCGCCCGGCAGGCGGGCCCCCGTCCGACGGCCGGTCACAGTGGCGGCGAGTCTGCCCGGAGTGCCGACGATCGCGATCGCACCATCGGTGTCGGTGCGCAGCACCCGGGCGCCCTGGGCCCGCAGCGCGGCGATCGTCCGCGGCGCCGGATGGCCGTAGGGGTTGTCGGCGCCGCACGAAATCAGCGCCAGGCGCGGCGCCAGCTGGTGCATCAGCGGCGGATCCTGGTGTGCGGAACCGTGGTGCGCCACCTTCAGGACGTCGACCCCGGCCAGCTCCGGATGTGCCGCCAGCAGCGCCTGCTGCGCAGGCGGTTCGAGATCACCGAGCAGCAGGAGCGTCAGTCCGCCGGTCCGTACGAGCAGGGTCACGCTGGCGTCGTTGGGCCCGTCGAGCACGGGGGCGAACGGCACGACCGGAGGCCAGAGCACCTCCCAGCGGAGCGGGCCGAGCCGCCGCTGCTCCCCCGGGACGGCGCGCACGAGCGGGATCCGGGCCCGGGCGGCCGTCTCTCGTACGAACTGGGCCTGGCCCGGCGGATCTTGGAGGGTGGTGGTCTCGATCGCGCCGACCGACCGGCCACGGAGCACGCCGGGAAGTCCGTCCACGTGGTCGGCATGGAAGTGGGTGAGGACGAGCAGGGGGATCCGGCGGATACCCAGTTCCGTGAGGCAGCGGTCGATCGCGCGTGGCTCGGGGCCGGTGTCCACCACCAGAGCCGTACCGTCGCCGGCGGCCAGCACCAGGCCGTCGCCCTGCCCCACGTCGCAGACCACGGCACGCCACCCGGGTGGCGGCCAGCCGGTGATGACACGGGTGAGAGGAGCGGGGCGGCACACCGCCAGCAACAGCGCGAACGCACACAGGACGCAGAGCCAGGGACGGCGCACCACGCGTCGCCCGACCGGCACCAGCGCCACCATGACGGCCGCCAGCGCCAGCGCACCCACCCAGCCGCCGGGCCAGCCGATCTCAGCTCCGGGCAACGCCGCGCCCGTACGGGCGACACCGGCGATCCACTCGGTGGGCCAGCCGGCACACCACGCCAGCGCCTTGGCGACCGGCAGGACGAACGGGGCGGCGGCGAGCGCGGCGAACCCGAGGACCGTCGCCGGACCCACCGCCAGCTCGGCCAGCAGATTGCACGGCACCGCCACCAGGCCCACGCGGGCGGCGAGCACCACGATGACGGGCGCACAGACCGCCTGTGCCGCGGCAGCGGCGGCGAGCACTTCGGCGAGCTGGGGTGGCACCCGGCGCCGCTGGAGGGCGGCGCTCCAGCGCGGTGCGAGCAACAACAGTGCGCCGGTGGCCAGTACGGAGAGCAGGAAGCCGTACCGTCGCGCGAGCCAAGGGTCGTAGAGCACCAGGAGCAGCACCGCGGCGGCCAGCGCGGGGAGCAGCGAACGACGGCGGCCGGTGCCGATCGCCAGCAGGGTGATCAGGCCGCAGGCAGCGGCCCGCAGCACGCTCGGATCCGGTCGGCACACGACCACGAAGCCCAGCGCGAGCACGCCGCCGATGACGGCGGTGCCGCGGAGCGACAGCCTCAGGCGGGGCGCCAGCCCACGCCGCTCGGCACGCGTGGCGAGGTGCGGCGGGCCGATCAGCAGGGCGAGCACGATCGTGAGATTGCTGCCGGAGACAGCGAGCAAGTGCGTCAGATCGGTGGCCCGGAAGGCCTCGTCCAGATCCGGCGGCACGCGCGAGGTATCCCCTACGACCAGACCGGGCAGCAGCGCACGGGCGTCGGGCCGGAGCCCGTCCGTGGCCTCCCGCAGCCCGGCCCGCACGCGTCCGGCCACCCGCTGCAACACGGACGGGCCACCGACCTTGACCGGCGGCGCGTCGGCGTCGACCCGCAACACCGCGGCGACCTGATCACCCGGCATGAGCGGCGGTACGGCCCGCGCCACGACCCGGATCCGCGTCGACGGCAACAGCCCGCGCCAAGCCTCCGACAGCGACGAGGCCGCTGACGCCGAGCGCCCACCGCGCCGGTCCCGCTCACCCCCGGAGCCCTCGCCGCCGGGGCTCGCGCCATCGGGGCCCTTGCCGTCGGGCGCCTCGCCGCCAGGGCCCGCACCGCCAGAGCCCTCGCCATCGGCACTGTCGGCCCCGGCACCGGTGCTCTTCCCCTCGCCTCCGCTGCCGCCGGACGGCGCACCTTCGTCCCTTCCGCCCTGCCGTACGAGGACCAGAACCGGGGTGCGCACGGCGGTGACCGCTCCGGACGGTGCGGTCACCCGCACGGCATCGGCGTTGAACACCACGGCCGCAGGCGTCCGTTGGGAGCCGCGCACCCGGGGCCGGGTCAGCCGAGGATCATCCGTCACCTCCAGCTCCACCGTCACCCGTGCATAGCGGTCCGCCAGGTCAGGCAGCGGACCACGCCGGACGTCCGCTGCATGCAACGCCGCGGACGCCGCCCCTGCGACAGCACCCAGCAGCACGGCGGCCAGCGCCACCCACGCCCCGGAGGACCACCGACGGGAGAAGCCGGACCGGCGCATGCGACCCGCTCCGCCGCCCCGAGCACCCCCTGCCCCGCCCGCCGCCTCACCACCCGCACCCGCCCCGCTCTGCCCGCCCTCCTCGTACCGTTCGTCCTGCTCGTACTGTTCATCCTGCTCGTACTGTTCGTACTGCTTGCGCTCCTCAGTTCCCTCGCACTCCCCGCCTCCTCCGCGTTCCGCCCGGCGCCGTAGGACAGCCACTCGTAGCGCGACTGCCGCGAGCATCAGCCCCACGGCGCAGGCCACCGCCACCCCGTCGCCGGATGCGCCCAATCCGATCGCCGCGGCGGCCCAGGCCGCCAGTGCCGGTCCGGCCAGGCGCAGATCGGGCGGCCCTTCCTGCTGCGGGTCCGAAGCGCCGCGCGGCGAGGGGGACGTGGCGTGCACCGAGGGCCGGGCGGCGGTCATGGCTCCACCAAGGGCCGCAGATCGGCGAAGCGGCGGTCGCCGATACCGGTCACCTGACGAAGCTGCTCCACCGAGGTGAAGCCGCCGTGCTGGGTACGGAATTCGATGATGTGGCGCGCCAGTACGGGGCCGACCCCCGGCAAGGCGTCGAGCTGCTGCTCCGTCGCCGTGCTGAGGCTCACCGGCCCGCTCGGACCGGTTCCGCCGCCCGCCGTCCCGCCGCCCGTACCACCGGTCCCGGCACCACCGATGCCGGCACCGCTCCCGGCTGCGGCGCCCGGCACGCCGACCGCGATCTGTTCACCGTCGGTCAGCAGCCGCGCCCGGTTGAGCCCGCTGATATCCGCCCCGTGCAGCACACCGCCCGCGGCCCGCAGCGCGTCGATCACCCGTGAGCCCGGCGGCATACGGTGGATGCCGGGATGCCGGACCTTGCCCGTGACATCAACGACCAACTGGCGCCCACCACCGCCCGGTGAACCACCCGATGAACCAGTCGCGCCCGTCAACGAGGTCGACGAGGATGCGGGTGACGGGAGCGCCGACGAGTGCCGGTCGGCGGCCACACCGGGCCCGTGGTGCTGGTCGTCCGAACCCGTTGCGGACCGTTCGACGGCCGGGGCGCGTACCGGTTCCGGGCGCCCGGTCCAGAAGTGGTGCACCGCGAACGCCACCGCCACGATCAGCACCAATGCCAGGGCGGCCAGTGCCCTGGGGTCGGTACCGCACCGTAACTGCAGCCACAGCGGGAGCCGTTCGCGCACCGCCAGCCAGGACCGCTCCGCCCGGCGCGGGGGTCGGGGCTGGGGCGGGGGATCGTGTCCGGGTGGCGGCGGTCCGGTCATCGCGGACGCCCGCTCCGTATCGCCGAAGATCGCCGCCACCCGGGCCCGTACCCGCTCACGCTCCCGCTCCTCACGCGCCCGCGCACGAGAGGGGACCGCGGGTTCGCGCACAGGTTCGGGCGAGGACGGCACAGCTTCGCCCACCAGCTCTGGCGAGGGCGCCAAGGATGCGCCCACCAACTCGGGTGAGGGCGCCACAGATGCGCCCACCGACTCCGGAGGGGGTGACGAGCCAGAAAGAGATGACGACCCGGGACGAGACGGAGAGTCAGGACGAGGTGACGTGTCAGGAGGAGCTGACGTGTCAGGACGAGGGGAACTATCAGGAGGAGATGGAGTATCAAACGGTACGTTTTGCTCGTACGGGGCTGTTGAGTCGGACGCCCACGGCCAGCCGGATAGTTCGGCAGAGGCTTCCGGCGCCGAGGAGGGGCTGTCGGCCGGCGCGGCCCTCGTGGAAACGGATACGGACGAGTCGAGTCGAGCAGTCTGCGAGGAGTTCATAACTCCTCACGCTAAGTGACCGATGCAAAGTCCGCTGAGCGGCGTCAAATCCCGTGGACAACCCCACAGTTGTGGATAACTTCGCCACCCACACGGGCCCTGCCGTGCCCCTCACGCCTCGCTCAGCGCGGCGACACCACGACCCCCAGCAGCCCCGGCCCGGTGTGTGCGCCGATCACCGCGCCGACCTCGCTCACATGGAGCTCGTTCAGTCCCGGGATCCGCTCACGGAGCCGCTGGGCGAGCGCGTCGGCGCGTTCCGCGGCGGCGAGGTGGTGCACCGCGATGTCGATCTGGCCCTCGCCCGCCCGTTCCGCTGCGATCTCCTCCAGCCGCGCGATGGCCTTGGACGCCGTACGGACCTTCTCCAGCAGCTCGATCCGTCCGTCCGCCAGCTGGAGAAGCGGTTTGACGGCCAGCGCCGAGCCGAGCAGGGCCTGGGCCGCGCCGATCCGGCCGCCGCGCCGGAGGTAGTCCAGGGTGTCGACGTAGAAGTAGGCGGAGGTCCCCGCGGCCCGCTTCTCCGCCGCGGCGACCGCTTCGTCCATGTCGCCGCCGGCTTCCGCGGTCTCGGCGGCGGCGAGGGCACAGAACCCGAGGGCCATGGCGACCATCCCGGTGTCCACGACGTGTACCGGAACCGGGGCTTCCTTGGCGGCCATCACGGCCGCATCGTAGGTGCCGGAGAATTCCGAGGAGAGGTGGAGGGAGACGATGCCGGTCGCTCCGGCCGCCGCCACCTGGCGGTAGGTGTCCGCGAACGTGGCCGGGCTGGGCCGGGACGTCGTCACGCTGCGCCGCTTCTGCAGGGCCTGGGCGACGGATCTCGCGGAGATCTCGGTTCCCTCTTCGAGGGCCTGGTCCCCCAGGACGACGGTCAGCGGTACGGCCGTGATGCGGTGGCGCTCGACGGCCGTCCGCGGCAGGTAGGCCGTGGAATCGGTGACGATCGCGACATGGCGGGACATGACTGGGAGATTATCCGGGGATCGGGACGTCGCACAGTGCGGGTCCGTCCCCAAGATCTTCCAGGTTTCCCCAAGGCTCTGCCAAGTGCCCAGCGGGCAACGGAAGCATCACCCCCGCGACGCCCTCGCGACGAATCTCGTGACGGTCCTCGTGACGGCCCCACGACGGCCACGGTCGCCCGGGGGCACTCCGGTGGGCGCACCCCGGCGGCGGAGTCCCAGTTGGCGTCACCTGGCAGCGGGCTCTCCCGGTTGGTGCCCCCTGAAGGCGGGCTCCCGGTGGGCCTCCCCTATGGCCACGGGTGGGATGGGCCTTCCCCGGGGCCCCGCCCCCCACCCGCCTCCTCCACCTCGCCTCGCTCAAGTCTTGGTCGTACCGGTGCCCCTGCCGGTACCGCTGCCTGCTCCCCTGTCCCCGCTCCCGCCCCTGCCCTCCGGCCGCGAAGTCGCCACGTCTTGCGCCCGCGGGGTCTTCTCCCACGGGTACGTCGGCCGGCTGCGGTCGTCGCGCGCGGTGATCGCCCGCTGCTGCTCTTCCTCATCCTCCGGCACCCCCGAGCGGTGACCGCCGGGCGACGTCCCCTGCCCCGTCCCTCGAACGTCCCCGGAGCGACCCCAGCCCCCACCCCGGCCGTCCCGATCTCTCGCCGGCTCGTCAGGAGCCTGGGTCCAGTGGCGCAAGGCGCCCGCCTCGACGTCGATCTGGTCGGTGAGTGCCGCGAGGTCGTCGTCGGCGAACTTGCGTGCCCGGTCGCGGGCGGCCCAGCGGAGCGACTCGGCGGAGTGCGTGATCCGCTCCATGCGCTCCCTCAGCTCCGGGAGGCGGGCGGCGATGGTGGCCCGGTCGGGCTCGCGCTCCAGGCGTTTGAGGTCGGCGTCCAGCTCGTGGCCATGGGCGCTCAGCCGCTCGAACAGGCCGATCGCCTCGCTCAGGGAGGCATCGTCCGGAGGGCCCCCGTACAGCACGTCCTGGGTGGCCCGCATGGACGTTCTGAGCGACAGCCGCAGCTGGGCCAGCTCGCCGACCACGCCGGGCTGGGCGAGCTGCCGGGCCCGGAGGGTGGTGTCCTCGACCGTTCTGCGCGCCTGGGCGACCGTACGGTCCACGCCGCGCTTGGTCGCCTTCACGGCCTTGACCGTCAGGAGCACGCCGGCCAGGACGAACAGCACGAAGAGCAGTCCGAGGATGGCGGCGGCGGCTTCCATGGGATCTCCCCCAGGCGTGTCGGTGGCGCCGGACTTTCGTCCGCGCCCTGTCCTTCCACCGTAAACGGAAAGGGCAGGTTGCGGGGTCCGGAAGAACCCCCAACCTGCCCTTAGGGGAAACCCCCTATGCCGCGTTCAGCCGGCCGGCCTGCTGCCCGCCCGGCCGGCGCCCGCCGCTCATGTCCTCACGGACCGGCGGGCGCCGTCGATGGCTCACGTCCTCACGGACCGGCAGCCCCTCGGTGGCTCACGCCGGGACGATGTTCACCAGCTTCGGGGCGCGGACGATGACCTTGCGGATGTCCGCGCCGTTCAGCGCCGCGACCACCGCCGGCTCGGCCAGTGCGGTCGCCTCCAGGTCGGCGTCGGAGATCGACGGGGCGACCTCCAGACGGGCCTTGACCTTGCCCTTGATCTGGACGACGCAGGTCACGGTCTCGTCCACGACGTACGCCGGGTCCGCTACGGGGAAGTCCGCGTGCACCACCGAGTCGGTGTGGCCCAGCTTGCGCCACAGCTCCTCGGCGATGTGCGGGGCCAGCGGGGCGATCAGCAGGACCAGCCGCTCCGCGACCGTGCGCGGGACCGGGCCGCCCGTCTTGGTCAGGTGGTTGTTCAGCTCGGTGACCTTGGCGATGGCGGTGTTGAAGCGCAGGTTCGCCAGGTCCTGGCCGACCCCGTCGATGGCCTTGTGCAGGGCGCGCAGGGTGTCCACGTCGATGTCCGACTCGGGCACGTCCGCGACCGTGACCTCACCGGTCGCCTCGTCGACGACGTTGCGCCACAGGCGCTGCAGCAGGCGGTACTGGCCGACGACCGCCCGGGTGTCCCACGGCCGCGACACGTCCAGCGGGCCCATCGCCATCTCGTACAGGCGCAGGGTGTCCGCACCGTATTCGGCGCAGATCTCGTCGGGGGTGACGGCGTTCTTCAGGGACTTGCCCATCTTGCCCAGCAGGCGGCTGACCTTGTCACCCTGGTAGTAGTAGGCGCCGTCCCGCTCCTCGACCTCGGCGGCCGGGACGGCGATACCGCGGCTGTCCCGGTAGACGAAGGCCTGGATCATGCCCTGGTTGTACAGCTTGTGGAACGGCTCGGAGGACGAGACGTGCCCCAGGTCGTGCAGCACCTTGGACCAGAAACGGGCGTACAGCAGGTGCAGCACGGCGTGTTCGGCGCCGCCCACGTACAGGTCGACACCGCCGGCCGGCTGTCCGTCGCGCGGTCCCATCCAGTACTGCTCGACGGCCGGGTCGACCAGCGCGTCGTCGTTGCGGGGGTCCAGGTAGCGCAGCTCGTACCAGCAGGAACCCGCCCAGTTGGGCATGGTGTTGGTCTCGCGGCGGTAGCGCCGCACGCCCCGGCCGTCACCCAGGTCCAGCTCGACGTTGACCCAGTCCTCGTTGCGGGACAGCGGGGTCTCGGGCTGGGTGTCGGCGTCGTCCGGGTCGAAGGTGCGCGGGGAGTAGTCCTCGACCTCGGGCAGTTCCAGCGGCAGCATCGACTCGGGCAGCGCGTGCGCCACGCCGTCCTCGTCGTAGACGATCGGGAACGGCTCGCCCCAGTAGCGCTGGCGGCTGAACAGCCAGTCGCGCAGCCGGAAGTTGACGGTGCCCTCGCCGATGCCGCGCTCGGCCAGCCAGTCGGTGATCTTCGCCTTGGCCTCGGTGACGCCCAGGCCGTCCAGCGAGATGCTGTCGCCGGACGAGTTGATGATCTTGGCGTCGTACGAGGCGAAGGCGTCGTCCCAGGTGGCGGGGTCGGTGCCGCGGCCGTCCGTCGGCTCGACGACGCAGCGCATGGGCAGCTCGAAGGCGCGGGCGAAGGCGAAGTCGCGGGTGTCGTGCGCGGGCACGGCCATGATCGCGCCGGTGCCGTAGCCCATCAGGACGTAGTCGGCGATGAAGACCGGGACCTGCTCGCCGCTGACCGGGTTGGTGGCGAAGACACCGGTGAAGACGCCGGTCTTGTCCTTGGCCTCGGCCTGCCGTTCGAGGTCGGACTTGGCGGCGGCCTGCTTGCGGTAGGCGGCGACGGCCTCGCGCGGGGTGGCGTGGCCGCCGGTCCACACGTCGTGGGTGCCCTCGGGCCAGGCGCCGGGGACGATGGTGCCGGTGGTGTCGCCGTCCTCGGAGCCGGCGATCAGCGGGTGCTCGGGGGCCAGCACCATGTACGTGGCGCCGAACAGGGTGTCCTGACGGGTGGTGAAGACGGTGATCTTGTCGTCGCCCACCGGGAAGTCGACCCGGGCGCCCTCGGAGCGGCCGATCCAGTTGCGCTGCTGCAGCTTGATGGCCTCCGGCCAGTCCAGCGCGTCCAGGTCGCGCAGCAGCCGGTCGGCGTAGGCGGTGATGCGCATGTTCCACTGGCGCAGCTTGGCCTTGAAGACCGGGTAGTTGCCGCGCTCGGAACGGCCCTCGGCGGTGACCTCCTCGTTGGCCAGTACGGTGCCCAGGCCGGGGCACCAGTTGACCGGCGCGTCCGAGGCGTACGCCAGGCGGTACTCACCCAGGATGTCGGCGCGCTCGGTGACGCTCAGCTCGGCCCAGGGCCGGCCGTCGGGGGTCGGGCGGGTGCCGGCCTCGAACTGGGCCACCAGGGTGTCGATCGGGCGGGCGGCGTCCGCCTCCGGGTCGTACCAGGAGTTGAAGATCTGCAGGAAGATCCACTGGGTCCACTTGTAGTACGCCGGGTCGATCGTCTCGACCGAGCGGCGCGGGTCGTGGCCCAGGCCCAGCCGGCGCAGCTGGCGGCGCATGTTGACGATGTTGGCCTCGGTGGAGACCCGCGGGTGGGTGCCGGTCTGGACGGCGTACTGCTCGGCGGGCAGGCCGAAGGCGTCGAAGCCCAGGGTGTGCAGGACGTTGTGGCCCGTCATGCGCTGGTGGCGGGCGTAGACGTCGGTGGCGATGAACCCCAGGGGGTGGCCGACGTGCAGGCCGGCGCCCGACGGGTAGGGGAACATGTCCATGATGAACTTCTTGGGGCGGGCCACCAGCTCCGGGTCGCCGGCCAGATCCCCGCTCGCGTTCGGGGCCTCGTAGGTCCCGTCCTTCTCCCAGAAGTCCTGCCAGCGTGCCTCGATGTCGGCGGCCAGCGCGGCCGTATAGCGGTGCGGCGCTGCCACCTCGGCAGCGGTGGTCGTCTCGCTCATCGTCCTCAAAGCTCCATCGATCGTCTCTGCCTGCGGAAACGCGCCTTGTTCCGGAACTTGTCCCCGGAACTCCGGAAACAAAAAGACCCCTCGCACAGGAGGGGACGCCGCGCCGATTCCGACGGGTCTGTCATCCGTCGGCACTGATCAGCGCGGCCCGCTAAGCAGAAGGCGTACGGCACGCATGGCGCCAGGGTACCGCAAGGGCGTGCGGGGCCCGCGCCGGGATTCCCCCGGCGCGGGCCGCGCCGATCCGTCAGGGACGGTAGGAGCTCACGTAGCCGGCGCTGGGGCTGCCCACGCCGGTGACTTCGTCGTAGCCGACGACGGCGTGCAGGGAGCTGTCCTTGCCGAGGCTGCGCAGCGAGGTCGTGGTGCCAGCGCTGCTGTCGGTGCCGTTGACGTAGTCCACGCGGACGACGGCGAGGTCACGTCCGGCGCCCAGCGGGTGGTCGGTGACGTCGTGGTAGGCGGACGTTCCGTAGCGCTGGTAGATGCCGGGGTTGGCGAAGCCGATGGCCACACCGTGCCGGGCCTGCTGGGCGAGCGCCTGGACGCCGGCGATGACCGGGGCGGCCAGGGAGGTGCCGCCGATGCGGTACTCGTCGTAGCCGAGCTTGCCGCCGGGCAGGGTCTGGGTCTGTCCCACCAGGAAGCCGGTGTTGGGGTCGGCGACCGCGGAAATGTCCGGAACGGTGCGCATCCGGCCCTTCAGGAGGGTGTTGGACAGCGAGTCCGGGACGACTCCGCGCTGGTAGAAGGGCTGCGCGACGGTCTTGCTGACGCCGCCGCCGGCCCCGCCGTTGAAGGCGCCGGGGAAGCCGGCCCAGCTGCTGCCGTCCTTGGAGAGCAGCGCCTTCTGGGTGCCCCAGCCGGTCTCCCACTGGTACTTGTCGTGCTTGCCGACGGCCAGGGAGGTGCCGCCGACGGCGGTCACCCAGGCGGAGTTCGCCGGGGTGTCGACCTGCTTGGTGCCGGTGTTGGCGACCTCGTCACCGTTGTCGCCGGAGGAGAAGTAGAAGCCAATGCCCTGGACGGCGCCCTGCTGGAAGAGCTGGTCGTAGGCGGCGGCCACGTCCGGGGTCTCATTCGCCTCGATGTCGCCCCAGGAGTTGGAGACGATGTCGGCGAGGTGCCCGTCGACGATCTTGCCGAGCGAGTCGATCAGATCGTCGTCCATGCAGGAGGAGGCGCCGACGTAGACCACGTCGGAGGCCGGGGCGACCGCGTGGACGGCCTCGACGTCGAGGGTCTCCTCGCCGTACCAGCCGGCCGCGCCGCACTCGTCGATGTGCGTGTACTTGTTGGGCAGCACCTGGGAGAGCTGGCCGCGGCGGTACGCGGCGTCGCCGTTGCGGGCGGCGTACGTGGCGGCGTCCTTGGAGATCGTCGGCGAGGCGAAGGCGTCGGTGATCGCGACGGTGACACCCTTGCCGGTCCACTTCTTCGCGCCGTAGGCGGCCCGCAGCTGCTTGCCGGTGTAGCCCTTGACCGCGTACGGCGCCTTGCTCCCGTAGGCGGACGGCAGGCTCTTGTTGGTGCGCGAGCCGTAGTACGAGGAGAACGGGCCGGAGTTCCGGAAGACGCCCTCCGGGGGCGGCAGTTCGCCGGAGTGGTGCTTGGCGAGCTTCGGCGCGTTGTCCAGGCCGGTGACCGTCAGCACCGCGTCGGCCAGCGTGGCGGGCGCGGAGGCGGTGGTCGACGGGGCGTGGTAAGTGTGCCCGCCCTTGCGGTAGTTGTGCAGGTCGGTGGCGAAGGCCTGCTCGGCGGCGGCCGCGTCGCCCTGGACCGTGAGGTAGCGGTGGGTGGAGCCGGTGACCTTCAGGCCGGACTTCGTCAGCCAGTCGGTCACCTTGGCTATCTGGTCACGGGTGGCGCCGAAGCGCGCCCGCGTCTGGGCGGGGCTCAGGTACTTCCCGTACGCGGCCGAGTGCGGGTCGGACACGGCCCGGGCGTAGGCGGCCAGGCCCTTGGCGTCGCGGCCGGCGAGGTAGACCCGGGCGGTGACGGCCGTGGAGTCCGCGGTGGCGCCCTGGTCGGCCTTCTGGGTGGCCCAGAGGGGCTTGGTGCCCAGCAGTGCGTGCCGGCCACCGTCGTGGCCCGCGGCGTCGGCGGCGGGCGCGCCGAGTGCGAGCGCGCCGGCGACCAGGGGCAGCGCGGCTGCCCAGGCCAGACCGGCGCGGACGCGCGGTGATCCGGTGTGGCTTGATCTCATGTAACCCCCTGCTGTGGCGATGCGATGCGCTGCGGGGTGACGCGGTGCGCCGGTGCGCCGATGCGCGGCACCTCACGAGCGGTGCATGCGGTGGATGTGACGCTCACGCGATTCGCCACTCTTTCGGTGAACTGTTCATGTCAGGGGAATGTGATCACCAAGAAGAGGCCAAGGAATGACAAGGACTGGTCAGGAATGACCATCCGGCGAACAGTGAATCCGCCATAGCGGACAGGTACTTGACGGGGTGTCACTCCGCATGCCAAGCACTCACCCCACCCGGGAGCCGGGCGCACACAGCAGAGCAGGCCGTCCGCAATGGACGGCCTGCTCTGTTTTTGTGGAGCTAAGGAGAATTGAACTCCTGACCTCCTGCATGCCATGCAGGCGCTCTACCAACTGAGCTATAGCCCCAGATTTTGTTTTCCGCCCGGTTCCCCGCTGCGGCATCGCCTACATTACACGGACCTCCCCGCCTTCTGCCAAATCGTTCTCCCGAGGGCCCGTGGACGGGGCGCGCGGTACTGTCGGCAGGCCGTGCCCGATTCGTCCTGGGGGAGCCGTACGCCGTGACCGCGCTGGAGCTGGAACAGCCCACCGACCCCGGCGGCCCGCACCCCGACAGGGGCGTCCTGCGCCGCCATCCGACGGCCGCGGCGGCGCTGGCCTGCCTGGTCTCCTTCAGCGCTTTCTGGATCGCCCAGCGGCTCGCGCACGTCACGATGATCGACCTCATGGTCTACCGGGCCGAGGGGCTGACCGTCCGCAACGGCGAGTCCCTCTACGACATGGTGGCCACCTCGGCCCACCTGCCCAACACCTACCCGCCCTTCGCCGCACTGCTCTTCACCCCGCTCACCCTCCTCGGCGTCCCGGCGATGCGCACCCTGGCCACCGCCGGGAACCTGCTGCTGCTCGTCGCGGTCGTCGGCCTCTCGCTGCGCCTGGCGGACCGGCCCCGCCGGCTGCCCCGGCCGGCCGCCGCCCTGGCGGTCTCGGCGCTGCTGGTGTGGTGCGAGCCGGTGTGGACGACGCTGCGCTACGGCCAGATCAACCTGCTGCTCGCCGCGCTCGTGCTGTGGGACCTGACCCGCAAGGACAGCCACCGGTTCGCGGGTATCGGCATCGGTATCGCGGCCGGCATCAAGCTCACACCGGCACTGTTCGCCGTCTTCCTGGCCGTGGCCGGCGCCGTCCGGGCCGGGCAGCGCCTGCGCTCCGGCGCCGGTCCGCGCGCCGCCTGGAACCCCTGGCTGCGGCAGGCCGCCGTCGCCACCGCGACCTTCCTCGCCACCGCCCTCCTCTCCGCCCTCGCGCTGCCCCGCGACTCGCACCGCTTCTGGACGGAGATCGTGTTCGCCGCCGACCGGGTCGGTGAGGTGGAGATCACCGCGAACCAGTCGCTGCGCGGCGCACTCGCCCGGCTGCTGCACACCCACGACCCCGGCGCCTCCTGGGCCGTACTGGCCGGGCTGACCGCGCTCGCGGGCCTGGCCCTGGCCGCCGGGGCACTGCTGCGCGGGTCACAGACCTCCCCGTCCGACGGCGGGCGCGCCTGGGCGGCCGTCGCCTGCGCCGCGACCGCCCTCCTCATCAGCCCGGTCTCCTGGTCCCACCACTGGGTGTGGTGCGTACCGATGCTGATCCTGCTCGGATCCGAGGCGCTCGACCGGACCGGCACCGGCGCACGCCGCCGGTGGGTGACCACCGTCACGCTCGGCCTCCTCTTCTGCTCCTTCGCGCTGTGGTGGGTGCCGCACCGCTGGCACCAGCACCAGGAACTGCACCAGAACGGCCTCCAGATGCTGCTCTCCGACGTCTATCCGCTCGCCGGGCTGGCCGTGCTGGCACTGGCCGGGATCCGGCTGTGGCGGGCCAACCACTCCCCCGTCACCCGCGATTGACACGGCGGACAGCCCGTCGAGGATCTGCCGGGGCACCGGTCCGCACGCCGTCGACCGGTCCAACGCCGGGCGGGCCCACGGCAGTTCCGTCCGACCGGAACCGACCGGAACCGTACGGAAGTGCCCGGAAGCCTCCGGAGATGACCGGGAGGGGGTCAGAACGGCGCGCTCATCCGTCCCAAGGTGTGCGGAACGGGCTCCAGTTGGCGGGCGGCGCCGGTCAGGCCGTGGCGAACGAGTAGAAGCGCTTGAGCGTGCAGTGCTCGTCGAGCAGCCGCCCGTAGATCGGCTCTCCGTCGAGCTCCCGGTAGGTCTCGATCGGGTCGCCCTTTATGACCAGGGCGCGGGCGCATTCCTCGCACCAGTACTGGTAGTCGGTGTTGACCGGTTCCATGTCGCGGACGATCGGCGTGCCGCTGCCGCACCAGTCACATTTCCTGCTGTGGGCGCCCATCCATCAGCTCCAACTGTGGCCGCAGGCCGTACAAACGAAGGAGATGCCGCCGTTGTCGCCCAGCACCTGTGCGACGTGCGACGACCCGCACGAGGGGCACTGCAGGGCAGAGCCGTAGCAGGCGCCCGACTCAGCGGCGTCGAGCAGGTCGTCGACCTCCCCGAGGATGCTCGTGGGCATCGCTGTTTCTCCTCCCCTGGCGGCGCCGTCCGATTCTGCCACGGACGGCCCACCAGGTCAGGTCCGTCTTCACAGCGGGCCGGGCCCTGCGCGGGTCCGCACATACGCAATGATCCCGCCTCCATCTGGAGGCGGGATCATCCGGGTTGTGGAGCTAAGGAGAATTGAACTCCTGACCTCCTGCATGCCATGCAGGCGCTCTACCAACTGAGCTATAGCCCCGGGTCTTGTTCCGCTCCTCCGGGGTTTTCCCCGGCGGCGCCGCGAACAAGAAGAACTTTAGCCTGCGACCTGCCCAGATGTGAAATCCGGGTCCGCCGGGGCCACCGGCGGGGTCAGACGTCGTCGCCGAGCACCGGCTCCGGCAGGGTGCCGGCGTTGTGCTCCAACAGGCGCCAGCCGCGCGCGCCCTCGCCGAGCACGGACCAGCAGCAGTTCGACAGACCGCCCAGACCCTCCCAGTGGTGGGCCTCCAGGCCGAGCAGCCGCCCGATGGTGGTGCGGATCGTGCCGCCGTGGCTGACGACGACCAGGGTGCCGTTCTCGGGCAGCTTGTCGGCGTGGTTGAGCACCACGGGGGCGGCCCGGTCGGCCACCTCGGTCTCCAGCTCGCCGCCGCCGCGCCGCACCGGCTCACCGCGCTTCCAGGCGGTGTACTCCTCGCCGTAGCGCGCGAGGATCTCCTCGTGGGTCAGGCCCTGCCAGGAACCCGCGTACGTCTCGCGCAGGGCCGCGTCATGGGTCACGTCGAGCCGGGTGAGCCCGGCGAGCTCCTTCGCCGTGGCGGCTGCGCGGCTGAGGTCGGAGGCGATGATCGCGTCCGGCCGGAGGGCGGCGAGCAGCCGGGCCGAGCGCCGGGCCTGGGCCAGCCCGGCGTCCGTCAGCTCGATGTCCGTGGAGCCCTGGAAGCGGCGCTCCAGATTCCAGGCCGTCTGGCCGTGCCGCCACAGGACGATGCGGCGGCTCGTCACCCGCTTCGTGCCGTTCAGAGCAGCTCTCCGTCCTGTCCACCCGCGGCGGCCTCGGCGTGCGCGGCCGCCTTGCCACGGGTGGCCTTGGCGTCCTCGGGGAGGCCGATCTCCGGGCAGTCCTTCCACAGCCGCTCGAGCGCGTAGAACACGCGCTCCTCGCTGTGCTGGATGTGCACGACGATGTCGACGTAGTCGAGCAGCACCCAGCGGGCCTCGCGGTCGCCCTCGCGGCGGACCGGCTTGGCGCCGAGGTCCTTGGAGAGCCGTTCCTCGATCTCGTCGACGATCGACTTCACCTGGCGGTCGCTGGGGGCCGAGGCCAGCAGGAAGGCATCGGTGATCGAGAGGACGTCACTGACGTCGTACGCGATGATGTCGTGCGCGAGCTTGTCGGCCGCGGCCTGGGCTGCGGCGTTGATGAGCTCGATGGAGCGGTCCGTGGCGGTCACAAGCGGCTTTCCGGGTCGAGGGCTGCTTCTCCGGCCGGTCACGGGGCGGGGGGCTCGGCCCCGCCGCGGCGCGCGCCGCGGTCCCCGAGGGCAACCGGATCGGCGGTCAGGTACCCCTCAAGGGTCTCACGGACCACCGACACTCCCGGCAGGGTTTTCGAACCAGCGGGTCAGATCACGCATCCGGGCTGGTCAGAGCGGCGCCGGTGGCTCCGGCCCACCGGTGACGTAGCGGGGCGGGCCGGTCCTGCGGCGGACCGCCCGCCCCTCCCGTCAGCCCTTGTAGTCCTGGCCGAGGACCACGGTGATGTCGGCGTTCCCGGCGCCCTTGCCCTGCCGGACCCGGCCCGCCGGCAGGCCCAGCGTCTTGGCGACCTCGGTGGCCTTCGCCTTGGAGGCGGCGTCCGCGTACGTGACCTGGGAGGCGGCCCGGGCCGCGCCCTCCGTGCCGTCGTCGACGAAGGTGTAGCCGCCGTTGAGCAGGGCGACCTGCGCCTTTCCGGTCGCCGCCTTGTTGCCGGTGGCGTTGCGGACGGCCACCCGGGCGGTGGTGTCGGGGGCGGTCTTCTTGACCGTGCCGCCGAGCACGTCCTTGACGACGCCGGTCGCGGTGGTCTGGCTGAGCGTGCCATCGGCCTGTACGGGCAGCAGGGTCGTGCGGTAGGCCCCGGTCTTCGCCAGTTCTGCGCGCTGCGCCAGCGAGCTGCCCAGCTGGGCCTCGGTGAGCGGCGGGTCGAGGACCTGGAGGAGCGCCTTGACGGTGGCGGTGGCGCCGTCCGAATCGCTGGAGACCTTCTTCAGCGTCGCCTGCATGACCTGGCCGAAGCGTTGGAGCTGCCGGGTCTGCGGCTCGCCGGGCGCCTGGTAGGTGGCGTAGGCGACGGCCGCCTGGCCGCCCAGGTCCTGGGCGCGGCCCTGCTTGACCACCGGGGAGGCGCCCTTCTTGGCGCCGGGCACGGTGGCGTCGGTGTCGAGGGTGATCCCGCCGACCGTCTCGACGAGGTTCTCCAGATAGGGGGTGTCCAGCCGCCAGGTGGCCTTCAGGTCGGCGCCCAGGAGGCTGTTGAGGGCGTCCCGGGTGGGCTCGGCGCCGTCGGCCTTCACGGACTTGCCCAGCGTGGTGGCGCTGCCGTCGTCCTTGGGGACCACGAGGCTGTTGGGCAGCAGGACGGTGGTGCCCTTGTGGGTGGTCTCGTTGTCCACCAGGAGCGCGGTCGAGCTGTTGCCCGTCCTGGTGTCCCGCAGGTGCACGACGAGGACATCGCGCTTCTGGCCGCCGGCCGCGGCGGCCGGGCCGGTGCCCGGTCCGGCCAGTCCGGGCAGCTTGCCCGCCCACCACAGATAGCCGGCACCACCGGCCACCAGGAGGACCAGGACGACCGACAGCGCGATGATCCGGCTGCGGCCGCGCCGCTTGGCCTCCTCGCGCCGCTCGGTGCGGCTCTCGGTGAACTTCAGCCAGTCGATGACGTCTTCGGAGTCCTCGTCGGGCTCCTCGATGAAGGAGAACTGTTCGGTGTGGTACTCCGGGTCGCCGGAGGAGGCACCGCCGGCCCGGTCGGCCGGGCCGTTGGCCGTCTCCGCCGCCGGACCGTCCAAGGGGGCGCGGCGCCCGCCGCCCGGCTGCCGGGTGTCCTCGCGGCCCCCGGGTGCCGGCGCGCCGTGGCGCTGCTCCTCGTAGGAGAGCTGCTCGTACGGCGACCGCTGGGCCTGCTGCGGGATCCACTCCTGCGGGGGGACCTGCTGCGGGGGTGCCTGCTGGGGGGCTGCCTGCTGCGGCCGGCCGTACGGGTCGTACTGCTGGGGGTAGCCGGGTTCGGCCTGGACCTGGCCGCGGCCGTACGGGTCGTAGCCGTACTCCCCGCCGGTCTGTTGTCCCTGGTGGCCCTGGTGACCTTGGTAGGCCTGCTGCGCCTGGTGGCCCTGTGCCGTGCCGTACGGGTCGTAGCCCTCGTAGGCGGGCGGGGCGGAGTGCCCGCCGTACACGTCGTGTTGCTGTTCGTACGGCGGCCGGGCGGCGTCGTGGTAGACCGGCTGCCCGTAGGCGTCGTAGGTGTAGCCCGGCTGTCCCTGCTGCCCTTGTTGCTCCTGGGCGTAAGGGTCGCGGGCATACGGGTCCTGCGGCCCGTACGGATCGTGTCGGTCGCTCACCGGTGCCCCTTTCCGTCAGCCCCGTCAGCGGTCGTTGCGGTACAGCTGCTTTTTGTCGATGTAGCGCACCACACCGTCCGGCACCAGGTACCAGACCGGATCCCCCTGGGCGACGCGCGCCCGGCAGTCGGTCGAGGAGATGGCCAGCGCGGGCACCTCGACCAGGGACACCGCCCCCTCGGGCAGCCCGGGGTCCGCGAGGACGTGGCCGGGCCTGGTCACCCCGATGAAGTGGGCGAGCGACACCAGCTCCGCGGCATCGTGCCAGGTCAGGATCTGACTGAGCGCGTCGGCGCCGGTGATGAAGAACAGATCCGCGTCACGGTGCTCCGCGCGCAGATCACGCAGCGTGTCTATCGTGTACGTCTTGCCGCCGCGGTCGATGTCGATGCGGCTGACGGAGAACTGCGGGTTCGACGCGGTCGCGATGACCGTCATCAGATACCGGTCCTCGGCCGGGGACACCTTCTTGTGGCTCTTCTGCCACGGCTGTCCGGTCGGCACGAAGATGACCTCGTCGAGGTGGAACTGGCTGGCCACCTCGCTGGCGGCGACCAGGTGTCCGTGGTGGATCGGGTCGAACGTCCCGCCCATCACTCCGAGTCGCCGCTTCACGGGCCCTGTGTGCTCTCCCATGCGTGCAGACCCTACTGGGCGGCGCGCGATGCCGGGGTCCGGGTGCCGGGGCTCAGCGGTCCCGGTTGAAGCGGGTCGTGACCCACAGCAGGAGGAGCAGGACAAACAGGGCACCGCCGCCGGTCACGAAAGGGCTGAGGCTGGCGTGACCGCCCTCGTGGCCGGGTTCGGCGGCGAGGGAAACCAGGGACTGTGCGGTGGTGTGCAGGCTCATCGTCAGCAGGACCAATCCGGGCTCGGTTGCGGGCAGAGACTTCCACCACATCGTATGCGTCGGCCCACCGCGGGCTCACGGCGACTCCACCCGGATGCGCCCGGCCGCGTCCGCACGCCTGACGGGGCGCGGTCCCGGCCGGTCAGTCCTGGCCGTAGCCGCGCAGCAGGAACCACGCGAGGAGGGCGGCGCCGAGCACGCCCACGATGATCACGGTGCGCAGGATCCATCCGGGGCCGCCGTCCCTGGCGGTCTCCTCGGCTGCGGCGAGCAGCAGGCTCGGATGCGGCATGGCGGCGCTCCTCGGGTACCGGCCCGGCGGGTCTTTTGTACGGGCCTGTGCGGTCATTGGTGCGATCGCCAGCGTACGCCCGAGCATCCATTCGCCTGTCGGTGGCGTCCTCTAGTCTGAAACTCACGCAGTCGAAGAGGGGGAGGCCCCAATGACGGAGAGCCCAGACGGCAGCGCGCGTGTACCGAGCCGGGACCGGCGGCGATTCCCCGGAATCTCCTCGCGGTCGTACGAGCACCCCGCGGACCGCTCGGCGCTGGTCGCCCTGCGCAAGCTCAGCGGGTTCGACACCGTCTTCAAGACGCTCAGCGGCCTGTTGCCGGAGCGCAGCCTCCGGCTGCTGTTCCTGTCGGATTCGGTGCGCGTCAGCGACCAGCAGTTCTCGCACCTGAACGACATGCTGCGCGACGCCTGCTACATCCTGGACCTGGAGAAGGTCCCGCCGATGTACGTCAATCAGGACCCGCAGCCCAACGCCATGTGCATCGGCCTGGACGAGCCGATCATCGTGGTGACGACCGGTCTGGTCGAGCTGCTCGACGAGGAGGAGATGCGGGCGGTCGTCGGCCACGAGGTCGGCCACGCCCTCTCCGGGCACGCGGTCTACCGCACGATCCTGCTGTTCCTGACGAACCTCGCCATGAAGGTCGCCTGGATCCCGCTGGGCAACGTCGCGATCATGGCGATCGTGACGGCGCTGCGCGAGTGGTTCCGCAAGTCCGAGCTGTCGGCGGACCGCGCCGGACTGCTGGTCGGGCAGGACCTGCAGGCCTCGATGCGAGGCCTGATGAAGCTGGCCGGCGGCAATCATCTGCACGAGATGAACGTCGACGCCTTCCTCAAGCAGGCCGACGAGTACGAGTCGGGCGGCGATCTGCGCGACTCCGTGCTGAAGATCCTCAACCTCCTGCCACGCAGCCACCCGTTCACGACCGTGCGGGCGGCCGAGCTGAAGAAGTGGGCGGCCAGCCGCGAATACCAGCGGATCATGGACGGCCACTACCCCCGCCGCGACGAGGACCAGGACGCCTCGGTGTCCGACTCGTTCCGGGACTCGGCGGCGCACTACGCCGAGTCGGTCCGCAACAGCAAGGACCCGCTGATGGGCCTGGTCCGCGATATCGCGGGCGGTGCGGGCGACTTGGGCGGCAAGCTGCGGGACACGGTCTTCGGCGGCGGCTCGCGCGGCGGCCAGGGCGGCGCCAACGGCACGGACCGGACCAACGGCTCGGAAGCCTGACGGAACGACGCGCACGACGCCCGTCGGAGCGGCTCGTCCGCCCGGCGGGCCCTCGGACGCCTAGCGGATCGGGTGGGCCGGCCTCGGCTCGGCGGACGGCGCCAGCTGACCGCACAGCGAGGGGTTGGCCCGGTCCCTGGCGTAGGGGTCGGTGCCGGCCGGGCGGTCGCTGCCGGCGTGCTGTCCCGCGAAGAGCGGGTGCAGCGCGTCGGCCGACTGCGAGGAGCAGGCCAGCGGCCCGGCCTGCAGGCTGCTCTGCAGCACCTCCAGGCGGTGGTCGGTCAGGTCGTCGCGGCCCAGCCGGAAGTGCATCTCGCGCCGCACGGTGACCAGCGAGGCGGCGCCCGGGGTGGCCTTGCCGGCGTCCTGGCCGGCCGCGGCCCGCTGTGCGCCGGGGGCGGGCCGGACGGCGTAGACGAAGGTGTAGTCCGCGGTGACCTCCAGCGCGTCCGGGCTCAGCTCCGCGGCGGACAGCGTGCCGTTGACCCGTACGTTCCGGTCGGCGAGCCGGGTCTGCTTCGGGTCGAAGCGGACCAGCCAGCCGGTGGCGGCGTTCCGGCCGTTGTCGTCCGGGTGCGCCAAGCTGCGGTCGAACTGGTCGAGTTGGCCGGTGTCGAGCAGCAGCCGCAGCGGCCGCACGGAACCGCCGGTGAGGGCGTTCGGGTCCAGCGAGGAGCGGACGAGGTAGTCCTTGGCGATGGTCAGCGCGGAGACGATCTGGCCGTCGGAGAAGTGGTCGGTGCGGGAGACCGTGGGCAGGTTCACACCCGCGGCGCCGATCCGGTAATTCGCCGCGGGGCTGTGCGCGAAGAGGTCCTCGGGCGTGCCGCCGGGCACCTCCCCGCTCGGCGCGAGCGGCACGACGGCCGACCGCAACGGCTGCACCCGGGGCGGTTCCGGGGTCTTGTAGGGGTGCCGGATGCCCATGTAGACGGCGGTGCCGAAGGCCAGCACGATCAGCAGCACCAGGAGGATCGCCTGCCGGGAACCCCCCAGCCGCATCCAGGCGCGGCGGGTCTTCACCGCGGGTGCGTGGTGCTCACCGAGCCGTTCGTCGGCGGAGAATTCCTGCAGCCGCGCAGCGCGCACGAACGATTCGTCGAAGACGACGGATCGGTACTCGTCCTCACCGCCTCCCGGGGCGCCGTTGGGCGTCCCTTCGGGAGGGTCACCAGGCCCGGTCATACAACAAGAGTAGGTCGGCCGGGGCGAAGGTAAACGCCGGGGCGGCGGGCAACTTCAGCGCACCGTTCCGTTTCGGGCGCCCCGGATGCGGGCAACGCGCGACGGGGTCATTGTGCCCGGGTGCCGGCGGAGAACGACGGGCGCACGGTCTCGGCGGACGGCAGCGACGGCAGGCCCGGGCGGGCCGTGCGGACGCTGTCCGCGCCGCCGGTGGCCGGGGCGTCGACACCGCTGGACGTGGGAGCCGGCGCCGGGCTCTGGTTGCGCCCGGACGCACCGCGGAAGACGGCGCTGAAGGCCAGCGCGACCAGCCCGATGCCCATGACCACGGCCAGCACCCAGGCCACCGGCCGGTGCCAGCGGATACTGCCGCGGTAGGGCCGCAGCGAGCCGCCGTAGGGGCCGTACGGGCCGTGCGGCCGGTCGTCGTACTCGTCGTCCCCGTACCCGCCGTACGCACCGTGGTGCCGCGGGTCGCCGTACGCGTCGTGGTCGTCCGGGCCGTCGCCGTCGGGACCGAAACCGGCGGTCGAGCGGGCCGCTTCGGCCTCGGCGCGCGCCTCGGCGGCGGCCAGCATCCGCTCGACCGCCGAGGGCTCGTGGATCCGCGCGGACCGGACGAATTCCTCGTCGAAGACCACGGAAGCGAATTCCTCATCCGCTTTTCCGTGGCTCCCGTGGTGGTGCTCGTCGGGCTCTTCGCCGTCCGGGAACGGCGTGCCCCCCACGTCGTCCGGCACCCGTCCAGGTTAGCCCCGGGGGACCATTTTGGGCAGGGAGAAAGCACAGAGAACGGGGCGGCGGGGGCGGGAAATCCGGGGTCGGTGTCAGCGGGTGTGGCCGTCGCCGGTGACGATGTATTTGGTGGAGGTCAGTTCCGGCAGGCCCATGGGGCCGCGGGCGTGCAGCTTCTGGGTGGAGATGCCGATCTCGGCGCCGAAACCGAACTGTCCGCCGTCCGTGAAGCGGGTCGAGGCGTTGACCGCGACGGTGGTGGAATCCACCAACTGGGTGAATCGGCGGGCCGCGGCCTGCGAGGTGGTGACGATCGCCTCGGTGTGCCCGGAGGTCCAGCGCCGGATGTGCGCGACCGCTGCGTCCAGGTCGGGCACCACGGCGGCCGCGATGTCGTACGAGAGGTACTCCGTGGCCCAGTCCTCGTCGGTGGCGGGGGCGACCAGCCCGGGTCCGGCCTGCTGCCAGGCGGCGTCGCCGTGCACGACCACCCCGGCCTCGGTGAGCGCCTCCAAGGCGCGCGGCAGGAACTTCTCGGCGATCCCGGCGTGCACCAGCACGGTCTCGGCGGCGTTGCAGACGCTGGGCCGCTGGGCCTTGGAGTTGATCAGGATGTCGATCGCCATGTCGAGGTCGGCGGCCTCGTCGACGTAGACGTGGCAGTTGCCGGTGCCGGTCTCGATCACCGGGACGGTGGACTCCTCGACGACCGTACGGATCAGCGAGGCGCCGCCGCGCGGGATCAGCACGTCGACCAGGCCGCGGGCGCGCATCAGCTCGCGCACCGAGTCGCGGCTCTCGCCGGGCACCAGCTGGACGGCGTCGGCGGGCAGCCCAGCGCTCCGGACGGCGTCGCGCAGCACGTCCACCAGGGCGCTGTTGGAGGCGTAGGCGGAGGACGAGCCGCGCAGCAGCACGGCGTTGCCGGACTTCAGGCACAGGGCGGCGGCGTCCACCGTCACATTGGGCCGGGCCTCGTAGATGATGCCGATCACGCCGAGCGGGACCCGGACCTGGCGCAGGTCGAGGCCGTTGGGCAGGGTCGAGCCGCGGACCACCTCGCCGACCGGGTCGGGCAGCGCCACGACCTGGCGGACGTCCGCGGCGATCGCCGCGATCCGCTCCGGGGTGAGGGTGAGCCGGTCCACGATCGACTCGGCGGTGCCGGCCTCCCGGGCCTTGGCGACGTCCCGGTCGTTGGCGGCGACGATCTCCCCGGTCCGCTCCACCAGGGCGTCGGCGATGGCGAGCAGCGCGGCGTCGCGGGCCGTCCGCGGCAGTGGCGCCAGGACGGCGGCCGCCTCCCGCGCACGGCGGGCGGTGTCGAGGACGGGCGAGGTCTGCGATGCGCTGCTGGTCATGGCCGCAGCCTATCGGGCGGGCAGGCCGCGGCCAGGGGCCATCTCACAGCGCGGAACGCATCGGGCCGCCAGTCAGAAGGGGTGTACGCCTACGGGTGCGGCCGGTGGCGGCCCGTAACCCTCGGCGATGCGCTGGTGGTACGTCTCACGGTCGATGACCTCCAGGCCGACGATCTCCCACGGGGGCAGCTTGGCCGTCGAGCGGTGCTCGCCCCAGAGCCGCAGGGCGACCGCCGCGGCGTCGTGCAGGTCGCGGGCCTCCTCCCAGTAGCGGATCTCGGCGTGGTCGTTGGCGTAGCGGCTGGTCAGCAGGAAGGGATGGTCGTGCGCGAGCTGCTCCAGCGCCCGCCGGACCTCCCGCAGCGGGGCCTCGGCCCCCGAGACGCTGAGGGTGATGTGCCAGAGCCGGGACGCCTCTCCGCGGTCGCTCTCCGCGGTGCGCCGCGCGGTCCCGCTGCGCTCCTCCAGCTCCTCGTCCTCGGGCCGGCCGGCGGCCGGGCCGGGTCCGACGCTGGTCAGTGTGCGCTCCGCCGTCCCTCGGGGCGGTGCCCCTGGGCGCCCTCGTCTCACCGGCGGCCTCCTGTGTTGCGAATTGCTCGGCCCCGGGCGGTTGCGGGGCCGACTGGGTGGTACGTCGACGGGTGCGCTGGCGCGCGGTGGGCACCCCTCCCCTGTGGCGCCCCGCAACAAAGTTGACCAGTCCGCGGGCCGTCGCGGGGGCGTTTTTGCGAAGCTCTCGCGGGAAAAGACCGGTCGGTGCACCGCGGGCGGGGCGGTGTGCCGGTGCCATGACGGGCACCGGCGGGGGCCCGGCGGCGTCAGTGGTGCAGCAGCACCAGATCGTCGCGGTGCACGACCTCCCGCTCGTAGGCGGGGCCCAGCTCACGGGCGAGATCGCGGGTCGAACGGCCAATCAATCGGGGGATTTCCCGGGCGTCGAAATTGACGAGCCCGCGGGCGATCGCCCGGCCCCCGCCGTCCCGCAGCTCGACCGGGTCGCCGGCCGAGAACTCGCCTTCCACCGCCGCGATACCGGCGGGCAGCAGCGAGGAGTGCCGCTCCACGACGGCCCGGACCGCCCCGTCGTCGAGGACGAGCGCGCCGCGCGGCGTGGAGGCGTGCGCGAGCCACAGCAGCCGGTCGGCGGAGCGGCGCCCGGTCCGCAGGAAGTGCGTGCCCGTGGGCCCGCCGGCCAGCGCCTCCGCGGCGTGTACGGCGGAGGTCAGGATGACCGGGATGCCGGCCGCGGCGGCGATCCGGGCCGCCTCGACCTTGGTGACCATGCCGCCGGTGCCCACGCCGGCCTTGCCCGCGCTCCCGATGGAGACGCCTTCGAGGTCCTGGGGACCACGGACCTCGGCTATCCGCGAGGTGCCCGGGGTGGCCGGGTCGCCGTCGTAGAGGCCGTCCACGTCGGACAGCAGGATCAGCAGGTCGGCGCGGACGAGGTGGGCGACCAGCGCGGCCAGCCGGTCGTTGTCGCCGAAGCGGATCTCGTCGGTGGCGACCGTGTCGTTCTCGTTGACGATCGGCACGGCGCCCATGGCCAGCAGCTGGTCCAGGGTCCGGTAGGCGTTGCGGTAGTGGGCCCGGCGGCTGGTGTCGTCGGAGGTCAGCAGGACCTGGCCGACGCGCCGGCCGTAGCGGGCGAAGGAAGCGGTGTAGCGGGCGACCAGCAGGCCCTGGCCGACGCTGGCGGCGGCCTGCTGGCGGGCCAGGTCGCGCGGCCGCCGGTCCAGGCCCAGGGGGGCCAGGCCGGCCGCGATGGCACCGGAGGAGACCAGCACGATCTCCTTGTCCTGGTGCTTGGCCAGCACGTCCACCAGCGCGTCGACCCGGTCCGCGTCCAGTCCGCCGGCGGCCGTGGTCAGTGAGGACGAGCCCACCTTCACCACGATCCGCCGGGCGTGAGCGACGTCCTGCCTTGCGCCTGCCACCTGCTGTACCCCTGTACTGCTCGCCTGTTTCCCGGCCGCCGTACGGGTGGTCCCCCGACCGTCCCGTACACGTCCCTACGGGCGCAATCTACGGCAGTGCGGCCCGCCGGCGCGTGCCGATATCGCCTGGCGGACGCCCGGTGGGACGGCGACCGGCCGGCCGGAGTGGCGAACGCCACCGTGAAGCGGCGGGGACGACGAGAGTGGCGAACACCACCGTCAAATGGCTGGAACAATACGGAGGGACGCCCTCCGGTCCCCCTGCCGTGCACGGCCGAAAGGCTTCTTCCCGCGGCCGTATTTACTGCATTTACCGCCACTCACCTGGAATTCCTTAAGACGAGCGGAACGGCCAAGAGGTTGCGTTCGATTGGTCCGCTTTCGCGGTGATGAGAGCCACAGCAGATTGTCACCAAGGCCAACAAGGTCATACGGTCGGGTGTCCATCGGTCCCGTTTCGCCGCTCCGGCGGCGTCGCAGCGCGGGACCCGGCCGCCCCACTTCGGCCTCCCCCCTGACCTTCTTGCTGCCAGGAGCCCTCCCCCGTGCCTTCCGCCGGAATCGTTCCCCGCCGAGCCGTACAGCTCGCGGCACTCGTCGCGATGATGCTCGCGTTCACCGCCCAGCTCGTCGGTGCGCTGCTGCCCGTCATCCCGCTGTTCATCGCCGCCTCCGTGGTCAACCTGGGTCTCGACCTGGTCCTGCAGCACAAGCAGCCCGGCCTGCTCGCCGTGCTGGGCCGGATCCGGTTCGACGTCACGGTGCGCCAGCTGCTGCGCGACATGCTGATACTGGTCGGCCTGCTGCACATCGACGGCATCAACCCGCTGGAGGAGCAGGCGCCGCTCACCATCACGCTGCTCCTCTTCTACGGCACCCACTTCGTGTGCCAGGCGGTCGCGGTGCTGGTCCGCCGGACCCGCAGCCTGCCGTTCGTGACGCGCAACATCGACGCCGGCGAGCTGCGGCTGTGCGACGCGCCGCCGCGGATCCTGTCCCGCCAGACGGGCCGGCGGCTGCTGCGCTTCTCGGTGCCGACCACGATCGGCATGATGGTGACCGCGATCACGACCGACGCCTACTGGGGCGGCATCGGACTGGCCGTCTCCCTGGCCCTGTCGGCCGGCGGCACCCTCTACCTGGCCACCTGGCTGCTGCCCAAGAAGCGCGTGGTCGCCGAACAGCAGGCGCTGGAGTGGCTGGACAACTGGCTGGCCGAGTACCGGCCGACGGTCGGCATGTACTTCTCCGGCGGCGCCTCCTCGGCCTACCAGGCCAACATGTGGCTGAGCACGCTCGCCTCCCTGGACGGCAACCCGATCATCGTGCTCCGTGAGCGCTTCATGGTGCAGAAGATCGAGGCCACGGACATCCCGATCGTCTGCATCCCCAAGGTCGCCAACCTGATGCGCCTGGAGCACTCCACGCTGAAGGTCCTGCTGCACCCGGCGAACTCCGGCAAGACCTCGCAGATCCTGCGGATCCCGTCGATCAAGCACGCGTTCATCAACCACGGCGAGAGCGACAAGCTGTCCTCCTGCAACCCGTACGCCAAGGCGTACGACGAGGTCTGGGTGGCGGGTCCGGCGGCCCGCGACCGCTACCAGCTCGCCGACATCGGCGTGGAGGACAAGGACGTCGTCGAGGTCGGCCGCCCGCAGCTGTCCCCGATCCGCCCGATCCAGCGGCACGACAGTGCCCGGGCCGGCCGGCCGACCACCGTGCTGTACGCCCCGACCTGGGAGGGCTGGGACGGCAACCCGGGCAACACCTCGGTGATCCTGGCCGGCGAGAACATCGTCCGCGAGCTGCTCGCCGACGAGAACGTGCGGCTGCTGTACAAGCCGCACCCGATGACCGGTTCCGTCGACCCCCGTGCGGGCGCTGCCAACGCCCGCATCCAGGCGATGATCGCGGAGGCCAACGGCCGGCGCAGCGGTACGCGCCCCGGCCCGGAGGCCGCCGCCGAGCTGGCCCGCCGCGCCGAGGAGCTGAGTGCCCTGACCACCTCCGCGTTCCGCAAGAGCGCGGACGAGCTGGAGCGGATGCGGCTGCAGGGCACTCCCGAGGAGGGCCGCGCGGCCGCCGTCGCGGACGCGGTCACCGCCTGGGAGGAGGCGTACTGGAACTCCTTCCCCGAGTGGGAGCACCAGATCATCACCACCGCCCGCCCCGGCATCTTCAGCTGCTTCAACCAGGCCGACGTGCTGATCAGCGACGTCTCCAGCGTGGTGTCCGACTACCTGACCAGCGAGAAGCCGTACGCGGTCGCCAACACGTCGGGTATGAGCGAGGACGACTTCCGGGCGAACTTCCCGACCGTCCGGGCGGCGACGATCCTCACGCCGGACGCGGCCGGGGTGGCCGGTCTGCTCGACGCGGTCCGCGAGCCGGAGAAGGACACCCTCGTCGCGGCGCGGGCCGAGCTCAAGGAACACCTGCTGGGCCCGTCGGACCCGCCGTCGTCGGTCCGCTTCAACCGGGCGGCGATGGATCTGTGCACCAAGGCCGACGAGCGCCGCATCCGGATGGAGAACCGGCTCTCCGGCATCCCCGGCCAACGCTCGCAGGAGGGCGTGGACGGCCCGGAGACGGCCGAACACGAGGCCACCGGCACCTCGGACGCGACAGCCGGCGTCTAGCCCACAGAACGCCGTCTGCGGCCTCCGCGGACGACATTGAGCACCAGCGCAGGCCCCGGGAAGATCTCTTCCCGGGGCCTGCGCTTTGAGTTGGGGCCGTCGGTCGGGTTGCTGCCGCTTGGTTTTTTCCCCGCCGCCCACCCCCCTTCGGGGGGGGGTGGGCGGGTACATGTGCGCGGGGTACATGCGCGCGGGGCTGCGTCAGCTGCGTCAGGCGGCCTTCCCCGTAGGCCCCCGAGCCGCCACCTCCCCTAGAACGGCCGGAAGCCGTCGTACTCCTGGGCGGCCTCGTCGCGTTCCGCGTCGCGGTCGCGGCGGCGCTGGGCGGCCGGGCGGGGCGCCTCGAAGCGGTGGTCCTCGCCGCGCCGGCCCAGCATCTCCGCGCCGGCCGTCACCGTCGGCTCCCAGTCGAAGACCACCGCGTTGTCCTCGGGGCCGATCGCCACGCCGTCCATGGCGCGGGCGCCCGCCTTGAGGAGCGCGTCCTCGACGCCGAGGCGGCTGAGCCGGTCCGCCAGATAGCCGACCGCCTCGTCGTTGTTGAAGTCGGTCTGGCGCACCCAGCGCTCCGGCTTCTCGCCCCGTACGCGGAAGAAGCCCTCGCCCTCCTGCGTGACCGTGAAGCCCGCGTCGTCCACCGCCTTGGGACGGATGACGATCCGCGTGGCCTCCTGGACGGGCTTGGCGGCGCGCGCCTTGGCGACGATGTCGGCCAGCGCGTACGACAGCTCCTTCAGGCCCTGATGGGCGACGGCGGAGACCTCGAAGACGCGGTAGCCGCGCTCCTCCAGGTCCGGCCGGATCATGTCGGCCAGGTCCTTGCCGTCCGGGATGTCGATCTTGTTGAGCACGACCACCCGCGGCCGGTTCTCCAGGCCGCCGTACTGGGCGAGCTCCTCCTCGATGACGTCGAGGTCGGAGACCGGGTCCCGGTCGGACTCCAGGGTCGCGGTGTCCAGGACGTGCACCAGCACCTCGCAGCGCTCGACGTGCCGCAGGAACTCCAGGCCCAGGCCCTTGCCCTGACTGGCGCCCGGGATCAGCCCGGGGACGTCCGCGATGGTGTAGACCGTGGCGCCGGCGGTGACCACGCCGAGGTTGGGCACCAGCGTCGTGAAGGGGTAGTCCGCGATCTTCGGCCGGGCCGCGGAGAGCACCGAGATCAGCGACGACTTGCCCGCGCTCGGGTAGCCGACCAGCGCGACGTCCGCGACGGTCTTGAGCTCCAGGACGATGTCCCGGGCCTCTCCCGGCTCGCCGAGCAGCGCGAAACCGGGCGCCTTGCGGCGGGCGGAGGCCAGCGCGGCGTTGCCGAGGCCGCCGCGGCCGCCCTGGCCGGCGACGAAGGTGGTGCCCTGGCCCACCAGGTCGGCGAGCACCTCACCGTTCTTGTCGAGCACGACCGTGCCGTCCGGGACCGGCAGGACCAGGTCCTTGCCGTTCTTGCCCTCGCGGTTGTCGCCGGCACCGGGCTGGCCGTTGGTGGCCTTGCGGTGCGGATGGTGGTGGTAGTCGAGGAGGGTGGTGACGTCCTGGTCGACGACCAGGATCACATCGCCGCCGCGGCCGCCGTTGCCGCCGTCGGGGCCGCCGAGCGGCTTGAACTTCTCCCGGTGTACGGAGGCACAGCCGTGGCCTCCGTTACCCGCGGCGACGTGCAGCTCGACGCGGTCCACGAAGGTGGTCATGGTGGGGTGCCTCCAGATGAGCGGGGTGGTCTGGTACTGCGTACTACGGGGTCACTGCCCAGGCGCCGCGGAACTGCGGAGCAGTACGGCGCGTACGGCAGTGAGGGCGCGTACGTCAGAGATGTCTCTGTCGTAACACGCCAAGGGCGGACCGGCCTTCCCGCTCACGCGGGAAAAGGCGGTCCGCCCCTGGTGGTGCTGTGTGACGTCCGGGCCCGTATTACTGGGCGACCGGGACGATGTTCACGACCTTGCGGCCACGGTGGGTGCCGAACTGCACCGCACCGGCCTGCAGGGCGAACAGGGTGTCGTCGCCGCCGCGGCCGACGCCCGAGCCGGGGTGGAAGTGGGTGCCACGCTGGCGGACCAGGATCTCACCGGCGAGGACGGCCTGACCGCCGAAGCGCTTCACGCCGAGCCGCTGAGCATTGGAGTCGCGACCGTTCCGGGTGGACGATGCGCCCTTCTTGTGTGCCATGTCTCCTCAGTCCCTTACTTCGCCGGAGCGTCGATGCCGGTGATCTTCAGCGCCGTGTGGAGCTGGCGGTGGCCGATCCGCTTCTTGTAACCGGTCTTGTTCTTGTACTTCTGGATCCGGATCTTGTTGCCCTTGTGGTGGTCCACGACCTCACCCTGGACCTTCACGCCGGCCAGGACCCACGGGTCGCTGGTGACCGCGTCACCGTCGACGACCAGCAGCGTGGAGAGCTCGACGGTGTCGCCGACCTTGCTGGTGGAAATGCGGTCAATCTCGATGACGTCGCCGACAGAAACCTTCTGCTGGCGTCCGCCGGTGCGCACGATCGCGTACACGCGGAACTCTCTTTCGCTTGAAACGGATCCTCTGATGCCAGCCGCTCTCACGGGCTCGGGACGTCCCGTGGAATCCGATCGGACGAGCGGCCTCCCTCGGCGGACCGAGAGGTATTTGCTCAGAAGTGGTGGTGCCCTGAAGTCTCAGACACCGACGGTCAAGGTTACGGGGCCTTGACCAGGGGGTCAAACCGGCCCCGGGCCGCCGTGACGGCCCGGGGCGGGTTCGTGACGCTCAGTCCTCCGTCGAAACCGACACCGACGCGACCGAGGGCTGCTCGGCGGCTGCGGTCTTCTTGGCCGCGGCCTTCTTCGTCGTCGCCTTCTTCGTGGTGGTCTTCTTCGCCGTGGCCTTCTTGGCGGTGGTGGTCTTCTTCGCCGCCGCCTTCTTGGCCGTGGTCTTCTTCGCCGCGGCCTTCTTGGCGGTGGCCTTCTTGGCCGTCGCCTTCTTCGCGGTCTTCTTCGCCGCGGGCGCCGCCTCCGGCTCGGCCGCCTCGGCACCCTCGACGGGCTCCGCGGCCGGTGCCTCGGCCTGCTCCGTCACCGGCTCGGCGGCCGGCGTGGCGATCACCACGGTCGCCACGGAATCGTCGGACACCTCGGGCGAGCCCGCCGGAGCGGTCACCTTACGTGTCACCCGACGGCGCGGACGGGCCGGCGCGGGTTCCGGGGCAGCGGCCTCGGCGGCCGGCTCCGGCGCCGCGGCCGGCTCCGGCTCGGCGGCCTGGGCGGGCGCCGGCTCGGCCGGCAGCACGATCGCGGCGGCCTCCTCGGCGGCGGCCCTGGGGGCGCCCGCCGGAGCGGACACCTTCCGGCTCACCCGGCGGCGGCCCCGGCCACGTCCGGCCGCGGCCTCGGCCTCGGCCGGGCTGCTGAACCACTCGTCGGTACCGGCCACCGTGGGCTGCAGCTCGGCCTCCGTCACGGCCACCGGCTCCAGCTCGGGCGCGCCACCGTCCGGGGTGGGCTCGGCGGCCTCGACCTCGTGGACGTGCGGCTCGGCGGCCTCGACCGGCGCCGCCTTGCCCTTCTTCTTGCGCTTGCCGCCACCGCCGACCGTCGTCGGCTGGTCCATGTGGACGATGACGCCCCGGCCGTTGCAGTGCACGCACGACTCGGAGAACGACTCCAGCAGGCCCTGGCCGACCCGCTTGCGGGTCATCTGGACCAGGCCGAGCGAGGTGACCTCGGCCACCTGGTGCTTCGTACGGTCACGGCCCAGGCACTCCAGCAGGCGCCGCAGCACCAGGTCGCGGTTGGACTCCAGCACCATGTCGATGAAGTCGATCACGATGATGCCGCCGAGGTCGCGCAGCCGCAGCTGGCGCACGATCTCCTCGGCCGCCTCCAGGTTGTTCCTGGTGACCGTCTCCTCCAGGTTGCCGCCCTGGCCGGTGAACTTGCCGGTGTTGACGTCGACCACGACCATCGCCTCGGTCCGGTCGATCACCAGCGAGCCGCCGCTGGGCAGCCAGACCTTGCGGTCCAGCGCCTTCATCAGCTGCTCGTCGATCCGGTACGTGGCGAAGACGTCGACGTCCGAGGTCCACTTCTGCAGCCGGTCGGTGAGGTCCGGCGCGACGTGGGCGACGTAGCCGTGGATCGTCTCCCAGGCGTCGTCACCGCTGACGATGACCTTGGAGAAGTCCTCGTTGAAGATGTCCCGCACGACCCGGACGGTCATGTCCGGCTCGCCGTACAGGAGCGTCGGCGCGCTGGAGCTGCTGCCCTTGGCCTTCTTCTGGATCTCTTCCCACTGGGCCTGCAGGCGCTGGACGTCGCGCGCCAGCTCCTCCTCGCTCGCGCCCTCCGCGGCGGTACGGACGATCACGCCCGCGTCCTCGGGGACGATCTTCTTGAGGATCTGCTTCAGCCGGGCCCGCTCGGTGTCCGGGAGCTTGCGGCTGATACCGGTCATCGAGCCCTCGGGCACGTAGACCAGGTAGCGGCCGGGCAGCGAGACCTGGCTGGTCAGGCGGGCGCCCTTGTGACCGATCGGGTCCTTGGTGACCTGCACCAGCACCGACTGGCCGGACTTCAGCGCGCTCTCGATCCGGCGCGGGCCGTTCGCCATGCCCAGCGCCTCGAAGTTGACCTCACCGGCGTACAGCACGGCGTTGCGGCCCTTGCCGATGTCGACGAAGGCGGCCTCCATCGACGGCAGGACGTTCTGCACCTTGCCGAGGTACACATTGCCGACGTACGAGGTGGCCTGTTCCTTGTTGACGAAGTGCTCCACGAGCACGTTGTCCTCGAGGACAGCGATCTGGGTGCGCTCGCCGCTCTGGCGGACGACCATCACCCGCTCGACGGCCTCACGGCGGGCGAGGAACTCCGCCTCGGTGATGATCGGCACCCGGCGGCGGCCCTGCTCACGCCCCTCGCGGCGGCGCTGCTTCTTGGCCTCCAGGCGCGTCGACCCCTTGATCGACTGCACCTCGTCCGCGCCGGTGCCCTCCTCCTTCTTGCGGGGCTCACGGACCTTGACGACCGTGCGCTCGGGATCGTCGGCGTGCGAGGCCTCGACCTCGGCGGCGTCCCCGCTGCGACGGCGGCGGCGACGGCGACGGCGGCTGCTGCTGGAGCCGGCGCCCGACTGCTCGTCCTCGTGCTCCTCCGCCTCCTCGGCGGACTCCGCCTCGTGGCCGGGCTCCTCGGCCTCGGCCTCCTGGGCACCCTCCTCGGCAGCGGCCTCGGCCTGTTGCTCCTCGGGACCCTCGGCGGTCTCCCCGCGACGGCGGCGACGGCCACCACGGCGACGGCGGCGCGACGGGCGCTCGGCGAACTCGTCCTCGGCGTGGCCGGCCTCCTCGGCCTCGGCCTCCTCGGCGGCCTCCGGCTCCTCCACGGGAGCGGTGACGACCTGCTCGGCCTCGGCCGGGGCGCCCCGGCGGCGACGGCGCCGCGCACCGGCCGGCGGCTGCTCCTCGGCGACCGGCTCGGTCTCGGCGGCCTCCTGGCGCGCCGCGGCATGGGCGGCGGCGGCGGCGGTCTCGGGGGTCTGGAACATCGGCTCGGTGAAGACCGGCGCCTGGAAGACCGCGGTCGGCGGCCGCTGGGCACGACGGCGGCCGCGCACCGGCGCCTCCTGCGCGGGCTCCTCCTCGGCCCGCGGCGCCTCGGCGGCCGGCTCCCCGGCGCGCTCGGTACGGCGGCGGGACCGGCGGCGCGGGCCCTCGGTCTCCTCGGCGGGCGCCTCGGCCTGCGCCGCGGCTTCCGCGGCCGGGAGGGGCGCCTCGACGGGCTCCTCGGCGGCCTGCGGCGCACCCGCGGGAGCGGTGGCCTTACGGGTCGCACGGCGACGGGTACGGGCCGGCTTGGCCTCCTCGACGGCCTCCGCGGCCGCGGGCGCCTCCTCGGCGGCGGCCGGTGCGGCCGGGGCCTCGACGGGCTCCTCGGCACTCACCTGCGGGGCACCGGCCGGAGCGGTCGCCTTACGGGTCGCGCGGCGACGCGTACGGGCCGGCTTCGCGGGCTCCTCGGCGACCGGAGCGGTCTCCTCGGTCTCCTCGACTTCTTCGGCCTCCTCCGCCGGCTCGGCGGCGGGCGCCTCCGCGACGACCGGCTCCGGAGCGGCCTCGGGCTGCGGGGCCCCGGCGGGGGCGGTCGCCTTACGGGTCGCGCGGCGGCGGGTACGGCGCGGGGCGGCCTCCCCGGCCTGCGGCGCCTCGGCGGGCGTTTCGGCGGCGGCTGCGGCACCGGCTGCTGCCTCGGCAGGAGCCTCCACGGGCGTCTCTGCCGGCACCTCGGCGGCCGGCTGCGGGGCCCCGGCGGGGGCGGTGGCCTTACGGGTGGCCCGGCGGCGGGTACGGGCCGGTTTGGCCTCGTCGCCGCTGCTCACCGCGGACGCGGTGGACTCCTCGGCGGCGGCCCGGGCGGCCGTCGGCGCGGCGGGCTCGGTGCTCACCACGGTGGCCGCGGAGGCGTCGCCGGCGACCGGCGGGCCGGCCGGCCGGGACGCCGCCCGGCGCCGACGGCGCGGCGGCAGCGTGTCACTGGGTGAGTGGTTGTCGTCCGGACCGCGGTCCGGGGACGACGTCGATTCAGTGGGCTCAATGGGCTCGAGCATGCGGGCGGTTCTCCCGTCACGCTCCCGGGCGCCGCGCCTGATTCCGGTAGCGGTCCGCGTGATGAGCGCGGGCCCGCTGTCCGGGGCGTGGGCGCCGCACGGGAGCTGTCGTCTCGCTCGTCGGCCCCTTTTTGGGGTGGGACCGGCGAAAGTCTCCTGGTCAGTGCGTCTGCCGGACCGGGGTGGCGCCCTGGTTGATCGGCGACGCGACGACGGCGGTCCTACGCAGTACCGTCCCCGGCTGCCGGGGAGGCCCCGCCCGGCGCCTTCGCGGCACTCTGCCCGGCGGCCGTGGGTGGGGCGGCCGTAGCAGCGTCGCGGTCGGGCGCAAGCGGGTCGGTCACCGCGCCGGTCTCCTCATCGAGCAGCCCCTGCGCCAGCCTGGTCACCGCAGCGGGGACCGGCGGCGCCAGGTCGGCCGTAGCTCGGAGGCCGGACAGGACGTCGTCGGGTCGAACGGCGGGTGTCACATGCCGAACAACCAGCCGCAGTATCGCACAGGCAGCGCCGTCGGGCCTATCGCCCTGACAACCGGCCGCCTCCAGATGCGCCACCGCGGCCCGGGCGTCGAAGGTCCGCATGCCGTTCTTCGTGCGGCGTTCGACCAGCACCTCTTCGGCCGCGAGGAACGCCTCGACGGCGTGGGCGGCGGCCTCGGGGGTGACCCCGTCGAGCCGGAGCTGCCACACCGACGCCTGCAGCCGGTCGGCGAGGCCGCTGGTGCGCGCCTCGACCGATTCGATCACATCGAGCCCGGCCGGCAGCGACTCGTCGAGGAGTTCGCGAAGCTTGTCCGGGTCGCGGCGCTCGGCGAGCTGGATCTCCAGATACTCGGCCTCACTGCCCGTACCGGTCGGGGCGGCGTTGGCATACGACACCTTGGGGTGCGGGGTGAAACCCGCCGAATAGGCCATGGGGACCTCGGCGCGGCGCAGCGCCCGCTCGAAAGCGCGCTGGAAGTCGCGGTGGCTGGTGAACCGGAGGCGGCCGCGCTTGGTGTAGCGCAGTCGGATGCGCTGCACCGCCGGTGCGGGCGGCGGGCCTTCGGGCTGTCGCTTGCCCAGTGTCGTTCAGTCCTTCGTGAGTGCGGTCGTACTGCTACCTAGAGTACGTGTCTCACGGCCGCCAGGTTCCCCAAGGGCGGTCCGGCCACTCTCAGCGCTGCCCGGCGGACCCGCCGTCGACGCCGCCGGGGGGCACCGCCGCGGTGACCCAGTACCGCAGTTTCTCGTCCCGCTGATCCTCGAAGATCCCGCCGCAGGCCTCGATGACCTTGCGGGATCCGATGTTGTCCGCGTCGCAGGTGACCAGCACCGGATCGATGCCCAGCTCGTCGTGGGCGACCGGCAGGGCGGCGCGCAGCATCGCCGTGGCGTGCCCCTGCCGGCGGGCACCGGGGCGTACCGCGTACCCGATGTGACCGCCCCAGGTACGGAGGGAGGGGGTGAGCCGGTGGCGGAAGGTGACGCGGCCCAGATAGCTGCCGTCCACCACCCACCACCGGGTGGACACCGGCACCCGGCCGTCGGCACGCTCGTCGTACGCGGTGCCGCCCACCGCGGCGACGTACGCGGCGAACCCCTCGGGGGTCGGCCAGCGGGTGCGCCAGGCGCGCAGTTCGCGCGCCAGGCTGGACCGTGGAGCGTGCTCGGCGCCGTCGGCGCGGAACTCGTCCATCGCGGCGAGGAACGAGTCGTGGAACGCGACGGAGGGGACGACCAGCCGCCCTGACGTCGGCGTGTGCGGTGCGGGCATCGGATCATTGTGCCGAGCACACCGCGGCCCGGCCACCGCGGGGGGGGCGGAGGCCGGGCCGAACTGGCTTACGGGAAGCGCTACTTGACGACCGTCAGCGGCAGCAGCTTCTTGCCCGTGGGGCCGATCTGGATCTGGGTGTCCATCTGAGGACAGACCCCGCAGTCGAAGCACGGGGTCCAGCGGCAGTCCTCGACCTCGGTCTCGTCGAGGGCGTCCTGCCAGTCCTCCCAGAGCCAGTCCTTGTCGAGGCCGGAGTCCAGGTGGTCCCAGGGCAGGACCTCCTCGTACTCGCGCTCACGGGTGGTGTACCAGGCGACGTCCACGCCGAACTCCGGCAGCGTCTTCTCGGCGGCCCGCATCCAGCGGTCGTAGGAGAAGTGCTCGCGCCAGCCGTCGAAGCGGCCGCCGTCCTCGTAGACGGCGCGGATGACGGCGCCCACGCGGCGGTCACCGCGCGAGAGCAGGCCCTCGACGATGCCGGGCTTGCCGTCGTGGTAGCGGAAGCCGATGGAACGGCCGTACTTCTTGTCGCCGCGGATCTTGTCGCGGAGCTTTTCGAGGCGGGCGTCCGTCTCCTCGGCGGAGAGCTGCGGGGCCCACTGGAAGGGGGTGTGCGGCTTGGGGACGAACCCGCCGATGGAGACCGTGCAGCGGATGTCGTTCTGCCCGGAGACCTTGCGGCCCTCGGCGATGACCTTGACCGCCATGTCGCCGATCTGGAGGACGTCCTCGTCGGTCTCGGTCGGCAGACCGCACATGAAGTACAGCTTCACCTGCCGCCAGCCGTTGCCGTAGGCCGTGGAGACGGTCCTGATCAGGTCCTCTTCGGAGACCATCTTGTTGATGACCTTGCGGATCCGCTCCGAGCCGCCCTCGGGCGCGAAGGTCAGACCCGAGCGGCGGCCGTTGCGGGTCAGCTCGTTGGCGAGGTCGATGTTGAAGGCGTCGACCCGGGTCGAGGGCAGCGACAGGCCGATCTTGTCTTCCTCGTACCGGTCGGCGAGGCCCTTGGCGATGTCACCGATCTCGGTGTGGTCCGCGGAGGAGAGGGAGAGGAGGCCGACCTCCTCGAATCCGGTCGCCTTCAGACCCTTGTCCACCATCTCGCCGATGCCGGTGATGCTTCGCTCCCGCACGGGGCGCGTGATCATGCCGGCCTGGCAGAAACGGCAGCCGCGGGTGCAGCCGCGGAAGATCTCCACCGACATCCGTTCGTGGACGGTCTCGGCGAGCGGGACCAGCGGCTGCTTGGGGTACGGCCACTCGTCCAGGTCCATGACGGTGTGCTTGGAGACCCGCCACGGGACGCCGGAACGGTTGGGCACGACGCGGGAGATCCGGCCGTCGGCCAGGTATTCGACGTCGTAGAACTTGGGGACGTAGACGCTGCCGGTCTTCGCGAGGCGGAACAGCAGCTCGTCGCGGCCGCCCGGGCGCCCCTCGTTCTTCCAGGCGCGGATGATCTCGGTGATCTCCAGCACCGCCTGCTCGCCGTCGCCGACCACCGCGCAGTCGAGGAAGTCCGCGATCGGCTCGGGGTTGAAGGCGGCGTGGCCGCCCGCGAGGATCAGCGGGTGCTCGTCCGTGCGGTCCTTGGACTCGAACGGGATGCCGGCCAGGTCCAGGGCGGTGAGCAGGTTGGTGTAGCCCAGCTCGGTGGAGAAGGAGACACCGAGCACGTCGAAGGCGCCGACAGGGCGGTGCGCGTCGACCGTGAACTGCGGCACCTCGTGCTCACGCATCAGCGCTTCGAGGTCCGGCCAGACGCTGTAGGTGCGCTCGGCGAGCACGCCCTCCTGCTCGTTGAGGACCTCGTAGAGGATCATGACGCCCTGGTTGGGCAGCCCGACCTCGTAGGCGTCGGGGTACATGAGGGCCCAGCGGACGTCGCAGCTCTCCCACGGCTTGACCGTGGAGTTGAGCTCACCGCCGACGTACTGGATCGGCTTCTGCACGTGTGGGAGCAGAGCTTCGAGTTGCGGGAAAACCGACTCGGACATCTCGAACCTTCGTGGGCTGACAAGGGGCGACTCTCAAGCGTAACCCGCTCGGCGGCACCCAAAATCGCACGGCGAGCGCGGCCGCCCCCTCTCACGCCCCCAGCCGCGCCAGCAGCCGCTTGCGGGACGCCTTCGCCCAGGCGGCCGGGAGGTCGCGCTCCCGTTGGGCGGCCAGGGCCTCCTCGCGGCCGTGGAGGAGGCCGAAGGTGAAGCCGCCCTCGCCGGCGCGGTGGGCCTGGGTGGCCAGGTCACGGAGGGCGCCGCGGGCCACCACGCTGTCCTGGTGGTCGCCGAGCAGCTGCTGCACCTTCTTGATCCGCTTGGCGAACTTCTTCGCCGGCTTGCCGAGCGCCGGGCGGGCCGCCTCGGCCGCGTACCGGGCCCGCTTGGCGGCCTTGCGGGCGCTGTGCAGCGCCTCGTCCCGGCCCCGGCCGGCGGGGGCGTCCAGCGCGGCCGCCACGCGGCCGGCCAGCCGCCGGTAGTCCTTGAGGACGGCCCGGGCCGCGGCTTCGGAGGCGGGCCGTTGGGCGGCGGTGCGCAGCGGCGGCTCCTCCAGGAGGGCATGCAGCCGGTCGAGGAGGGCCAGGTAGCGGGGGTCGTCCAGGGCGGCGAGCAGCCGGTCGCGGGCGCCGGCCCGGTTGCGCTCGGACCACAGCCGCAGCCGGGCGGCCACCGGGCCGAGCCGGAGCGTCCGGGGCACCTCCGCCAGCGACGCGCGCAGCCGCTCGGCCAGCACCTCCTGGTCCCGGCCCACCCCCAACTCCCCCGCCAGCCACTTGAGTTCGGCGCCGATCGGGTCGGTGACGGCACGGTCGAGGACCTTGGCGTAGGACCGGAAGGTGCTGCGCAGGCGGCGGGTGGCGACCCGCATCTGGTGCACGGAATCGGGCAGGTCGCGGCGGACCGCCGGATCGAGGGCGGTGATCGCCCGCACCTGCGTGGCGGCGTAGTCCAGGACGAGGTCCGCGGCGGTGCGCGGCTTCCCGGCAAAGCGGGCGGTCGACGCGCCCGCGGCGTGCCGGTCGGCACCGTCGGGCCGCTCGGTGCGCAGGCCCGTCTCGGTCAGCGCGCGGGCCAGCTTGGAGGGTGCCGAGGCGGGCCGCACCCCGGCGTCGGCCAGCGCATGGCCGATCGCGTCCAGCAGCCCGGTGCCCCCGTCGCCGCCCGTACCGGCGCCGCCCTTGCCCGTACCGTCGCCGTCGTCGGCACCGGCCAGCTCGACCTCGATCTCGTGCCAGCGCGCCTCCATCGGGCCGGTGCCGCCGGACGCCGCCGCGGGCGGAGCGGCGAACGTCACCCGCCGCGCGGTCACCGCGTCCACCGCGACCTCGGCCAGCGGTGCGCCCGCGGCGTCGCGCAGCACCCGGACCGTCCGCCGGGTCCGCAGCCGCACCAGGGGGATCAGGTCCTGGCCGCGGGTCCGGGAGCGGACCAGGGCGGCAAGTTCGGGGGGTGGGGCGTCCGAGAGCGGTGCCCGGATCTCCTCGCGCACGCCGGGCTCGACCGGGAGTTTCAGGTGCCAGCCGGCGTCCGGGCCGCCGGTGCGCCGCCGGAGGGTGACGCCGTCCGCGGCGAGGCGCTGGTCGGCGGTGTCGTAGTAGAGGGCGTCCAGGTTTTCGGTGCCGCGCTCCTCCACCGTCGCGACCCGGTCGACGCCGGCCAGGTCGGGCAGGTGGGTGTCGTCGTCGGCCTCGTATTTCCGCTCGATCTCCCGCACGGTGTCCGCCATGCCTCGAATGTAGCCAGCAGCCATAACGGGGACCACCCACCCGGACAGGATCGCTCTGCGTGGTGTGGGCCGGCATCGGAAGAGCGGGTGGCACACGTCAGGGAAGGTGGCTTACGGTGTGTCACTAGCCGCCCACTCAGGGTGGCGATCGGCGCTCACTCGACCCCTCGGGGAGGGAGACACCCGTGCATCCCCACAGCGCAGCCGTCGCCCGGTCACCCATCCGCTTCTCGGCGGGGGCCCGCCCGTTCCTGCTGACGGCGCCGAGCGAACCCACCAGCCCGAAGATCGCCCGGGATTTCGTCCGGGCCGTACTGCGGAGCAGCCCGCTCACCCCGCTGCTGGACACCGCGGTGCTGCTCACCTCGGAGGTGGTCACCAGCTCCCATCTGCGCACCCCGCGGTCGGCGGACATCCTGCTGCGGCTGCTGACGGCCGGACACGGCCTGCGGATCAGCGTGCACGACGGGGCCGCGGTCCGCCGCCCCCCGCCGGCCGTCCCGTCGCAGGCCCGGCCGCCGTACGACCCGGTGGCCGAGGACGCCGATCACGGGCTGTGGCTGACCGGCGAGCTCGCCGACGAGTGGGGCACCACGCCGTACGCCGGCGGGCCGCGGTCCGCGTCGCTGTGGTTCGAGCTGTACACCGTGCGGTGACCCGGCGCGGGCCGGTCCCCGCCGTCAGCGGGACGCGGACAGCGGGCGGCCGACCCGGATCGACTGGAGCAGCCCTATGGCGATCCAGACCGCGAACATCGACGTGCCTCCGTAGGAGACGAAGGGCAGCGGCAGGCCGGTCACCGGCATGATGCCGAGCGTCATGCCGATGTTCTCGAAGGCCTGGAAGGCGAACCACGCGATGATGCCGGCGGCCACGATCGTGCCGTAGAGCTCGGTCGACTCGCGGGCGATCCGGCAGGCGCGCCACAGCACGATGCCGAGCAGGACGATGATCAGGCCCGCGCCCAGGAAGCCCAGCTCCTCGCCGGCAACGGTGAAGATGAAGTCCGTCTGCTGCTCGGGCACGAACTGGCCGGTGGTCTGGCTGCCGTGGAAGAGCCCGGAGCCGGTCAGTCCGCCGCCGCCGATGGCGATCCGGGCCTGGTTGGTGTTGTAGCCGACGCCGGCCGGGTCCAGGCTCGGGTTGGCGAACGCGGCGAAGCGGGCGATCTGGTACGCGTCGAGCAGCCCGAGCTGCCAGATGGCGACGCAGCCGACGACGCCGGCGCTCACCAGTCCGAGGATCCAGCGGTTGGACGCGCCGGAGGCGAGCAGAACGCCGAGGATGACGGCACCGAGCACCATGACCGAACCGAGGTCGGGCATCAGCAGGATGATGCCGACGGGCACGGCGGCCAGCCCGAGGGCCTGGACGACGGTGCGGTGGCCGGGGTACGGGCGGTCGCCGGCGTCGACCCGGGAGGCAAGGATCATCGCCATGCCGAGCGAGATGGTGATCTTCGCGAACTCGGCGGGCTGGAGGGAGAATCCGCCGGGGATGGCCAGCCAGGAGCGCGAACCGTTGATGGTGGCGCCGAGCGGGGTCAGCACCAGCAGGGCGAGCACCACCGACAGGGCGTACAGCACCGGGATCGCGCCGCGCAGGGTGCGGTGGCCGAGCCAGATCGTGCCGCCGGCCAGCGTCAGGCCGATGCCGAGGTTGAGCAGGTGGTGCAGGAAGAAGTAGTACTCGTCGCCCTTGTTGAGCTCGGTGCGGTTGCGGGTGGCGGAGAAGACGAGCAGCGAGCCGATGAGCGACAGCAGCAGGCAGGACACCAGCAGTATCCAGTCCAGCTTGCGCAGCACGGAGTCACGTGCCGTCAGCTTTCCCCAGGTACCGAGTTCCGGGGTGTAGCGGCGGACGGAGAAGGCCCGGGAGGTGTGGCTTGAGGTCACTGGGGGCTCCCCGAAGGTGAGGGCGACGGGGACGGCGGGGCATAGGGCTTGATGGGCTGGGCCTCGATGGTGCCGTCGCTCTCGATCTTGGGCAGCTTGCCCTGCGGCCTGGGCAGCAGGGCGGCCTTCGGGTTGATGCCGCCCTTCTCGTCGACGCCGTACAGGGCGTTGTAGATGTTGCGCACGGCCGGGCCGGAGGCTCCGGATCCGGTACCACCCTGGGAGATCGTCATGACGATCGTGTAGTCCTTGGTGTACGTCGCGAACCACGAGGTGGTCTGCTTGCCGTAGACCTCGGCGGTACCGGTCTTGGCGTGCATCGGGATCTTGTCCTGCGGCCAGCCCTGGAAGCGCCAGGCGGCGGTGCCGCGGGTGGCGACGCCGGCCAGCGCGGAGTCGATCTGCTTGAGGGTGTGGGGGCTGTCCGGCAGCTTGCCGTGCGAGCGCGGCACGATCTGCTGGATGTGCTTGCCGTCGGGGCTGACGATCGCCTTGCCGACGGTGGGGTTGTAGAGCGTGCCGCCGTTGCTGATCGCGGCGTAGATGGTCGCCATCTGGATCGGGGTGACGAGGGTGTCGCCCTGGCCGATGGCGTAGTTGATCGAGTCGTAGGCGTGCAGCTTCATGCCTTCGAGGCAGCCCTCACGGGCGAGCTTGGTGGTGTAGTCCTTCTTCTTGGGCCAGGCCTTGGCCTGCTGGCACCAGCCGTCCTTGTTGGCCTTCCAGAAGTTGTGCTTCCACCGGCGGTCGGGGACCCGGCCGTTGACCTCGTTGGGGAGGTCGATGCCGGTCTCCTTGCCGAGCCCGAACTGGTGGGCGGTCCGGTAGAACCAGTCGTTGGGGTCCTTCTTCGGCTTGTCGCCGCCGTCCTTCTTCCACTCCTCGTGCGAGAGCCGGTAGAAGACGGTGTCGCAGGAGACCTCCAGCGCCCGGCCCAGGCTGATGTCGCCGTGGCCCTCGCCCTCGAAGTTCCGGAAGACCTGGCCGCCGATGCTGTACGAGCTGGTGCAGGGGTAGTGGCCGTTGAAGTCGTAGCCCGCGTTGACCGCCGCGGTGGTCGAGATGACCTTGAAGATCGAGCCGGGGGCGGCCTGGCCCTGGATGGCGCGGTTCAGCAGCGGGTAGTTGGAGTCCTTGCCGGTGAGGCGGGCGTAGTCCTTGCCCGAGATGCCGCCGACCCAGGCGTTGGGGTCGTAGCTGGGGTTGGAGGCCATCGCCACCACCCGGCCGGTCTTCGCCTCCATGACGACCACGGCGCCGGAGTCCGCCTTGTAGTTGGTGCCGGTGTTCTTGTCGTGCACCTTACGGGCGTCCTTCATGGCCTGGTCCAGCTGCTTCTCCGCCAGCGCCTGCACCCGGGCGTCGATGCTGGTGACTATCGACGAACCGGACTGGCCCTTCTCGCTCTTGGCCTGGCCGATGACCCGGCCGAGGTTGTCGACCTCGTAGCGGGTGACGGCGGCCTTGCCGCGCAGGTACGTGTCGTAGGTGCGCTCCAGGCCGGAGCGGCCGATCTGGTCCGAGCGGAGCAGCGGCGAGTGGGTGTTCTTGGCCTTGTTGATCTCCTCGTCGGTGACCGGGGAGAGGTAGCCGAGCACCTGCGCGGTGTTGGCGCCGACGGGGGCCGGGTAGCGGCGGACGGCGGTGGGCTCGGCGGTGATGCCGGGGAAGTCCTCGGACCGCTCGCGGAGCTGCAGGGCCTGCTGGGTGGTGGCCTCGTCGGTGATCGGGATCGGCTGGTACGGCGAGCCGTTCCAGCACGGCTGCGGGGTCTTGGAGTCGCAGAGCCGGACCTTGTTGCGGATCTCCTTCTCGGACATGCCGAGCACCTTGGCGAGCCGGCCGAGCACGGCCTTGCCGTCGTCCTTCATCTTCAGCAGGTCGGTGCGGCTGGCGGAGACGACCAGCCGGGTCTGGTTGTCGGCCAGCGGCACGCCGCGCGCGTCGAGGATGGAGCCGCGGGTGGCGGGGTCGACGACCTGCTGGACGTGGTTGTTGCGCGCCTCGGTGGCGTACTCCTGGCCGTTGCGGATCTGCAGGTACCAGAGCCGGCCGCCGAGGGTGAGCAGCAGGGAGAAGACCAGGATCTGGATCGCGATGAGCCGGACGCTCACCCGCGAGGTCCGGGTTTCGGGGAGATGGGTCACAGCCGCTTGACCCCCTTGATCCGGCCGGCCTTGTCGCGGGCCGACTTGCCGAGCAGTCCGCCGCGCTGGCTGCCGATGTGGGCCTTGGTGCGGGCCGACTTCATGGCGCCGCGGCTGGCCTTGAGTCCGGTGCCGGTGGTGAGCCAGCCGTACGCGGAGTCACGGGTGGCGGTGCCGCTCGGGCTCGGGGAACCGTCGCCGACCACGGAGTCGTGCTCGGTGCGGCGGGCCAGCGCCATCACCAGCGGGACCGTGAACGGCGCCAGCAGCAGGTCGTAGAGGGTGGCACTGAGCAGCAGCCCGACCAGGCCGACGTGGCGGGCGGCGGTGTCGCCGACGAGCGAGCCGACGCCGGCGTACATCAGGGTCGAGCCGATGGCGGCGCCGATGACGACCATCAGCGGCAGGGTCGCCGAGCGGTGCTGACCGGAGTCGGGCTTGGTCAGCCCGGCGATGTAGCCGATGACGCACAGCACCAGCGCATAGCGCCCGATGGCGTGGTCGGACGGCGGGGCCAGGTCGGCCAGCAGCCCGGCGAAGAAGCCGACGAGCGAGCCGGCGACGTGGCCGTGGACCAGCGCCAGGCCGAGCACGACGAGCAGCAGCAGGTCCGGTACGGCGCCGGGAAGTTGGAGTCTGCCGAGGATGCTGACCTGGATGATGAGGGCGACGACCACCAGCGGGGCCGAGAGCAGGATCCGGTTGATACGCATCGGTCAGCTCCTGGGGGAGGCGCTCGCGGAGGGCGTGGCCGTGACGGTGACCGTCGGCGTCGGCTTGGGCTTGGCCGGCGCGGGCGGCAGGACGGTGTCCCGCGGGTCCTGGCGGGGCGGCTGCACGACGACGCCGACGATGTCGAGCTGGGAGAACGAGACGAACGGCCGGACCTGGAGGGTGCGGGTCAGATCGCCGTTGGAGGGCTCGACCTTGACGACCCGGCCGACCGGCACACCGGGGACGAACGGCTTGTCCTTGCTGGAGCCGAAGGTGACCAGGCGGTCGCCCTTCTTGACGGTGGCCCGGCCGTTGAGCAGCTGGACGCGCAGCGAGCGGACGCCCTGCCCGTTGGCGAAGCCGATCTCGTTGGTCTTCTCCATGCGGGTGCCGACGGTGAAGTCGGGGTCGGCGGCCAGCAGGACGGTGGAGGTGTCGGGGCCGACGGTGGTGACCCGGCCGACCAGCCCGTCGCCGTTGAGGACGGTCATGTCGCGGGCGATACCGTCCCGGCTGCCGGCGTCGATGGTGATGGTCCAGGAGAAGCCCTGGGCCGAGCCGATGGCGATCACCTGGGCGCCCTTGATGGCGTACTGGCCGGTGCCGGCGGTCTTGAGGATCTTGTCGAGTTCGGCGGCCCGGTTGCGGTTGCGGTCGGAGGAGCCGAGCTTGGCCTTCAGCGCCTCGTTCTCGTGCTGCAGCTGGGCGATCCTGCTGTGCCGCCGACCGGAGTCCCGTACGGCGCTGACGGCGTTGCCGACCGGGTCGACGACGCGGGCGACACCGGCCTCCACCGGGCCGAAGGCGGCGGCCGCGGCCTGCCGGGCGCCATCGAGCGGGGACTGTTCGCCGCCGCGGATGTCGACCGTGATCAGCGCGAACGCGATCGCGACCAGCAGCACCAGCAACAGCCGGCTCTCTCGTGTGTCCCTCACGTGCGGCGGCCGTGTCCTTCCTCGTAGGACCGGCCGGCTGCGGGCCCCGCCGGTCTCGTTCGGGAGTTGAGCGTTGTGCCTTGCTGTGACGGGCCCGGTGGTGAAGCGTCAGGGCACCGTGTCTGTCGGGAGGTTGTGCCTGTATATCAGCGATTCGCAGCAACGATCCGTATCAACGACCGGGACCGCCGGTATGTAGCGGTCCGCCGGACGGACGGGCCGCACTCGCCATGGTGCCCGACCGCCGCGGACGCCGCAGGACGGCCGCGGCGGGGCCGGGAACCGGGGTGTTACCTACGCGGCTGGGAGTCGAGGACCTGCTGCAGCGCCTCGAACTCCTCCACGCACTTGCCGGAACCGAGGGCCACCGAGTCCAGCGGGTCCTCGGCGATGTGGATGGGCATACCGGTCTCGCGGCGCAGCCGCTCGTCGAGGCCGCGGAGCAGGGCGCCGCCTCCGGTGAGCACGATGCCGCGGTCCATGACGTCACCGGACAGCTCCGGCGGGCACTTGTCGAGGGTCGTCTTGACCGCGTCGACGATGGAGTTGACCGGCTCCTCGATGGCCTTGCGGACCTCGGCGGCCGAGATGACCACGGTCTTGGGCAGGCCGGAGACCAGGTCGCGGCCGCGGATCTCGGTGTGCTCGTCCTGTTCCAGGTCGTACGCCGAGCCGATGGTGATCTTGATGCTCTCGGCGGTGCGCTCGCCCAGCAGGAGGCTGTACTCCTTCTTGATGTGCTGGATGATCGCGTTGTCGAGCTCGTCGCCGGCCACCCGGATCGACTGGGCGGTGACGATCCCGCCGAGCGAGATGACGGCGACCTCGGTCGTACCGCCGCCGATGTCCACCACCATGTTGCCGGTGGCCTCGTGGACCGGCAGGCCGGACCCGATGGCCGCGGCCATCGGCTCCTCGATGATGTGCACCTGGCGCGCGCCGGCCTGGGTCGACGCCTCGATGACCGCGCGGCGCTCAACTCCCGTGATACCGGAGGGAACGCACACCACGACCCGCGGGCGGGCCAGGTAGCGACGCTTGTGGATCTTCAGGATGAAGTAGCGGAGCATCCGCTCGGTGATCTCGAAGTCGGCGATCACGCCGTCCTTCAGGGGCCGTACGGCAACGATGTTGCCGGGCGTGCGCCCGATCATCTTCTTGGCCTCGGCGCCCACCGCGAGGATGCCCCCGGTGTTGGTGTTGATGGCCACGACCGACGGTTCGTTGAGGACGATTCCGCGGCCCCTGACGTACACCAGCGTGTTGGCGGTCCCGAGGTCGACAGCCATGTCACGGCCGATGAACGACATGTTGTTCCCCATGAGGATACGTCTGGCCTTCCCAACTGGAGCGAATGCTTACTGGAGGTCGGCAGGAGGTGGTGCGCACTGCGGCGCGGAAGCCTCCATCGTAGTTCGTAGTGCACCCACTCGAACACGTCGGGAGGCTGTTTCGCCATTGTCAGCCGTACACGTACCCGCCCCCCTCAATGGTGACGTCGTGTCGCGGTGATGCGTTCCCCCGATCGTGTCGCATACACCAAAGGGCGACCGATGAATTTGTCGGTCGCCCCTGGTCACGAGGGGTGCACAGCTGATGAAACGTCAGGAAATACCGGGGAAGAAAATCTTGATCTCGCGCTCGGCGGACTCTTCGGAATCCGAGGCATGGATCAGATTCTCCCGGGTGATCGTTCCGAAGTCCCCACGAATGGACCCACTCGGCGCGGCAATCGGGTCAGTCGGACCGGCCAGCGCACGCACGCCCTCGATCACCCGCTCCCCCCCGACGACCATCGCGACGACCGGGCCGGAGGACATGAACGCGACCAGTGGCTCGTAGAAGTCCCGGCCGACGTGCTCGGCGTAGTGCTGCTCCAGGATCGCCCGGTCGAGGGTACGCAGCTCCAGCGCGCTGATCGTCCAGCCGGCCTTCCGCTCGATCCGGCCGATGATCTCGCCGACCAGGCCGCGCTTGACGGCGTCGGGCTTGAGAAGGACGAGGGTGCGCTGGCTCACGGTACGGCTCCTTGAGGGGTCGGGTGCAGTGCGCTTGAGGCTACCTCCACGTACCCGTCTGTCCCGCCGTCGGGGTTGCTCGTTGTTGCGCTTTGCGGCGCCTCCCACGTACCCGTCTCTCCCGCCGCGGGGCTCGCTCGCCGTTGCGCCTGCGGCGGGCTGGGTGGGTGTCGGGTGCGGTGACGGGCCTCCGGGGCCGGCGTTTGGGACTGCTGTCGCTTTACGTCCCAAACACCGGCCCCTCCGGCCCGTCCCCTCCCGTGAGGGGAAAAGGGGCGGGGCGAGGTATTCCCGCTGACCAGCGACGTCAGGCGTACGTGCCACAACGCGCGCCCCCACGCACCCGCACAC
>NZ_JOIX01000054.1 GCF_000720175.1 Streptomyces sp. NRRL S-337
CGTAAAGCGCCAGCAGTCCACGAACAAGGCCCCGGAGGCCCGTCACCGCACCCACAACAAACCCAGCCCGCCGCAGGCGCAACGGCGAGACGCCCCGCGGCGGGAGAGACGGCTACGTGCGGGGGCGCCGCAAAGCGCAACGGCGAGACGACCCGCGGCGGGACAGACGGCTACGTGGGAGGCGCCGCCAAGCGCAACGGCGAGAAACCCCCGCGGCGGTACAGCCAGCTACGTGGGAGTCACCTCACTACGTGAATGCGGTCCGCCGCAGGCGGATTCAGCGGGGAGGACGCCGACGAGTGTGCCGTCAGGTACGCCGTGAAGGCGTCCAGGTCGGAGGGGCCGACGTACTTGTTCCGGCCGTCCTTGAAGGCGGCGAAGCCGTCCCCGCCGCCGGCGAGGAACTCGTTCATCGCGACGCGGTAGGTCTTGGCGGGGTCGAGGGCGGAGCCGTTCAGTTTGACGGAGTCCTTGACGACGCGGTCGGCGCCCTTCTTGGTCATGTCGAGGGTGTAGGTGAGACCCGCGGAGACCTGGAGGATCTTGGGGGACGCCTCGTTGGGGCCGCTGACCTGCTGCTGGAGGGCGGTCAGCAGCTGGGCGCCGGTGAGGTCGATGACGTTCATCATGTTGGTGAAGGGCTGGACGGTGAACGCCTCGCCGTAGGTGACGACGCCGTCGCCCTCGGAGCCGGACGCCGGGTAGGCGAGGTCGGAGCGGATGCCGCCGGGGTTCATCAGGGCGAGCTGGGCGCCGCCCTTGTCGGCGGCCTTGGTCGCTTCGAGCTGGGCGTCGGCGATGACGTCGCCGAGCGGGGACTCGGGGGCGTCCGCGCCGCGGCCGGCGATGTCGGCGGCGATGTGGCCGACCGGGCGGGCCGCGACCGGTGCGGCCAGCTTGTTCCAACGGGCGATCAGGGACGTCATGTCCGCGGCCTTGGGCCGATTGCGGTCGACCACGTGGTTGACCGCACCGGGCGCCTTGACGCTGGTGCGGACGATGTCGTGGGTGCGCCGGTCGTAGGTCAGCTCGGTGTCGGTGTAGAGCTTGCCGTAGGACGCGGCGGAGGTGACGGTGCGCGGCCGGCCCGACGGGTCGGGGATGGTGCAGGAGTACGCCTGGTGGGTGTGGCCGGTGACCAGGGCGTCGACCTTGGACGTGACGTGCTTGGCGATCTCGGTGATCGGGCCGGAGATGCCGTCGCCGGGACCGGGGCTGTCGCAGTTGTAGTTGTACGAGGTGGAGGCGGGCAGGCCGCCTTCGTGGATGAGGGCCACGATCGCCTTCACGCCCTGCTTGTTCAGGACCTTGGCGTACTTGTTGATCGTCTCGACCTCGTCGTGGAACTTCAGGCCCTTGACGCCGTTGGCGCTGACGATGTCCGGGGTGCCTTCGAGGGTCACGCCGATGAAGCCGATCTTCACGCCCTTGTGCCGCCAGACGGTGTACGGCTTGAGCAGCGGCTTGCCGGTCTTCTCGTCGGTGACGTTGGCGGTCAGGTACGGGAAGCCGGCGCCGGCGAACTTCTTGCCGTCCTCATAGCAGCCGTCCTTGGGGTGGCAGCCGCCGTTCTGCAGGCGGGTCAACTCCGCCCGGCCCTCGTCGAATTCGTGGTTGCCGACGGAGGTGACGTCCAGGCCCAGCTTGTTCATGGCCTCGATGGTCGGTTCGTCGTGGAAGAGGCCGGAGAGCAGCGGGCTGGCCCCCACCAGGTCGCCGGCGGCCGCGGTCACGGAGTACGGGTGGCCCTTGCGGGCGGTGCGCAGGGACTGGGCCAGGTACTCGACGCCGCCGGCCGGCACGCTCTTCCTGGTGCCGTCGGGCTGCAGTTCCTCGACCGTGCCGGAGGAGCCCTGCGGCGGTTCGAGGTTGCCGTGGAAGTCGTTGAAGGAGAGCAGCTGGACGTCGACGGTGCGGCCGGTGTGACCGGTGCGGTCCGGGTGCACGGTGTCCGCCCCGGCCGGCAGGGCGGCGACGGTGACGCCGATCCCGACGGCGGCGGCCAATACGGCCGAACCGGTCCTCAATCTGCTGATGGCGCGGCGCCGTTGCGGTGTCGCTGGCATGGGTTCCCCTCCTGGATGGTCCTGAGCGGACCGCAGCTTATTGTTGACGCGCGTAGCGCAACAGGGGTGCCGGGTTACGGGACGGTTGCCGGTGAGCGCCGGACCGGCGGGCGGCACCGGTGTGGCGTGCCGGGCAGATCGGGGCGGCCGAGCCCTGATGCCGCTGCGGGACCCCGGCAGGGTCGTACGCTGCACACATGACTGACGCTGCACAGGAGATGGGCCGGACCGGCCGCAGGATCCAGGTGGTCGACGAGGTCGCGCCGGAAACGGCCGAGGCCGTTCTGGAGCTGATCGAGCGGGCCGCGCGCACCGACGGGCAGCCCGCGGTGTCCGAACAGGGACGTCTGCAGCTGCGGGGCGGCAAGCGCCCGGGTGTCGCGCATGTGCTGGTGTACGCGCACGGGGAAGCGGGCGAGGAGCTGCTGGTCGGCTACGGCCAGCTGGAGGACACCGACCCGGTGGAGGCGCCGGCCGCCGAGCTGGTGGTGCACGCCGGGCACCGCGGCCGGGGGCACGGCCGGGCGCTGGGCACCGAGCTGCTGGAGCTGTCCGGGCGCCGGCTGCGGGTCTGGGCGCACGGCGGGCACCCGGCCGCCCGGCACCTCGCGCAGACCCTGGGCCTGACGATGTTCCGCGAGCTGCGGCAGATGCGGCGCTCGCTGGGCGACCTGGAGCTGCCCGAGCCCGTACTGCCCGAGGGCGTGACCGTACGGACCTTCCAGCCGGGCACCGATGACGCGGCCTGGCTGGAGGTGAACGCGGAGGCCTTCGCGCACCACCCCGAGCAGGGCTCGCTCGCCCAGCGTGACCTGGACGACCGCAAGGCCGAGGCGTGGTTCGACCCCAAGGGCTTCTTCCTGGCCGAGAAGGGCGGCCGGCTGGTCGGCTTCCACTGGACGAAGGTGCACGCCGAGGAGGGCCTGGGTGAGGTCTACGTCCTCGGTGTCCGGCCGGGCGCCCAGGGCGGCGGCCTGGGCAAGGCGCTCACCTCGGTCGGGCTGCGCCACCTGGCCGGGCAGGGGCTGCCGACCGCGATGCTCTACGTCGACGCCGACAACGCGGCGGCGGTGAGCGTCTACGAGCGGATGGGGTTCGTCACGCACGAGACGGACCTGATGTACCGGTCGGAGACCTGAGCCGGCCAACCGGGGCCGGCTGCGGGGAGGTTGACCCGTGCAGTCGGGCGTACGTCCCGGCGCGGGCGAGCAGTTCCGGGTGCCGGCCGGACTCCACCAGCCGGCCGCGGTCGAGGACCAGGATGCGGTCGGCGTCCGGGGCCAGTTGGAGGTCGTGGGTGATCAGCACGGTCGTGCGGCCGGACATCAGCCGGCGCAGCGGGGCGATCACCCGGCGGGCGGAGAGCGCGTCGAGTCCGGCGGTCGGCTCGTCGAGGACGAGGACCGGGGCGTCGCGCAGCAGGGCGCGGGCGATCGCGAGGCGCTGGAGCTGCCCGCCCGACAACTGGGCGGTGCCGGGGGAGATCCGGGTCCGGTAGCCGTCGGGGAGCGCGGTGATGAAGTCGTGCGCGGCGGCGGCCCCGGCCGCCCGGACGATCTCGTCCTCCCCCGCGCCGGGCCGCCCGCAGCCGATGTTCTCGGCGATGGTGCCGTGCAGCACGAGGGTCTGCTGCGGGAGGAGGGTGACGTTCTCGCGCAGGAAGTCCAGCGGCAGGGCGTCGAGCCGGGCGCCGTCCAGCCGTACGTGCCCGGCCTGCGGGTCGTAGAAGCGGGGCAGCAGCCGGGCGACGGTGGATTTGCCGGCGCCGCTGGGGCCGGTGATCAGCACCAGCTCGCCCGGCCGGGCGGTGAACGAGACGGCGTCCAGGGCGGGGGCGCCGGCCGGGGCGTCCGTGGTGGCGGCCCCGGATTCCGCGGCGCCAGGGGCGGGGTAGCGGAAGGTGACCTCCTCGAAGGCGACCACCCCGCGGGCCCTGCGGCACGACGGGACGGTCCGGGCCGGCGGGTCGGTGACCGCGGGCCGGCTGTCGAGGATGACGTGGGCCCGTAGTCGCAGCACGAAGCGTTCCGCCACCCACACGGCCAGCGAGTTGCCGAGGTAGCCGATCAGTGCGCCGAGGACGGCCACCGAGCCACTGGGCGGCCGGCCCCCAGAACGCGTCCAGGGAGCCCTTCTGCAGGGCGTGATCGGTCAATTCGCTGAACAGCAGAATGGCCGCGGTTTCCGTGAGGGAGGCGAGCACCACACAGCCGCATATCACCGCCAGCCAGCGCCGGTCCCCTTCGAGCAGCGGCCAGAAAGCACGGAAGGACCGCCGGACCGCCCGGCCGCGGCCGCGATTTTCCTCCGTCGTGTACGTCGTCGTCATTCCCGCTCTTCCCGGCTCTTCGCCCGGTCTTTCGTTGACCTTTCCCGGCCTTTTCCCGGCCCTTTCTCGGCCCTTTCTCTGCCTTTCCGGTGCCTTTCCCCGGTGTTTCCGGGCGTGCGCCGGTCCGGTCACGGCGACCCGGGACGGGCCCCGGCGCAGCACCGGGGCCCGTCACCGACGGTGCGTCAGCCGCCGATCACCCGGCGGGCGGAGGCGGTCGTCCGCGACCCGCCGCGGTGGCTGACGACGACGTCGCCGTGGCCGCAGTGGTGGGCCGGGCGGGCGGGGACGCCGCGGCGGGCCGGCTCGGCGCGACGGGCGGGGACGGCGACAACGACCTTGCGGAAGCTCATGGATTTCTCCTCGACTCTGTGAATTCCTTTTGCATTTTTCCTTCGCAGTCCTTTTGCTGCGACACGGAAAACCTTACGCGAGGAAGCCGGCGCTTCCCGTCGAATTGCATGAGGTCTTGCTTAATTGAGGCTGAGGGCATTTCTCATGTGTCACGGTGGCGGTGACAGAGTGGCGGCGCGGTGACAAAGTGGCCCCGGCACCGCCCGCCGCCGGGTGCCGCCGCGGCCCGCCCCCGGCCCCGCGCCGTAGCGTCCCGCTTGCTTCTGCGCCACATCCGCGTTACCGCTGATTCAAGGTCGGTTGCGAGCATCGCTGAATGCAGCCCGCTGTGCCGAACCTCCCCCACCCGAGGCTCCGTCTCGCGCCGCCACCTCCTGACGCGCCTGGAACCCCCGGAACGCGGAAGAATAAGGCCATGAACCAGCAGCCCAGCGCTCAGGCACAGGTCCAGCCCGAGATGCCGGCCACCAGGCCCCCACAGGCCCCGGCCCCCTCGGCCCAGCCTTCCGTGGGCTCCATCGCCGCGCACCGGCCGCACGCGGTCCGGGGGACGGTGCCGGGCCTGGAACCCGACCTCGACGCCGACCCGGACGCGTACGTGGACCAGGGCGTGGTGGGCGTGGACGGCGCGGAGCTGCCCGCCGACCGCTTCCTGGACCGGGAACGCAGCTGGCTGGCGTTCAACGAGCGGGTGCTCGAACTCGCCGAGGACCCGGCCACCCCGCTGCTCGAACGCGCCAACTTCCTGGCGATCTTCGCCAGCAACCTCGACGAGTTCTTCATGGTCCGGGTCGCCGGACTCAAGCGGCGGATCGCGACCGGCGTCGCCACCCGCTCCGCCTCCGGCCTCCAGCCCCGCGAGGTGCTGGACCTGATCTGGACCCGCTCGCGCGAGCTCATGGCCCGGCACGCCGCCTGCTTCCAGCAGGACATCGCCCCCGACCTCGCCGACCAGGGCGTCCATCTGATCCGCTGGCCGGACCTGACCGAGAAGGAGCAGGCCCGGCTGTTCACCCTGTTCCGGCAGCAGATCTTCCCGGTGCTCACGCCGCTGGCGGTGGACCCTGCGCACCCGTTCCCGTACATCTCCGGCCTCTCGCTGAACCTGGCCGTCGTCGTCCGCAACCCGGTCAGCGGCCACGACCACTTCGCCCGGGTCAAGGTCCCGCCGCTGCTCTCCCGCTTCCTCGAAGCCTCCCCGCAGCGCTACGTCCCCATCGAGGACGTCATCGCCGCCCACCTGGAGGAGCTGTTCCCGGGCATGGAGGTGCGCGCGCACCACATGTTCCGGGTGACCCGCAACGAGGACCTGGAGGTCGAGGAGGACGACGCCGAGAACCTCCTCCAGGCGCTGGAGAAGGAGCTGATGCGGCGGCGGTTCGGCCCGCCGGTCCGGCTGGAGGTCGAGGAGTCCATCGACCCCGCGGTGCTCGACCTGCTCGTCCAGGAGCTGAAGATCTCCGACGCCGAGGTCTACCCGCTGCCCGGCCCGCTGGACCTGACCGGGCTGTTCGGCATAGGAGCGCTGGACCGGCCCGAGCTGAAGTACCCCAAGTTCGTCGCCGGCACCCACCGCGACCTCGCGGAGGTGGAATCGGCCTCGGCGCCCGACATCTTCGCCGCGCTGCGCGCCCGTGACGTCCTCCTGCACCATCCCTACGACTCCTTCTCCACCTCCGTGCAGGCGTTCCTGGAGCAGGCCGCGGCCGACCCCGAGGTCCTCGCCATCAAGCAGACCCTCTACCGCACCTCCGGTGACTCGCCGATCGTCGACGCCCTGATAGACGCGGCGGAATCCGGCAAGCAGGTCCTGGTGCTGGTCGAGATCAAGGCCCGGTTCGACGAACAGGCCAACATCAAGTGGGCCCGCAAGCTGGAGGAGGCGGGCTGCCACGTCGTCTACGGCCTGGTCGGCCTGAAGACGCACTGCAAGCTCTCCCTCGTGGTCCGCCAGGAGGGCGACATGCTGCGCCGCTACTCCCACGTGGGCACCGGCAACTACCACCCCAAGACGGCCCGGCTCTACGAGGACCTCGGGCTGCTGACCGCCGATGCGCAGGTGGGCGCCGACCTCTCCGACCTCTTCAACCGGCTGAGCGGCTACTCCCGCCGGGAGACCTACCGCCGCCTCCTGGTCGCCCCCAAGTCCCTGCGCGACGGCCTGATACAGCGGATCACCAAGGAGATCGCGCACCAGCGCGCGGGCCGGCCCGCGTACGTCCGCATCAAGGTCAACTCGATGGTCGACGAGGCCGTCATCGACGCGCTCTACCGCGCCTCGCAGGCCGGCGTGCCGGTCGACATCTGGGTGCGCGGCATCTGCGCGCTGCGCCCGGGAGTGCCCGGCCTCAGCGAGAACGTCCGGGTCCGCAGCATCCTCGGCCGCTTCCTGGAACACTCCCGGATCTTCGCCTTCGGCAACGGCGGCGAGCCCGAGGTGTGGCTGGGCAGCGCCGACATGATGCACCGCAACCTCGACCGGCGGATCGAGGCGCTGGTCCGGGTCACCGACCCGGCCCACCGCGCCTCCCTCAACCGGCTCCTGGAGACCGGTACCTCGGACACCACGTCCTCCTGGCACCTGGGCCCGGACGGCGACTGGACCCGGCGCTCCGTGGACGCGGACGGCGCGCCGCTGCGCAACGTACAGGAAATGCTCATCGACGCCCGGAGGCGCCGGCGTGGCCCAGCGACCTGACCAGCGGACCGGGGGGCCGGCCGGGCTCCTCGGCACCGGATGCGAGCCCGGCGGGGCGGCCGGCGCCCGTGCCGCGGTGGTGGACGGACCCTACGGACCGTACGGTCCACCGGGGCCGTACGACGACGCCGCGGCCGGCACCGGACCCGCCGCCGGCCCGCACCTCGCCGGGCGCACCGCCGAGGACGTGCTCGCCGGCTACCTCCACCAGCAGTCCGCGGACTTCCTGCGCAGTCTGCGGCTTCACCGGGAGAGCGGCCCGGACGCCGAGGGCGCCGGCGCGGCCGCCCGCCGGCTGCGCCGCGCCGCCCGCCGGATCAGCGCCACCCTGCACACCTTCCGGCCGCTGACCGAAGAAGCCTGGGCCGACCAACTCCTCGCCGAACTGGGCTGGTTGTCCGGCACCCTGGCCCGCGAACAGGCCTGTGCGGCCCGCCGCGACCGGCTGATGGCCGCCCTGACGCGGCTGACCGGCCGCACCGACCGCCCCGAACGCACCGACCGCGCCCCGCGCACCGGCCGCGGCCTACGGCCCGACCGCGCCGAACCACCCGCCGGGGCCCGCTCCACGGGCCCCCGCAAGACGGAGGCTTCCGGTACGGACACCGGCCCCGGCGCCCCCGACCCCGACACCGCCGTCCCGGACGCCGATGCCGTCCTCGCCGCCGGCGCCGCGCGGGCCGGGGCACTGCTGGACCGCCAGCTCACCCTCGCCCGCACCCGCGCCCACTCCGCCGCGCTCCAGGTCCTGGGCTCGTCCCGTTTCCACGCCGTCGCCGACTCCGTCGCCGTGCTCGCCTCCGAGGTGCCGTTGACCCGCGCGGCCGCGGACGTCCCGGCCGCCGAGGCGCTGCCGCCGCTCGCCGAGCAGTCCGCGCGCCGGCTCGCCGAGGCGGTCGGCGCGCTGCCCCTGGTCCGCGCCGGACAGCCGTACAACGCCGAGGCGCTGGCCGACGGCGCCCGCCAGGACGCGCCCTGGCACCAGGTCCGGGTGCTGCTCCGGCTGAGCCGCTACGCCCAGGAGGTACTCGTCCCCGAGTACGCCGACCCCCGCCTGGCGGAGGCGGCCCTGCTCCTGGAGGGCCACCGTGACGCCGCCGAGGCCGCAGCCGCAGCCGCCGCCGCGGCCCGCACCCCCCGCATCGCCCCGGCCACCGCCTACGCCCTCGGCGTCCTCCACGCCGACCAGCGCCACCAGGTCGAGGCGGCCCGCTACGCCTTCGGCCGCGTCTGGCTGTCCCGGGAGAAGGCCCTGAAGGGGGTGGAGCGATGACGGGACCCGGGGAGCCACCGGCCCGTAAGCCGGACGCCCGCAAGCCGGTGCTGGCCGCGGGCTGTGTGCTGTGGCGCCGCCGCCCGTCCGTCGAGCACGGCCTGGAGATCGCGCTCGTCCACCGGCCCAAGTACGACGACTGGTCCCACCCGAAGGGCAAACTCAAGCGCGGCGAGGACGCCCTGGCCGGAGCGGTCCGCGAGGTGGCCGAGGAGACCGGCATGGACTGCCGCCCCGGCGCCCCCCTGCCGACCGCGTACTACGTCGCCAACGGGCGCCCCAAGCAGGTCCGTTACTGGGCCGCCGAAGCGCTCGGCGGCGCCTTCACCCCCACCACCGAGGTCGACCGCCTGGTATGGCTCCCCCCGGAGGAGGCCCGCCACCGCCTCACCCAGGAACGGGACCGGCCACTGATCGACGCGTTGCTCGCCGCACTGCATCTGGCCTGAGCGCGGGACCGCGTCAACGGCGGCGCAGGGCGGGGTCCGTGACGGCCGGGGGCAGGTAGTAGTTGTCGACGCGGTTGAGGTCGGTGCCCGGGGGGACGATGGCGTCGATCCGGTCCAGGACGTCCGCGCCGAGGGTGACGTCGGCGCCGTCCAGCAGGCTCTCCAGCTGGTCGAGGGTGCGGGGGCCGATGATGACCGAGGTCACCGCCGGGTGCGAGCGGACGAAGCGGTGGCCAGGTGGGGGAGGGGCAGGCCGGCGTCGGACGCGACCTCGGACAGGGCGCGGACCGCCTCGGCCTTGCGGACGTTCTCCGGGACCGACAGGTCGAACTTCCTCGACTCCAGAGCGGCCCGGGAACTGGCCGACAGATCGCGGCCGGAGAGCCAGCCGGCGCTGAGCGGGCCCCAGGTCAGCACGCCGATGCCGTAGCGCTGCGCGGTCGGCAGCACCGCGTTCTCCACCCCGCGCGCCAGCATCGAATACGGCGGCTGCTCGGTACGGAACCGGACGTGGCCGCGGCGCTCGGCGGTCCACTGGGCCTCGACGATCTGCTCGGCGGGGAACGTCGAGGTGCCGATGGCGCGCACCTTGCCGGAGCGGACCAGGTCCGAGAGCGCGGACAGGGTCTCGTCGATGTCGGTCGTGGGGTCGGGGCGGTGGACCTGGTAGAGGTCGAGGTGGTCGGTGTCCAGCCGGCGCAGGCTGTCCTCCACGGCGCGCACGATCCAACGCCGGGACGCGCCGCCGTGGTTGGCGTCCGGGCCCATCGGGTTGAAGAACTTGCTGGCCAGTACGACGTCGTCGCGGCGTCCCTTGAGGGCCTTGCCGACGATCTCCTCGGACTCGCCCGCGGAGTAGATGTCCGCGGTGTCCACGAAGTTGATGCCGGCGTCCAGCGCGCGGTGCACGATGCGGACGCAGTCGGCGTGGTCGGTGTTGCCGAAGGCGCCGAACATCATCGTGCCCAGCGCGTACTCGCTGACCGAGATGCCGGTGCCGCCGAGGATCCTGCGCTGCATGAGCTGCCCCTGTCCGTTCTTGCGGATGCGCGCCCGCACCGGTGGACATCTGCCTGCCGCCGGATACGGGTGCATCGGTGAGTGCGTGCGCACCAGACTGCTGGGGCCGGCCGGAGCGGACCAGGCCCGTCGCAGCCCGGGTCCGGCGGAACCACCCATGCGGCGCCGCGCGCATACTGGACGGATGCTGCACGCGGAAATCGAGATCAGCTCGTTCCTCAAGGCGCGCCGCGCCGCGCTGGACCCGGCCGACCTGGGCCTGCCGAGCGGGATCGGCCGCCGCCGGGTGCGCGGGCTGCGGCGCGAGGAGGTCGCCCAGCTCGCCGGCATCAGCGTCGACTACTACACCCGCATCGAGCAGGGCCGGGCGCCCGCCATCTCCGACTCCGTCCTGGACGCCATCGCGCGGGCGCTGCGGCTGTCCGGCGGCGAGGTGACGTACCTGCGCAACATCGCCGTGCCCCGGCGCCGGAGCGAGGCGGACTGCGCGCCCCGGGCGGTCCCCGGGCAGACCGTACGGCCGGAGATCCGGCAGCTGCTGGACGCCATGGCGAGCACCGTCCCGGCCATGGTCCTCGGCCGCGGCCTGGACATCCTGGCCTGGAACACGCTCGGCGGCCGGATCGCCTTCGACCTGGACGCGCTCGCCCCGGACCGGCGGAACACCGCACTGCTGGTCTTCCTGGACCCGGCGGCCCGCGCGCTGCACCCCGACTGGGAGGACAAGGCCGTCGAGGTGGTCGGCAATCTGCGCGCCGACAGCGGCCGGCACCCGGACGACCCGCGGATCTGCGAGGTCGTGGGCGAACTGCTGGCGCGCAGCGCGGACTTCCGGCGGCTCTGGGAGGCCCAGTCGGTGCACGAGTGCCTGCGCGGCACCAAGCGCCTGCGGCACCCGGACGTCGGCGAGCTGGAGATCACCTTCGAGAGCTTCCGGCTGACCACCGACCCGGACCAGGCGCTGGTCACGTACACCGCCCCGCGCGGCTCGACGACCGAGCGGCGGCTGCGCGAGCTGGCGGCCCGGCCCGCCGCGGCCCGCGAGCCGGAGGCCAGGCCGCTGGCGGTGTGACCGCGGTCCGGGCCTGATGCGCGCGGGCGCTACCCGCGCGGCGCCAGGGCCTCCCAGCGCACGGTGACCTCGCCCTGGCGCCGCCGCCGCGGGTCACCGGCCAGCGGCCAGTCCGCCGCGAGGGACGCCACAGCGGCCCGCCACCGCTGCCGGGCACCGAGTGCGCCCAGCGGGGCGGCGGCCGCCCAGGCCCGGTCGAAGTCGCGCAGGAAGGCGTGCACCGGCTCGCCCGGCACATTGCGGTGTATCAGCGCCTTGGGGAGGCGTTCGGCCAGGTCGGAGGGGGTTTCCAGGGTGCCGAGCCGGGCCGCGAAGGTGACCGTGCGGGGGCCTTCGGGGCCCAGCGCCACCCAGACGTGCCGGCGCCCTATCTCGTCGCAGGTGCCCTCGACCAGCAGCCCACCGGGGGCCAGCCGCGCGCAGAGCCGCCGCCAGACGGCCCTCACCTCGTCCTCGTCGTACTGCCGCAGCACGTTCGCGGCCCGTATCAGGACCGGCGCCCGCCCCCGGTCGCCGGGCAGCGGCACCTCGAAGCCGCCGTGCAGGAAGTCCAGCCCCGGCTTCTCGTACGGGCGGGCGGCCGCCACCCGCGCCGGGTCGATCTCTATGCCGACGACCCGGGCGTCGGGGCGCACCGTGCGCAGCCGGCCGAGCAGCTCGACCGCGGTCCAGGGCGCGGCGCCGTAGCCGAGGTCGACCGCGACCGGGTCGGCCGAGCGGCGCAGCGCGGCGCCGTGTTCCGCGGCTATCCAGCGGTCCATCCGGCGCAGCCGGTTGGGGTTGGTGGTCCCGCGGGTCGCGCTGCCGACGGGCCGGGTCGGCGCGGGGTGAGCGGGGGCGGGGCGGCGGGGCATGGCTTCGAGAGTATGGGGAGCCGGAGACCTCCTTGCCCCGCGGTCACGTGCGATCGGTCACGTGCACCGAACGGTCACACTTTGGCAAAGTACGACGATGGGCCGCCGGACGGAAATGGATGGCCCGGATGTGTTGTTGCAGCAGGTCGGTGGCGTGCCGCCGCGCCCCGGCTAGGAGGTAGCTCGACGTGAGCCCATATGTGTCCCGGCTCCGCAGCCGTCCCCATGGGCCGTTCCCGGGACCGTCGCGGCTGCGTCTGCCCGGGGGCGCGCGCCGCCCGCGCCGGGTGGCGATGCTCAGCGTCCACACCTCCCCGCTGCACCAGCCCGGCACCGGCGACGCCGGCGGCATGAACGTCTACATCGTCGAGCTCGCCAAGAAGCTCGCCTCGATCAACATCGAGGTGGAGATCTTCACCCGCGCCACCACGGGCACCCTCCCGCCCGCCGTCGACCTCGCCCCCGGCGTCCTCGTCCGTCACGTCGACGCCGGCCCCTACGAGGGCCTGGCCAAGGAGGACCTGCCCGCCCAGCTGTGCGCCTTCACCCACGGCGTGATGCAGGCCTGGGCCGGCCACCGCCCCGGCCACTACGACCTGGTCCACTCCCACTACTGGCTCTCCGGCCACGTCGGCTGGCTGGCCGCCGAGCGCTGGGGCGTCCCGCTGGTGCACGCCATGCACACCATGGCCAAGGTCAAGAACGCCGCCCTGGCCGTCGGTGACACCCCCGAGCCGGCCGCCCGGGTCATCGGCGAGACCCAGGTCGTCCGGGCCGCCGACCGCCTGATAGCCAACACCGCCGAGGAGGCCGACGAGCTGATCCGGCATTACGACGCCGACCGCGGCCGGGTCGCGGTCGTCCACCCCGGCGTCAACCTCGACCGCTTCCGGCCGACGAGCGACGGCATCGCCGAGAGCCGCGCCGCGGCCCGCGCCCGCCTCGGCCTTCCCCAGGACGCGGTCATCCCGCTCTTCGCCGGCCGCATACAACCCCTCAAGGCCCCCGACATCCTGCTGCGCGCGACCGCCGCCCTGCTGGCCGAGGACCCCTCGCTGCGCTCCCGGCTCGTCGTACCGGTCGTCGGCGGCCCCAGCGGCAGCGGCCTGGCCAAGCCCGAGGGACTGCAGAAGCTCGCCGCCCGGCTCGGCATCGCCGACCTCGTGCGGTTCCGCCCGCCGGTCGGCCAGGAACAGCTCGCCGACTGGTACCGCGCCGCCTCCGTCCTGGTCATGCCCTCGTACAGCGAGTCCTTCGGACTGGTCGCCATCGAGGCCCAGGCCTGCGGCACCCCGGTCATCGCCGCCGCGGTCGGCGGCCTGCCGGTGGCCGTCCGCGACGGCGTCAGCGGCTTCCTCGTCACCGGCCACGACCCCGCCGACTACGCCCGCGCCCTGCAGCGCTTCCTCCGGGACCCGGACCTCGCCACCCGCATGGGCGCCGACGCCGCCCGGCACGCCCAGTCCTTCGGCTGGGACACCGCCGCCGCGGCCACCGGCGACGTCTACACCGCGGCGATGCAGGAGCGGCGGCGTCACCTACGATCGGCCCATGGCTGACGACCTGCCCCAGGCTGACGACGCGCGACCGGTGGACGACGTACGACCGGTGGACGACGGACGCCCCGTCGCGGAGGCAGGCCCCGCGGACGCGCGACGGGTGATCGAGACGGCGCTGGCCGACGCCGGCCTGGACTGGGAGTCCCCGTCCGACGGCGCCTACGTCGTCAAGCTCCCCGGGACCCGCAAGCTGTCGACGACCTGCTCGCTCATCGTCGGCCGGCACTCCCTGTCCATCAACGCCTTCGTCGTCCGCCGCCCCGACGAGAACCACGAGACCGTGCACCGCTGGCTCCTGGAGCGCAACACCCGCCTCTACGGCGTGAGTTACGCGATCGACAAGCTCGGTGACATCTACCTCGTCGGCAAGCTGCCGCTCGTCGCGGTCACGCCGGACGAGCTGGACCGCATCCTCGGCACCGTCCTCGAGAACGCCGACGGCAGCTTCAACACCCTCCTCGAAATGGGCTTCGCCACCGCGATCCGCAAGGAGTACGCGTGGCGGGTCTCGCGGGGAGAGTCGACGCGGAACCTGGAAGCGTTCGCGCATCTCACGCGCAAGGGCGAGCAGCCCACGTAGCCGGCTGTCCCGCCGCGGGGCTTGCTCGCCGTCGCTCGCCCTCTGCCCGTGAGTGGGGGAGGGCTGAGCGGGGGCGTGCCTGGCCGCTTCGCTGCCCGTGTGTGACCACCGAGACCCGGTCGGCTTGCGGGAATGGCAACAAAGGTTGCCCTTCCGTATGGCGGGGTCGCATCGTCGGGCCGTGGACGGCTGACCCCACACCAACCGGAGGGACGGAAGCGATGAGTGGCGACAACCACGGGCACCACCACGGCCACAACCTCGGCCACGGCGACGACTTCGACTGGGCCGCGATGGCCGATCTGCTGGAGCTGGAGGGCGAGATCCACAGCCCCTACGTACGCCAGGCGTTCGAGGAGCTGAAGCAGCTGAGCCCGCGCCGCGTCCTGGACATCGGCAGCGGCCCGGGCGTCGCCGCCTGCCGGCTGGCGGCGCTGTTCCCGCAGGCCGAGGTCACCGCGGTGGACGGCACGCCGGAGCTGCTGGTCCGCGCCCGGGAGCGGGCCGAGCGGCTCGGCGTAGCGCTGCGGACCAAGGTCGCCGAATTCCCGGCCGGCCTCGCCGACCTGGGACCGGCGGACCTGGTGTGGTCCGGTCAGGTCGTGCACCACGTCGGCGACCAGCAGGACGCCCTGAACCGGCTGGCCCGGCTGCTCACCCCCGGCGGCGTCCTCGCCATCGTCGAGGGCGGTCTGCCGCCCCGCTGGCTGCCGCGCGACCTGGGCTTCGGCCGCCCCGGCCTGCAGGAACGCCTCGACGGCGCGACCGCGCTCCGCTTCGGCCGGATGCGGGACGAACTGCCCGGCTCGGTGGCGGTGGTCGAGGACTGGCCCGGCATGCTGCGGGCCGCGGGGCTCACCGGCGCCCGGAGCCGGACCTTCCTCGTGGACCGTCCGGCTCCGCTGGCGGACGGCACCCGGCAGTTCGTACGGCGGTCCCTGGAGCGCTGCCGGGACACCCTCGCCGACCACCTGGACGCCGAGGACCTCGCGACCCTGGACCGGCTCCTCGACCCCGCCGACCCGGCGGGCGTCGACCGGCGCCCGGACCTGTTCCTGCTGACGGCGAAGACCGTGCATTACGCGTCGTCGCCGGAGTGAGCGGACCGGGAAGAGGAGCTGCCCGGCCGGTCCCTGCGGACCGGCCGGGCAGCTGAGGTGCGCTTACGGTACGAACCGCACCTCCGGGTAGCGCGCCGACGGCCGGTCCAGCAGACCGCCGTCGCCCCGTGCGCGCAGCCACCGGTCGAAGAACGCCGAGACGTACGCCCGCTGGGCCGCGACCGCCCGGGCCGGCCTCACCGACCCGATCATCTTCGTCACCTCGGCCCGGGACAGCCCCACCTGCCGGGCGACCTGCGGGATCAGCGTCTCCGCGTCCGTGTACGTCGCGTGCCGGCTGCCGTGCAGCATCAGGTCGCGCAGCCAGGCGCCGTCGCTGCCCCGGCTGTGTTCCCAGACCGCGCCCCAGGAGGCCACCGTGTGGTGGGTGTCGCCGTCCATGCCCATCAGCAGCAACGGCCGGTCGACACCGTCCCGGCCGACCGTCGACGGGTTCGACGGGTCGTCGTCCCGCTGGGTGTAGCCCATCACCCCGTCCAGGTTCGCCGCGGCCCGGATCCGCCGGTCGTCATGCATCGTCTGCGCAGCGGTGAACCCGCCGGCCGACTGCCCGAACATCCCCACGGCGCCCAGGTTCAGCACCCCGCGCAGCCCGCGCGGCAACGGGGAGGCGTCCCCCCGCCGGCCCAACTCGTCGAGCACGAACCGGGTGTCGGCCACCCGCACCGCGGCGACCTTCCGCAGCAGCTCCGTCATCCGCCCGGTCTTCTTGGCCTTGGCGATCTCCGCCGGCATCACGCTGCGGGCCACCCGTCCGCCCGGGAACTCCACCGCCGGCGCCTCGTAGGTGTGGTCGACGGTGACCACCACATATCCGCGGGAGGCCAGTTCGTCGCAGAGCGTGCTGCCGAACCCGCGCGGATCGCCGGCGCCAGGGGAGTAGAGCACCACCGGCAGCCGCTGCCCGGGCCGCCGCGCCGCCACCGGCGCCCCCGTGTGCGCGGCGGTCCGGGTGGCCTGCCAGGCGACCTTCCCCGGCGGCACGTGCTCCGAGAAGCTGTTCATCCGGTCGAACGCGGCCGCCTCACGCGGCGTCAGCTGCGCGGCACGCGGGTACTGCCCGGCCCCCGCTCCGGCCGGATACCGGACGCTGACCATCAGTTCCCGGTACCGGTGCCCCGGCGTCCCACCGCCCCACGGATCATGCCGCCGACGGTCGATCAGATGCAGGGCCACCGTGCCGACTTGATGACGACCGGTGGGCGCGGGAAGGGCCATGGCCGCCGCCGAACGATGCGCGCCGACCCCGCCGGAACGCGCCACCGCCGTGGTGGACGGCTCCCCCGATGCTGTCCGCGTCGTGGTGGACGGCTCCCCCGCCGTCGTCCCTGCCGACGCGGCCGCCCCTCCGGCCACCAGCACCCCACCCATCACCAGCACCCCGACCGCCGCGCGCCACCGCGCCCCCCGTCGCCCCGCACCCGTGCCCATGCCCAACTCCCCGTCCGTTCCGCCGGATAATCGGACCGCTCGCCGGCCCGCCCGTACACACCACCAGCGTCCCGAAACGCCGCGCCTGGCTCGACCGTGCAGCCACGTCTCTTGAGGGTGGGGCTACCACGAACATCGCGTGGCCGGGGGCCCGGCGCGCCTCGTCGCCCGGCGTCGGGTCACGGCACCTCGCAGCGCACCAGAGCGCGGGTGAACGCGGAACCGACGTGGATCAACGGCTGGGCGCAGCGCGGGCACCGGCGTTCGTGGTCGCCCTGGTACGGCTGCTTGTAGGAGGCCCGGCAGGGGAGGCAGACGTACGACGTCTTGCACCGGACCGCGGTTTCGGCGTGTGACATGGCCGCGAGGCCAGCCCCGGAGGGCGGGCAGAGCGACGGGTTTCCGGCGCCCCGGCCCGCCGTTACGCAACCTGTTCCCCCGTCGCCGGAGCACCCGCCGGTGCGGCGTTCGAGTCAGAAGCGGAAGCAGAAGCATGAGCCGGAGCCGGAGGAGCAGAAGGGGAAGCGGAAGAGGAAGGGGAAGCGGTGGTCGTGGCCGTCCGGGCCGGGAGGCTCCGTAGCAGCAGGCCGTAGCCCAGGGCCGCCACCGTGCCGACCACCGCGCAGCCGGCCCAGAGGGTGTCCGCGCCGTAGTGGTCGATGACCGTGCCGCCGATCAGGGGGGCGGTCAGGGAGGCGATGGACCAGGACAGTGCGTACATGCCCTGGTAGCGGCCGCGGCCGTGTACGGGGGAGAGGCGTACCACCAGGCCCATCTGGGTGGGGGAGTTGATGATCTCGCCGAGCGTCCAGACGGCGACCGCGAGCGCGTACATGGCGACCGAGCCGGCCAGCGCGGTCAGCCCGAAGCCGTAGCCGGCGAGCAGTGCCGAGCCGACGAGGAGCGTCGCGGGGCTGCGGTGCTCGATGAAGCGGGTCACCGGGATCTGGAGGAGGACGATCAGGATGCCGTTGACCGCGATGACGGCGCCGAAGTCCGCGCTGGAGAAGCCGTCCCGGCCCATCGAGACCGGCATGGAGACGTAGGCCTGCTGGAAGAGCAGGGCCAGCAGGAGGTTGAGGCCGACGACGGTCATGAAACGGCCGTCGCGCAGCACGGTCAGCATGGAGACCGGTGCGGTTGACGCGCCCCGGCCGGCGGGGTCCTGCGGGCCGGCCGCGGTGTCGGCCGAGGGCCGGGACTCGGGGAGCTTGACGAAGACCACCAGCGCGCAGGTCAGCACGAGCGCCGACTCGCCCAGGAAGAGGGCCAGATAGCCGTGTTGTGCGATGAGGCCGGCGGCGGTGGAGGAGACGGCGAAGCCGAGGTTGATCGCCCAGTAGTTGAGCGAGAAGGCGCGCACCCGGTCCTCGGGGGCGACGATGTCGGCCATCATCGCCTGGACGGCGGGGCGGGAGGCGTTCGTCGCCATACCGACGACGCCGGCCACCACCGCGATGGCGACCGGGTCCTCCATGAAGCCGAGCACCGCCACGGACACCGACGTCGACAGCTGCGCGATCAGCATCGTGGGCCGCCGCCCGAGCCGGTCGGTCAGCACCCCCGCGCCCACCGAGGAGATCACCCCGCCGAGCCCGTAGAGCGCGCCGACCAGGCCCGCGTACGAGGCGGAGTAGCCGCGTTCGACGGTGAGGTAGAGGGCCAGGAACGTCGCGACGAACGCGCCCAGCCGGTTGATCAGGGTGCTGGTCCACAGCCACCAGAACTGCCGTGGCAGCCCGGAGACGCTGTCGACGGCGGCCCGCCGGAGGGCGGACCACCGGCCCGGGCGGGACGCATAGGGCGAAGTGGGCGTGGGCATGACAGTGAACTCCCCCGAGCGGTGCGGTGCCGTGTGATGTGTCGTGTGGTGGGTGCATGGCGGACGGCGATCGGCTCCCAGCCGGACGCGTAAGTGACGATGTGTAAGTGGCGCCCGCCGTATGCGCAACCTACATATCACCCGGTCCCGGCCACCAGTCATTTGACGAAAAGCGTCAAACGTCACGCGGAAGACCAGGTCCTGGACCTGGGCAAGGCGGTATCCGGATTTCGATTACGCTCGACGGCATGGCCGACGCACCGTACAAGCTGATCCTGCTCCGCCACGGCGAGAGTGAGTGGAACGCGAAGAACCTGTTCACCGGCTGGGTGGACGTCAACCTCAACGAGAAGGGCGAGAAGGAGGCGGTCCGCGGCGGAGAGCTGCTCAAGGAGGCCGGCCTGCTCCCCGACGTCGTGCACACCTCCCTCCAGAAGCGCGCCATCCGCACCGCGCAGCTGGCCCTGGAGGCCGCCGACCGCCACTGGATTCCCGTGCACCGTTCGTGGCGCCTGAACGAGCGCCACTACGGCGCGCTGCAGGGCAAGGACAAGGCGCAGACCCTGGCCGAGTTCGGCGAGGAGCAGTTCATGCTCTGGCGCCGCTCGTACGACACCCCGCCGCCGGCGCTCGCCAACGACGCGGAGTTCTCGCAGTTCGACGACCCCCGCTACGCCACGCTCCCGCCGGAGCTGCGCCCGCAGACCGAGTGCCTCAAGGACGTCGTCGTCCGCATGCTGCCGTACTGGTTCGACGGCATCGTCCCGGACCTGCTCACCGGCAAGACGGTCCTGGTCGCCGCCCACGGCAACAGCCTGCGCGCGCTGGTCAAGCACCTCGACGGCATCTCCGACGCGGACATCGCCGGCCTGAACATCCCCACCGGCATCCCCCTCTCCTACGAGCTGGACGCCGACTTCCGCCCGGTCACCCCCGGCGGCACCTACCTCGACCCGGAGGCCGCCAAGGCCGCCATCGAGGCCGTGAAGAACCAGGGCAAGAAGAAGTAAGTTTCGTGATCATGCCCCCGACCTGCGCTTACGGCGCGGGTCGGGGGCGTTTTCACGGCCTGGGCCCACTTTGGGCCCTCAGTGCCTCGGATCTTGCGGCCGGAGCGCGAGCCCGAGAGCCTTCCGGGCGCGCTCCCGGCTGCTGGGCATGAGGTGCGCGTACACCTTCAGGGTCAGACCCGGGTCGGAGTGTCCGAGGTACTCCGCAAGAGCCTTGATGCTCTCCCCGGCGTCCAGCAGAACGGACGCGTAGAAGTGACGTAGGGCATGCATGCCGTGCTCGCGAGCGGCGGCGTGCTCCCGGCTCTTGGCCGTCGGGATGACCCCGACCTTTGCGAGAGCGGGCTTCCAGTGGTCCTCGTTCAGCGAGGTACGCCAGACGTGCCCGCCGTTGGGCCCGCTGAAGATGAGCTGCCTGGTCACGGGCTGGCCGTTCGCTCGCAGCCACGGCAACGTGACCTTGACCGGCGGGAAGCGCTTGACGTGCTCCTTGAGCGCTTCTGCCACGGGGTCGGGAAGGGGCACGTCGCGGAGTTTGCCGCCCTTGGGCGGTGCGAACACAGGCGTGCTCAGGCTCAGCTTCAGTTGCTGCACCACGTGCAGGGTGCCGCCCTCGAAGTCCAGGTCATCGACGGACAGGCCAAGGATCTCTCCTTGCCGCAGGCCGCAGCCGGCGCCCACGTCGACCATGGGCCGGAAGCGCTCGACCATGGCGGCGCGCATCGCGAAGACGCGTTCCGGCGGCCAGGGGACGACGCGACGCGTGCCAATCACGGGCGGCGTCACCGTGCGCGAGTTGCAAGGGTTCCGGCGCAGGCACCCATCCTCGACAGCCGCGGAGAGCACGGCGCGGACGTTGGAGAAGATCACACGCGCGTACGCACCGGACATACCCGATGCTTCGAGCTGCGTCACGAACTCACGGATGTGACTCGGCTGGAACGACCCCAACTGACGTGCTCCGATTCGTGGGAAAGCATGCAGCTTGAGCTGAGACTCCATCGACGCCCGGGTATTCGGGTCGCCGCTCTGACCCGTGAGCCACTTCTCCGCGAAGTCCTGGAACGTCGTACGCGATGCGTTCGGGTCGATGAAGTCGCCGCGGGCCACGTCCGCCGTGATGCTGCTCAGCCACTGCTCAGCGAGGCGCTTCTGCCCATCAGGGAAGGACTTGGCCTTCCGCTTCCCGTCGGGAGTGAAGTAGCGGGCCCGATAGCGCATGCCCGTGCCGTGGCGGTCGGTCTTAACGCGGACGCTCCTGCCGTCGGCGTCGGTGACGGTCTTGTACCAGCGGTCTTGGATGCTGCCTGCCATGGTGAGGAAAGTCCCTTCAGAGGCGAGTGACGGCCGCAGTGCGCGGCCGGTAGCAGGGGGCCAGCGGGTACCGGGGCACCCGCTCGACTGGTTTCGGGGTGTGCCGGGCCGGGCCTGCTACTTGCTGCGGGCCTGGTCGGTGGGGGTTTGGGGTGCTAGCGGGGGTGCTACCGGTAGCGGGTGGGGTCGCTACCGGTAGCAATCACTTGGGCCGGGGAGGGAGGCAGGGGCGGGGGCCGGAGAGGCTTTCTGGAGCCCTTTTCGGGGCTGCTGAGCAGGTGCCTCCCTGCCTCCCTGAGAGGCCTTATGCGCTGGTCAGGCGGGGGAGTTTGGCCGGGGAGGCGGTCAGGGAGAACTCCCTGCCTCCCTGGCGCCTCCCCCGCTGCCTCCCTGCACTGAGCGTGACTTTTCTCCCCGCGGCAGAGGGTCAGGCGGCGTCGGTGAGGGTGGTCTGCTGCGTCACCCATTCGCGGACGGCGGCCGGGTCGAACCGGAGGTGCTTACCGACGCGGAAGCCCGGCGGGCCGACGCGCTTGCGGCGCCAGGCGTAGACGGTCTCGACGCTCGGCAGGCGGAACATCGAGGCGAGGTCTTCGGGGGTCAGGTAGCGGTCCGGGAGCCCGTCGCGCAGGACGGCGCGCCGGTCGGTGGGCTTGTCGGTGGCCATGGCTGGGGTGACTCCTCGTGTCCGTGGTGCGGTGCGTGGGAGTGGTGCCGGTCGCCGTCCTGGAGAGTTGGTGTATTTCAGCGTCCGCAGCGTTCCAGCGTCCGCACGGCCGCGTTGCCGCAGGCCAGTGCGGGTGAGGGGTGTGGACGCTGGTGCGGACGCTGTGGACGCTGGACGGCTGTAGCGTCCGCAGCTTCGACGTGTCCGGGCCGCTGGTGTGCGGCCCGGCCCGGTGGGTGTTCCGGCTACGTCAGGGCTGGTCAGGTGGCGTTCTTGCCTGCCCGATGGGGGCCACCTCAGGCCAGAGAGAGGCTTGCTCGGACGCGGACGCTGGCTGTTGTGCGTCGGGTGCGCGGGAGAGGATCAGCAGCTTGTGCCGGTGCCGGTCCCGGCTACGTTGCGTGTCGTCCACGGTGATCCCGATGGACCGCAGCAGCGGCGCGAGGCGCTTGACCCGGCCGCCGGCGCGGGTGGCGTCCTTGGGCCAGCCCTGCGGCCGGACCAGGCCCGGGATGGGCAGGGCATCGAGCAACTGGGCGGCCGTGCCGCACCATTCGCCGTCCCGGTCGACCAGGGCCGCGATGGCGGCGCCGAACGGGTCGCCCTCCAGCGCGTCCGTGGCGACGTTCGCGGAGGTGGCCAGGTAGTCGTCCAGCGTGTGCCAGTCCATGACCTGGTCGACGGCCGCCAGCACCCGGGCGAAGTCCGCCATGCGCGGCAGGGTGTCCAGTTTGATGGACGGCAGGACGGCCAGGACGCAGGCCAGCAGGTCGAAGAGAGCTCCCAGTACAGCTGGGCGGACCGCTTCGAACGCGGCGTTGAGCTCTTCCTCGGTCCGGCGCCGGTCCTCCTCGATCAACTGCAAGTCCAGCATCAGCAGCCGCTCGGCGAGGTCTCCGGCGAGGGCACCGGCGTCGATGGTGGTCATGGCCAGCACCCGGCGGAAGGTCAGCACCACCACGTCGTCATCGGTGTACAGGGCCCGGTCCACGATGCCGTCACCGGTCACCGCCTTGCACAGGGTGTCCGATAGCCACGGCGGAATGGTGCTGACGTTGTCCAGGCACAGCGCCCAGGAGTTGAACGCCTGCGCCGCCCACGCCTTGATGTCCCGCGGCTGGCTGCGCTTGCTGGCTGGCGACGGGTCGATCAGGTTCACCACCATCTCGGCCGTCTTGGACTTGCCCGTGCCCTGCTCGCCCTTGAACGTCAGCACCGGGTGCGGGATGTGCGGGATCCACGCAGCGACCAGCCAAGCGGCGAGCTGGCGGAAGGTGGGTGCGTCCATGTTCAGCAGCGCGTGCAGCTTGGCCAGACCGTCGCCGTCCAGGTGCGGGGTCGGCATCGGTCCCATGGCACCGGAGCGGCGGAAGAGCACCGGGGAGCGTTCGACAACTTCCCAGCCGGTCTCGGTCACGGTCACCGCGCGGCCGTCGGCCGTGCCCAGGTCCACCACGATGCCGCCGGCAGGCGCACTGCCCACCCGCAGGCTCACCGGTACCGGGTCGTCCGCGTCGGCGATGCCTTCCAGCACCGTCATCGCGTCGGCGAGGGCGGACTGCGAAGCAACCTCGCCGTCGTAGGTGTCCGCGTACAGCCGCGCGAGGCGCTGGCGCAGGCCCGCCTTGCCCCGCATCGGTAGGGCGAGGTTCGCCCCGTCCAGGGCGACTGCGTAGGGGCGGCCGTCGGTGGACATCACGAACCGGTACCCCTCACGGGCGAGACCGACCAGCCGGGAGGCAGCCGACGGCTTCTTCCCCTCGCCATCGTTCGCGCCGCGAGTCGATCGGGGCGCGGCCGTGGCGGCCGGGTTGGGTCGACTCTTGCCAGGCTGGGCGTGGCCGTTGACGGGTCGATCGGTTCGGGTCGTCATGCGCACACCGCCTCATCGGTCGGCCGACTCGTACGCGTCTGAGCATCCGGTCCGCACGCACCTGTACGGCCGATGCGCACACCTGCGTACGGTCGATCCGTACGCCCCCGCACGGCCGAGGCGGCGGTGCGTACGGGCAGGTCACACATCGATCGATTCGGCGTACGGTCGGGTGCCTGCTCCCCTTTACGCCCAAGGGGCGTGCGCTCCTGAAGAGCCTTCGCCGCGGTCGATCGGTCGGCTGTCTGTCGGGCGTGGGCGAGTCGGGCCAGCAACGCCCAGTCGGGCGTGAACGCCTCCCCGATCGAGCCGTGAACGTGTTCACGCGAGTGTTCACGGACAGCTCCGATCGGCTGTTCATGAACGGCACCGATCGGCCGTCCGTGAACGCCGTCCGCCGAGTGTTCACGGCGGCGGGTCAGGTGTTCACGGACACCAGCCGGAAGCTCCCGAAGGAGCGTGACGCACCGAGGCGTCACGGTCGTCACAACAGGCGTTGCGACGGGGGGCATTTGGGAGCTGACCTGCGTGACTTCCGCGTCACGGTCGACCGTGGCGCACAGCAGCAGCGCCATCAGCAGCGGGAGTCGGTTGCTCTTGGCCGTGTTGCACGGCCGGCAGGCGAGGACCAGATCCGCCGCCCGCCAGGTGCGGTACAGCGAGAGCGGCACGACGTGATCCATGGTGGCCTGCCGAAGGTCGGTGAACGGGATGCGGCAGTAGGTGCACAGGGCCCCGTCCCGCCGGGCGAGGGTGCGCTTCCTCGCCCGGCGACGGGCCGCATTCAGGTGCGGCTTGGGGTAGCTCATGCTGCAACCGCCATGGCGGCCGGCTCCTCGGCGATACCGATCCACGCCTGACGCTTGCCGTGCGCGTAGCCCGCCCGCTGGATGACGCCGTCGTCCTTCAGCTCTTCGAAGAGCGGACGCCACTGGAAGTAGGTGTCCGGCTCCGGCGCCCCGTACTGGTAGATCAGGTCCCGGATGGTGAACCGCCGACCGCTGGAGGCTGCCGCCAACAGGGCTGCACGAGCCTGCACCGTCCACTCCCGTTCGGCCGTGACCGGCTCCGGCGCCTGACCGCCTTCCAGGTGGCGGCGCAGAGTGGCGATACCTTCCGTGTACCGCCTCCACACGGTGGACTGCGACATGCCGAGCTGTACCGCGATCTGGTTCATGTTCAGGCCGTGGAAGACGCGCAAGGCCACCACAGACCGCTGCTGGTCGGGAAGCAGACCGAGCATCCCCTCCAGGTCGGCGCGGTCCAACACGAACGTCTCCGGCTGAGAAAGGGCGTCCGTCGCAACCGGGTCATGGCGCGGCATGTCTTCGTCCGCCGGCAGTGCCAGCAGCTCACGCTGCACCCGCTTCGACCTCAGGTGATCCGCGATCACCCAACGCACCTGGACGGCCAGGTAGCCGTGCAGGGCGTCGTCTTCGGTCTGGAGGTTGTGCAGATTCTTGCCGATGCGCTCGAACACCTCGCTCGCCAGGTCCTCCGCGAGCGCGTGATCCTGCACGCTGAAGCGGATCCGGCGCAGGGTCCACACGTGGTACTTCTCGAAGATCCGGCCCCAGCGTTCCGCGTCGATGGCCTGCGCTACACGCTCCTCGGGGAGCCCCAGCTCCTCGCGGGTCATCTGGTAGACCTCGATGAGGATGCCCTGGTAGACGGCGTTCGGTACGTACTTGCCGCGCTCCCAGTTCCGGACGCAGGTCTCGACGGCGTTCGCCTTGCTCGCCAGCTCGATTCCCTGCGCGAACGCGACCTGCCGCATCCGCATCACCAGCTGCGCCACACTCCAGCCCCGCGCAACGCGGGCCGCACGCAGCGTCGTGCCCTGCTCGGTGGACCGTTTCGCAACGATTCCAGGCATCATGGAAGTGCCCCTTCGTGGGTCGGGGAGCGGTGTCTGTGCTTGGCGGCTAGCGCCGCTCCCTGTCGAAACCCTGGCTTTGACCAGGGCTTTTTCACGGAAGTTACGCCCCGGATTGGGCGCCCCGCTGCTGACTAGCCTGCACTAGTCTGCTGTGATGCACAACCCCCGTGCGGTGCTGCGCTCTAGTTCGCTGTGGTGGGTACCCTCAGAGCATGACTGTCACAGGAGGGCCCAAGCCGAAGGCTGTGCAGGTAGCGGACGCGCTCCGCGAGGACATCAAGAAGATGAAGCCGGGCGACCGCCTGCCGTCGCAGCGAGAGCTCATGGACCGATTCGGGTACGCGAGCCAGACCATCCAGAACGGGCTGGCTGCACTGCGCACCGAGGGGCTAATCGTCTCGGCCGGCAACCTCGGAAACTTCGTGAGCGACGGTTCCAGCGCGAATAACGACGTGCACGACGACATCGAAGAACTCCGCTCCCAGATTCAGGCGTTGACTGAACGGGTCGCAGCGCTCGAAGGTCGCTCCGTCCCAAGTGGTGCGTGATCTGCAACCAGCATGCGAGGAACAGGGCACGTGAAGTAAGTGACACCAAGGGGGCAGTGGAGTAGAGCGGGGGACATGTCCGGTGTCACCTCGCTGTCCCCTTGCCTGTCCCCACGGTTCCCGCGCGAGACTCGGCACGTAGGCACTCGGAGGAGGGCGCATGAGCGACGACAGGCCCGCATGGGCGCGACGCATCGCAGCCGAGCGGGCAGCTCGCGACTGGTCACAGCGGGATGCCGTGAGGGCGCTCCGGGCCCACGCCACGGAAGAGCTCCCCGGCGACGACAGCATGATTCGCCAGTGGAAGCGATGGGAGTCCGGGCAGATCCCGAACGAGTTCTACCGTCCACTCCTCGCAGCCGTGTTCGGCACCGTGACGCACGCGCTTTTCCCCGCGCCGGCACGCCGGGACGGCAATAGCGAGATTCTCGCCGCCAGCGGCATGGAGACGCTGGAGATTGTGAGTCGCCTCAACCGTTCCGACGTAGACGCTGCCACGCTCGATGCTCTGCGCATGACGGCAGATCGTCTCTGCTCGGAGTACCCGTACATGCCGAGCGAGCAGCTCCTCATTGAGGGGCGGCAGTGGCTGCGTCGCGTCGTGGAGCTCCACTCCAAGAGCCTCACGCTCGCACAGCACCGGGAAGTGCTTGCGCTCTCCGGCTGGCTCGCGCTCCTGGTTGGCTGCGTCGAGTACGACACGGGCGACCGCCATGCCGCTGAGTCGACTCGGCGAGCCGCGCTGTCGCTCGCTACCGAGGCTGAACACGCCGAGATCGGTGGATGGGCCCATGAGATGCGCGCGTGGTTCGCTCTCACTACCGGCGACTACCGCGGTGTTGTCACGGCGGCACAGGCAGGGGGCGAACTGGCGGCGCACCACGGCGTCGCTGTACAGCTTGCCGCACAAGAGGCGAAGGCATGGGCTCGGCTGGGAGACCGCCGCCAGGTCGAGGTGGCTCTCGATAAGGGGCGCCGGCTGCTGGAGGGGATGCCGCATCCCGAGAACCTCGACAACCACTTCGTCGTAGACCCGGCCAAGTTCGACTTCTACGCGATGGACTGCTATCGGCTGGTGGGGGAGGACAAGCTCGCCCGGACGCTGGCGGAGGAGGTACTCCGCGCGGGCACGGACTTCGACGGCATGGAGCGGATGCCCATGCGCAACGCAGAGGCCCGTGTCACATTGGGCGTCACCGCTGCCCGCGAGGGCGACCTCGACCAGGCGCTCATCATGGGCGAACGCGCCCTTGAGGGTGAACGCCAGTCGGTCCCCTCGCTCATCATGACCAGCCGTGAACTGGCTGCTGAGATGAAGCGTCGTTACGCGTCCGAGCCCGCTGCTCAGGAGTACCTTGCCCACCTTCGGCAGCTTGGACAGGAGAAGCCCGGATTCCTGCCTCAGTGACTCTCCGTTGCGTCTTGGTGCTGCTGGCCTAGCGACTGGGCTCCTGCCCGCAACCCCGATTTCCTGGCGAAATCGGGGTTCTCGCGTATCAGCTGCTAGATGCTAGGTACCTGCTCAGGGTGCGTTGGAGCTGCTAGCGAGGGTGCTAGGTCTAGCAACCCGGGCTGCTAGACCTAGCAACGTCGTGTACTGATGCATCGGCTACGCAGAGCGATAAAAGGAGCGGCCGAAGGCCGCGCGACCCTTGGCAGCTCGCTCCGCTCGCGCGCGACGGCCGCTGTGCGTGCTGAGGCGCCGCGGCGCACATGCGGCCCTACCGCGCACAAACAAGAAGAGCACCACGGCCCGGCGTGCTCTTCTTGCTTGTACGAGGGTAGGACTGCCCCCGCATGTTCCAGCTTCTTTGGCACTCGTCGACGGATGAAGAAACCACCCTGCCCCCGACGGGCGTGGCATCTTCCCCCGGCGCCAGCGTCCGCAGCGTCCGCGACCCAGCCCCTGCTAAGAGCGGTCCTGACCAGCCCCAAGGCGGCTCTTAGTAGGGGAGCGTGACCGGACGCTGCGGACGCTGGCGGACGCTAAACGATTTGTTTAGCGTCCGCGGGAACAGTGCAGCTCAGGAAGGGTGCGAGCAGCCCGGCGGACGCTGCGGACGCTGTTTTCCCTCAACTCTCTAGGACGGCTGGAGACGGCTTTTCAGAGAGCTGCGGCTGCGCCCCCCTGAAAAGCCTTGGCGCGCCACTCGAAGCGGTAGGGGCGGCCGGCACACGCCCACGTCTGCCGGCCGCCCCTGGGAAGGCACAGCAGGACGGCTTTTCACCGGGCGCCCCCTGGTGAAAAGCCGTCCTGAGCCGCATCTGGTGGCGCCGCGGTCGCGTGCGGCGCGGAGGAAGCATCTCGGGCGGGCGGCCGATGAGTCGTCCGCCCGAAGGGCGGTCCTTCTTTGCTCTTTTCCCTGCCGCGCGGGCGAGGAGATGTTCGCCGGGGCTGGCGGCGGGTGATCTCGCGTGGGCCAGCACCCGAAAGCCGGGCTTCTGGGGCCGCTGGAGGACGCCTCCATCAGGGCCACCAGGTCCATCGATGTGTCGTTTGCGCAGTTGGGGGCCGGTGGAGGTGGGTGGTGGACCGTCTGGTGGAGTTCTCCATCAGGTCCCGGTGCCTCCACCACCTTCCTCCATCAGTCTGTGACTACTCTCGTTGCGTTCGGTGGTGCCTTCCGGTGCTTCGATGGCCGCCTCGACCCGGGCGCGTGTGAGCCCCTCGTAGGCATAGCGCTGGCGGGCCGGAGTGGCCAGCCTGATAGCGAGGCCCCGCAGAGGGCACAAGGGCGTCCAGGCCCGTTTTCGGGCGTTCCGTCGCGGCAGTTGCTATCCGCTATCGCGCTGGTCAGCGACCGTTTTGACCGCTATCGGGGCTGCTAACGTTAGCGAGTCGGGCCGCTATCGATAGCGGCAGATCGGGCTCCCGGCCGGGCCCTCTCTGGGCCCTCCGAGCACGACCGAGGACGACAGGCAACGACCAACAACAACCGCCCGACCGCAGGTCAGTTGGTGTGCGCGGCCCGCTGACCAGGGGCGAAAAACGGGCCCTCCAGACCCAGGGCAAGAAGAAGTAAGCCCGCGCGATCAAGCCCCCTACCTGCGGTTTTCGCGCGGGTAGGGGGCTTGTTTGCGTACGGGTGTCCTCAGACGCGCTCCCCCGGCAGGCGCCGGGGGACCGTGACCAGGCCGTAGATGACCAAAAGCGACATGGCCATCACGAAGATCGACCAGTACGGGAACGCCGACAGGAAGATCAGCTGGCCGACGAGGCAGGCGGAGGCCAGCACGATGCCGGTGATCCGCGCGGCCCGCGCCCCGAGGAAGACGCCCAGGCTCGCCAGGACCTGGGCGACGCCGGTGACGATCCACACCCAGCCCCAGACGGCGAAGTCGAAGATCAGCAGGCGGTTGCCGTGGTTGGCGGTCGTGGAGTAGTAGCCCTTGTCGAGCAGGGCGACGAAACCGTTGATGAGGTCGAACAGGCCGCTCAGCATCAGCAGGATGCCGGCGAACGCGACCCAGTGGGACCGTTCGGCGGGCGGTACGCGACGGGTTTCCGGTGGGGGCTGACTCGACTCCATGCGTCCCATCTCGCCGGGCGGAGGACGGCGGCGCAACCGGCGGCGAGCCGTTGGGGCGAGCCGTTGGGGCGAGGCGCGGGCGGCGTCCCGGGGGACGTCCGGGGCGGGCGGGGGCAGCATGGAAGGGATGGGGCGGACAGGAGGGGTGCCGGGGGTGGGGCAGGCGGTATTCATCCGCGACGGGAAGGATGAGAGCGATGCCCAAGTTCATGGACATCCATCGCAATATGAAGGGCCTCACGGCCGATCAGCTCAGAGAGGCGCACCAGGCGGACCTCGACATCCAGGGCGAGGAGGGCGTGACGTTCGAGCACGCCTGGGCCGACACCGACTCCGGTGAGGTGTTCTGCCTGTCGGAGGCGCCCTCGGCGGAGGCCGTCCAGCGCATCCACGAGCGCGCCGGACACAAGGCGGACGAGGTCCACCGGCTGACGCTCAGCGTGTGACCGCACAACGGGCCCCGGCCGGTATCGCTGCCGGCCGGGGCCCGGGTGGCGCCGTGCTGTCGTGACGAAAGTCCGTCGTGACGGGCCGCTAGCAGCCGCCGCCGCACTGGCAGGCGCCGCCCGACTGGCAGCCGCAGCTACAACCGGGACCGCAGCTGCACCCGGCGAGCAGCGGGAGTTGCGGACGGTCGCCGACCGTCGGGGTGTGCGGGGACGCGGGGTTCGGAGAGTCCGCCATGAGTGCCATGCATTGCCTCCTAGGGGTCACCTGACGCCATTGCATGCCCGCACGCCGAGGCGCGTCAACGGCGCGTGGAGGCACACCGCAACGGCGCACGGTGGCGCACAGGCAGGCGTACCGGGGGGGCCGCGGGCCTATGCGCCCCCGGCCGGCCCGGCAGCTCCACGCGCCCCGACCGGCGGCACGGATCTACGCGCCCTCGACCGGCGTCGGCGGGGCGATCTCGTCGGCGTGCTCACCGGTGACGAGGTAGACCACCCGCTTGGCGACGGACACCGCGTGGTCCGCGAAGCGCTCGTAGTAGCGGCCGAGCAGGGTCACGTCCACGGCCGTCTCGATGCCGTGCTTCCAGCGGTCGTCCATCAGGTGCTGGAAGAGCGCGCGGTGCAGCAGGTCCATCGCGTCGTCGTCCTGCTCCAGCTGGAGCGCCAGGTCGACGTCCTTGGTGATGATGACCTCGGCCGCCTTCGCCATCAGGCGCTGCGCCAGCTGCCCCATCTCCAGGATGGTGGCGTGCAGATCGCGCGGCACGGCCGTCTCCGGGAAGCGCAGCCGGGCCAGCTTGGCCACGTGCTGGGCCAGGTCGCCGGAGCGCTCCAGGTCGGCGCTCATCCGCAGCGAGGTGACGACGATCCGCAGGTCGGTGGCGACCGGCTGCTGGCGCGCCAGCAGGGCGATCGCCCGGGCCTCCAGGTCGCGCTGGAGGTCGTCGACCTTCTCGTCGCCGGCGATGACGTGCTCGGCCAGCTTCAGGTCCGCGTCGAGTATCGCCGTGGTGGCGCGCCCGATCGCGGAGCCGACGAGCCGGGCCATTTCGACCAGGCCCTCGCCGATCGAATCCAGCTCCTCGTGGTACGCGTCCCGCATCTGTGTCCTTCTCTCGCGTCGAGTGTCGGGTGTCGTGTGTCGCGTGGGGTGGGGGGAGTGCGGCGGTGGGTCCCGGCGGTGGTCCGGTGTCCACGCTCTCACGGTCCGTGTCCGCGCGGGTCCACTCCCGGGCGGCACCGGCCCGTCACCCGGACCGCACCCTCACCCTGCGGCCGGATCGCGACCTGCGGTGCCACCGGGGGTGAACCGGTGCCGACGCCAAGGTGAACTCTGGGCGACCGGCCACCGCCTCCGGGGCGGCCGCCCGCCCGGCGCCGGCATCCGGAGTGAACCCGTGCGGACGCCACGGTGAACTCTGGGCGACGGCTGTCCGAGCAGCGGCTCGCGAGGCTGGGGGAGTGTCGGACCCGGCACATACTCTGGAGTCATGAACGTGGATGCGGCCGTCGCCGCAGTGGCAGCGATCGCCGGGTTGTGCACCGGTGTCTTCGCCATGCTGGCGTTCCGCTGGAGCGAGCGCGACCAGGCCAAGCCCACCCGCTCCTCGCTCCACACGGACGCGGTGCTGCCGCCCGGCGTCGACACCGTCCTGTCGGTGCTCCGCTCCTCCGCCGTGGTCCTCGACGAGGCCGACGCGGTCGTCAAGGCCAGCTCCGCGGCGTACGCGCTCGGGCTGGTCCGCGGCGGCAAGCTCGCCGTCGAGCCGATGATGCAGATGGCCCGGGACACCCGCAGGGACGGCGAGATACGCCAGGTCGAGCTGGACCTCCCGCGCCGGGGCACCGGCCGCGGCGAGGCGCTCGCGGTCTCCGCCCGGGTCGCCCCGCTCGGCTCCCGGCTCGTCCTGCTGCTGGTCGAGGACCTCACCGAGGCCCGCCGCATAGAGGCGGTCCGCCGGGACTTCGTCGCCAACGTCAGCCATGAGCTCAAGACGCCGGTCGGCGCGCTGTCGCTGCTCTCCGAGGCCGTGATGGACGCCAGTGACGATCCCGAGGCGGTCACCCGCTTCGCCGGCCGGATGCAGAACGAGGCCACCCGCCTGACCAACCTCGTCCAGGAGCTGATCGACCTCTCCCGGGTCCAGAACGACGACCCGCTGGAGGACGCCGAGCCGGTCCGCGTCGAAGAGCTCGTCGCCGAGGCGATCGACCGCTGCCGCCAGCAGGCCGGCGCCAAGCAGATCACCATGGCCACCGGAGGGACGGCCGAGCTGAGCGTCTGGGGCAACCGCGGCCAGCTCGCCGCGGCCCTGGGCAACCTCGTCGAGAACGCCGTCAACTACTCCCCGGCCCGCACCCGCGTCGGGATCGCCGGCCGGCGGATCTCCGCGCCCGGTGGCGACCTGATCGAGATCGCCGTGACCGACCAGGGCATCGGGATATCCGAAAGGGACCGGGACCGCATCTTCGAGCGGTTCTACCGCGTGGACCCGGCGCGCTCCCGCGCCACCGGCGGGACCGGCCTCGGCCTCGCCATCGTCAAGCACGTGGCCGCCTCGCACGGCGGGGAGGTCACGGTGTGGAGCGCTGAGGGACAGGGCTCCACCTTCACCCTGCGTCTCCCGGAAGCCGGGGCCGTACGCGACCGCGAACGGCCCGACGACCTCTCCGCGGAGGGCCTCGACGACGAGGACCGCCCGTACGAGACCTTCAACGATCCGCTCCCTGCCCACCCAGCCCCGGAGGTCCTTCCGTGACCCGAGTGCTCGTCGTCGAGGACGAGGAATCGTTCAGCGATGCACTGTCGTACATGCTCCGCAAGGAGGGCTTCGAGGTAGCCATCGCGGCTACGGGCCCTGACGGACTCGACGAGTTCGAGCGCAACGGCGCCGATCTCGTCCTGCTGGACCTGATGCTGCCGGGCCTGCCCGGCACCGAGGTCTGCCGCCAGCTGCGCGGCCGCTCCAACGTCCCGGTCATCATGGTGACCGCCAAGGACAGCGAGATCGACAAGGTCGTCGGCCTGGAGATAGGAGCCGACGACTACGTCACCAAGCCCTTCTCCTCCCGCGAACTGGTCGCCCGCATCCGCGCCGTGCTGCGCCGCCGCGGCGAGCCGGAGGAGGTCACCCCGCAGGCCCTGGAGGCCGGCCCGGTCCGGATGGACGTGGACCGCCACGTCGTCACGGTCTCCGGCGGCAAGGTCGACCTCCCCCTGAAGGAGTTCGACCTCCTGGAGATGCTGCTGCGCAACGCGGGCCGGGTGCTGACCCGCATGCAGCTGATCGACCGGGTCTGGGGTGCCGACTACGTGGGCGACACCAAGACCCTCGACGTGCACGTCAAGCGCCTGCGGGCCAAGATCGAGCCCGACCCGGGCGCGCCGCGCTACCTCGTCACGGTCCGCGGGCTGGGCTACAAGTTCGAGCCGTAGAGACACCGTAGAGACACCCTCTCGGGGGCGCCGGTGGCCGCCGCACGCAGGTGCGCGCGGCGGCGTGCCGGAGTACGCGTCAGGGGCGCCCATCCGGGGGGATGGGCGCCCCTGACGCGTTGTCCGGGCCCCTTGAGGGCCGTGGCTCAGTGCGCGCCGTGCACCGAGGCCGACGGCTTGGGGGAGAGGGAGCTCGCTCCGGCCTTGGGCTTGCCGGACTCCGACGGCGAGGCCGACTCGGACGGCGAGGCCGAGCCGGACGGCTGCGGCACCACGGCCGGCCCGTAGCCCTGGAAGTAGTCCTTCGCCGGGACGACGTACGCGCCCAGCTTCACCTTGCCGGCGGAGCTGAAGCTGAACGTCAGCGGCTGGAGGTTGCCGTCCTGGACGGCCTCCCGGCCGCTGGCCAGCACGGCCGAGGCGTTGCCCTGGCCGCCGATCACGACGGAACCGCCCGCGGGCACGGTGATCGCGCCCGCGGAGCCGCCGGCCGGCGTCAGCTTGGCCGACTGGCCGGTGCCGTTGACGGAGATGGCGGTCAGCTTCTGGTCCGTCGCGCCGTTGTTGAAGACCGTCGCGGTGACCACGGCCGGGCCCTTGGCGTTCAGGTCGGGCTGGGTGACCACGGACGCGTTCTGGATCTTGATGTCGCCCGCGGAGGTCGCGGCGTTGTCCGGCTTGACCTGCAGCGTCTGGGCGTCGTTCCCGGCCGCGCAGGCGGACAGCGAGGCGATCGAGAGCGAAAGGACGGTGGCGGCGAGGACGCCGCGTCGAAGGCTGCGGCTCACGGCGGCGGCATCTCCTTGACGAGCTACGGCGGCCGAACGTTCGTGCCCGGTCGCGGATGGACGGCTGGGGCGGGCTTGCGTACGCGTCATGACGACGGGCACGTAAAGCCGCCCTAAGGGTGTGTCAGCGCCGCTAGGTTACCGAGCCGTCCCCGCGCCGCCGCACCCGACCCGCCCCCAGCGGGATCATGGGCCCTCAGGCTGCGCGCGGCCCGGGGATCGACGGCCGTGGTTCGGGGCCCCGGCCGGCGAAGGGGCGGGAATCCGCAGCCGCCCGTGCGGAACACTCACGCGGGCGCGGAACACCCGACGACAACCGCGATGAAGGGACACCGACAACACGTCGGAATATCCCGGGCGGCCGTTCGGGTCCCGGCCCGCCGAATCCGCGCCACTTTCCCCGGCCGAAAAGGAGTATTCGAAGGGAATGTGAAGGCCCCGCGGAATTGATCACATCGTTCGACCGCCGGACGGTGATCAATTCGGGAATCGGTCGGGAGAGGCCCTGAGCAGCCGAACGGAGTAGCGGAACTCGCTCATGCGGATCCGTGCAAAACGGTACTTTCGACCTGTCGATCAAGGGCTCCCGGGCGCGTGACGGGCACGTTTCCGCTCACCCGAGAAGCCCCTCCGACCTGCGAATACCCGCATCCTGGACCCCCTCGAAGCACGTTCCGGTCGCTGTTGTCAAGCCCCGAGATATGCCCTGACCTGCGAAAACGCCATTCAGAACGGTCCGTTCCCGTGTTAGCATGGATAGCCACGGAAGGGGTACCTGTCACATGACGTTCAAGGTTGGCGACACCGTGGTCTATCCCCATCACGGGGCCGCGCTGATCGAGGCCATCGAAACTCGCCAGATCAAAGGCGTGGACAAGACCTACTTGGTGCTGAAGGTCGCCCAGGGCGACTTGACTGTTCGTGTGCCAGCGGACAATGCGGAGTTCGTCGGCGTACGCGACGTGGTTGGTCAGGACGGGCTGGACCGGGTCTTCGAGGTGCTGCGCGCACCGTATGCCGAAGAGCCCACGAACTGGTCCCGTCGCTACAAGGCAAATCTTGAGAAGCTTGCTTCCGGCGACGTGATCAAGGTCGCCGAGGTTGTGCGTGACCTGTGGCGGCGCGAGCGGGAGCGCGGACTCTCCGCAGGTGAGAAGCGGATGCTCGCCAAGGCCCGCCAGATCCTGGTGAGCGAGCTCGCCCTCGCTGAGAACACCAACGAAGACAAGGCCGAGGCCCTGCTCGACGAGGTCCTCGCGTCCTGACGACGCTGTCCGGCACCCCGCCGACGCAGCGACGAGCGACGTAGCAATGCCGCGGTGCCCGAGTGACGACCGTCCCCTGTGGAGGGTCTGTTGCCGGGCGCTGCGGCATATCTGGCTGTGAACGCTGACGGTGATTCCTGCTGTGAATATCGCGCTGTGACGGACCGGCGGTGAAACGGGCCGGGCCGTGAAAGGCGGGCTGCCGGCGTAACGCCGGGCCCACCCAGGTGTGCCGAGTCCGGGCAGCTGCCCCGACCGATGTCACGGAAGGGTCCGGTCAAGGCGTCGCACCCGGCACTCCCCCAGCTCTTACGGGCCGGGGTTCTCCCAGGCCATACCCACCCCGTCCGAGGAAACAAACCTGTCTGCCCCAATTCCGGGCTCGCCCCGGACTCCGGAGCCATCGATGTCAGATCCCACCCGCCCGATCCGCACCGCCGTGGTGATCCCGGCCGCCGGCCGCGGTGTCCGGCTTGGTCCCGGCACCCCCAAGGCGCTGCGCGCGCTGGGCGGCACCCCCATGCTGGTGCACGCCGTCCGCGCGATGGCCGCCTCCCGGGCCGTCTCCCACATCGTCGTGGTCGCCCCGTCCGACGGCGCCACCGAGGTCGACCGCCTGCTGCACGAGTACCCGCTCGCCGACCGCACCGAGCTCGTCGTCGTCCCGGGCGGGCAGACCCGCCAGGAATCCGTACGGCTCGGCCTGGCCGCGCTGCCCGAGGGCATCGACGTGGTGCTGGTGCACGACGCGGCCCGCCCGCTGGTCCCGGTCGACACGGTCGACGCGGTGATCGCGGCGGTACGCGCCGGAGCGCCCGCCGTCGTCCCCGCCCTGCCGCTCGCCGACACCGTCAAGCAGGTCGAGCCGCAGCCCCAGGGCACCCCCGAGCCGGTCGTCGGCACCCCCGAGCGGTCCCTGCTGCGCGCCGTGCAGACCCCGCAGGGCTTCGACCTCGCGATGCTGCGCAAGGCGCACGACACCGTGGTGGAGGGCGAGGGCGCCACCGATGACGCCGGACTGGCGGAGCGGCTCGGCGTACCGGTCGTGGTCGTCCCCGGTCACGAGGAGGCGTTCAAGGTGACCCGGCCGCTGGACCTGGTCCTGGCCGAGGCCGTACTCGCCCGGAGGAGGGCCACCGATGGCTACGTCTGAGCAGATCCCCGTCGGCCCGCTCGTCCCCCTCGTAGGCATCGGCACCGACGTGCACGCCTTTGAGCAGGGCCGTGAGCTGTGGTGTGCGGGGCTCCTGTGGGACGCCGCGGAGAGCGACGGCTACGGGCTGGCCGGTCACAGCGACGGCGACGTGGCCGCGCACGCCGCCTGCGACGCGCTGTTCTCGGCGGCCGGCGTCGGCGACCTGGGCGCGCACTTCGGGACGAGCCGTCCCGAGTGGTCCGGCGCCTCCGGGGTGACCCTGCTGGCCGAGGCCGCCCGGATCGTCCGCGCCGAGGGCTTCACCATCGGCAACGTCGCGGTGCAGGTCATCGGCGTCCGCCCGAAGGTCGGCAAGCGGCGCGACGAGGCCCAGAAGGCGCTCTCGGCGGCCGTCGGCGCGCCGGTCTCGGTCTCCGGGACCACCTCGGACGGGCTGGGGCTGACCGGCCGCGCCGAGGGCCTGGCGGCGGTCGCCACCGCGATCGTCTTCCGCACGGCGTAATACGGAAGGTATGGGTCCGGCCGGCTCCCCAGCGGGCGGCCGGACCCGCGGTGGCCGGCGGAATGCCGGGCGGCGCACGGGTGTTGAGGCAGGATCGGGGTATTCGTGTCCCTCGGAACGGCCTGCGGGAAGGACCCCTCGTGACTGCCACCCTGTCCGGCGAACTCAAGAAGCTCCTCGACACCCCCGTCTTCGTGACGCTGGGGACGATCCAGCCCGACGGCAGCCCCCAGCTCTCGCCGGTATGGGTCAAGCGGGACGGCGACGACCTGCTGATCTCCACGACGGTCGGCCGCCGCAAGGAGAAGAACCTCCGCCGCGACCCGCGGGTCTCCGTGGTCGTCCAGCCCTTCGACGCCCCTTATACGTACGCCGAGATCCGCGGTACGGCGTCGCTGACGACCGAGGGCGGGCAGCAGCTGATCGACGAACTGTCGCGGAAGTACACCGGCAAGCCCTACGCCGAGTTCAACCCGGCGGCCGGCGAGGACGCCGAGCGCGTGGTGGTCCGGATCACGCCGCGCAAGGTGGTCGGCAGTATCTGACGCCGCCCGTGGAGGACGGAAGCGACCGCGAGCAGCCTCGACTTCAGGCCTTACTTCCGGCAAATCGGACGGATATGACGGTTCTGTGTCCCCGTGGCCGATGCGTCGCGGGGCACTGCCAGGTTCCGACTACCCTGGTTCCGTGACGATTCGCCTGTACGACACCAGCGCCCGGCAGATTCGCGACTTCACCCCGCTCACGCCGGGCTGCGTCTCGATCTACCTGTGTGGTGCGACCGTGCAGGCTGCCCCGCACATCGGGCACATCAGGTCGGGGCTGAACTTCGACATCATGCGCCGCTGGTTCGCGTACCGCGGCTATGACGTGACGTTCGTCCGGAACGTCACGGACATCGACGACAAGATCATCGCAAAGTCGGCCGAGCAGGGCCGCCCGTGGTGGTCGATCGGTTACGAGAACGAGGTCGCCTTCAACGAGGCGTACGACGCCCTCGGCTGCCTGCGCCCCACCTACGAGCCGCGCGCCACCGGCCACATCCCCGAGATGATCGAGATGATGCGCCGCCTGATCGAGCGCGGCCATGCCTACGCCGCGGACGGCAACGTCTACTTCGACGTCGCGTCCTTCCCGGAGTATCTCCGGCTCTCCAACCAGGAGTTGGACAAACTCCGCCAGCCGTCCGGCGAGGGCGAGACGGGCAAGCGCGACGCCCGCGACTTCGCCATGTGGAAGGCCGCCAAGGAGGGCGAGCCCAGCTGGGAGACGCCCTGGGGCCGCGGCCGTCCGGGCTGGCACCTGGAGTGCTCGGCGATGGCCCACAAGTACCTGGGCTCCGCCTTCGACATCCACGGCGGCGGCGTCGACCTCGTCTTCCCGCACCACGAGAACGAGATCGCGCAGGCCAAGGCGTACGGGGACGACTTCGCCCGGTACTGGACCCACAACGCCTGGGTGACCATGGGCGGCGAGAAGATGTCCAAGTCGCTGGGCAACTCCCTGCTGGTCTCGGAGATGGTCAAGCGCTGGCGCCCGATCGTGCTGCGCTACTACCTCGGCACCCCGCACTACCGCTCGATGATCGAGTACGGCGAGGACGCGCTGCGCGAGGCGGAGGCGGCATTCGCCCGGATCGAGGGGTTCGTCCAGCGGGCCGTCGAGAAGGCCGGCGTCGTCGAGCCCGCGGCCGAGGTCCCGCCGGCCTTCGCCGAGGCGATGGACGACGACCTGGGCGTCCCGCAGGCGCTGGCGATCGTGCACACCACCGTCCGCCAGGGCAACTCCGCGCTGACCGCCGACGACAAGGAATCGACGGTGGCCCGGCTCGCCGAGCTGCGTGCGATGCTCGGCGTGCTCGGCCTGGACCCGCTCGACGAGCGCTGGTCCGGCGGCGACACCGACCGCGGCGAGGACCTGCACGGCGTCGTCGACTCCCTCGTCCGCCTCGTCCTCGACCAGCGGCAGTCGGCCCGCGCGCGCAAGGACTACGCCACCGCCGACGCCATCCGCGACCAGCTCCAGCAGTCCGGCCTGGCCATCGAGGACACCCCCTCCGGCCCGCGCTGGTCGCTGTCCTGACCCCCGTCGCGCCGGCGGGCGGGCCGCCGGATTCGCCCTTCCCGGCGGACACGGGCGACACTCATTCCATACGTACGTACCCACTCCACGTCGCGAGACGTCGAGAGCAGTGAAGAAACAGGTGACCCATGGCCGGCAACAGCCAGCGCAGGAACCGCCGCACGTCCAACAAGAAGGGCGCCCAGGTCGGCAGCGGCGGTAAGCGGCGCCGGGGCCTGGAGGGCAAGGGCCCGACCCCGCCCGCCTCCGAGCGCAAGGGACACGTCAAGAACCGGGTGGCCAACGCCAAGGCCAAGCACGCCGCGGCACGCCGTCCGGCCCCCCGCCGCGGCGGCGCCAAGGGCACCGCGGAGCTGGTCGTGGGCCGTAACCCGGTCGTCGAGGCGCTGCGCGAGGGCGTGCCCGCCACGACGCTGTACGTCCAGCAGTTCATCGACAGCGACGAGCGGGTCCGCGAGGCACTGCAGCTCGCCACCGAGCGCGGCCTCAACCTCATGGAGGCGCCGCGCCCCGAGCTGGACCGGATGACCAACGGCCTCAACCACCAGGGCCTGGTCGCCCAGATCCCGCCGTACGACTACGCCCACCCCGAGGACCTCGCCGCGGCCGCCTTCGACGCCGGCGAGGACCCGCTGATCGTCGCGCTGGACGGGGTCACCGACCCGCGCAACCTCGGCGCGGTCGTCCGCTCCGTCTCCGCCTTCGGCGGCCACGGTGTGGTCGTGCCGGAGCGCCGGGCCGCCGGGATGACGGCCGGCGCCTGGAAGACCTCCGCGGGCACCGCCGCCCGCACCCCGGTCGCCCGGGCCACCAACCTCACCCGCGCCCTGGAGTCGTACCAGAAGGCCGGTCTGACCGTCGTAGGCCTGGCCGCGGACGGCGAGCTGGAGCTGCAGGACCTGGACGTCCTGGACGGCCCGGTCGTCATCGTCGTCGGCAGCGAGGGCAAGGGCCTGTCGCGCCTGGTCGGCGAGACCTGCGACGTGCGTGTCCGGATCCCGATGCCGGGCGGCGCGGAGTCGCTGAACGCCGGTGTCGCGGCCGGTGTCGTCCTGTGGGAGGCGGCCCGCCGGCGCGCCTGACCGGGCCCGTGGCCCGGGGGCGTGTACGTCTGCGTATCCGCCCCCAGGCCCGCGCCTGCGCGTCCCGTCCCCGGCCACCCTGGGGCACAACCTGACCCTCCGTGGGCCTTTTGGGCGCTCATCCCGCATCCCGTGATCTTTTGACGGGTCTCGGACAGATCGACCCGGTCAAGGCAGTGTCTTAACCGCGGGTCACTCGGTTAGATGAGCGTGGACACCAGAACACCCCGCACGCCTACGGGGGGACGCTCGCCGGGCTTCGATGACGAGCCGGGCCTGAGCTCGGTCAAGGTGCCGTGCGATCCCGCGCAGGTCATCGTCAACCACGCCAGCTTCCGCGTACAGCTCGCCGCGCCCGCGGCGGGTGACGCCATGGCCGACACCGCGCGCATCCCCGCCGTCCGCGCACCGTCCTCCGGTGCCCGACGCCGGGCACCCGTGGTGTGGAGCGGCCGCACCACACCGGGCGGCACGGCCGGCGCCACCACCCAACTCCTGCACGCGGTGCGCAACGCGGGCATCGGCCTCGACGGCGGCCCGGGCGACGACGTCGGCACGACTCAGGTCCTGCCGCGGGTCCGGCTCGACGAGTCCGCCCCCGCCCAGACGACCGTGATCGGCCAGCGCGGCCCCGCCCAATCCGACCGCACCCTGCTGCGCGGCGTACGCCCCGTGGGCAGCGCCTACGCCGACAACAACGGCGAGCCCCCCTACCGCAACGCCTACGGTGGCCGCGGCCCCGCCGAGGACGGCTACGACGACGACCACTTCGAGGCCCGGGACCCGTACGACACCGGGTCCCGCCGTCGTGGCGCCGACTCCGTCCGGCACGCCTACTACCCGGGCCGCCGGATGAACCTCGGCGTCGTCCTCCTCCCGCTGCGGATCTTCCTCGGCCTGATCTCCGTCTACGCCGGCATGGGCAAGCTCTGCGACCCCGTCTACTTCGACGGCGGGGAGCGCGGCTCGATGGTCAAGTGGCTGCTGTCGCTCGACCCGTGGGCGCTGGCCGTACCGCTGCGCGACTTCGCCGTCGCCCACCCCGTGGGCGCCGGCCTGACCGTCGCCTTCCTCCAGGTCGTCGTCGGCGTCCTGACCATCTGCGGACTGTGGCAGCGGCTCGCCGCGTCGATCGGTGCGCTGCTCTCCGCCGCACTGCTGATGACCGTCAGCTGGCGCACGGTCCCCGCCTACGACGCGCCCGACATCATCTACCTCGCCGCCTGGAGCCCGCTGATCATCGCCGGCGCCCCCGTCTACTCCATGGACGGCCGGCTGGCCGGCGAGGCGTGGCGGCGGCTCGGGCCCCGCGTGGAGGTCGCCGACCTGCGCCGCCGGGTACTGCGCCGCGGCGCGATGATGACCACGATGGTGGCCGGCCTGACCCTGCTCATCGGCTCGCTGCTCGGCGGCGCCGTACGGTCCGCGACGGTCACGCCCGTGCCGAGGCCCGGTGAGCCCGCGATCAACAACCTGCCCGGCTCGCCCCTGCCCCGCCCCGGGAAGAACACCACCCGGCCGGGCCGGCACCACCCCGGCAGCGGCGCCTCCCGCGCCGGCACGCCGTCCGCGGGCGCCTCGCACAAGGCCCACAAGCCCCGCCCGTCCGCGTCCACGCCGGGTACCGGCCGCTCGACGGGCGCCACGACCGGTCTCTCGCAGCAGCCCGGCGCGACCACCAGCGCCCCGCAGCAGACCGTCCCGTCCCGTCCCTCCGTCCCGTCCCACGCCCCCTCCGCGGGCGGCACCGGCGGCGGCACGACCGGCACGGGCTCCACGGGCTCGGCCGGCTCCGGGGACTCCGGGGGCCGCGGGAGCACCTTGGGCGGGTTGCTGGGCTGAGCTTCTGGCCAGGGGCCCCTTGCCGCCCAGCCCCCTGGGTTTCTGCCGCCGCCCACCCCCTCCGGGAGGTGGGCGGCGGTATATGGGGCCGCGATCACGGATCGGCAATATCGGCGCAGGGGTTGTGCGGCGCGGGCATCATTTGCTGACCGACCAGCGAATGGGGCCCGCCATGTCGTCTCAGAAGCCCGCTCCGAAGCCACCTCGGCCGCCGCGCGGTGCACCGATATCCCTCGACGGCGACGGGACCCTGAGGGTCAACCAGTGGCGGGCCCCCGCGAGGGGTGCCACCGTCCAGACCATCGACGGCACGGGCAAGCGGGTCACCGTGACCCGGCTCTTCGTGACCGGCGTGTTCGCCTTCGCCTTGAAGAAGAAGACCGGCGCACTGTCTGTCGTGGTCTGTGCGGCGGACGGAGACAGCACAACGGTGAAGGTCTCGGCGAAGAAGGCGCAGGACATCATGGCCTGGGCCGTCGCGTTCCACGCCTGGTCCGAAGCGAACGGCTGAGTCGCGCCGGCCCGCCCCGAACCGCTGCCCAGGGCCCCGCAGGGCGCCGCGTACGGCCGTCAGGGGCCCGTACGCGGTGAGGGGGAGCATCCGGAGTCCCCGGAAGTCGACCGGCGGGCGTTGAGGGCCGCAGCGGCCACTCAGGGGCGTTCAGGCTGCCTGAGGGCACCGCGCGGGTCAGCCGCGGCGTACCGGGCCGCCCGTGAGCCCCTCAACGGCCCTGCGCGCTCAGCTCCTTGGCGGCCTCGGTGAGGTCCTTGGCCGTGTCGATGGCGCGCCAGTACGCGCCGTGCGGAAGCGGGTAGCCGGCCATTCGGCGTTCGCGGGCGAGGCGCGGGAAGGTCATGCGCTCGTGGTCGCCGCGTACCGGCAGCAGGCCCGTGAAGGCGGCGGAGAAGACGTAGACGCCGGCGTTGATGAGGTACGGGGAGGGCGGCGCCTCGATGAAGTCCAGTACGTGCCCGAACGCGTCGGTCTCCACGATTCCCCAGGGAAGGCGGGGGCGGGCCAGCGCCAGCGTGGCCTCGGCGTCGCGTTCGTGGTGGAAGGCCGCCATCTCGCGCAGCGGGAAGCGGGTCCAGATGTCGCCGTTGGTGGCGTACCAGGGTTCGTCCGGGCGGGGCAGCGAGCCGGCCGCGTACCTGAGGCCACCGCCGCGGCCCAGCGGCTCGGTCTCGACAACCGTCGTGACGCGCAGGGGGAGTTGTGCGTGGTCCAGCCACTCCTGGAGCACTTCGGCGAGGTGGCCGCAGGAGATGACGACGTCCGTCACGCCCTCTTCGGCCAGCCAGTTCAGCTGATGGCCGATGATCGGGGTTCCGGTGCCGGGAATCTCGACCATCGGCTTGGGGCGGTCATCGGTGTACGGGCGGAGACGTGAGCCCTGGCCGCCGGCCAGGACCACGGCCTGCGTGGGGTACGAATGCTGGGCGCCTGTCATGCTTCGCACCTTATGGGGTGCGCGGAACGGTCGGTGGCTAAGCGGGGCGGGGAGCGGTCATTGGCCGGGCGGGGCGGGAACGGTCACTGGGCGGCCGCGACACCGGTGGCGAAGGAGGTGTCGCAGACCGGGCGGGAGTAGGCCTGGGCGCGGTGCGCGGCACCGTACTTGGCGACCGCTGCCCGGCCGAGGTCACGTGCGATCGAGGCGCAGTGCCTGGCGAGCGAGGGGTGCTTGGTGGTCGCCTTCTGGAGGTCGGTGAGGGCGACGCCGGGGTCCTTCTCCTGGAGCTCCACCAGGAGACGCTTGCGCAGGGCCTCCTGCGGGGCGGCCGGGTCGGCCTTGGTGGAGGCGCTCCCGGAGGACGCGGTCAGCATCTGGGAGTCGGTGGCCGTCGTCGCCCACGGGACCCGGGTGACCGCGAGGGTCCCGGAGAGTACGAGGACGACGGGGAGGACGAGGGCGAGGGTTCTGCCGATGCGGCGGGCTGCGGAGTTCACGGTCGTGATGGTAGCGAGGAGTGATGATTTGGCGACATTTGGTCACCTTATCGAGCGACGTAATGCCTCGTCGGTCCAGTAGTGATGTTGACGCACTGGTACGAAAAGCCCGTTCTGTCCCCAGTGGTGCGGCGCCGTACGGCTGTGAACGCAGCGGTGGCGGCGCCGGGTCCTACCCGCCACCGCCACCACTCACACTCCGGCCCGCTGCCGGCTCCGGCTCAGTCGGACAGGCGCTCCCCGGACGACGTCGAGAACACATGCGTCTCGCCCGGCCGCGGCACGACGTGCAGCTGGGTGCCCTTCTCCGGCACCTGGCGGCCGTTGACGCGGACGACCAGGTCCTTCATCTCGCCGCCGACCTCCGCGGTGCCGTACACGTAGCCATCGGCGCCCAGTTCCTCGACGACGTTGACGGTGACGGCCAGACCGGCCGGGGCGTCCGCGCTCTCCTTGGACAGCGACTTCGCCGCGGCGCCGTTCTGCTCGACGATGTCGAAGTGCTCGGGGCGGACGCCCACGGTCACCGTGCGGTCACCCTTGTCGGCGGCCGCGGTCAGCGCCTCCCGGCTCACCGGTACGACGCTGTTGCCGAACTTCACCCCGCCGTCGGTGATCGGCACCTCGACGAGGTTCATCGCCGGCGAGCCGATGAACCCGGCCACGAAGAGGTTCGCCGGCCGGTCGTACATGTTCCGCGGCGAGTCGACCTGCTGGAGCAGCCCGTCCTTGAGGACCGCGACCCGGTCGCCCATGGTCATGGCCTCGACCTGGTCGTGGGTGACGTAGACCGTCGTGATCCCCAGCCGGCGCTGCAGCCCGGCGATCTGCGTACGGGTCTGCACGCGCAGTTTCGCGTCCAGGTTGGACAGCGGCTCGTCCATCAGGAAGACCTGCGGCTCCCGCACGATCGCCCGGCCCATCGCGACCCGCTGCCGCTGACCACCGGACAGCGCCTTGGGCTTGCGCCCCAGGTACTCGGTGAGGTCCAGGATCTTCGCCGCGTCCTCGACCTTCTGCCGGATCTCGGCCTTCGGCACGCCGGCGATCTTGAGCGCGAAGCCCATGTTGTCGGCGACGGTCATGTGCGGGTAGAGCGCGTAGTTCTGGAACACCATGGCGATGTCCCGGTCCTTGGGCGGAAGGTGGGTGACGTCGCGGTCCCCGATGCGGATGGCGCCCCCGTCGACGTCCTCCAGCCCCGCGAGCATCCGCAGGGAGGTGGACTTGCCGCATCCGGAGGGGCCGACCAGGACGAGGAATTCGCCGTCCTCGATGGCGATGTCCAACTTGTCGACGGCGGGCTTGTCGGAACCCGGGTAGATCCGGGATGCCTGGTCGTAGGTGACCGTAGCCATGGTGATGAGTCCCTTCACCGGCAGGAACGTGCCGGACGATCCGAGTAAAAGGAGTGGTTTAGTCCACTGATGCGGACTTCCCCGTGACGCTACCCGCGGCGGCCCTCCGTGTCAGTAGTCCAGCCCCACCAAATTAAGGAACCCGCCACCCGGCGCGCCTGGGTACACTTCTTCCGGCGCGCCTCCTTAGCTCAGCTGGTCAGAGCACCGCTCTTGTAAAGCGAAGGTCGTCGGTTCGAATCCGACAGGGGGCTCTGAGTGTGAATGAACAGGGATGAACGGGACGAAGCCCCGGGCCGGTGGTGGCCTGGGGCTTCGTGTGTTTCGTCGGGGGGTGCTTCCGGAGTCGGTCGGGTGGGGGCCCGGGGGCGTCGAGGAGTCGCTCGTTGCGGCGGGTTTGGGGTGGGGTGGTGGGGTTCGCGGCGTAAGTTCGCCGGCATGGTGACTTCGATGACGCATGAGGACTACGAGCGGCGGTTGGAGCGGGCGGGGCGGGCGGCGGCCGTTGCCGGGCTGGCCGGGCTGCTGGTGACGCCGGGGCCGGATCTGGTGTGGCTGTGCGGCTACCGGCCGCCCGCGGTCACCGAGCGGCTGACGGCTTTGCTGATCGAGCCGGGCCGGCGTTCGCGGCTGCTGGTGCCCGTATTGGAGCAGCCGGATGCTGAGCACTCCGTCGGGGCGGCCGCGCTGGACGTCTCCGGGTGGAGTGATGGTGCGGACCCGTATGCGGAGCTCGCCGAGTGGATGCGTCCGGAGGGGCGTTACGGGGTGTCGGACGCGACCTGGGCGCTGCATCTGCTGGGCCTCCAGCGGTCGGTGCCGGGGGCGGGGTACGCGGCGCTGACGGAGGTGCTGCCGATGCTGCGCGCCGTCAAGGACGCCCACGAGGTGGCGCGGCTGGCGGCGGCCGGGGCGGCCGCGGACGCCACGTACGAGAAGATCCTGGGCGTTCGCTTCGAGGGGCGGCGGGAGTCGGAGGTGGCCGCGGACCTGGCCCGGCTGCTGATCGAGCACGGGCACAGCCAGGTGGACTTCACGGTCGTCGGGTCGGGCCCCAACGGCGCCAATCCGCACCACGAGGCGGGGGAGCGGGTCATCGAGGACGGCGACATGGTCGTGCTCGACTTCGGTGGGCTGAAGGACGGGTACGGGTCGGACACGTCGCGCACCGTTCACGTGGGCGAGCCGTCCGCCGAGGAGCGCAAGGTGCACGACATCGTGCGGGAGGCGCAGCAGGCGGCCTTCGAGGCGGTGCGGCCGGGCATCGCCTGCCAGGACGTCGACCGGGTGGCCAGGAGGGTGATCAAGAGCGCGGGGTACGGCGAGTACTTCATCCACCGGACCGGGCACGGCATCGGGGTCACCACGCATGAGCCGCCGTACCTGGTGGAGGGCGAACATCTGCCGCTCGTACCGGGGATGTGTTTCTCGATCGAGCCGGGGATCTATCTGCCGGGGCGGTTCGGGGTGCGGATCGAGGACATCGTGACGTGCACGGAGACGGGCGGCCGACGGCTGAATGAGACGGCGAGGGGGATGGCGGTGGTGCGGTAGGGGGAGGGGTGGGGCCCGGCGGCGTAGGGGCGGGACCGGGCCCCGTCGGTCTGCGATCTCAGGTTCGGTGGGCATCAACGGTTGGGGGGCTGTCTCTTATACACATCT
>NZ_JOIX01000055.1 GCF_000720175.1 Streptomyces sp. NRRL S-337
ACCCGCACACTCCCCCAACCGGGAGGGGACGGGCCGGAGGGGCCTTGTTCGTGGACGTAAAGCGACAGCAGTCCACGAACAAGGCCCCGGAGGACCGTCCCCGCACCCACAACAAAACCCAGCCCGCCGCAGGCGCAACGGCGACCAAGCCCCGCGGCGCCGCAGACAGCTACGTACGCGGCGCCGCAAAGTGCACAACGGCGAGCCCCGCGGCGGGACAGACAGGTACGTGGGGCCATATAGCATCCGCATGTGTCGTACACGAGTTTCGTAGCCATAGGTGACAGCTTCACCGAGGGAATGTCCGACGGGCTTCCCGACGGCTCCTACCGGGGGTGGGCCGACCTGCTCGCCGCGCGGCTCGCGGCGCGGACGCCGGGCTTCCGGTATGCCAACCTCGCGGTGCGCGGCAAGCTGATCGGGCAGATCCTGGACGACCAGTGCGGACCGGCCGCGTCGATGGGCGCGGACCTCGTGACGCTGGTGGGCGGGCTCAACGACGTGCTGCGCCCGAAGTGCGACGTCGCGCGGGTGTGCGCGCAGCTGGAGACCGCGGCCGAGCTGCTGGTGAAGGGCGGCGGCCGGCTCGTGCTGATGCGCAGCCCGGGGCGCCAGGGGCCCGTACTGGAGCGCTTCCGGCCGCGGATGGAGCAGCTCTTCGCGCGGATCGACGAGATCGCCGCGCGGCACGGCGCGCTGGTCGTGGACCTGTACGCGTCGAAGGCGCTGACCGACCCGCGGATGTGGGCGGACGACCGGCTGCATCTGAACGCCGAGGGGCACCGCCGGGTGGCCGAGGCGGTCTGGCAGGCGCTCGGGCTGCCCGCCGAGTCGGACTGGGACGCCCCGCTGCCGGCGGCCGCACCGCCGGGCTGGCGGGCCCGGCGGGCCGCGGACCTGCGGTTCGCGCGCGAGCACCTCGTGCCATGGATGGGCCGGCGGCTGACCGGCCGCTCCTCGGGGGACGGCCGGCTGGGCGCCCATGTGAGTCCTGAGCTGGGCACGGCCTTCTGGGTCGGCCCGGCGGACCACACGGACCCCGGGCCGGTGACCGCCTGGGGTCAGGTCGGGGCGTAACGGAGGCGCAGTCACCGGCCACCGCACGGGCCGGCGGCGGGCCGGCGTGCGGAATACTGCCGGCACAAGTGCGGGCACGGGGTGGGGGTAGTGGGTGCGACCGTTGACGAAGGGCGATCCGCAGCAGATCGGGCCGTTCCGGATCGTCGGGCTGCTCGGGGGCGGGGGTATGGGCCGGGTGTATCTCGGCCGTGCGGCGGACGGGCGGACGGTGGCGGTGAAGACCGCGCGGTCCGAACTCGCCGACGACCGGGGTTTCCGGACCCGTTTCGCCCGTGAGGTGGCCGCCGCCCGGCGGGTGGGCGGGCCGTTCGTGGCGCCGGTGGTCGACGCCGCGCCGCATGACGACGTGCCGTGGATGGCGACCGACTACGTGCCGGGTGTCTCGCTGACCGATGCCGTGCACGACGGCGGGCCGCTGCCGGAGCCGGCGGTGCGGCTGCTGACGGCGGGTCTGCTGCAGGCCCTGGCGGCGGTGCACGCGCACGGCCTGGTGCACCGCGACCTCAAACCGTCGAACATCCTGCTCACGGCCGAGGGGCCGCGGGTGATCGACTTCGGCATCGCGTACTCGGCCGCGGACACCGCTCTGACGATGACCGGCACCGCCCTCGGCACACCGGGGTTCATGGCGCCCGAGCAGCTCGTCATGACGGGCCCGACCGTCACGGGCGCGGCGGACCTGTTCGCGCTCGGCGGGGTGATCGTGTTCGCGGCGACCGGCTGCGGCCCGTACGGGAGCGCCGAGCCGCAGATCCTGATGTACCGCACGGTGCACGAGGAACCGCGGCTGGACAGTCTCCCGGGCGGGCTGAGGGAGGTGGCGGCGGCCTGCCTGGCCAAGGAGCCGGAGCAGCGGCCCGCGCTGCCCGCCCTGGTGGCACGGGTGGGCCCGCCCGGCCCGTACGGCGACTGGCTGCCCGCCCCCGTCGCCGTCCAGCTCCGCCGTCTGTCCGCGCAGCTCACCGACCCCAGGTCCCCGGCCGCCCCCGTCCCGCGGCCTGGGGCCCAGGCGCCGGCCGGCGTCCCGTTCGAGCAACTGCCGACCCGTACGGGTCCGGACGGCCCGCCGCTCCCGCCGTCGCCCGGCGCGACGCCGGCCTGGCCCGCGCACAGCGCCACGCCCCCGCTGCCCGCCTCCCCGGGGCCGAGCCGGCGCCGGGTGCTCGCCGCGCTGTCCGTGGTGGGGGGCCTGGCCGGCACCGGGGCGCTGGGCTGGGCACTGTGGCCGCAGGACGGGGAGCGCGCCAGGGGTGAGAACGCCGGGGACCGGCTCACCGCCTCCCCGGACCCCTCCGGCCGGTTGCCGCAGGAGATCCTTGACAAGGGCGGGGTCACCATCGGCTCGGACATCGCCTACGCGCCCATGGAGTTCGTCAGGGACGGCAGGCCCGCCGGGGTCGACGTCGAGATCGCGAACGCCCTCGGACGCGCACTGGGTGTGCGCGTCACCTTCGAGAACGCCGTCTTCGACACCCTGCTCGCCGGCCTGTCCGCGGGCCGTTTCGACCTGGTCATGTCGGCGCTGGCCGACACCAAGGACCGGCAGCAGGGGATCGCGGACGGAACGAAGACCGGCAGCGGCGTCGACCTGGTCGACTACTTCAGGGCCGGGCTCGTGCTCGTCGTGCGCAAGGGCGACCCGGAGGGCATCCGGAAGCCCGCGGACCTGGCCGGCAGGACGGTCGCCGTCCAGCGTGGTTCCCTCGCCCGGGACTACGTGGACGAGCTCGGCCGGAAGGTCGCCAAGGGCCCGAGGATCCGGGAGTTCGACTCACAGGCGGAGGTCTACGACGACGTCGCCAAGGGCCGTTCCTCGGCCTGTCTGGACGACTTCCCGGTGGCGGCGCACACCGCCGCCACCCTCTCGGGCGGCGGCGTCCTCGAACTCGTCGGCGGGCAGATCGACCCCCTGCCCTACGGCATCGCGGTGGCCAAGAACCGCCCGGCGCTGCGGGACGCGGTGCGCGGGGCTCTCGACCGCCTGATCAGGAGCGGCGAGTACGCGAAGATCCTCAAGAAGTGGTACGTCGAGGACGGCGCGGTGCGGCGGGCGGCCGTCAACGGGGGCGGATAGTGGGGCCCGTCCGCGCCTGTAGGAACGCACAGCCGGGACCGGGGCGCTGGCCTGCGCGAATCGCCAGTAGACTCTGACCACGTGACTGCTGTGTCTGCGAAGCCTCGCATCCCCAATGTTCTGGCCGGCCGCTACGCCTCCGCGGAGCTGGCCGTGCTCTGGTCCCCCGAGTACAAGGTCAAGCTGGAGCGGAAGCTGTGGCTCGCCGTGCTGCGTGCGCAGAAGGACCTGGGGGTGGCGGTCCCCGAGGAGGCGCTGGCCGACTACGAGCGGGTCCTGGAGGACGTCGACCTGGCGTCGATCGCCGAGCGCGAGAAGGTCACCCGGCACGACGTGAAGGCGCGGATCGAGGAGTTCAACGCGCTGGCCGGGCACGAGCAGGTCCACAAGGGCATGACCTCCCGCGACCTGACCGAGAACGTCGAGCAGCTCCAGGTGCGGCTGTCGCTGGAGCTGGTGCGGGACCGCACGGTCGCCGTGCTGGCGCGCCTGGGTTCGCTGGCCGCCCAGCACGCCGAGCTGGTGATGGCGGGCCGCTCGCACAATGTCGCCGCGCAGAGCACGACGCTGGGCAAGCGGTTCGCGACCGCGGCGGACGAGCTGCTGGTGGCGTACGCGCGGCTGGAAGACCTGCTCTCCCGTTACCCGCTGCGCGGCATCAAGGGCCCCGTGGGGACCGCGCAGGACATGCTGGACCTGTTGGGCGGGGACGCGGCGAAGCTGGCCGAGCTGGAGCAGCGGATCGCCGCGCACCTCGGCTTCGGGCAGGCCTTCACGTCCGTCGGCCAGGTCTACCCGCGCTCGCTGGACTACGACGTGGTCACCTCGCTGGTGCAGCTGGCCGCCGCGCCCTCGTCGCTGGCGAAGACGATCCGGCTGATGGCCGGGCACGAGCTGGTCACCGAGGGCTTCAAGCCCGGTCAGGTCGGCTCGTCGGCGATGCCCCACAAGATGAACACCCGCTCCTGCGAGCGCGTCAACGGCCTGATGGTGATCCTGCGGGGCTACGCCTCGATGGCCGGTGAGCTCTCCGGTGACCAGTGGAACGAGGGCGACGTGTCCTGCTCCGTGGTGCGCCGGGTTGCCCTGCCGGACTCGTTCTTCGCGCTGGACGGCCTGCTGGAGACGTTCCTGACGGTGCTCGACGAGTTCGGTGCGTTCCCCGCCGTCGTCGCCCGTGAGCTGGACCGTTACCTGCCGTTCCTCGCCACGACGAAGGTGCTGATGGGGGCGGTCCGCGCCGGGGTGGGCCGCGAGGAGGCCCACGAGGCGATCAAGGAGAACGCGGTGGCGTCGGCGCTGGCCATGCGCGAGCAGGGCGCCGAGCGCAACGAGCTGCTGGACAAGCTGGCGGCGGACGCCCGGATCCCGCTGGACCGGGCGCAGCTGGACGCGCTGATGGCGGACAAGCTGTCGTTCACGGGTGCGGCCGCCGACCAGGTCGCGTCGGTCGTCGCCCGGATCGAGGAGATCGCCAAGCAGCACCCGGAGGCCGCCGGCTACACCCCGGGCGCGATCCTCTGACCCGGGAGTCCTGAGGTGCGCTTCACCCCGGAGGAACTGCAGGCCGCTCGTGACCGCCTCGTCCCGGACGTGGCGGCGAGCGGTCTGCGGGTCCTCTTCTGCGGGATCAACCCCGGGCTGATGTCGGCGGCGACCGGCCACCACTTCGCCCGGCCCGGCAACCGCTTCTGGCCGGTGCTGCACGCCGCCGGCTTCACACCGCGGCGTCTGCACCCCCATGAGCAGGAGGAGCTGCTGACGCACGGTGTCGGGATCACCAATGTCGTCGCGCGGGCGACCGCCCGGGCGGACGAGCTGACCGCGGAGGAGTTCCGCGAGGGCGGCCGGCTGCTGGCGGAGAAGGTGGCCCGGCTGCGGCCGCGCTGGCTCGCCGTCGCCGGGGTCACGGCCTACCGCGTCGCCTTCGACGACAAGCGCGCGACAGTCGGACCGCAGGCTCGTACGCTGGGGGAGACGCGGATCTGGGCGCTGCCCAACCCCAGTGGGCTGAACGCCCATTGGACGCCGGCGACGATGGCGGAGGAGTACGGGCGGCTGCGCGCCGCGGCGTTCGCGGAGGACGGGGACGCGTAGCGGGTCCCGCCTTTCGGGACGGGGTGGCGGGCGGACTGCGGGCGTTCGGCCAACCGTCATCTTGAAGGCGTGTACATGTCACCTTGGTGGCTCTACTCTGTCGCCGCCCGTGCACGCCCCCACTCTTCCGTACGGAGGCAGTCGTGCCCACTCCGTCCCCCTCGCCTTCCCCCTCCCCCTCCGCCGCCGGGTCCCCGGCGGACCACCGCGGCCGCCGCTCGCGCCGCCACAAGCTCACCGCGCTCGCCGGGGCGTTCGGCCTCGCCGCCGCCGGACTCGGCATCTGGGCCGGCGATGGCTTCGGTGCCGAGGCCGCCGCGGCCGGTGTGCCCAGCCCCGACCACGTGGTCGTGGTGGTCTTCGAGAACCACGCCTACAATCAGGTGCTCGGCAGCTCCAGCGCCCCGTACATCAACTCGCTGGCCTCCGGCGGCGCCAGCCTCACCGCCTCGTACGCCGAGACCCACCCCAGCCAGCCCAACTACTACGCGATGTTCTCCGGCGACACCCAGGGCGTCACCGACGACAGCTGCGTCACCCCCGGTTTCAGCTCCGCCGCCAACCTCGCCTCCGAGGTGACCGCGGCCGGCAAGTCCTGGGCGAGCTACAACGAGTCGCTGCCGTCCGAGGGCTCCACCACCTGCCGGAGCGGCAAGTACGCGCAGAAGCACAACCCCTGGTTCGGCTTCAGCAACGTGCCCACCAACACGGCGCACACCTTCGACGCGTTCCCCACCGACTTCAGCACCCTGCCGACCGTGTCGTTCGTCGTGCCCAACCTGTGCGGCGACATGCACGACTGCTCGGTCTCCACCGGTGACACCTGGCTGAAGAACCACCTCAAGAGCTACGCGGACTGGGCCAAGACCCACAACAGCCTGCTGCTGCTCACCTTCGACGAGGACAACCGCCTCAGCGGCAACCGCATCCCGACCGTCCTGTACGGCCAGCCGGTGCAGCCCGGCTCCACCTCGGGCACCACCTACAACCACTACGACGTGCTGCGCACCCTTGAGGACATGTACGGCACCTCGCACGCCGGGAAGGCCGCCGACGCCAAGGACATCACCGGCGTCTGGGCGAGCTGAGGTGTACCTCGCGGACAGCCGCGCCACCCCCACGACGGCCGGCCCGGGCACCCGCCCGGGCCGGCCGGTCCGGGCCGCGGTCCCCGGCACCGTGCTCGTCCTGGGCACCGTCAGCCTGATCACCGATGTCTCCTCGGAGATGGTCACCGCCGTCCTGCCGCTGTACCTCGTCGCCGAACTCGGCCTGTCCCCGCTCGGGTTCGGGCTGCTGGACGGGGTGTACAACGGTGTCAGCGCGCTCGTCCGGCTGATCGGCGGGCGGATCTCGGACCGCGGCGGGGGCCGCGGCCACAAGAGCGTCGCGGTGGTCGGATACGGCCTCTCGGCGCTGTGCAAACCGCTGTTGCTGCTCGTGCACACGCTGCCGCTGATCGGTGCCGTGCTGGCCGTCGACCGCACCGGCAAGGGGCTGCGCACCGCACCACGCGACGCGATGATCTCGCTCGCCGGTGAACCGGCGGTCCGCGGCCGGGCGTTCGGCGTGCACCGGGCGATGGACACCGCGGGCGCGCTGCTCGGCCCGCTGGTCGCCTTCCTCGTGCTGCGCGCCGCGGCCGGGGGGTACGACGCGGTGTTCACGGTCAGCGGCTGTGTGGCCGCGCTCGGCGTGGCCGTCCTGGTGCTCTTCGTCCCCGCCCGGATCCGGCCCCCCGCACCGGTCGCCGCCGAGGCCGCCGGCCGGCTCCGGTCGCCGGTGCGCGACCCGCTCCCGTCGCCGGTGCGCGGCCCGGCGTCGCCCACCCCGCCGCGCGACCCGGCGTCCGCCCCTCCGCTGCAGCCGTTGCTGCGGCTGCCCGCGCTGCGCCGGCTCACCTGCTGCGCCGTGCTGCTCGGCCTGACCACGGTCAGCGACTCGTTCCTCTACCTCACCCTCCAGCGCCGGCTCGGGCTGTCCGAGGCGTGGTTCCCGCTGCTGCCGCTGGGCACCGCCGCGGCCTTCCTGCTGCTGGCCGTGCCGCTGGGCGCGGTCGCGGACCGGTGGGGCCGCCGCCGGCTGTTCCTGCTCGGCCATCTCGCGCTGCTCGGCGCCTACGGGGTGCTGCTCGCGCCGTTCGCCGCCTCGCCGGTGCTGACGGGCCTGGTCCTCGTCCTGCACGGGGGCTTCTACGCGTCCACCGACGGTGTGCTCGCCGCGGCCACCGCCGACGCGGTGCCGGACGCCTGGCGCGGCAGCGGGCTGGCGGTGGTGCAGACCGGCCAGGCTGCGGCCCGCTTCGGCTGCTCGCTGGCCTTCGGCGCGGCCTGGACCGTCTGGGGCGACCGCGGGGCGCTCGGCCTCGCCGCGGCCGGTCTGGCGCTCGCCGCCGCGATCAGCGCCCGGCTGTTGCGCGCCACCCCCGGCACCGACACCGCCCCCACCCGGACCGACGCCGCCCCCACCCCTTCGGAGCCCGCCCCGTGACCCGCACCGCCCGCCTCCTGGTCCTGCTCGTCACCGTCCTCGTCCTCGGCGGGATCGCTGTCGGTGCCACCCTGCACGCCGCCGGCCGGGCCGCCGAGAAGGACCGCGCCCAGGCCGGTGGGCCCGCGGTCGCCTCCGGGCCGGTACGGCTGAGCGATCCGCACCGCGTGCTCTTCCGCAACATGGCCTGGGGCCCGCACCGCGACGAGATCACCGCCGTCCCGGCCGGCCGGCTCGCCGGCCCGCGCACCGCCTCCGGCGTCCGCTGCCTGCGCTTCCACGCGGCCGCCGGCACCGGCCTCTGCCTGCAGGCCGTGCACGGCGAACTCCGCGACACCTACCGGGCGGTGGTCCTCGACGACCGGCTGCGCGAGCGGCGCCACTACGACCTGGCCGGCACCCCAACCCGGGCCCGGGTCTCCCCCGGCGGCCACACCGTCGGCTGGACCGTCTTCGTCAGCGGCGACTCCTACGCGGGCACCGCCTTCTCCACCCGGACCTCGGTCCTCGACACCCGCACCGGACACCTGGACGCCAACCTGGAGACCTACGCACTGTCCGTCGGCGGACACCGGGTGCACGCGGCCGACGTCAACATCTGGGGCGTCACCTTCGCCGACGACGACCACTTCTACGCCACCGCCGCCACCGGCGGGCAGACCTACCTCGTCCGCGGTGACCGCACCACCCGTACCCTGCGCGCGCTGCACGGCAACGTCGAATGCCCCTCGCTGTCACCCGACGGCACCCGCGTCGCGTACAAGAAGCGGGTCGCCGGCGCCGATCCGGACGCCCCCTGGCGGCTGTACGTACTCGATCTGCGCACGCTGCACGAGACCGCGACCGGCGAGCACCGCAACATCGACGACCAGGCGGTCTGGCGGGACCGCCACACCTTGGTCTACGCGCTGCCGGGCGACTACGGCGCCGATCTGTGGACCGTCCCCGCCGGCGGCTCGGGCACCCCGCACCGGCTCGCCACCGCCGCGCTCGCCCCGGTCTTCCCTCACTGACCTTCGGCCACCCGCGCCACCTCCTCCTCCCCCACCGCCACCAGCAGCTGCAACGGCAGCTCCCGGTCGCCCTGTCCGACGCCCACGCCTATCCACCGGCCCGCCACCCGCCAGCCGTACATCTGCGGCACGAAGCCGCACAGGGTGTCCAGCGGCGGCCGCACCGGCAATCCCTGCGCCGTCCGCTCCAACGCGCCCTCCAGGTCGAGGACTTGGGGCTCGCCCCACCGTAAGGACAGCGCCTGCACCAGCGCGGTCAGCGCGGCCTCGAACTCCTCCTCGGCCTCCGCCAGCTCGGTGAGGTCCGCGTCCCAGAAGTCCTGACTGACCCGCAGGTCCGCCATGTGGAAGCCCGGCCCGCTCTCGGCCGTCGCGGAGCGGACCCGCTGCGCCGGGAACTCCCGCAGGCGCAGCCGGTCGATGGTCGTCAGCTGCTCGTCAAGCGTCATACCGTCAGTAAAGCGCGAGGGTCTGACAATTGGCCGTGCGCCCGGCGGCGGTCGGCCCCGACCGGCCCTTGACCTCCTCGTCCGGCCTTCCCCCGCCGCGTGACCGCCCCGCTCGCCTCCGTCGTCCGCCGGCTCGGCCGGCCCGTCACCTACACCCCGCTGGCTGCACCTGCTCATGGCCACGGTCGCCGGGGTGCCGGCCACGCTGGGTGCCCGGAACCGCACCCAGGCCGTGATCGCCGCCTACGGGTCCGGGTTCATGGCACCGGGGACGGTCGGCCAGCGGGGGCCGGCGCCCGCCGCGGCCCCGGGCGGGGCTCGCCGCACACCGTCTGACCGGCTACGATCCGCCACACACGGAAAGCTAGGGAGACGGACGTTGGGGCGGCTCACCGGCGGGGACCCCTCGCTGCTGCGACGGATCAACTCCGCGGTGGTGCTCGACGCGCTGCGCGCCGCGGACGCCGCCACGCTCACCCATCTCGTCCAGGTGACGGGCCTGTCGCGGCCCACGGTCGAGGGCGTGATCGAGGGGCTCATCGAGAGCGGCCTGGTCGTCGAGGTGCCCGCCGAGGAGGGTGAGGCACGCCGCCAGGGCCGCCCGGCCCGCCGTTTCCGGTTCCGTACCGAGGCCGGTCATCTGCTGGGCATCGAGATCGGGCCGCACCGCATCGTGGCGCTGCTGTCCGATCTGAGCGGCCGGGTGCTGGACACCGCGCAGCGCACCGTCGAGGAGGGCGCCCCGGCCGATGAGCGGCTGGACCGGGTGCGGGCCGTGGTGGCCGATCTGCTGCGGCGCACCGGCGTGCCGCGCCGGGGCCTGCGGGCCGTCGGCGTGGCCAGCCCGGGCATCGTGGAGGCGGACGGCACGGTACGGCTGGGCACCGCGCTGCCCGGGTGGACGGGTCTGCCGCTGGGTGACCGGCTGCGGCGGTCGTTCCGCTGTCCGGTGCTGGTCGAGAACGACGCCAACGCGGCGGCGGTGGCCGAGCACTGGCAGGGCGCGGCGGCCGGCTCGGACGACCTCGTCTTCGTGCTGGCGGGGCTCAGTCCGGGCGCCGGTTCGCTGATCGGCGGGCGGCTGCACCGCGGGTTCGGCGGCGCGGCCGGGGAGATCGGCGCGCTGCATCTGCTCGGGCGGGAGGCGACCCCGGAGGCGCTGCTGTCGACGACCGGGAAGCCGCTGCATCCGCTGGACGAGGCGCAGGTCGCGGCGGTGTTCGCGGCGGCCGGGCGGGGGGATGCGCGGGCCCGGGACGCGGTGGACCGGTTCATCCGGCGGCTGGTGCACGACGTCGCCGCGCTGGTGCTGGCGCTCGATCCCGAGCTGGTGGTGATCGGTGGCTGGGCGACCGGGCTGGCCGGCGTACTGGGGCCACTGCGCGACGAGTTGGCGCGTTACTGCCTGCGGCCGCCGCGGGTCGTCCTGTCCCAGCTGGGCGAGGCGGCCGTGGCGACCGGCGCGCTGCGGCTGGCGCTCGACCACGTCGAGGGGGAACTCTTCGCCGTGGAGGGGACCGTGACGGCCCGTCGGTGAGCCGTCACCCTCCCCCGGCGTACGGTCAGCCCGCGAGCAGAGCCATCGCGTCGCGCTCGCCGAACGTCAGCCGGCAGGTGTCCGCGCGGTACGTGGACACCGCGACCGCGGTCGGGCGTCCCCCGGAGACATAGCGGGTGGTGACGACCAGAACGGGCGCGCCCGGGAGCCGGTCGAGCTGCTTGGCGTCCTCGGCCCGGGCCGAGCCCAGCTCCACGGTGCGGTCCTGGCCCTCCAGCTCGCGCTCCTGGAGGGCGCGCAGCACGGCACGGGCACGGCCGGGGGCGCTGAGCGCGGCCTCCGCGTCGTATCCGGGGACCGCGGCGGCGGGGACGTACAGCAGCTCGGCGGCGACCGGGCGGCCGTCGGTGACCCGGCTGCGGCGCACGACGTGGACCTGCTCGCCGGGGGCGGTCTCCAGCAGTCGCGCCACGTCGGCCGGGACGGTGTCGCTCTCGGCGGCGTCGACCGGCTGCCAGTCGTCGCCGGGGGCGCCGGGCCAGGTGTGCCGGACGGAGTCGACGGCGACGTCGGCGCGCGGCGGGGCGACGGTGGTGCCGACGCCGCGGCGGCGCTGGAGCCGGCCCTCCAGCTCCAGCTGTTCGAGCGCCTGCCGGAGCGTGGCCCGGGCGACCCCGAACCGGGCCGCCAGATCACGCTCGTTCGGCAGCACCTCACCGACCGCGAACTCCGAGTCCAGCGCCTGACTGAGCACGGTCTTGAGGTGCCAGTACTTCGGCTCCGGCACCGTGTCGAGCTGCGTGGTCCCCACCCTGTCCTCCGCACTGGCGGCTGCCCGCGGGGCAGCGCCCCCTGGGATCCGGGCCCGCACACGGGGCCCTGCACGACGGCCCGTCCGCGCACCCTTTATGAGCGCTTCTTTATTAAAGGTTGTTGCAGTATCCCGACGATATGGCCGCCCCCACCCTTGGTCAAGACCAATCCCGCCACCGATTGGCGCGGCGCCGCACGAGGAGAAGGCCCCCGAGATGCCCGGTCCACGGGCCACGGGGGCCCCGGCTCAATTGGTGGCCAGTGCCCCGAGCTTGTCCGGGTTGCGCACGATGTACACGGTCCGGATCCGGCCGTCCTGGATACCGAGCTGGACGACGGTGTCCGGTACGCCGTCCAGGTGCAGCAGCACCGCGAGCCCGCCGTTGAGGTCGCACAGGCGGAAATCCAGGCCGGCCGGCTGCGACTTGGCGACGCCGAGGAGGAAGCGGGCGACCTTGTCGGCGGACTCGATGATCCGCAGCGGCGCCTTGGCCTTGCCGCCGCTGTCGCCGACCAGCCGGGCGTCCGCCGTGAGCAGGCTCAGCAGCCCGGCCAGGTCGTCACCGGCCGCCGCGGCCAGGAACCGCTCGGTCAGATCGCGCTGCTGCTCCGGGTCGACCTCGTAGCGGGGCCTGCCCTCCTCGACGTGGCGCCGGGCCCGGCCCGCCAGTTGGCGCACCGCGGCCTCGCTGCGGTCGAGGACCGCGCCGATCTCCGCGTAGGGGTAGCCGAACGCCTCGCGCAGGACGAACACCGCGCGTTCCAGGGGGGAGAGCGCTTCCATGACGACGAGCACCGCGAGGGTGACGGTCTCGGCGAACACCGCCCGCTCCGCGCCGTCCGGCGGGCTCCCGGTGGCGTCCGTCGCCAGCGGCTCGGGCAGCCAGGGCCCCACGTAGGACTCGCGCCGGGACTGGACCTGGCGCAGCCGGTCGATGGCCAGCCGGGTGGTGATCCGTACGAGGAAGGCGCGCGGCTCGCGGACCTCCGCGTGGTCCGCGCCGGCCCAGCGCAGCCAGGCGTCCTGCACCACGTCCTCGGCGTCGGCCACCCGGCCGAGCATCCGGTAGGCCACCCCGAACAGAACGGGCCGGTGTTCCTCGAAGACCTCGGTCGCGGTATCGCTTCGCACCCGCCCATCCCACCCGGCGATCCGGCCGTTGTCCAGCGGAAACGGCCCGGTGCGAGGCACACCACTGCCCCGGCGCGGGCCGGCGGAGTCCTGGCCATCGCCCCGCCGGCTTGCGACCATGACCCGGTCCGGCCGCTCCCGTGGGCCGGGATGCCCGCGCACCACCCGTGAAACGCCGTGCGTTCACCGGGAGTTCGCCTGCGGGGCATCGAACAGCGATACGAACGGGTCGTCAGTGGATCGGTCGAGGCGTGGAGGTTGGAGATGGCGCAGGGATCCGGCGGGGGCTGGGGGCGGCGCGCGGTGCTGCGGGGTGCGGCGGCGGGTTCCGCGGCGCTGGCGCTGCCCGCGCTCACCGGGGCCGCGCCCGCGCTGGCCCGCGGCGGCCGGCCGAGTGCCGACTGGGGCGTACAGGTCGGCGATGTGACCACCTCCTCGGGCCTGGTGTGGGTGCGGTCCGACCGGCCGGCCCGGATGGTGGTGCAGACCGCGGCGACCGAGTCGTTCCGCAACGCCCGTACCTGGCGCGGCCCGGTCCTCGGTGCGGGTACGGACTTCACCGGCGTCACCGGGCTGCACGGCCTGCCGCCCGGCGAGCAGATCCACTACCGGGTGCTGCTGGCCGACCCGGACGACCCGCGGCGCACCGGCGAGCCGGTGACCGGCACCTTCCGTACCGCCCCCGAGGGACGCCGCTCCGACGTGCGGTTCCTCTGGTCGGGCGATCTGGCCGGCCAGGGCTGGGGCATCAATCCGGACCGCGGCGGCTACCGCATCTACGAGGACATGCGGCGCCGGAACCCGGACTTCTTCCTGTGCAGCGGCGACAACATCTACGCCGACAACCCGATCACCGAGCGGGTGACGCTGCCGGACGGCCGGATCTGGCGGAACATCACGACCGAGGAGAAGTCGAAGGTCGCCGAGACGCTCCAGGAGTTCCGCGGCGCGTTCCGCTACAACCTGCTGGACGAGAACCTGCGCCGCTTCAACGCCCAGGTCCCGACGATCACGCAGTGGGACGACCACGAGGTGCACAACAACTGGTACCCGGGGCAACTGCTCGACGACGACCGGTACACCGAGAAGCGCACCGACGTGCTCTCCGCGCGGTCGCTGCGGGCCTTCGCCGAGTACTTCCCGATCCGTACGCTGCGGCCGGACGAGGGGGGTACCTCCCGCTCGAACGGGGCCGGGAGTGGGGGAGGGCGGGTCTACCGGGTGGTGCACCACGGCCCGCTGCTGGACGTCTTCGTGCTGGACATGCGGCGCTACCGCAACGCCAATTCGGCGGACCGGCAGACCGACGACCCGCAAGGCATCCTCGGGGCGGAGCAGCTGCGCTGGCTCAAGCGTGAGCTGTCCCGCTCGCGTGCGGTGTGGAAGGTGATCGCCTCGGACATGCCGCTGGGGCTGGTCGTCCCGGACGGCAAGACGAACTTCGAGGCGGTGGCGCAGGGCGATCCGGGCGCTCCGCTGGGGCGGGAGCTGCAGCTGGCGGAGCTGCTGCGGCACATCAAGCACGCCCGGGTGACCGGCACGGTGTGGATCACCACGGACGTGCATTACACCTCGGCGCAGCACTACGCGCCGGAGCGGGCGGCGTTCCAGGATTTCGCGCCGTTCTGGGAGTTCGTGTCGGGGCCGTTGAACGCGGGCGGTTTCCAGGCCGTGAAGCTTGATGGAACGTTCGGGCCGGAGCAGGCGTTCATCAAGGCACCGGACCGGGCGAACGTCTCCCCGGCGGAGAGTCCGCAGTACTTCGGCGAGATCGACATCGACGGGGGAAGCGGGGAGCTGACGGTGCGGCTGCGCCAGGAGGGCGGGGACGTGTTGTTCAGCAAGGTGCTCCAACCCGGACAGGTAGGACAGTAGGGACCAATGCCCCGATTGCGTCTTTTACTCGTCGGACACAAGGTGTTGGCGACGAGGCAACACCTGTCGGCAAGGCTTGTGTGCATGACTGAAGCAACCTCTGCCAAATCGTCCCGCCGTCACCATTGGCGGCGGGAGCTCGTCGAGCTGGCGGCCCTGTTCACGGCCGTCGCGGTGGCCGACGCGGTCGCCAACACCGTCGCGCACCGCCCGTCCGGCCCGGGGCTGCTGTGCGCCTTCGCGGTGGCCCTGCTCGCCACGACGGGCTTCCACGTCTGGTGGTCACGGCGCCACGACCACGCCCCGCCGCCGACCGATACCGGCGCCACCGCGCCGTCCCCGGCCGGCGGCGCCCCCCGGGCCGCCGGCCGGGACACGACGCTGTGGCGGATGCGGACCACGGTCCGCGACGAACCGGGCAGCCTGGCCGCGCTGTGCACGGCACTGGCCGCCCGGCAGGTGGACATCCTCAGCCTGCAGACCCACCCGCTGTCCGAGGGCACCGTCGACGAGTTCCTGCTGCGCGCCCCGGCCCCGCTGACGCCCGAGGAGCTCACCCGTACGGTGACCGGCGCCGGCGGCGCCCACAGCTGGCTGGAGCGGGCCGACGCGCACGACCTCGTCGACGCACCGACCCGGATGCTCGGGCTGGCGACCCGTACGGCCCTGGATTCCGCCGAACTCCCCTTGGCGCTGCGGCAGTTGCTGGGGCGCTGCACGATCCACTCGGTGCCCGCCCGGTCGCTGACCGGGCAGCCGCTCGCCGAGCAGGTGCCCGCGGAGGGCGTGCTGGAGGACCATGTGATGAAGTTCCGTGACCCCTGGGGGGGTTCACTCACGATCGAAAGGCCGCAGTTGGCGTTCACCCCCACCGAGTTCGCCCGGGTGCGGGCCCTGGTCGAGCTGGACGCCCGGCTGGGCCAGCGGGTGCCGCCGCGGCGGGACGTGCTGACCCTGCCCGAGGGCAACGAGATCACCGTCCGCCGTGCCGGCACCGCCGATCTGGTCGCGGCCCGGGAGATGCACGACCGCTGCTCGACGCGGACCCTCGCGCTGCGCTACCACGGCCCGGTCGGGGACGCGGACCGCTACCTCGCCCATCTGCTCAGCCCGCGGTTCGGCCGCACCCTGGCGGTGGAGACCGCGTCCGGCCGGCTGGTGGCGCTCGGCCATCTGCTCTGGGACGGCGACGAGACCGAGGTGGCCCTGCTGGTCGAGGACGCCTGGCAGCAGCGCGGCATCGGCGCCGAGCTGCTGCGCCGGCTGGTGGCGATGGCGGCCGAGACCGGTTGCGAGAGCGTGTACGCGATCACCCAGGCGTCCAACACCGGCATGGTGGCCGCGATGCGCGGCCTCGGCCTGCCGCTGGACTATCAGATCGAGGAGGGCACCCTGGTGATCACGGCCCGCCCGGCCGGGCCGCCCGCCCGGCGCGAGCCCCGCGAGACCGTGCACATCCAGGACGCGACCGGCCGCCGCTGAGGCAGGGACCACGGCCCGCGGTTCGGCCGGGTGGCGCGCACCACCCGGCCGACCGCCGACCGGGACCGGCGAAGGCAATGACGCCGTAAAGTGACAGGAACGTATGGGCTGTTGATGGTGACGCGGCGGGCCGATCCGTACGAGGATGGTCCGCATGCCCCACACCACTACTCCCGCGAGCGGTCCACTGCCCCGCCAGGTCGCCGACGCCTATGTCGACGCGCTCGTCGAGCTGGACCCCATCATCGGCACCTACCTCGGCGTTCCCGAGAGTTCCTCGAAGCTCCCCGACTTCTCCCCGACGGGCCAGGAAGCGGTCGCCCAGCTCGCCCGTACGACGCTGGAGAAGCTCAGCGAGGCGGAGGCCCGGCCGGGCGCGGAGCACCCCACCGAGAAGGTCTGCGCGCGGCTGCTGCGCGAGCGGCTGACCGCCGAGCTGGCGGTGCACGAGGCGGGCGAGGGCCTGCGGGCGGTCAGCAACCTCAGCTCGCCGCTGCACCACGTCCGCGAGGCGTTCACGCTCACGCCCGCCGAGACCGAGGAGGACTGGGCGGCGATCGCCCAGCGGCTGCGGGCGGTACCGGCCGCCCTGGAGGGCTACCGCGCCGCCCTGGACGCCGGCCGCAAGCGCGATCTGCCCGCCGGCCCGCTGCAAGTCGCCACGGTCATCGGCCAGTTGGGCGAATGGATCGGCACCGACCGCAGCTGGTTCGCCGAGTTCACCGACCCGGGCCCGAAGACCCTGCGCGCCGAGCTGACCGAGGCCGCCGAGGTGGCCACCGGCGCGCTGGTGGAGCTGCGCGACTGGTTCCGTGACGTCTACGCCCCGGCCATCGCCGGCGCACCGGACGTGGTGGGCCGGGAACGCTACGCCCGTCTCGCCCGCTACTACAACGGCGCCGACGTCGACCCGGACGAGGCGTACGCGTACGGCTGGTCGGAGTTCCACCGGCTGCTGGCCGAGATGAACACCGAGGCGGAGCGGGTACTCCCCGGCGCGAAGACCCCGTGGGAGGCGCTGGCCTGGTGCGACGAGCACGGCGAGGCGATCGAGGGGGTCGAGGAGACCCGGCAGTGGCTGCAGTCGCTGATGGACGAGGCGATCGACGCCCTGGACGGCACGCACTTCGAGCTCGCCGAGCGGGTGCGCCGGGTGGAGTCCCGGATCGCCCCGCCCGGCAGCGCCGCCGCCCCGTACTACACCCAGCCGTCGCTGGACTTCTCCCGCCCCGGCCGCACCTGGCTCCCGACCATGGGCGAGACCCGCTTCCCGGCGTACGACCTGGTCTCGACGTGGTACCACGAGGGCGTGCCCGGCCATCACCTCCAGCTGGCGCAGTGGGCGCACGTCGCCGATTCGCTCTCCCGCTACCAGACGACGGTGGGCATCGTCAGCGCCAACGCCGAAGGCTGGGCGCTGTACGCCGAACGCCTCATGGACGAGCTGGGCTTCCTGACCACGCCGGAGCGCCGGCTGGGCTATCTGGACGCGCAGATGATGCGGGCCATCCGCGTCATCATCGACATCGGCATGCATCTGGAGCTGGCGATCCCGGCGGATTCGCCGTTCCACCCGGGCGAGCGGTGGACGCCGCAGCTGGCCCACGAGTTCCTGGCGAGCCACTGCAGCCGCCCGGCCGATTTCGTGGAGAGCGAGATCATCCGCTACCAGGGCATGGCCGGCCAGGCGATCGGCTACAAGCTCGGCGAACGCATCTGGCTCCAGGGCCGCGAGGCCGCCCGCGCCCGCCACGGTGCCGACTTCGACCTGAAGTCCTGGCACATGGCCGCCCTCTCCCAGGGCTCCCTGGGCCTGGACGACCTCCTGAGCGAACTCTCGGCACTCTGAGGGGAGTTCGTGCGGCGCCGGGGGCCGGGGGCCGGTGCGCGACCACCTGGTCCGGTACGGGAGTGCCGGGCCCGTACCGGACCGCCCGTCCCGGTGCCCGGCTCGCGCCCGGCCCGCTCAGCAGCCGCACTCCCCCGCGCCGACCGGGGCCGTCAGCGGGTCGGCGGGCCGGGTTTCCGTGCCCTGCCAGGTCTCGGTCGGGTAGCCCTCGCGGATCCAGTACTCGATGCCGCCGAGCATCTCCTTGACGCGGTGGCCGAGCCGGGCCAGGGCGAGGGCGGCGCGGGTGGCGCCGTCGCAGCCCGGGCCCCAGCAGTACACGACGACCGGCACCTCCGGGTCGAGCAGCTGCGGGGCATCCGCGGGGATCCGGGCGGTGGGCAGGTGGACGGCACCGGGGACGTGGCCCTGGTCCCAGGCGGCGGTGCTGCGGGAGTCGACCACGACGAAGTCCGGGGCGCCGGCCGTGAGGGCGGCGTGCACATCGGCGACGTCGGTGTGGAAGGCGAGCCGCGCGGCGAAGTAGGCGGCGGCGTCCGCCGGGGCGGCCGGCGGGGTGGCGAGGACGGGGCTGGTGGCGGCGGCCGGGGACTGCCCGGCGGGGCGGGGCTGCTGAGTGATCATGGCGGTAAATTTATGGTCCGCCGCGGCGGCCGAGAAGCGACGATCCCCGGCGGAAACCTTGCCGAGCCGGGGATTCCACTGCTAGACAGCGCAGATGACCGGATATTCACCCGACGCCACCGACTGGCGCATCCTCGACGTCCTGCAGCGCAACGGCCGCGCGGGCTACGCCGAGCTGGCCCGCGCCGTGAACATGTCCGCCAGTGCCGTCACCGAGCGGGTCCGGCGGCTGGAGGAGGCCGGGGTGATCTCCGGGTACGCGGCGGTGGTCGACCCGGAGCGGATCGGGCTGCCGGTGCTGGCCTTCGTTCGGCTCCGCTACCCGAACGGCAATTACAAGCCGTTCCATGATCTGCTGGAGACGACGCCGGAAATCCTGGAGGCGCACCACGTCACGGGCGACGACTGCTTCGTGATCAAGGTCGCGGCCCGTTCCATGAAGCATCTGGAAGAGGTGTCCGGGCGGATCGGCGCGCTCGGCTCGGTGACCACCAGCGTGGTGTATTCGTCGCCGCTGCTGCGCCGGCCGGTCGGCCACTGACCGAGCCGCCCCGCCCTCCCTCGGGGCTCAGTGCCGCACGTGGTGCCGCACCACCGAGCCGGTGCGGGCCTTGACGACCTCCAGCTGGGCGGGGATGCGGGCCTTGAGATCCGCGACATGGCTGACGATGCCGACGCTGCGGTCGCGTTCGCGCAGCGAGTCCAGGACGTCCAGCACCTCGTCGAGGGTCTGCTCGTCGAGGCTGCCGAAGCCCTCGTCGATGAAGAGGGTGTCCAGCCGGGTGCCGCCGGCTTCGTCGGTGACGACGTCGGCGAGCCCGAGGGCCAGCGCGAGCGAGGCGAAGAAGGTCTCGCCGCCGGAGAGACTGGCGGTGTCCCGCTCACGGCCGGTCCAGCCGTCGATGACGTGCAGCCCGAGCCCGGAGCGGCGGGTGCCGCCGGCCCGCTCGTCGGAGTGGACGAGGGTGTAGCGGCCGGCCGACATCCTGTGCAGCCGGGCGCTGGCCGCGGCCGCGACCTGTTCGAGCCGGGCGGCGAGGACGTACGACTCCAGCCGCATCCGCCGCTCGTTCTCGCCGGATGTGCCGGCGGCCAGGGCGGCGAGCCGGGCGATGCGGTCGTGCGCGGCGCGCAGCGGGGCCAGCGCCCGGGCGTCGGCCCCGGCGCGCGCGGAGAGCCGGTCGAGTGCGGCGGCGCGGTCCTCGGCGGTGGCGTGGGCCGTGGCGGCGGTCCGCAGCCGCGCCGCCGCCTGCTGGTGGGCGGCCTGGGCGGCGTCCGGGTCCGCGGGCGGCAGGGCGGCCGCGGCGGACACCTCCGGGTCGGCCAGTTCCGCCTCGGTCGCGGCGGATTCCCGCTGCCAGTCGTCGAGCCGCTGTTGCAGGGCCCGCCACTCCTCGTCCCGCAGCAGTGCCCCGGCGACCTCTCGCGGGGTGTCGAACCCGGCCCGGTAGGCGGCGTCGGAGAGCGCGGCGTCGGCTTCCTTGAGCCGCTCGGCGCAGGAGTGCGCCGTACGGGACGCCTCGGCCGCGGCGGCCAGCCCGGCCACCTGCCGCTCCAGGTGCCCGGCCCGCTCGGCCACGCTCGTGCAGTCCGCGCGGGCCCGGCTCAACTCCTCCTCCAGGGCGGCCCGTTCGGCGTCCAGTGCCTCGCGGCGGGAGGTGCGGGCGGCGGCCCTGCGCTCGGCCTGCTGCTGCTCGGTGCGGCGCCGTTCGTGCTCCCGCTCGGCGCGTCCGAGGGCCTCGCGGGCGGCGTGCAGATCGGCGCCGCGGGCGTGCTCGCGGGCCAGCTCGGCCCGCAACTCCTCGACCTGCGCGGTGAGTTCGGCCACCGGGGAGTCCCCGGCGGTGGCGGCGGCGCCGGCCAGCTCCTCCTTGGCCGACTGGCAGCGCTGCTCCGCCTGCCGGCGGGCGTCCTCGGCGCGGCGGTAGGCGGCCAGTGCCGCTTCCTCGGTGGCGCGGTCGACGTGGCCGGCGCCGGCCCGGGCAGGCGCCGGGTGCTCGGTGGCACCGCACACCACGCAGGCCGTGCCGTCCGTCAGCCCCTCCGCGAGCTCGGCGGCGATCCCGCGCAGCCGCCGGTCCTTGAGGTCGAGCCAGTGCTCGTGGGCGGCCGCGGACCGCTCCCGTGCGGTCAGCAACTCCCGTTCCGCGGCGCGTACTTCTTCGGTGGAACGGTCGCGCCGGCGGGCCGCGGCGAGCCGTTCGGCGGCCGGTTCCACGCGGGCGGCGAGCTGCTCGGCGCGGGTCGCGGCCTCCTGGGCGGCCTCGATGCGCTGCTGGTGGGCGCGGCGGGCCCGGTCCCACTGCGCGAGCCACTCGTCGGCGTCCAGCAGGGTCTGCTCGTCGGCGCGGGCCTCGCGGTCCAGCGCGACCCGTTCCGCGCCGATCTCGGCGGCCCGCCGCTCGGCCCGCCGGGCCGCCCCGAGCGAGCCCAGCTCCTCCCGCAACTCCCGCTCCCGGCCGGCGAGTTGGTCGCCGGCGGCGGCGGCGAGTTCCGGCGGCAGCAGGCCGCGGCATTCCGCGTCGGCGCGCCGGGCGGCGTCCAGATCGCGTCCGGCGGCGTCGCGCAGGGCCAGCGCGGGCGCCACCTCCGCGGCGGCCCGGGCCCGGGCCAGCCTCGCGCGGGTCTCCTCCCGTTCCGCGGCCCGGGCGTCCAACGCATCGGCCCGGCGGCGGGCGTCCGCGTACCGCTGCTGGAGCCGGTGTCGTTCGCGGGCCTCCGCCAGCCGGCCGGCCGCGGTCCGTTCGGTCTCCTCGGCCCGGTGCAGCGCACAGCGGGCGATGTCCAGCCGCTCCCGTGCGGTCACCCGGGCAACGGCGGCGCCGGCCAGCACCGCGTCCGCGAATCCCGGCTCGCCCGGCCCGGGTACGTCCGACTCCGCGGGGGCGGCCCCGGTGCCGCGTCCGGCGCGCCCGGCCGTGCCCGCGGTACGACGCCCGGCGGCACCGCCCTGCGCCGGGACCGAGGCCGCCGTACGCCGGCCGGGGTCCGCGGCAGGCAGCAGCCCCGCGAAGACGGCGGCGTCGCCGGTTTCCGCGTCCGCGGTCCCGCCGGCCGCCTGTGCCATCCGGTGCGCCAGCGCCAGCAGCCGTTCGTCGCCCGCCGCGACCTCGTCGGCGGCGGCCCGGCGGCGCGCGGTCAGCTGCTCCTCCAGCGCGGCGAACCGGCGGGTGTCGAAGAGCCGCCCCAGCAGCCGGGCGCGGGCCTCGGCGTCGGCCCGCAGGAAACGCGCGAACTCCCCCTGCGGCAACAGCACGACCTGGCAGAACTGCTCCTTGCTCATGCCGAGGAGCTGCCCGATCTCCTCCCCGATCTCCTGGTGGGAGCGGCTCAGCGCCTTCCAGTGCCCGTCGCCGCCGGCCGCCCGCTCCCGCGGTCCGCCCGGTACGAACTCCCGCAGCCGGCTCTGCGCCTTCTCCCTCGTCGTGCCGCTGCCGCGCTTCTTGGGCCGCGGCTGCTCGGGCAGCCGGGTGATCTCCAACCGCCTTTCCCCGACGGTGAGTTCGAGGACGACCTCGGTGAGGGTCAGCGGGTCGGCCAGGTCGCTGCGCAGTGCCTGGCCGCTCTGCCGCGCCCCGGGGACCGACCCGTACAGCGCGAAGCAGACCGCGTCGAGGACGGAGGTCTTGCCGGCGCCGGTCGGCCCGTGCAGCAGGAACAGGCCGTCCCGGGTGAGCCGGTCGAAGTCGATGGTCTGGGTGTCGCCGAACGGCCCGAATGCGGTGACGGCCAGCCGGTGCAGCCTCATCGTGCCCCCTCGGCCGCCATCTCCTGGGCGCGCACCTCGTCGATCGCGCAGCGCAGTTCGGCCCGCTCGTGCGCGTCGGCCGCGCGACCGGACCGTACATGTGCCACGAAGTCCTCGGCGATCTCCTGGTCGCTACGGCCGCGCAGCCGCTGGGCGTACGAGGCCAGCGAGCGGGCCGGCCCCTCGTCGGGGTCGAAGACCAGGCTGACGAGGTGCGGGAAGCGGCGGGCCAGTCGGGCCATGGGTTCGTGCGGGCGGGCGCTGTCGGTGAGCGTCGCCTCGACCCAGGAGTCCTCGTGCCCGGCCAGTGCCGGGTCGTCGAGCAGGTGCTCCAGCGGCCCCCGGATCCGGGCCAGCGCCCGCGGGACCGGGCAGTCCACCCGCTCCGCGTGCACCGCCCCGTCCGCGTCGAGCTCGACCAGCCACATCGATTTGCGGTGGGTGGCCTCGGAGAACGAGTACGCCAGCGGGGATCCCGAGTAGCGGACCCGTTCGGTGAGGGTCTGGCAGCCGTGCAGATGGCCGAGCGCGGCGTAGTCCACGCCGTCGAACACGGCCGCGGGGACGGAGGCGACGCCACCGACGGTGATGTCGCGTTCGCTGTCGCTGACCGCGCCGCCGGTGACGAAGGCGTGCGCCAGCACCACCGAACGGGTCCCCGGCGGCCGGCCGGCGAGGTCGGCGCGCACCGCGTCCATCGCCGCGCCCAGCACCGCCGCGTGGTCGGCCCGGGGCGCGCCGAGGGTGTCGCGGACCATGGCGGGTTCGAGGTAGGGCAGGCCGTAGAGGGCTACCGGGCCGTGCGCGTCGTGCAGCAGCACGGGGGTGCCGCAGCCGGCCGGGTCGGTGCGCAGGTGCATGCCGGCCCGTGCCATGAGTCCCGAGCCGACGCCCAGCCGGCGGGCGGAGTCGTGGTTGCCGGAGATCATCACGGTCGGGACGCCCAGCTCCGCGAGCCGGTGCAGCGCCTCGTCGAAGAGCTCGACGGCGGCGAGCGGCGGCACGGCCCGGTCGTAGATGTCGCCCGCGACGAGTACGGCGTCGATCTCCCGGTCGCGCACCGTCGCGACGAGGTGATCGAGGAAGGCGCTCTGGGCGGTGAGCAGGCTGACCCGGTGGAAGGACCGGCCCAGGTGCCAGTCGGAGGTGTGCAGAAATCTCAACCGACCGCTCCGACCTGCACGTTTCCCCTCCCGGTCCGTCCCTGGCGCCGTCCGGGGTCCGCCGGCCGGCCGTGCCCAGGGTAGCCGCCGGCGGCCCGCCGTCGGCTACCGGGCTCCGGCCGCGGGCGGCGTGGCGCGGTCCGCGCAGCGGACGTCGTGGGCCGGGCGGCGGCCGGTGGTGAGGAAGGTGGTGACCGTGCGGTCGCCGCAGGCGGTGCCGTTGGCGAGGTAGGCGCCGTGGCCGCCGTGGTCGAGCGTGACCAGGCGGGCGCGGTCACCGAAGGCCTGCCGCATCTTCAGGGCACCGAAGTACGGGGTGGAGGGGTCCCGGAGGTTCTGGAGCATCAGGACGTTGGACGGGCCGTCGTCGGTGATCCGGGTGGGCCGGGTGTCCGGCGCGTCCTTCCAGAAGGAGCAGGGCGTGATGTTCACCGGCATGCCGGCGGTGAGCGGGTGGCGGGCCCGGTCGGCGGCGACCGCGCGCCGGTGGGCGGGGACCGACGCCGGCCAGCGCACGTCGTTGCAGAGGGTCGCCATGATGCCGGTGGCGCCGGTGTCGGGCAGCGGCCGGGCGAGGTCGGCGGGCAGGTCCGGGCGGGCGGCCGGGTCCTGGGCCTGCTGGACGAGCCGGGCCAGCGGCGCGAAGAAGGTGTCGCTGTAGAGGGCGTTCTGCAGTGCCTGCCGCAGCATGTTGCCGGTCAGCGGCACGGTGGGGGTGCTGGATTCCTTGGCCGCGCGGTCCAGCTTCGCGGCCAGTGCGAGGAAGCGCGGGCGGACGTCCTCGGGGCGGGCGGCCAGCCGCAGGCCGTCCTTGTCGCGGGCCGGGTCGGCGGCCCAGGCCGCGAAGTCGGGGAACCGGTCGTCCGCGGCGGCCGACATGTTCGCCAGCCAGCCCCGCTCGACCCGCGCCGGATCGGGGTCGCCGCTGCTGTCCAGCACCCAACGGTCGGTGTGCTGCGGGTCCTTCTGGGCGTAGACGGCGCCCACGTATGTGCCGTAGGAGACGCCCCAGGCCGAGAGTTTCCGCTCGCCGAGCGCCTGCCGGAAGCGGTCGATGTCGCGGACCTCGTTGGCGGTGGAGATGCTGCGCAGGACGGCGCCGCCGTTGCGGTGGCAGGCGTCGGCGACGCGCCGGGCGCGGGCGACGTTGCCGGTGATGTCGCCGTCCGGGGAGGGCCAGGAGCGCAGGGTCACCAGATAGCGGTCGGCGGGCGCCAGGCCGCAGCTCGCCGTGGTGCTGCCGCCCACCCCGCGCGGGTCCAGACCGACCAGGTCGTACGCCCCCGCCGTGGCCTTGCGCAGCGCCTCCCCCTTCTGCGCGAGCCGCTGCACCCCCGAGCCGCCGGGGCCGCCCGGGATCAGCAGCAGGGTGCCGCGCCGGGCCGCGGGCCGGTCGCTGCGGAGCCGGGACACCGCGACGGTCAACTGCGGGCCGTCCGGATGCCGGTAGTCCACCGGGACGGCCAGGTCGGCGCACTCCTGCCCGGCGGGGCCGCCGGGCTGGGCACAGGGCCGCCAGGCGAGGGGTGTGGGCGCGCCGGTCGCGGCCGGGGCGGGCGGGGCGAAGCCGGTCAGGGTGGCCGCGACCGCCGTGGCGGAGAGGCTGAGGAGGAGGGCACGTCGTGCGTAACTGGTCATGGGACAAGGGTGGTTGGGACGCGCCCGGAGACCCATCCGGCAGCCATGAGACCCGACGTGGGGTTATCCCCCGGCACCGGCGGTGCCGGCCGCGCCCCCGGCCGGGCGGTCGGCCTCTTCTCCATGCCCGTCCCGGTGCCCGTCGCCGGGCCCGTCCGCTTCCGGGGAGCGCTCGTCCCCTTCCAGGTACCGTTCGTCGATCCGCTTCGGGCCGAACGGCCACTCCTTCTCGCGGCGGGCCCAGCAGAGGAACGCCACGACGCCCGCCGCGACCCAGGCCAGCGACCATTCGATGGGGTGCCGGCCGGGCGCGTTGCGGTCCGCGTAGCCGTAGATCACCAGCCAGCCGACGAGCGCGACGAGCCCGGGGAGCGGGTAGAGCCACATCCGGTAGGGGCGGCGCAGGGCCGGCTGGCGGCGGCGCAGCACGGTGACCGCGGCGACCTGGGCCAGCGACTGCACGATCACCATGACGGTGGTGAGCAGTTGGATGATGGTGGCGAGGTCGGTGTGCCGGCCCAGGAGGAAGCCGGCCGCCATCACCGTCCCCATGGTGAGCAGGCCGAGCACCGGGAACCGGTGGCGCGGGTGGAGGGTGCCGTACGGGCGGAAGAAGACCCGGTCGCGGGCGGCGTCGTAGGGGACCCGGGAGCCGCCGAGGAGCCCGGTGAGCACGGAGGCGACGGCGGTGACGAGGATGAGCACGGTGACGGTGCCGGCCGCGCCCCTGCCCCAGGCCCGCTCCAGCACGGCGGAGGCGACGGAGGAGGACGCCGTGGAGTGCGGGTCGAGCATCTCCCGCCAGTCGACGACGCCGAGCGTGCCGATCTGCAGCAGCAGGTAGATGGCCATGATGCCGAGGATGGCGGCGATGATCGCGCGCGGGACGGTGCGCCCGGGCTCGCGGATCTCGGCGCCCATGTAGGTGATGGTGTTGTAGCCGAGGTAGTCGTAGATGCCGATGGTCAGCCCGGCCGCGAAGCCCACCCAGAAGTGACCGGCCGTCAGCTCGAAGGCGTGCGCGGGGTAGGTGAAGGCGCGCTGGGGGCTGAAGTGGGTGAACGCGGCGACGATGACGAGGACGACGGCGGCGATCATCACCACCCAGAGGACGACGGTGAGCCGGGCGATACGCTCCACCCGCCGCCACAGCAGCACCACGATGCCCACGGTGACCACGAGTCCGACGGCATCGCCCTGGCCCTGGCTCATCCCCGGCCACAGGTAGCCGAGGTACTGCACGAAGCCGATCACGCCGGTGGACATCCCCAGCGGGATGAAGAGCATGGCCGTCCAGACGAACAGGAACGGCATCAGCTTGCCGGTGCGGTACTGGAACGCCTGCCGAAGGTAGACGTAGCTGCCGCCGGCGCCGGGCAGCGAGGCGCCCAATTCGGCCCAGACCAGCCCGTCCGCGAGCGCCAGGACGGCGCCGGCGAGGAATCCGATGACCGCCTGCGGTCCGCCGAAGGCCGCCACCATCAGCGGGATGGTGACGAACGGGCCGATGCCGCACATCTGGCTCATGTTGATGGCGGTGGCCTGGAACAGGCCGATCCGGCGGACGAATCCCGCCCGCTCGTCGAGGAGTTCAGGCATCGGCGGCCCCCTTCTCGTGCCGGCACGGCGGAGCTCCGGCCCCCGCCGCTCGCCGGTGCGGCACCCGTCGCCGCGCCACAGGCTGACACGCCCGGCACCGCCGCGCACCGGTACGAACCGGACTTTCCGCCCTGACCGCGGACCGGACGGCACCGCGGCCGCCGCGGCCGGCCGCCGCCCCTCAGGCCGCGCCGCCGATCAGAGCTCCCCGTACGCCTCGCCGCCGAGCTCCAGCCGGGCCGTACCGGCCGTCGCGTCCGCGAGCCAGGCACGGAACGCGTCCACCTCGGCCTCCGGCAGCCCGACCTCGATGCGCACCTCCGCCCCGTACGTCACCTCCCGCACCGCGCGGCCGGTGGTCCGCAGGTCGTTCTCGACCCGGCCGGCCCGCTGGTGGTCGACGGTGACCGTGGCCAGCCGGAAGCGCTGCCGGGTGACCGTGCCCAGCGCGTCCAGGGCCTCGCCGACGACGCCGCCGTAGGCGCGTATCAGCCCGCCTGCGCCGAGCTTGATGCCGCCGAAATAGCGGGTGACGACCGCGACGACGTAGCGCACCTCGCGCCGGAGCAACATCTGCAGCATCGGGACGCCCGCGGTGCCGCCCGGCTCGCCGTCGTCGCTGGCCTTCTGCACGCCGCCGTCGGCGCCGAGGACGTACGCCCAGCAGTTGTGGCGTGCGGTGGGGTGCTCCTTGCGGATGCGCGCGATGAAGTCCTGCGCCTCGGTCTCGTCCGCGACGGGCGCGAGCGCGCAGAGGAAGCGGGACTTGTTGATCTCGATCTCGTGGACACCCTCGCGCGCGAGCGTGCGGTACTGCTCCTGCATCGCTCCAGCCTATGCGGCCCCTGTGACAACGGGCTCCGGGTCCCGCGACCCGCGCCGCGCTGGGCCGTCCGCCAAAAGGGCGCGGGGGTCCGCCGGACGGGCGCAGTCCGCACGGCCAGGCGGCGTACCCGCCCCGTCCGCACGGTGCGTCGCGGAGACGTCGGGCCCGGCCGTGGGCAGGGTGAGGCCCGTGCGAGAGCCTCGTGTTTCCGGGGCCCCGCGCGTACGCGCAGGTACGGAACAGCGGGTTGGCGGAGGGCTGCATGGAAGAGAGCACACAGTCGGCGATGACGGCGGGCGAGCCGCTGACGGGCGAGGACATGCCCGAGCCCCCGCCGGAGGTCGTCGAGGCGGCACGCGAGGCGCCCGACCACTGGCTTGCCCTGGTGGACCTGACGTGGCAGGGCGAGGGGCCGCCGCCCCTCTGGGCGCTGATCGGGCAGTGGCGGTCCGGGCCGACCGGCGAGATCGAGGAGTGGCGGGACAACCCGGAGTACCGGCCGTCGCCGCAGATGCTGGAGTGGTCGGAGCCGGCCGACCCGGTGGACCGCGCGGTGCAGCTGGCCGCGACCGGCTACGGGCCCGGCCAGGACGTCACCGAGGAGCTGGCGCGGGCCGAGGTGTCCGTCCTGGTCACCGCGACCGGCACCCCGCTGGCCGCCGCCTCGCCCGAGGGCACCCCGGTGATCCCGGTCTACACCTCGGAGGGCTACCTGGAGTCGGTGGGCCGGCTGCTGTACGACCGGCGTCCGGTGGCCGACCTCGTCGACCAGCTTCCTCCGGGGCATGCGCTGTACCTGAACCCGACCGGGCCGGTGAGCATGCTGGTCGACACCGAGGAACTGCGTGCCGCGCTGGCCGGGACGTCCGCGGAGACGCCGGAGGAGGCCCGGAGGGCGGCTGCGAACGGGGCACTGCGGCCCGGCACCGGGGCCGGCGGCGCCGAACCGGTGGGCGGTGGCCGGGCGATCGGCAAGCCGGCCCGGGCCGCCACCGGCAGCACCGTCGTCGGCGCCGGACTGGCCGGCGGCACAGTCGTCCGGGCCCGCCGCTGACCGCCTTCGCCCCGCCCCACCAAAGAACCCGCCCCGCCCGCCTTCCCCTTCGGGCGGGGCGCCTGCGTCCACGGGCGCTCCCGCCGTGGCCCGGACGGGAATCTTCCGGCGGTGCCGGCCGTTGATCCGCACGAGAACCTTCCCTGAGCAGGAGGCAGTGCGTGTACGGCGATCCCAGTACGATCCGCAGGATCCTCACCGAGCTCGGCGACACCTGGGCCGTCGTGGGCCTGTCGAACAACGACCGGCGGGCCGCGTACGGCGTGGCCGAGGTGCTGCAGCGCTACGGCAAGCGCATCGTTCCGGTGCACCCGAAGGCCGAGACGGTGCACGGCGAGCCGGGCTACCCCTCGCTCGACGCGATCCCGTTCCCGGTCGACGTGGTCGATGTGTTCGTCAACAGCGAGCTGGCGGGGCCGGTCGCCGACGAGGCCGTGGCGGCCGGCGCGAAGGCCGTCTGGTTCCAGCTCGGCGTGGTCGACGAGGGGGCCTGGAACCGCGTGCGCGATGCCGGTCTCGACATGGTCATGGACCGTTGTCCGGCCATTGAGATACCGCGTTTGGGCTGAGCCGGGCGTCCGCTAGCGTCCGTACATGAGCGAAATACGGGCCGCCGTCCCCGGGGACGCCGCCGAACTGGTCCGGCTGCGCCGTCTGATGTTCCAGGCGATGAACGGCGAGGACCGGCCCGGCAGTTGGGAGCAGGAGGCGGAGGCGGTGGCGCGCCGGCTGCTGTCCGGGCCGGAGGCGCGACTGGGTGCGTTCGTGGTGGCGGGCGACGAGGCGGCCGGTGCGCCGCATCTGGCGGCGTGTGCGGTCGGGACGGTGGAGCAGCGACTGCCCGCGCCGGGCCACCCCTCGGGCCGCTTCGGCTTCGTCTTCAACGTCTGTACGGACCCGCGCTATCGGGGCCGCGGCTATGCCCGTGCCACCACCGAGGCCCTGCTCGGCTGGTTCGCGGAGCAGGGCGTCAGCCGCGTCGACCTGCACGCCACGGACGGCGCCGAACCGCTGTACCGCAGCCTGGGCTTCCACGAGCACTCCACACCGCTGTCGCTGGACCTGCGCCCGGGCGTGCGGCGGAAGGCCGGCTGAGCGGGCGCACGGCCCGCCCCGGCCGAGGGCCCCGGCCCGCCCGGAGGCATCTGCCCTAATCCACCCGCGCCGCGAAGCCGTAATGCAGGCCGCTGCCCGGCACCGGAAGCCCGGCGGGCAACTCCTCGCCGGGCAGCGGCGGAAAGGGGACGGTGTCCCAGTCGACGGTCCGGTCGAAGTGTTCGGCGAGGTGGATGACGCTCGTCTGCTCGCCGTGCGCGTACGCGGTGAGGGTCGGCGCCCCGCTCAGCCCGCAGCCGCCGACGACCGAGAACCACTGGTCGCACGCCCAGCGCAGCTCCTCGGGACGGGACGCGACGAGCGTCGCGCAGTGCGCGGTCGAGCCGCTCCAGCCGGTGTCGTCCAGCACGTAGAAGCTGTACGGGCCGGTGCTGCGGTGTGGGGGCCCGGCGGCGCCTGCCCGGGCGAGGAGTTCGTCCGCCTCGGTACGCCGCCGCGCGAGGGTGGTCTCGTCCTCTCCGTACGCCTCGGCGGCCTCGGGGTTGAGCTCGCGCATGTGCTGCCAGAAGTCGATCTGCTGGACCAGCCGTCCGGCCAGCAGGGTCATGGCGGGGACGTGGCCGGGATGCCTGCCGAGAGCCGCCCGAAGCCAGGGTTCCTCCGGCCGGCTCTGTCCGGGGCCCTCGATGTCCTCCGGCGCGTCCGCCGGGCCGGTGGCCGTCAGGCACAGCAGCCGCCCCAGCGCGAAGGCGGCCTCCGCCTCACCGGCCGTCGCGGCGGTCCGCAGCCGCGTCAGCCTCTCGTCGTCGATCGTCATGTGCCGCAGGGTAGGCGCCGGCACCGACACCCGGGGCCGCCATGGTCCGGCCGGGGGGCCGGAGGGGGCCGGAAGGGCGCGACTAGGCGATGCCCAGGCCGTCCAGGACCGTGGCGCCGGGGAGTTCGGCCAGGGCCTTGCCGGGGACGATGAGCTTGCCGCGGCGGCTGCCGCTGCCGATCAGGGCGTACGGGGTGTCGGCGACGGCGGCGTCGACGAGCAGCGGCCAGCCGGCGGGCAGGCCGACGGGGGTGATGCCGCCGTATTCCATGCCGCTCTCGCCGACCGCCCGGTCCATCGGCGCGAACGACGCCTTGCGCGCGCCGAGTTGGCGGCGCACCACGCCGTTGACGTCGACGCGGGTGTGGGAGAGGACGACGCAGGCGGCCAGGGTGGTCTCGCCGCCGCGTTTGCCGGCGACCACCACGCAGTTCGCCGACTGCTCCAGCAGCCAGGGGCCGTAGTGCTCGACGAGCACGGCGGTGTCCGCGATGGCCGGGTCGGTGTCGACGAAGCGGAGTTCCTCGACCGGTACGGAGCCGCTCCAGGCGCGGATCGCCGCGGCGACGGGCTCGGTCAGCAGGTCCAGGCACTCGACGGCGGGCCGGACCTCGTCAAAGGCATCCATCGGGACGGGCATGGCGCCAAGTTAACAGCCGTGGCCGGCCGCCGTACGACCGTCTCAGCGGGCGAGCTGGATGATCACGGACATGGTCATCTCGACCGGTTCGGTGCCGTCGTTGCGATAGCCGTGCGCGACTTTGGCCTCGAACGTCGCCGAGGCGCCGGCCGGGACCGTGTGGTCGACCCCGTCGACGACGAGGGTGAGGGTGCCGGCGCGGACGTGGAGCAGTTCGACCGTGCCGGGCGGATGGGGGTCGGAGGTGCTGCCGTCGCCGGGCATCAGCCGCCAGTCCCACAGCTCGAAGGGGCCGGGTGCCTCGGCGCCCACGAGGAGCTTGGTGAAGCTGCCCGCCTCGGTGGACCACAGGCGGACCGCCTCGCCCGGCCCGACGACGCGGACCTGGGGGCCCTGTTCGTAGTCGAGGAGCGTGGTGATGCTGACGCCGAGCGCGTCGGCGATCTTGACGGTGGTTCCCACGCTCGGGTTGGTACGGGCCTGCTCGATCTGGATGATCATGCCGCGGCTGACGCCGGCGCGGGCCGCCAGGGCGTCCAGGGTGAAGCCGCGCTCGGCGCGCCAGTGCTTGAGGTTGCGGGCGAGCGACTGCGTGAGCTGGTCGAGGTCCGTCACGGTCCGTCCAAGTCGAGGCTAATAAATTAGATGCTGCAGTTCATTTTGTTGGACTACGGTGTGGTGTACTTCAGCGTCCGGTTCACTGTACTGCGAGGTTTCACCATGACAGCGGTCTTCGCCCTGGCCACCAGCCTCCTCTGGGGGCTCGCCGACTTCGGGGGCGGACTGCTCACCCGACGATTCCAGGCGCTGACCGTGGTGGTCGTCTCGCAAACCCTCGCCGCCGTGGTCCTGGGCGCCATCGTGGTGGCGACCGGCGGCTGGCGGGAGGCCGGTCCGCAGCTGTGGTTCGCCGTCGGGGCGGGCGTCGTGGGCCCGGCCGCGATGCTCTGCTTCTACCGCGCCCTGGCGCTCGGGCCGATGGGCGTGGTCTCCCCGCTCGCCGCGCTCGGCACCGTGCTCGTACCGCTCGGCGTGGGCATCGTGGCGGGCGAACGGCCCGGGCTGCTGCAGGGCGCCGGCATGGTCGTGGCGGTCGTCGGGGTGCTGCTGGCCGGCGGCCCGAAGATCGGCGGCGCGTCCATCGCCCGCCAGACGATCGTGCTGACGCTGGTCTCGGCGCTCGGCTTCGGCGCGGTGATGGCGCTGATCTCGGAGGCGTCCACGACCCTGACCGGCCTGTTCCTCGCGCTCTTCGTCCAGCGGGTGTGCAATGTCGCGGTCGGCGGGGCCGCCCTGTACGCGGCGGTGCGGCGCGGCACCCCGGCGCTGCCCGAGGGCGGGTTCGCGGCCCTGAAGGGTTCGCTGCCGATGCTCGCCTTCGTGGGCATCGCGGACGTCGCCGCGAACGGCACGTACTCCCTCGCCGCCCAGCACGGCCCGGTCACCATGGCCGCGGTGCTGGCCTCCCTCTACCCCGTCGTCACCACGCTCGCCGCGCTCGGCGTCCTCAAGGAGCGGATGCGGGCCATACAGACGGCCGGCGCCTCCCTGGCGCTGGTCGGCACGGTCCTGCTCGCCTCCGGCGGCTGACGACCCGTCGGGCCGCGGCCGCTACGCCTCCCCGGCGGGCGTCGCGGCCTCCTCCGCCGCCCACTCCCCCAGCGCAAGCAGCTGCTCCGGTGTGACGCCCTCCGGGATCGGCACCGGCGTCGGGGTGCGCAGCGGCGGCTGCCAGCCCGTCGCCGGGTCCCAGCGGCGGACGACCTTGGCGGGCGCGCCGGCGACCACCGCGTGGTCGGGAACCTCCCCGCGCACCACGGCACCGGCCGCGACCACCACGTTCCGGCCCAGCCGGGCGCCGGGCAGGATGACGGCACCGGTGCCGATCCAGCTGCCGGGGCCGATGCTGACCGGGTCGGTGCGCGGCCACTGCTTGCCGACCGGCACCTCGGGGTCGTCGTAACTGTGGTTGGTGGTGGTGACGTACACACCGGGGCCGAAGAAGCAGTCGTCGCCGATCGTCAGGCGGACATCGGCGATCACATGGCTGCCGCGGCCGAGGACCACGCCGTTCCCCAGTGTGAGGATCGGCTCCGGGCCGAGGTCGAGGTCCGGCATCATGCCCGCCGTGAGCGTCACGTCCTGGGCGATGATGCAGTGGTCGCCGATCTCGATCCAGGGGTCGCCGAAGACGGTGCCCTGCGGGAACGCGAGCCGGGTGCCGGTGCCGATCCGGCGGAAGCGGTACGGTCCCGGCCGCCCGGCCGTGACGGCCGCGGCCTCCCGCACCCAGCGCGCGCCGCGGTGGACGGCGCGCGACACGGCCCGGCGCCGCCAGGCCGCCAAGGACGAGAACACGTTCTGGTTTATCGGCACCCGCACACCGTACTCAGCCTGCGGGCGCCGGACCGCGCGCCGGGCTGTGATCTTCGCCCCACCGGCCGACGGCCCGGCCCGCCGGCCCGTGGGTCGTCTACGGTGCTGGAGGCGCGGCGCACAATCGGCGAGGAGATCCAAGATGGCGGAACGGGCGTTGATTTCACCGGTGGGCGGCAAGGAGCCGAAGGTAGATCCGACGGCGTTCACCGCCCCGACGTCCGTGGTGCTCGGCGAGGTCACCCTGGCCGCGGGCGCGAGCGTCTGGTACCACGCGGTGCTGCGGGCCGACTGCGGCCCGATCGTGCTGGGGACCGACAGCAACATCCAGGACAACTGCACGGTCCACGTCGACCCGGGCTTCCCGGTGACCGTCGGCGACCGGGTCTCGGTCGGCCACAACGCGGTGCTGCACGGCTGCACCGTCGAGGACGACGTCCTCATCGGCATGGGCGCCACGGTCCTGAACGGCGCCCACATCGGCGCCGGCTCCCTGGTCGCCGCCCAGGCCTTGGTCCCGCAGGGCATGCAGGTGCCCCCCGGCTCCCTCGTCGCCGGCGTACCGGCGAAGGTCAAGCGGGAACTGACCGCCGAGGAGCGCGAGATGATCCGGGTCAATGCGGCCATGTACCTGGAACTGGCGGCCGGGCACCGGGAAGCGATGACGGCGGACTGAGGCGCGCCGGGGCGGGAGCCGCGGGGCGGGCGTGGGGACCGCGCCGCGGCCGGGGGCGTCGCGGAGGGGCTCGTGGAGGGCCCCGTCGACGCCGCGGAGGAACCTCAGCGACGTCCGACGGAGGCGGCGACGGTGAGCGCAGACGACAGCAGCTCGGCGTCGAAGAGGGAGGCGTCCGCGAGGCGGTGGGCGCCCGCGTACCCGTTCATCATGAGCTTGGCGGTCCGCAGGGCCGCGGGGGACCGGCGGATCAGCGGCTTGGTCCAGCGCGTGACGGTGCTGTCGAGCTGATCCTCGGGGACGACCTTGTGGAGGAGGGAGAGCTCCTGCGCGGTGACGGCGTCGAAATTGTCGGCCGTCAGTATCAGCTCGCGCACCCTGGCGGCGCCTCCCTCGCTCAGCAGCCGCGGCATGATGCCACCCCAGGCGGGCGGCACGCCCAGACCCAGCTCCGGCAGCCGGAAGCGGCAGTTGTCCGCGCCGACCCGCAAGTCGCAGAAGACGGCGAGGCCCACACCGGCCCCGACCACGCCGCCGTGCAGCCGCGCGATGGTCACGACATCGGTGGTCGCGAGGGCGTCACACACCCGGCGGGCCTTGTTGGCGAGCGCCCGCAGCTCCACACCACTGGGGTCGGCCGCGAGCAGGGCGGGGAATTCCGCGCGGTCGCCGCCCAGGCAGAAGTCGTCGCCCGCGCCGGAGAGGACCAGCACCCTGATGCCGGTCTCGTCGTCCAGGGCCCCCAGGACCGCGAGCAGCTCGTCGAGGATCGGTCCGGAAATGGCGTTGCCGGTCTCCGGGCAGTTCAACTGCACCCGGAGGACGGGCCCTTCCTGGGACACGAGGAGGGACTTGAAGTCGTGCATCATGGCGGTTCCTTGTTCGTTGTTCCACGCTTCGTGGGAGCCCGGTCCACCGGGCGACTCAGGCACGGGCGACCGGAAGTGTGATCAGGCGGCGGAAGGCCACCCGGGACGCCCAGACGGGCGCACCCGCGAGCCGCAGCCCGGGGAGGCGCTGGAGCAACGCGGTGAGCAGGCACTCCGCCTCCATACGGGCGAGGGCGTTGCCGAGGCAGAAGTGGATGCCGCCGCCGAAGCTGAGGTGGGGGGACCGCCGGCGGATGTCGAAGAGTTCGGGGTCCGCGTACTGACGCGGATCGTGGTGGGCGGCGCCGACCATGAGCTGCACCATCTCGTTCTCGCGGATGGTGACCCCGGCGAGCACGGTGTCCTCCGGGGCGACCCGGCTGATCATGTGTATCGGGGCGTCGTAGCGGAGGACCTCGTCGATGGCGCCCGGTATGTGCTCGGGACGGGTGCGCAGCCAGTCCCGTTGGCGCGGGTGCTCCAGGAGCAGGCGGACCGCCCCGGAGAGTACGTGGGCGGTGGTCTCCAGTGCCGCCAGCACCATGAACAGCACCAGGTGGAAAACGGCCTCGTCGGCGGCCGCCCGGTCGCATTCGAGGTCGTCCCAGACGGCGAGCCAGGACGAGACCGGGTCCGTCCCGGGGTTCCTCCTGCGTTCCCGGACCAGCGTGGTGAAATACTCCCGCAATTGACCGGTGGCCCGGTCGGAAAGCGCGAGCTGACTCCGGGTCGGGAACAACTCCTGGGTGAATACCTGGTCGTGGGTGAGAGACCTCAGCAACGGGTAATCGGCCGACGGGAGTTGCAGCCATTCACCGATCGTTATCACCGGCAATTCGTCGCTGACCAGGGCGCAGAAATCGGCTGTGCCGACGGCGAGTTCTTCGTCCAGTCGGTCGAGCAGCCGATTCACCGTACGCTCGATGGAACTCTTCATCGCCGCAAGGGAATGGCGGTCGAAAACGTTTCCCACCGACCGCCGCATCCGGGTGTGGTCCGGCGGGTTGAGCATGGGCAGGGTGCCGCCCATCTGGCGTGATGCGGGTGCCTTCCAGCGCGCCGCATCGACCTGGCGAGCCCGCCAGCCGCTGTCCGGCACCCGCCACGATCTGCTGCGCAAGACCTGGTGGCACAGAGCGTAAGAAGTCGCCAGGTGCCCGCCCCAAGGCGCCGGGACGATATCTCCCATTTCCCTGAGCTTCACATACCAGGGCAAGGGATTTGCCTGACCATCGCCCGTACGCAGACGGGAGAAGAGCGAAACCACGCTGCGCCGGTCAACAGGGGCAGTGGCCAGAGCGGGCTCCACAGCGACACCTTCTTCCAGAAGATCACACAGTAAACGCCAACGCTGCATACCCCCGAGATTGAACATTCATGCGGTCAACGAACGTTCACACTGTCATCAACGTCACACACGCCACCAGTTGAGAAACCCGCTCCACCAGCTTCCCTTCTGCGACCTGCCCTTGGGCTGCTGGGCCGGCTGGTCGCCCGGACGGGGGCCGCTGCCGCCGCCCGGCGTCGCCTCACCGCGTGCGTGGCGCACCGGCGTGAAGCGGGCGGGCAGCGCGATGAGAGCGCGGTGGAACGGGCCGGGACGCCATGTCAGGGTGTCCGCCGGTACGCCCAACTCGACGTCGGGCAGCGTGTTCAGCAGCTTCTCGATGGCCCTGATGGAGATGAGCAGTGCCGGGTCCTTGGCAGGACAGGCATGCGTTCCGGCACCCCAGGCCAGGTGGGCCCGCTTGCTGAACGTCTGCCGCGAGGCGGACAGGCTCGGGTCCGCGTTGGCCGCCGCGAAGCTGATCAGTACCGGCGTGCCGGCCGCCAGCTTGATGCCGGAGACCTCCACGTCGTGGACCGGGTAGTGGGTGGCGTAGTTGGCGATCGGCGGGCTGTTCCACAGCACCTCGTTGATGGCGTCCTCGACCAGGACGCCGGCGCCCTGCTGGCCGTCGGCGAACTGCTCGTCGGACAGCAGCAGGCGCAGCGCGTTGCCGATGATGTTCTGCACCGGCTCGGTGCCCGCCCCGATGAGGAGGGCCAGCTGGTGGACCATCTCCTCGTCCGACAGCTGCGACGGGTGCTGCATCAGCCACGAGGTGATGTCCTCACCGGGGCTGGTGCGCTTCAGCGTGACCAGCTCGAAGAGCGCCCCTGCCATGGCCTCGTTGGCCCGCTCCACATCGACGCCGTCGAAGAGGTTGGAGATGGCGCTGATCAGCCGGTCGCCGAGCTCCGCGGGGCAGCCGAACAGGTCGTTGAAGACCAGCAGGGGCAGCACCTGGGCGTAGTCGCTGATCAGGTCGGCCTTGCCGCGGAAGCCGAACTGGTCGATCAGGTAGGCGGCGACCCGGTCGACGTGCCGGCTCACCCGGTGCATGTCCAGGCGCGCGAAGCTGTCCGTCACGGCCTGGCGCAGCTTCAGATGGTCGGCACCGTCGGAGAACATGCAGTTCGGCCGGAACATCATCATCGGGAGCACCGGGCTGTCCAGCGGTACCCGGCCCTCGTTCAGGGCGCGCCAGCGGCGGGAGTCGCGGGCGAAGATGTCCGGGTTCTGGAGCACGTGGAGCGCGGTGGCGTAGTCGGTGACGAGTTCCGCCTCCACCCCGGGAGCCAGCTCGACGGGGGCGACGGGACCGTGCTCCCGGAGACGCTCGTAGAAACCGTGCGGGTCCGCGGCGAATTCCGGGCCGTACAGGGAGGTTCTCATGCCGTCGGCACGGGCCGGGCAACCCGGCGGCGGAGTCTCGAATTCCGAATGAGAATGCATGCCTGAACTCCTAGTTGAGGCGGGACTGGAGATAGCGGACAAGCGCGATCAGGGAATCTGCCGAGGAACGCTGGTCCCGCGCGTCACAGTGGACAACGGGCGTCTCAGGAAGCAGGTCCAGCGCCTCGCGGATCTCGTCGACCGAATGCGCGGGGGTCCCGTCGAAGCGGTTCACGGCGATGGCGTACGGGATTCCGTAGTGTTCCACCAGGTCCATGACAGGGAAGGACTCCTCAAGACGCTGGGGGTCCACCAGGACCAGCGCCCCGAGCGCCCCGCGCGTCATGTCTTCCCACACCTGAACGAAGCGCTGCTGCCCGGGCGTTCCGAACAGATACAGGACCAGCTGGTCGCTGAGGGTGAGCCGGCCGAAGTCCATGGCGACGGTCGTGGTGGTCTTGCCGGGCGCGCCCTTCGGATCGTCAATTCCCTGACCGGCCTGGGTCATTACCTCTTCGGTACGCAGCGGAGGAATCTCCGACATCGTCCCGATGAACGTCGTTTTCCCCACGGCGAAGTGCCCTACCACCAGGATCTTCGCCGCGGTCTGCACCGAATTGCGCAAGTACACGCCGTCATCCAAAGCGGGCCTGGAGCCCATGCAGCACCTCCTCAAGAATTTTCCGGTCGACAAGCTGGGCACTGGGTACGGGCGCCCGGGAACAGAGGTGGCCCTCGTGTACGAGGTCGGACACCAGAATCTTGACGACGCCCATCGGGAGCCGGGTGTGCCCGGCAATTTCGGCGATGGACAGGAAACCGCCCGAACAGAGGTCGAGTACGCTGAGCCGCTCCGGGTCGAGCGGCCTGGTGCGGGGCGGTTCCGGGTGCACGGTGACCAGAGTGATCAGCGAGAACTCCTGATCATCAAGGAGATCACGGCCGTTGGTGATGACGTACGGCCGTACTAATTCAGCTGCTTCCTGTTCCAGCTCCGGCTCGTCATCGGTCGTCATGACTGGATATCGGCCCTCTCACGCGGCGGACTGGTCAGTGCCTTGCCGAGCTGGCCGACCAGCTGCTGCATGCGGAAGGTGATCTCCGCCATGTCGACGTCGGGTGATGCCGAAACCGCAAGATAGGCGCCTTCGCCGGCCGAGATCAGGAAAACCCAGCCGTGGTCGAATTCCACCAGCGTCTGACGCCATTGCGGACGGGCCGTGGGCGCGCCACCGTTGCAGAAGTCAGCGACCGTACGGCTCAGTGACTGCATTCCGCTCATGGCGGCGGCGACGGTGTCGGCGTGATCCCGGCCGACGTCCTTCGAACGGGCCATGAGAAGGCCGTCGGCGGAGACGAGAATGGCATGCTGCGCTTCGGGCAATTCCAGAGCACTGTCAAGCATCCACGACAGATCGTAGTTCACTGAACCTCATGCCCTTCATTGCTTGCATTGGTGGATCGACGGCCGGATTGGGTGCCGCGCTGGAATGCACCCATCACGGATGCGGCCTTTGCGCTGTCCCGGGCCGGAGTCCGGTCACTCTCGGCTTCGGCCGGCACGATGGATATCGCACCGCGGCGGCGGCGCTTGGGCAGCCCGCCCGCGGTGGTCTCCGGCTCCGCCGGTGCGGCGGCCGGAGCAGGCGGCGCGGCAGGGGCCGAGGGGGCCGGTCCGCGGTAGCCACGTGCGGCGATATCAGCGGCCTGACCAGGAGGATTCTCGGGCGGCAACGGGGTCGACGCGGCCACGGCAGGGCTCTCCTCGGGCTCGTGCAGGGACGTGAGCAGATCGTCGGGGAGCAGGACGACCGCGCGCACGCCGCCGTACGGAGAAGTGGAGTCGACCGAGACACTGAAGCCGTACCGGGCGGCGAGCACACCCATGACGGTGAAACCGAACTGCGGCGGATTGCCGAGGCTGGAGACGCTCGCGGAATTCTCGCTGGACAGCAGCCGAGCGGCCCGCGCCTTCTCCTCCTCATTCATGCCGACACCGGCGTCGTCGACGACGATGCAGACACCCTTGGGCACCGGACGGATATTGATCTCGATGACCGTCTCGGGTGCCGAATAGCTGGTCGCATTGTCCAGCAGTTCGGCGAGCACCAGCGCCACCGGTTCCACGGCACGGCTCACGATGCCGAAATGGCTCTGCGACCGGATTTCGACGCGCGTGAAGTGACGAATACGTCCCTTCGCGCTGCGGACCACGTCGTAGAGCGAGGCGTCCTGACGGCGCCGGCCGAGCCAGCCGTCGCAGAGCACGGCGATGGACTGGGCCCGCCGCGCGAACTGCGAATTCATGTGGTCGATGTCGAGCAGATCCTGCAGGATCTTGTGCTCGCCATACGTCTCCTGCAGCTTGGAAATCGCCAGCTGCTGCTCGCTCGCCAGACCTTGCAGGGTCCGCATAGCGGCTTTCAGAGTGGTTTTGGTAGCCTCTTCGGCCCGGTCCTTCGCCTCCTCCACGGCCTCCGCGTAGTGGTCCTCAAGATTCGCGTAGTGCTGCTTGAGTTCAGCCTTCTCTTTCCTTAGCTCCGCGATCTTCATTCGTCCGCGAACAATCGCGGTTGCGGCGACAGGAGTACCAGCGACCAATGCCCACAGCGCTGGATCCTGGAAGTATGGGGTCATAGGACTCTCTTCGGACGACGGAGCCACCGGATGTCGTATGCCGGACTGCGGTGCACAGCATCACTCACCATCCCTGACATACGTGAACGGCCGCGCGCAGTCGCCTGCCAGAGAGCCATCAAAGGGCCGGCTAATGGCATCGTTCTCCCCGGGGGTGGCGATTTCATAGGCCAATGCGCGGATTTCTTTCTTGCCATAGCAGGTGACTACCCCGTTGGCAAGTGCGATGATCTTAGCATCACGTCAACGTCCGCCGTACAACGGTGATGTGAACTGTTATCCACGTGATGGCGATTCAACAATGGACCACTTTGGGTCTATTGGGCGCCGTTGCCGGTCGCCCCGGCAACCGGCTCGGCCACTTCCTGACGAACCGCTAGCAGGTCACCGACTCCCGGGGCCGTAGCGATCGCAACGAGCGCCAGCGAAGTCGGAAGGCGGCAGGTGAGAAGCGGCAGGCTGCAGCGGGCGTAGGCAGCAGCGAACGCAAGGGCATCAGCGGAACGGGACATACCGGCTGCCGACGCAGCCCAACTCCGGTCCCTGCGTGCCATGGTGGCGTGGACGGGAGGGACGGCACTCAGCGGTGCGGGGCGTCATGCACGTACGTGATCTCGCCACCGCGCACCCGGACGACGCGTACGGTCATGCCACGGTCCGTCCCGCGCAGGTAATGGGCGGTGCAGTGGGTCCGGGCGCCCTCGACGGCCCGCAGGTCCTGCACGCAGTCGACCGAGCGCGGCCCCTTGAGGATCAACGGAAGCGACAGATGGCCCGAGATGGAGCGGGCCACCTCGGCGCGCGGTACGGCATCGGTCACGCCGTTCACCTCGCTGGTCGCGTCCCGTTCTCCCAGCCACCGTTCACCGGCCGCGAAGCTGCCCACCAGCAGAGCCGAACCGGCCAGCAGCAGGCCGGCCGCTCGCAGATACCGCACGACTCTCCTTCCAACGGGCACGCGGACACCCGGCCGCACGCACGGCCGGGACACGCACCATTCTCACGGCCCGGCCGATCGCGGCAACACCGGGGCCCCACCAGTGCGGCCACCCAGGCGACGGGGCGCCGGGCAGGGGCGCCCGGGCGGGCGCCGACCCGATACGCACGGAAGTCAGTCCGGCGGCACTTCTGGCCGACGGTACGTCAGACCGAAGCCACGTCAGACGAAGGCAGGTCAGACCGACGGTACGGGCCCCTGCATCTGCTCGCTGATCCAGTGCAGCGATTCGGGCATCCGCTGGATGTAGGTGTGCGCGCTGTGCACACCGTCCGGTATTTCGAACAACGTCGAGTGGATCGACCCACCCGTATAGTCCCTGATGAAGCGCTTCACATCGGGAACCGCGGCCTCCCTGCTGCCGAGTTCGAAGGCCAGATAGACCTCCGGCTCCCGACGCGCCACCAGAACGCGCGCCAGATGGCGGGGGTCGTTGGCGCGCATCTCCGCCGGATGCCCCCGCCACATCGGCGAATCGGGGGCGGTGTCCGGCCCGTTGACGATCGCCGCCTTGAACGTCCGCGGCTGCTTCAGCACGGCCTTGAGCGCCGCGAACCCGCCGGACGACGACCCCATGAAGGCCCAGCCTTCCCGGCTTCCGTACGTACGGAAGTTGGCCCGCGCGAAGTCCGGCACGTCCTCGGTCAACCAGGTGCCCATCTTCGGCTGCCCAGGGATGTCGCTGCCGTCGTAGTACTTCCGCTCCGGGTTGAGCACCGGCATCACGACAATGAACGGGAGCGTCTTGCCCTCCCGCGACCACTCCGCGATCCGTTCCTCCAGCGCGAACGGCGCCCCCGCCCAGTAGTTGAAGGGATAGCCGTACGCACCCGGGAGAGCGATCAGCACCGGAAAGCCGCTCTTGGCGTACCGGGGCTGCTGGTACTGCGGTGGCACCCACGCCCAGATGTCGCCGGTGAAACCGGACTTCCGGCCGTGCCACGTCGTCTTGACGACCTGGGTGCCGTCGTCCCCCGTCGTACGGAAGGGCGTGAAGAGCGAGCGTGGCCCCCGCGGCGGCACCACCCGAGGCGCCCCGTTGATCGCGTCTGCGGCACGGGCCGGTAGCCGTGGGACCCCCGACGCATCGACGGTGTCCACCCCACCGCCACAACCGGCCAGGATCGCCATGGCCACCACACTTGTCGCAGCGCTGAGTAACACGCGCTTCATCGGGACGATCTCCTCGGTCCTGGGCGCCGGCCGGGGACGGTCACATCGCCACCACGGCACACCACGGCACCCGTCGAAAGACACCACTTTACGTTCGCGCCGCGAGCCCCCGGCGCCTGCCCCGCCTCATATGACCTGCAGGTTCCCTCTCCCGCCTCCGGGGGACGGCCCGCCACGTCAAAGCCGCCACCCTGGTTTCCCCCGTTCGGTGAGGCCGCTCCGTGTTTACCGGACGGTCGGTTCTGGCATCGTGGAGAGCTGGATCGCACGGGCGCGACCGCCGTTCCGTGCCGAGCAAGGGCGCGACGCCGCGCCGTAGTTGGGATGACCGATGACCGCGTGGCCCGATCGCCCGCCCCTTCCCGGCGTAGTGGGACGGGCCGTTGAACACCAGCAGCTGTCCGGACTGCTGGACACCGCACCGCTGGTGACCCTCACCGGCCCCGCCGGGGTGGGCAAGAGCGTGCTGGCCCGCGCCGTCCTGGAGGAGCACACCGCCCGGCACGACGGCACGGTGGTCCGGGTGGGCTGCTGGGACGGACTGGCCGACGGGGGCGTCACTGACGCCCTGTTGCGCGCGGCGGGCCTCCCCGACGCCGCCACCGCCCGCGAGGCCGCCCGCGCCCTCGCCCTCCGCACCGCACACCCCTGCGTCAGTGGCAGGGGGCGCGGGGAGCAGCCGGGGCGAACGGAGCGGGGGGAGCGTGCGGACTCGGCGGACCGTGCGAACCCAAGACCCCGGGCAGAACAGCCAGAGCAGCCAGAGCAGCCAGAGGCCCCAACTTCCGTGCCACAGCCGGGAATTGCCGTCCTCAAGGCGCTCACCGCGCACTGTCGGCGGCACCGCCTGACCCTTCTGCTGGACGACTGCGACCCGGTGCTCGACGAGTGCGCACACCTGGTCCGCCGGCTGCTGAGGGCCGACCCCGGGTTGCGGATCGTGGCGACCGCGCGCCGTCCGCTGGGGCTCCCCGAGGAGCGGGTCGAGACGATCGCCCCGCTGCCGGTGACGCTCGGCGAGGGCATCGCCGGGCCGGCCGTCGAGCTGCTGGCCACCCGTACCGGCCCTGCGGCGCCGGAGCTGCTGGTGACGGTGTGCCAGGCGCTGGAGGGCTCACCTCTGGCGATCGCCCTGGCCGCGCACCAACTCGACCGGATGTCGCTGCCACAACTCGCCGTCCAAGTGGGCGCCGACGGTGCGCTGTTCTACTCGGGGCCGGCGGCGACCGTACGGCACACCTCGCTCTACGCCGCGCACGCCGCCGGTTACGCCCTCTGCTCGCCCACCGAGCGCCGGATCTGGGCCCGGCTCTCGGTCCTCCCCGGTGATTTCGACCCGTGGCTCGCCGGCTGCGTCTGCACCAGCAGTGACGTTCCTGCAGCGGCCGTCGACGTCGCGCTGGAGCGGCTGCACAGGGCCTCGGTGGTCGAATGCGTACGGGACGCGGGCGGTGCACATCCGGACACCGGGGTCGCGCTGCCACCCCGTTACCGACTCCCGCGCGCCGCCCGCGACTTCGGACGGGCAAAGCTGCGCGAGGCGGGTGAGGAGCCCTCGGCCCGGCGCCGGTTCCGGCAGGCGTGCGCGGCCCTGGCAGCCGAGGCCCAGATCACCTGGCAGGGACCGAACCAGCAGGTCGCGGTACGTCTCGTCGAGGACGAGCAACACAACCTCGACGCGGCACTGACCCACCCCCCTCAGGACGCCGAGGACGCACTCGGCGCCTTGGAGATCGCGGTCTCCCTGTGGTTCCACTGGGCGGCCTGCGGCTACCGGCAAGAGGGGCGGGCCCATCTGGACCGGCTGTTGCTGCTCTCCCGCGACGACACCGCGCTACGGGCCCGGGCGCTGTGGCTGGCCGGCTATCTGGCGGCGCAGGAACATGCCACCGCCACTGCGGAGAGCCTGCTCGACCAGGCGTGGCGGGCGGCCGTGATGCACGCCGACTCCGATGGACTGGCCCGGATCGCCCATGCCCACGGGGTACTGGCCCTGTACCGCCAGGACGCCGCGACCGCCGTGGCATGTCTGGAGGAGGCCGCCCGGCACCACTCCCGGGACCCGTGGTTCGGCCCGGGTCCGGCGCACAGCTGGGCGCTGCTCGCGATCGCCCTGGCACCGCACGACGCGGCGCGCGCCAAGACGGCGGCGCACCGCGCCTGGGAGGCCCGGCACTCCGACGGCGACTTCTGGCTCTACTCGACGATCCTCTACGCCCAGGCCCTGGCCGAACGGGCGCACGGCGATCCAGCGGCGGCACTACGGGCCTGCCGCAAGGCCCTGGTGGCGAAGAAACTCGTCGGCGACCCCCTGTTCATCACCGGCGCCCGTCACATGCTCACCGGTCTGCGCCGCGCGGTACGCAGCGGCAGTGCACCACCCGACCCCTCGGCGGGCGAAGCCTGGTGGCAGCACCGCCACCCCACGGGGCGGGACAGAAACCCGGAGGGGAACCGGGGCCGGCGGGCCGGGGAGCACGCGGGGTGAACCAGGTCACGAAGGTCACGAACGTCACGAAGGTCACGTTGAGTAAAAGCACGATCGCTTTCGGGATGCGACAGCCTGGGTCCGGTCGCATCCTGGGGACATGAAGCGCGCCCCCGTGATCGTCCATCCGCCGTCCTCCGGCGGCCGCCGTGTGACGCTCTACGGTCAGGACCTGGGACGGGCGCTGCGCCCCGGTGACGTGGCCGCGATACTGCGCCGCGCCGGTTTCTGCACCAGCAAGTTCGTCTGGGACGACACCGGAGTATTTGAATGGCGTGACGGCGGCCCTGACATCTGGCTGATGCCGTGAGGTCATGACGGGCCTGGCTATCGAGCTGCCATCAACATCAGCCACTCGACCACCATGAGCACAAGCCGCTCGGTTGCTCGGTTGCTCGGTTGCTCGGTCGCTCAGTCGCTCAGTCGACCGTAGCGGCAACCCGCGTCTCCTCGGCCTCGCGGGCCGCAGCCGCCTTCTTCGCCCGCACCTTCATGAGCAGGAACGAGCCGATGCCGAACAGCGCGGCGGCCACCAGCCCCCACGTCGAGAACCGCTTGAGCCACGGCTCGGCAACCATGCCCACGGTGTAGATCAGCGCGGTCGTACCACCGGCCCAGATGATGCCGCCGAGCACGTTGGCGATCAGGAACTTCCAGTACGGCATCTTCAGTACGCCGGCGAGCGGACCCGCGAAGATGCGCAGCAGGGCGATGAAGCGACCGAAGAAGACCGCCCACATTCCCCACTTGTCGAACTTCGACTCCGCCATCGCGACATGGTCCGGGCCGAAGTGCTTGGGGAACTTACGGCCGGCCCACTGCAACAGGGGCTGGCCCCCCTTGCGACCGATCAGATAGCCGATGGAGTCGCCGACGATCGCGCCGACGGAGGCGCAGGCACCCAGGACGAACGGATTGATGTGGTCCTGGGTCGCGGCGAGGATCGCGGCGCTGACCAGGACGATCTCGCCGGGCAGCGGAATTCCCAGGCTCTCCAGCCCGATGACCACCCCCACCAGGAGATAGACGCTCACGGCCGGTACCGTCTCGAGCCACTCCTGGATGTGCACCGCCGAAATCCTCCGCTGTTGAGGGGCCCCGTGGGCCGTGGCTCCGTGTCCATGACACCGGTGCCGCTCGATCCCCTGACGCGCCGCAGGGCGCCCGGGCAGCGTACTCGATCGCCCCGTCCGAGGGCCGAATCCGCGTGCGGTCAGCAACATCCGGCTCGCGACGCACCGAGCCCCCACGAAGGCGAGCCGAAGGAGGGCGAGCCCCGTGACGAAAGAAACGGAAGAAGTGACGGAAGAAACGGAAGAAGCAGAAGAAACAGGTACCCGCTAAGGACGGAAGGGACGCAGCGGGTACCCGTGAAGCGCGAAGCGGAATCAGCTGTGCCGACTCAGCTGTTCGGCCGCAAGGTCCACACGATGCTCATCTCACCCGTGACCGCGCCGTCCTCGCGCGCTATGGCCACGTTGACGGGGAACTCCGGGCGGCCCCCGGCGTCGAGCTCGGCGATCACCTCGGCCACCGGGCGACCCAGTTCTGCGGTCGCGGTCACCGGCCCCATGGCGAGCTTCTTGTAGCCGATCTCGGCACGTACGGCCAGCGGCACCGCCCTGCCGAGCTGACTGCCGAACGCGGCCATCACGATGGCCCCGCTTGCGGACTCGGCGAGGGTGAACATCGCTCCGGCGTGCGGCCCGCCCACGTGATTGTGGAAGTCGGACTGGTCGGGCATGCGGACCACGGCGCGCTCGGCGCTGGTCTCGGTGAACTCGAGGTTCAGCGTACGGACCATCGGCACGGAGGCCGCCATCATTTCGCCGATCGACGGCAGGGTCTCAGAGGACATACAGCGATGTTACCTAGCGGTAGCTTAGTTGTGAAGGCCCCGATCAAGCCCGCACCCCTCACACCAGCAAGACCCCCGCATCAAACAACCCCGCAAACCCGCCCCGCCCCCTCCCCGTGGCACCCTCTACGCC
>NZ_JOIX01000056.1 GCF_000720175.1 Streptomyces sp. NRRL S-337
GAAGAGACCATTTCCCACCTCCCCCGCACCGTCCCAGGAAAACACCACGAACTGCGGCGGCTTCTGACCCGGCGCCAACCGCTCCGGCCTGGACGGCTGGTGAGGCTGCTTACCGGTGTACGCGGTCGAACCATCACCGATCGGCCTGCCCTGCGCCCCCTTCCCCGGCTTGGTCCCGACCTTGTCCGAGGCCGACGACCCGGCGGAGGAGCAACCGGCGACCGACAGCGCGGCCGCCGCCCCTGCGCCGAGCCCGAATATCCGGCGGCGGCTGAATTCACGCATGACGATCCCATCGCATTGGTTCGAAGTTCTGGTAAGTGGCGCGCCCAGCGAAGTGGGACACCCGAAGAGAGAGGGGGAGCCGGATACGGAGGTTCCGCGGACGCGGGCCGCAGTGCCCCTCAACCAACGCCCTTGGACGCGTACGACTCTCGCGGCGATCACTAGCGCACCGGTAACGCCCCACTAACAAGCGCTGCCGTGCGGACGGCCAAGCGGTCGGTCCCGGCTTCCGGCCGCTTTCCCTTTCCACAGCTGTGGACGGCGGAGGACGGGAGACCGGGCCCGGCCCGTACCGCACGCGCCTCGGCACCCACCTCCGGGCCCGCCTGCCCGCCCGCCTCCGTACCCGCGCCCGTACCCGCGCCCGTACCCGCGCCCGTACCCATCAAAGAAGCCGAGGTTTTCTGTTATCCGGCCAGGGCGGGAGGATCCCCAGGCATGGCACGACCGATCGCATGACCGATCGCACGACCGATTGCACAGCGAGGAAGGAAGCCGGAACGTGAACCCACATCCTGGAGCAGCGACTGTGGTGGCCGCGCGTGCTGGAGATCAGCAGGCGCAGGACGAGCTCGTGACCGGCTTCCTGCCGCTGGTCTACAACATCGTGGGCCGCGCCCTTCGCGGCCATGCCGATGTCGACGATGTGGTGCAGGAGGTCATGCTCCGCATGTTGCAGGGGCTCGACGGGCTGCGTGATCCCGACCGGTTCCGCTCCTGGCTGGTGGCCGTGACGATGAACGAGATACGCCGGCACTGGAACCGCAGGCAGGCGTCACCGACCGAGGCCAGGGTGGACGACGTCGCCGACCTCGCCGATCCGGCCACCGACTTCGTCGATCTGACCATTTTGCGCCTGGGCCTGGCCGGTCAGCGCCGGGAGGTCGCCGAGGCGACCCGGTGGCTGGACGAGGACGACCGCGCACTGCTGTCGCTGTGGTGGCTGGAGGCCGCGGGCGAGCTCACCCGGGAAGAGGTCGCGGTCGCCCTGGAGCTGACCCCGCAGCACACGGCGGTACGGGTGCAGCGGATGAAGACCCAGTTGGAGACGGCCAGGGTCGTCGTGCGTGCGCTGTCGGCGGAGCCGCGCTGCGGGGAACTGCTGGCGATGGTGGCCCACTGGGACGGCGTCCCCTCCGCACTGTGGCGTAAGCGAATAGCCCGGCACGCGCGTGGCTGCGCGGCGTGTTCGGGGTACTGGACCGGCCTGGTCCCGGCGGAAGGGCTGCTCGTCGGTCTGGGCCTGGTGCCCCCGGCGGCCGGTTTGATCTGGCTGCTGTCCGGCACGCACGGCGCGTCCGTCGTCAACCTCGCACCCGTCGCCTCCCGGCAGGACATCCCCGGCAACGGCGGCGAGCAGGTGGTCAGGGCGTCGGTACGGCGGGGAGCCCACCGCGCGCCCAAGGCGGGCGGCAGGGGCGTCCGCCGGATCCTCCAGGCCCGCCCCCGTGGCGCGGGTGCGGTCGCCGGAGGCGCCGCGGTGACCGCCACCGCCGCCGCGGCCGCCTTGTCCCTCGCCCTCATCCCCTCCGGCGGCGGCCACGACACCACGAGCGCGGCAGCCGCGCCCCGGCAGCTGCCCGCGACGGCCTCGGCGAACCCGCCCACCCCGGAACCCTCGGTCCGCCGTTCCACCAACACGACTCCCGCGCGTCCCACGGCTGCGCCGAGCCGCAGGTCGGCCCCCGCGGCGAGCCGGGACGAACGGCCCGCCCGTCCGCCGCTCACCCCATCGCCGACCCCGACTCCCCGGCCGAACCGGGCAGTTGACCCCGCCCAGCAGGTCCTCGCCGTGATCAACAAGGCGCGGGCCGACCACGGTCTGCCGCCCTACACCCTCGCCTCGGGCCTCACCCGCAGTGCACAGGCCCACAACAGCGTGATGGACGACGGATGCGGCCTGTCCCACCAGTGCGCGGGTGAAGCCGCGCTGGGGGACCGGGAGACGGCCCAGGGCGTGCACTGGGGAGCGGCCGGAGAAAACATCGGGCAGGCCGCAGCGGGTCCGGGCCCCCAGCAGATCGCCTCCGCCGCCGTCGGCCTGACCCAGGACATGCTGAACGAGAAGCCGCCCAACGACGGCCACCGGCAGAACATCCTCAGCCCGACGTTCCACCACGTCGGCATAGGCGTCCACCGGGACGCCAACGGCACCGTCTGGCTCACCCAGGACTTCTCCGACTGACCCAACGCGCGCCCGTAAACCGGGAGTTACCGCACCGGCGCCACTTTCCTGTTATCCACCCCAACCCGAGGGATCCCCTACAACTGTCAGGTCCCTGACACCCACTGCACTGCACTGCTGTGCACCGCCCTGCGCTGCACAGCACAGCACAGCACAGCACAGCACTGCGCAAGAAATGAGGACATCGATGAGCAACGGTTCGCACCGGTGGAAGGCGATGAGCGGCAGGTCGCGTGCGCTGATCGCACTGGCCTCAGCGGGTGTGGTCGGCGCCGTCACCGTCGGGGTGTCCTCGGCGGCCACCGAGGCGACCGCCCCCCGGAAGACCACCGACCACCGTGCGGCAACCGCCAAGGCGTCGCAGATACCCGGTACGGCGACCGGAAAGCAGAAACGCTTCGCCACCGGCGCGGTGCCGTCCCGGGAGAACGGGCGGACGAGCGCGCTCGGCAAGACCCTGGGGCCCAGGCTGGCGGCGCTCGCGCCCGGCGCCACGGTCGGAGCGAAGCCGTCGGCGACCCGGGCCGGCCTTCCCGAGAGCGTCGACCTGAGCAAGTACGCACCCGCCCCCGGCAACCAGGGCCAGGTCGGTTCCTGCGCCGCATGGGCCGTCGACTACACGGCGTACGGCGTCCTGGAGCGCGAGCAGAAGATCTCCGGCGGACCCCAGGCACCCATGTTCACCTACGCACAGGTCGTCAAGGGCCAGCAGCGGGGGACCTCCTTGGCCGATCACTTCAGGATCGCGATGAAGCAGGGCGTCGATGCCAAGTCCCACTACTGGCAAGGGGACTTCGACTACACCACCCAGCCCACTGCCGGCGAGACCAGCAACGCGGCGAAGTGGAAGCTGTCCGGGTACACCCCGCTGCACACCGGAAGCCGGCTGAAGAACGAGGTGAAGGCGGCGCTCGCCAAGGGACTGCCGGTCACCGTCGCGATGCCGGTACACAACAGCTTCTTCACCGTCACTCCCCGAGCAGCCGCCTCCTACACCTACTCCCCGACGGCCGGTGACCCCGTGGCAGGCGGTCACGCGATGGCCGTCATCGGCTACAACAGCAAGGGAGTGCGGGTGGAGAACTCCTGGGGCTCCGGCTGGGGCGACCACGGATTCATCAACCTGTCCTGGAAGTCCCTGACCGACGAGACATGGGAGGCCAACGCGGTCGGCAAACTCATCAAGCGCTGACCCCGCCCCCGCCGCCCCCCACGGCGCCCGAACAGCCAACAAGGCCCCGGCCCCCGCCGGGGCCTTCGCCGTGGCGCGGGCGACGGGGATCGAACCCGCGCTCCGAACTCGGGAACAGCGGCGGCCACCAGCTCCCTCGACCCGTTGACCAACCTGCGGACATGTCCCTGCATGCTTGCCGGTTGCGCCTCCATGGCCTGGTGCTTCGGTTCCTTTTGGTGTCCTCGCCCTGCTCCCATGTTGCCCGCGTTTGCCAGGCGTTAGCGGCGCGGCAGCCCTGCGATAGCGGTCCCGGCCAGAGTGGGTGCCGTACCGAGGAAACCTGACACCGACCGCCCTGGGGGACCCGAAATGAGCACCAACACCACTGCCGGCACCGCCCGTCGCCGCACCCTGCGCATTGCGGCCGCGGCTCTGACCGCAGCCGCCGCGCTGTCTCTGACCGCCTGCTCCGGCTCGGACGCCGCCGCCAGGCCCGCGGGCCGGACGGACACGGGCGTGGCCGCCGAGCCCAGCGGCGCGGGCTCCTCCGGGGCCGGTGGCGCGGACTCCTCGGCCGGAGCGCAGGGTTCCGACGCCAAGGCGGGGACCGGTGCCACAGCGGGCTCCGGTGCCAAGACCGGCACCAAGCCGGGTGCCGCGGGCAAGCAGTCGGGCGGTGCGCACGCAGCCGGCGGTGGTGGGGCGGGCTCGGGTGTGGAGCGCTGCCACACCTCCGGCCTGAAGGCGTCGTTCGCCACGGGCGGCGATGCGGCCCCGGACCCGAACGCGGCCGGGGCGACGACCACCAGCGTCGTGCTGACCAACAAGGGCAGCCGCACGTGCAGGATCGGCGGTTTCCCGGGGGTGGACCTCAAGTCCGAGAACGGCGGCCAGCGCTGGTCGCTGGCCCGCTCGTCGGCCAAGCACGGCTCGATCACCCTGGGGCCCGGGGACAGCACCGACTTCACGATCAACGTTGCCATGACCAAGAAAGACAAGGGCTTCTACCAGCCGGCCTACGCGGACATCACCCCACCCAACGAGACCAAGTCGATCACCATCGAGTGGCCCTGGGGCACCCTCGTCGACCAGCGCGGCGCCACCCACCCGGCCACCTTCGTCAACCCGATCGGCTGAGCACCGCGGCACCGCCCGGCGCTGCCCGGCACTGTCAGGATCAACCACCTGGCGCGCTCCCTTCAACGTCGCCACACCCCCGCAGTGCCACAGAGCCCAGCCGGGCCGATCAGGCGATCAAGTGTCGGGCAGTGCCGTGCTCGGCCGCAGCGTCAGCCGTCGAGTGAGATCGCGTTCTTGGCTCGGTCGACCGAGGCCTGGCCGGTTCGCCGGGGTTTTCGGTGGCCAGTGCCTGGTTGAGGTCGACGAACGGGCGCATGCGCTTCTCGTAGGAGGCGAAGGCCGAGAGGCCGCTCCGCCCCTCGCCCGCGTGATGGGGAGAGGTGCGACCGGTTGAAGGTCCGGCCGATGTCGACCGCCCGGAAGCCGCTCGGCACGGCGGTCAGCTGTCGGGTTTTTCTGCACATCTCGGCCCCACGGCTTCATTGGCCCTGCCGTGTCGTGCTCGCGGCAGTGGTGTCCGCCACTCTCACCGGCTTCGTTCGCCATGACAGAAACTGGCCACGCGAACGATGAATGTCTACTGCTGCCAGTCCAGTTTTGCCGTGGCTGCAGCAACAGAAGAAGACCGCCCCTCGATCGGCCGAGCGCCGCGTGCCGGGTTTCGGTCACTTGCATGAGCTCATGACTCCGGAGATGCCGTTGGGCCGAGCGGGAAGACGCCATGCCCTGCCCCCGCGAGCTCACCCGGCACGCCGCCGCTCCTGGTGTGCCGCGCCGCGCACCGTCCCCGACGGTTGTGCGGTGCCGTGTGGTTCGGCCAGGCGTGGTGGGGGCCCGGCCCGTGTCTGCGGAGCCTGGGCGGTGGCCGAGGAGGCGACCGTATTTCCGGTCGAATACGAGCGAGTGCTCTAAATATCTCATGCCGCAACTACAGAAATGGCTACCGGTGCGGTAAGGGTTTTTTGCGCTCTCGAAAGCTTCGGGATCATCTGCCGCGCATGGCCGCCAGTACCGTGCTACCTTCGATCTCAGTTGCAGTTGTGGTTCCCAAGACTTCAAGCGTGCTCGCCGTCGTACACGGCGGAGCGCTTTCGTATTTCCGGTGTTTATTTCCGGCAGGGGCAATCAACGCAGCGATACGGAGCTCACACGGTGTGGGCTCCGGGCACTGCCCCGAAGGAGATATGACATGGCTACTGGCACCGTGAAGTGGTTCAACGCGGAAAAGGGCTTCGGCTTCATCGAGCAGGAGGGTGGCGGCGCCGACGTCTTCGCCCACTACTCGAACATCGCCGCCCAGGGCTTCCGCGAGCTGCAGGAGGGCCAGAAGGTGAGCTTCGACGTCACGCAGGGCCAGAAGGGCCCGCAGGCCGAGAACATCGTTCCCGCCTGACGCTGACGCGCATCACTGCAGCTGGGGCCCGCACCTTGGGTGCGGGCCCCAGCTCGTTGCTTTTCGGTGTTCCCCGCGTGCCCCACAACGGCCGCACGCGGCGTGCGGGCAGCCAGTTGCTCTTCTTGCGGCGTTGCCGGTCCCGCTTCGGTGTGCCGGGTCGACATATTCCCGCCCCGCTTCGTTCCATCTCATTTCATCGGTTCGTTCTTGCGATTCTTCGTGTGCGGCTCATTGCCACCGGGAATTCCTCGACGCACCGCATCGAGGAAGGTTCTCCATGAACCGCACAGCTCGCACGAATGACCGCTACTCCCGCTCTGCCCGCTCGTCCGGCTCAGGCCGCGGCGGCTACCGCTCCGGTGGGCCGAACCGCTCGGGCACGGGCCGTTCAGGGGGCCCCGGACGGCGTCCCGCGTCACCGCAGGGCGAGTTCGCCCTGCCGGTCACCCACACTCCCGCCCTGCCCCCGGCCGAGGCCTTCGCCGAGCTGGACATGCCGTCGCCGCTGCTGGCGGCCCTCAAGGCGGAAGGCATGTCCGCCCCGTTCCCCATCCAGGCCGCCACGCTGCCGAACTCGCTGGCCGGGCGCGATGTTCTCGGCCGCGGTCGCACCGGATCCGGCAAGACGCTGGCCTTCGGTCTGGCCCTGCTGGCCCGTACCGCCGGGCAGCGCGCCGAGCCCCGCCAGCCGCTGGCACTGGTCCTGGTCCCCACCCGGGAACTGGCCCAGCAGGTCACCGACGCCCTCACCCCCTACGCCCGGCCGCTCAAGCTGCGGCTGGCCACCGTCGTCGGCGGAATGTCGATCGGCCGCCAGGCCGGCGCACTGCGCGGCGGGGCCGAGGTGGTCGTCGCCACGCCGGGACGGCTCAAGGACCTCATCGAGCGCGGTGACTGCCGGCTGAACCAGGTCGGCATCACCGTCCTGGACGAGGCCGACCAGATGGCCGACATGGGCTTCATGCCCCAGGTCACCGCGCTGCTCGACCAGGTTCGGCCCGAGGGGCAGCGGATGCTCTTCTCGGCCACCCTGGACCGCAACGTCGACCTCCTGGTCCGGCGCTACCTGACGGACCCGGTGGTCCACTCCGTCGATCCTTCGGCGGGCGCGGTCACGACGATGGAGCACCACGTGCTGCACGTCCACGGCGCCGACAAGCACGCCACGACCACCGAGATCGCCGCCCGCGACGGTCGGTCGATCATGTTCCTGGACACCAAGCACGCCGTGGACAACCTCACCCAACACCTGCTGAACAGCGGTGTCCGTGCCGCGGCCCTGCACGGTGGCAAGTCCCAGCCCCAGCGCACCCGCACCCTGGCCCAGTTCAAGGCCGGCCATGTCACCGTCCTGGTGGCCACCAACGTCGCCGCCCGCGGCATCCATGTCGACAACCTCGATCTCGTCGTCAACGTCGACCCGCCCAGCGACCACAAGGACTACCTGCACCGCGGTGGTCGTACCGCGCGGGCCGGCGAGTCCGGCAGCGTCGTCACCCTCGTCCTGCCCAACCAGCGCCGCACCATGAACCGCCTGATGGCGGACGCGGGCATCACCCCGCAGACCACCCAGGTCCGCTCCGGCGAGGCCGAACTGAGCCGCATCACCGGCGCACAGGCACCTTCCGGCACCCCGGTCACCATCGCCGCACCGGTTGTCGAACGTGCCAAGCGCAGCGGCTCCTCCACGCGAGGCCGTCGCAGCCGCCCCGCCCGGGCCCGCCGTGCCGCCGGATCAGCCCGGACCGCGGCACCGACTGCGCGACGGACCTCCTCGGCCCCGGCCGCCTAGGCCGGCCAGGACGATCACGCTCGGCTCGTCGGACCACCATCGTCGCGGAGGCTTTCGTTGATGCTGCAGAGCTACCCCCAGGGGAACCTTCCCGGCAAGACAGCCGGTGACGTCATGTCGTCGCCGGGCCCCCAGGTCGGCGACGACATGATCGTCGACGTGGCCCTGTCCGTCCTCATCGGAGCCGGTGCCGACCATCTCCTCGTCCGTGACGAGGACGGGCGGTGTACGGGCCTGATCACCCGTTCCCAGATGGCAGTCCACCACCACGGCTCCTGGTACACCGAGGAGACCCGGTTGCGGGACCTCGTCTACGACCGTGGGCCCTTCACTTCGCCCGTGATGTCGGCACACGACGCGGAACACGCCATGCGTCAACGCGCGCTGCGGGCCTCACCCGTGATCGGTGAGGACGGGCACGCCCTCGGCGTCGTCGTCCTCACCCGTTGATCGCTCTCCCGTCCGGGCCGGCGATCCGTTTCAGGCTTGTCCTCGACCTTGCGGAGGCACCATGCGCGTCGTCATCGCCCGCTTTCCCTTCGACCTGCTCAAGAGTGAGGTGCAGGAGGCGATGAAGGGCATCAAGGCCGAACCCGTCACGGGTGAGTCCGTGCTCATCGGCCGCCGCCATTACCCCGTCAAGCAGGTCGGGGAGATCATCACCGGGCAGGATCGCCGTGACTTCTCCGCCTGTGAAGTGACCCGAGCACTGAGCCGCCTCGGCTTCGTGTGTCGCCCGGCTGCCGCACTCGTGCCACCGACCGGTCTCACCCCACTGGAGACGGCGTCGGCCTTGCTGGGGCACCCGGCCCGAGGCTGACCGGACCGCTGTCGGCAAAGAAGCTACAAGCTGCCGCCACCGCCTCGGGGCCAGCCGTTTTTTCGGTGTTGATCGCGCCCTGGACGACCACGGTGAGAGACATCTGCTTGCCCTGCTCCGACGCGTTTGGGGGAGACCCCTCGCATGGAAGTGGGCCCCGAACGCCTCCGACCGGCCCGGGCCCCCGTCCGGGACCAGCGTTCACCTCCTGCCCCTGCCGGCAGCCTGTAGGAGTGGTGCCCGCGGTGGCGCGAGGCATACGAGGTCGGACGTTCTCAGCAATTCCCTTGAAGGATGTTGCGCACCCGAACTCCCGGCCCGGCAGCTCTCGGTGAGAGCAACGTGCACGGTCGTCGAATCTGCCTGATCCATTTGATCCCTTGCTCCGCAGGCGGCGACATCACCGAAGGTGAGTCGCCCGCCACGTATGAGTACGAGTTGCTGCCGAGCAGCGCAGTGCGGATCGTGTGGCGCCTGAAAGGACGGCCCCGACGGTCTCACCGGGGCCGTTTCGGCGTTCACGCCGAGCGATCCGTTGGAATTCGGCCTCTGCGGGCGCTCACTCGCTGCGTGGCTGCGCAGCGGACCGGTAGCCGCGGTCCTCAGCCAGGCGGCGATGGCCGGACCCCTCTGCGGCGGAATCACCAGCAGGTCGCCCGTAGGTCGTCTCCGTCACAGGCAGGCGTCACACGGTGAGCCGGAGCCCGGGGCCGGGGGTGGTGGTGACGTTGAGCAAGGCGTTGGTGAGCGGGCGACGCCGTGGGCACGTGCTCACCCCCCGCTCGCGTGGGTGGTGTCGCCGGACTCAGCTTGTGCCGCTGGGCCGGTCTTCCACCCGGATGGCAATCTTCCAGGTGCGCACGAGGCAGAAGCCCACTCACTGTCTGTTGAGAAAATCTGCCACGGCGAGAGTAGACATGGGTGCGTGCGGGAGTTAGTGTTTTCTCGTAGCCAAGAAGTCGAAGAGGGCACGGCAGAGACGAACTGCCGTGCAAGCAGGTCAAGCAGGATGCGGAACGGCAGTGGAGTGGCGGGGCCGGAATTGGTGGGTTCCTTCACTGGCTGCCGGGCCGAGCGGCCCCCGGTCACGCATTCGCGATCCCCGCACCTCCGCCCTCCCAGGCGGACCAGCGGAACAAGAGAGCCGGCGCAGTCAGCCGGTAGATGGTGTTGAAAGCTCGGGGCCCGGGTGCCAATACGGCACTCGGGCCCCTCGACGCGTCCCCGAAAGAAGAGGTCTATGCTACCAGCTGCGCATCGCCGCCCGCGCCCGCGAACTCGTCGACGCCGGCACTCCCATCGAAGCCGCCTGCCGCATCGTCATTCTCGAAGACCAGCTCGAAGAGGCCCAGCGCATCAACGAAGAACTGCGCACCGGCGGCGCCACCTCGTAACGGCGATCCGAGACCGACCTGCCCGAGCCGAGCACCGCTGCGGCCGTGACCTGACCCGCGACGGCAAACGTTGTCGCGGCGGCCGGGCGGCACCGTGAACCCGGCCCGTCCGCCGCGCCGAGGTTCAGGAGGGCCTTGTCTCGCTTGGCCAACTCGTCATGCCCCCACGCCTGGCCGACCACCGGCAGACCTGGCAGCCGGGCCGGCTCCGGTGCCACCGCCGGGTGGCGTGGTGCGGGTCAAGGGGAAGGCCGTCGCGCGGCGCCGAAGCACCCCTGGCACCCCTGATACTCCGCCCCACCGGACAACGCCGGCCCATCGACTACGCGGTGATGAACCCGTCACCCTCGACCAGCCGGAAACGGCGGCACTCGCCGCTTGGGGTACAGCAGCCACACATCAGACATCTTCCTTCCAAGAAATGCGTCACACGATTCGAGGCAACTCCGCTTGGATCGGGCGGGGTTCAGGCCTTCACAGCCCACTGGGTGGGGCATCCAGGCGAGTCAGGGCAGGGGCGCGCCGCCCCGCAAACAGGTCTGGACAACGAACACGCCCCAGACCGCCGGCCTGGGGCTTATGCATGGAGCGGGTGACCGTAGTCGACCGGGCTGAAGGGCACGGTTGGGGCACGGCGGCCCGCGGTCGCCGTCGTGCGGCGCCTGTGATCATCAATCGATGCGGGAGAACGCCGTCCGTAGGCGTCCCGTATCGCCGGATTGCGGCTGCAAGGCTCAAGGGCGGGGGGACCTTGCAGCCACCTGGTCCTCCGATGCGGCCGCGCCCGGGGGTTGCGGGGAGCGGGCAGGTGGACGGCTGCCTGTTGTTCACCCGATGGCGGGCGCGGACGGGCAGGTGCGGTGCCGGACCCAGGCGGCGCCGGCTGCGACGGCGCCGATCATTCCGGCCAGCGCGACGGGGACGGTGAACAGGAGCTGGAAGTACCCCACCGTGCCGGTCCAGCGGCGGATCGCTGAACGGACGCTCCCGCTGATCGATCCTGTGGCCTGGGTGATCGACGATGTGTCGGTGCCCAAGGACGGCCGGATGTCGGTCGGGGTGGCTCCGCAGTACTGCGGAGCGTTGGGGAAACGGGCGAACTGCCAGGTCGCGGTCAGCGTCCACGCCGCAACCGATTCGGCCTCCTGCGCGCTGCAATGGCGCCTGTTCCTGCCCCGGGAATGGGCGTCGGACACCGACCGCCGAACCGCAGCTCGCATCCCGGCGCAGGCCACGCATCGCGAGAAGTGGCGCCTGGCCCTGGACATGCTCGATACCCTCGCCACCTGGGGCATGAGGCCACCGGTCGTGGTGGCCGATGCCGCCTACGGCACGAACGCACACCTGCGAGCTGCACTGGACGACCGCCAACTCGCCTACATGCTCGCCGTCCGCGCGGATGTGACCGCCCACCCGTTCGATGCGAAGCCTCACACTCCGGACCGCAACGGAGCCATCGGCTGCTGGCCCCAGCCCCGCTACCGGAACCCCGCACCCTCAGTGGAAGCTCTCGCCGCCGACCTGGGACAAGAAGCCTTCACCACTCTCACCTGGCGGCAAGGCTCACGAGGGGCGTTACTCTCCCGCTTCGCAGCCGTGCGCGTCCGGCCCGCCGGCAAGGCGGTCGAGCGTCCGATCCGATCTGCTGCCTCAGCCGAACAGGGCTGGTGGGACGGGATCCTGCCCGACTGCTGGCTGCTGATCGAATGGCCCGCCGACAGCGAAGCACCGACCGATTACTGGCTGTCCAACCTGCCAGCGGACACACCGATCGCGGGCCTGGTCCGTCTGGCCAAGGTCCGCTGGCGCATCGAGCACGACTACCGCGAACTCAAGCACGGCCTGGGCCTGGACCACTTCGAAGGCCGCTCCTGGCCCGGGTGGCACCACCACGTCACCCTCGTGACCGCCGCCCACGCCTTCCTCACCGAACAACGCCTGGTCCCAAAAGTCTCCGCGCCGGCCTCACCCTCTACCAAGTCCTCGACACTCTCCAGGACGTCCTGAGGTGCTGGACCGGCATCTGCACCACCTGCCACCAACCCCTACCCAGCAGGCCCCCAAGATCGAGACGTACCTAACGGAGTCCTATTAGGCAGAACTGACCGACGGTGTCCCACCACTCCCGTCGGCGGGCAAGTCTGCTCACCTTGCGAGGGATCGTCCAGGCCGACGTCAACTTCCTTGAAAGGTAAGGGATCTACCAAGAGGCGATCAATTGCGATCCATAATCGCGCCAACATCTCCCACATCAAGACCTCACAACGGCATAGATGCTCCAAATCAGATCCCATCACTTGGCAGACTCCCTTCGGTTGTCCACCCGGGGGGAAGTGCATGCCAGGCAAATTGAAGGTCCATTTCGGGGCCTTGGCTGAGGCCACCGATGAGCTCGATTCCATAGCCAAGTCGCTCCAGGAGCACCTGACGGAGCTGGACCAGGCCGTGAGCCGGGTATCCGAGAGTTGGGACGGTGATGCCCGGCAGGCGTTCGACGCCTACTTCCAGCGATGGCGCGCCGCCTCACGCAGCCTTCACCGTGCCGTCCGCGCGCTGCACAAAACCGTGCACACCGCGCACGGCAACTACTCGGCGGCACGGACCGCCAACCTGCGCATGTGGGGAGGGGGCCGATGAGCCGCTCTTCCGGACATGGCGGGAAGCCGATCGATCTGCATCCTGATGACCTGCACCGCGTAGCTCTGATGTTCGCCAAGGGCCAGGACCGCCTCGAAACGGTCTCCGCAAAACTCAACGCTGCGCTTCAGAACTTCGCCGGCATGGCGGGCAATGACGATTACGGCCACAAGTTCGGCAAGAAGTACGACCCGGCCGCCAATGCTCTTTTCCGTACGCTGTCCGCCGCCGTACGCGCGATCGGTCAGCATTCCACCGGACTGGTGACCACGGCCAACAACTACCTCAAGGCCGACCACCACTCCAACGCCAAGGCGTCGAAGGGCGGGCCGGAGCAATATCCGGCACCCCCTGTGCTCACCGACGTGATGTATGCCGACCTGGACTCGGCCATCGGGCCGGGCGACAGCGGCGTCCCCGACGTCATCGCCAAGTACTGGCCCAACGGCCACCAGGACATGCTGCGTCTAGCAGCAACCGCCTACCGGAACGCAGCCTCCGAGATCGACAACATCGGGACCGGCCTGCATCAGCAGGTGCGATCGATCACGGACAACGGCGACGACGACTCCATCGACGCGATGGCCGACTTCTGGGCGCAGATCTGGCAAGGCGGCCAGCGCGCCGGCAAGGCACCGCTGTCCGCGGCCAAGCACGCCTGCGACGAACTCGCCAAAGCCTGCGAGTCCTTCGCCCACGCCATCGACGAAGCCCACAGCGATGCTGAATGGAAACTGGGTGCGGCAGGAGTCGCCATTACGGTCACCACTGCCCTGGGCCTCATTCTCACCCCCTTCACCGGCGGTACCTCGGACGCTGGGGCGGCCGCACTCGACGGCGCAGAGGCTGCCGCGATCCTCGGCGGGGTGGAAGTCGCCCTCGATGACGCCCTCGCCACCATCGGCACCGACATGATCGCCGACCTGGAAACCTACCTCCAAGCCGCTGCCTTCGAGGCGGTCGACGCCGAGACCACCGAAGTCGGCCAGGTCCTCGAACGCGAACTCGCCGAAACCGAAGCCCGCGAGCCCGCCGGAGTGGGCGGCCGAGGCGGCGGGGGAAGCAAGCCGCCAAAGAATGGTGGGGGGGGAAGAGCCGCCTCCCGAAGAACCAGAGCCCGGAAAAATCGACGAGTCGGAGAAGCCCTTCAACCCAGAGGAACGGAAGATTGCCGAACTGCTTGAGTCTGAGGGAAAGCATGTAAAGGCGATCAAGGAATCCGAAGTCGATGGAGTGAAGACCGCAGATTCCGAGGTTGACGGAACACCCACAGAGTTCAAGAGCCTACAGCCAGGCGCCCGCGCCAACACCGTAAAAAATCAGCTCAATTCGGCGAAGAAGCAGGCGCGGGATGCCATCATAGATACGCGTGGGAGCGGGCTCAGCGAAGGCGATGCGCGCGAAGGCTTGGAGAAATTCCTACGCAACAATCCGCCCGGCCGGATGGACTTCATTGGGATCGTTGGAGACGGCTTCAACATCGTTTGGCCATAGGAGTGCAAATGAGCAACTATCATTACATCTTCATTCATCCTGGCTATCCCGTCGACCCAATGATCGCGGACATCTCCACCGCCTGCGGGGTGACATTGCGCCCGGCAGAGGATGAATTCATAGACTTCAGCGCCCCTCTCGATCGAGCGGCGGTCGAAGTGGAGATCGATCATGAATATGAAGAAGATCACGGGATTCCGTTTGAAAAATACGACTCGATGCTGACCGTTCGAGATTTCGATCGCGACATCGAGCACCAGGAAGTTATTGCAAAGCAGATCTTCCGCAATCTCGCCGACACTGGTAAGTACTCACTTGTGCTCGTACTGGATCTTCAGAAATTGATCGACTCCGCTGGGCCTCCTCTCTAAACAGGGACCCTTCGAGGGTTGATGCACTCGCGCGTAATATGCACCTCTGATCCACCGCTTGCGTCACATCGGGCCGTTGGGCTCCGCACGCTGCCCCACGGCCCCCGGGCGCGAAGCCGCCGGTTTGCTTCCGCCAGTTTGGCGGGCTGATTGCGTCATGACGCAATACCCCCGGGCGGTCCCTTGAGCGGGATGGCCCTGGGGCGATGAGCTATCGACCTTGTCGGTGCTGCCGGTTGATGGGCGTGGCCGTCACTGCGGTCTGCGCCACCGTGTTGATTTGCCGGTTTGTCGGGCCGGTCGTGGTGCGGCGGCGGGCAGCTTCGGCGCGGCGGCTCGGTGTGGGATTGCGGCTGGCGTGCCGGATGCGTTCGCCGCGACCACGGACGAGCTGTACCGCAGGCTCCTGCGCCTGCACCTGGAGCCGACCTTCGGCGAGCTGGACGTCAACGAGCTCAGCACGGCGAAGGTGAGGACCTGGCGGGCCGAGCGCCTGGGCGTGACGGGGGCGACCACGGTCGCCAAGTCCTATCGCCTCCTCAAGGCGATCATGGAGACCGCGGTCGACGACGAGCTGATCCGGCGCAACCCGTGCCGCATCAAGGGCGCGGGCAAGGAGGAGGCCGACGAGCGTCCGATCGCCACCGTCGAGCAGGTCTTCGACCTCGCCGACGCCATCGGGCTGCGCTGGCGCCTGATGATCCTCCTCGGCGCGTTCGCCTCGATGCGCCCGGAGGAACTGGCGGAGCTGCGCCGCAAGGACATCGATTTGGAGGAGGGGTCGGTGTGGGTCAAGCGCGCAGCCACGGAGCTGACCACGGGCAAGCGCGTACTCGGCGACCCGAAGTCCCGTGCCGGCAAACGGGAGATCATGCTGCCCCAGTCCGTGCTGACCGACCTCCGCCAGCACCTGGACTGGTTCGCCGAGCCGGGCCCGGAGGGCCTGGTTTTCGTCGGAGAGCGCGGGGCGCCCTTCCGCCGGTCCACCTTCGGGCGCAAGTACCGCAAGGCGCGGAAGAAGGCGGGCCTGCCCGACGACTTCCGCTTCTACGACCTGCGGGGCACCGGCAACAACCTGGCCGCCGACACCGGCGCCAAGCTGAAGGACCTCATGGTCCGCGCCGGACATTCCAGCGCCCGAGCCCAGCTGATCTACCAGCACTCCAAGAGGAAGCATCAGCGCAAGATCGCCTCTGCCATGGACGCCGACGTACGCCGACAGCGCCAGCAGGCGACCGATCGCGGTGAGGAGGTCGGGGAGTTGGCCACCGTCCATCGCCTGGCCACTCGGACCAGCACCTCCGAGGTGCCAGGAGAGGCGATCGAGTCGGCCGAGCGATGAAGATGCATGACTGTGATCAGGGCCGGGCCGGCGAAGTCGGCCCGGCCCTTGTCATTCCCGCTCATCGTGCCGGTCTTGATCGAAGGCGGTCTTGGGTCGGCGCGGTTTTCACTGTATGTACTGACACGAGAGCCGAACTGGCCAGTGGCAAGTTCATGTGGAGGGGGACTCGTGGCGATCAAGATCCTGCCTGTGGCGGAGACGCAAGCCGAGTTAATCGATGCGGCCGTGGCCTTGGGCGACCGCTACACCAAGACGCTGGGGTTGCTCACGCCGCCCGCGTACCGCAAGCACGCGAGCGACGGCGGGCTGCTCGTCGCGGTCGACGAGGGGGAGGTGGTCGGGTACGCGCTCTTCGGGCTCCCGAAGCGAAACCCGCATGTCCGGCTCGCGCACCTGTGCATCGCGGAGGAACACCGCGGGAAGGGCGTGGCACGGCTGCTGGTGGAGGAGATCCGGCGCCGGCACTCGGATCGGCTGGGGATCAAGGCGAAGTGCCGTCGTGACTACGGGCTCAGCGATATGTGGACGAGCCTGGGATTCGTTCCGCAAGGGGAGGTGCGGGGACGCGGACAGGACGGGGAGACCCTGGACGGGTGGTGGCTCGACCACGGTCACCCGGACCTCTTCGCCGACGTGGAAAGCGAAGCGCTCTTGGTCGTGACCGTGGACCACGGCGTGTTCGCCGATCTGCGGGGGCGGTCGCCGGCAAGCGAAGCGGCACAGTCACAGGCTCTTGAGGCTGGCTGGCTGGCGGACCTCATCGAGATCGCCTTCACGCCGCAGCTTCTGCACGATCTCCGGGACATCGTCGACACGGCAGAGCGCAAGCATCAGCGGGCCGCCTCGCACGGGCTGCGTCGGGTCACTCCGGACGCAGAAGCAGTGGCTTCACGGCGTTGCGAGTTGCTGGAGGCGGCTCGGACGTCCGAGGTTCACGACCTGCCAGCCGACTCCGAGCTGCTGCCGCGCCTCCAGTACGTGGCTGAGACCTCGTGTGCCGGCCTCCAGGTTCTTGTGACTCGGGATCCACTGCTGAGGCAGCTGGCTGATGTTGCTTGGAGCGTCGCCAGGGTCAAGGTGGTGGCACCGTCGGCGGTGACGCTGCACGTGGACGAGTTGCGACAGGCGCAGATGTACAGGCCGGCCGACCTCATGGGCACGGAGTTCCGCGCCAGTAAGGTCTCGCCCGGGGCAGAGGCCGAACTCGTCGCGTTCTTCGACCAGTCAGGAGACGACAGGGGTTCGGCGTTCGCCAGGCGACTGCAAGTCTTGGCCGCGGACGCGGTCGTATGGAACCGCGAACTGCTTCGTGACGGTCAAGGCCGCCCGGTCGCGCTCTACGCATGGGCGATGGACGGCCGCACACTGAATGTGCCGGTGCTGCGGACCGCGGCGCACCCCCTGGAAGAGACGCTCGCGCGGCAGCTGTTGTTCTCACTGAAACGTCTCGGGCGGGAATGCGGGGCTCAGGCTGTACGAGTCACTGATGCTTTCCCGTCGCCCGCCACCAAGGCGGCCGCAGGTGATGACGGTTTCTTCGAGCACGATGGCGGCCTGGCGGCCCTGCTGGTCGACGTCTGCGGGAGCGCCCAAGAGGTGGCAGCCGTGGCCGGTCAGGCGGCCCGTGAGCTGGGGCGTGAGGAGACCGCACTCGAAGCCGGATTGCCGGCTGAGGTGGCCGGCTTCGTCGAGCGGGCCTGGTGGCCGGCCAAGGTTATGGACTCCCTGATGCCGTCCTTCCTGGTGCCGATCGAACCCCGCTGGTCCACCGAGCTGTTCAACACCCCTGCGACGCTGCTGCCACGCCCCGATGAACTGGGGATCAGCAGGGAACACGTCTACTACCGTTCCTCCGGGCGCCGTGGCGAGAGCGTCCCGGCGCGCCTGCTCTGGTACGTCAGCAGGGGCTCCTCCTACGAGGAGGGCCAAATGGTCATCGGATGCTCGCAGTTGGACGAGGTCGTGATCGACGCACCGGATGCCCTCCACTCGAAATTCGAACACCTGGGCGTATATGGTCGGGAGCAGGTGCGCGCAATCGCCCGCGGTGATGCTTCAGGCCGTGCGATGGCCTTGAGGTTTTCGGATACCGAGATCTTTCCGAGGACGGTGCCGCTGCGGCGATTGAAGTCACTGGCTCAGGGCCTGGGACTACAGTTTTCGCTGATGTCGCTGTCGAAGATCAGCAACAGGCTGTTCCAGGCGGTCTACGAAGAGGGACACCGAAGGACGTGAACGATCTGGACCGCGCGATGCTGCTGTCCGTACACCCCCGCTTCGCCACTGCGATCCTGGCGGGCAGCAAGACGGTCGAGGTGCGCCGACAGCGCGTCGCCGCGCCACCCGGCACCACCGTCGTTCTCTACGCCACCGCCCCCACGATGGCCTTGGTGGGGCTGGCGCGCATCGCGGCGGTCAAGGTCGGCTCCCCGCGGGAGGTGTGGAGCGCGCATCGGACCCAAACCGGGATCAGCCGACGGGAGTTCGACGAGTACATGAGTGGCGCTACCCAGGCCAGCGGACTCACCCTCGAAGCGCCGCAGCCCTTCGAGGAGCCGGTGCCGCTCAGCGCTCTGCGTGCCGCGGGGACCTTCCACCCGCCACAGAGCTACCGGTACCTCAAGGGCGAAGCCCTCAGGCAGGTAGCCGAAGCCTCGCCGTCCGCGGGTACGGTCCTCCGCGGAATCCTGGGAGTCCCTGTACCGGTGTAGGCGGGAGCTGGGCCTGGCTGACGACACGGCGGCCCGGCCCGTGTCGCACCCGTCCTGTGGCACCGAAGGCACAGCTGAATGATGTGGGTCAGTGCCTACTGGGATTTCCCGGATTGGCGTTGCTTGGCCCGCTCGATCTGTCGTAGCAGTAGGTCCGCGAACTGAATGATCTCGGCGGCCTCGATCGGGTCGTCGAAGTCGATGGTGCGATGGCTTGAGGGGTTCTTATACGCACCCATGGCGCCGGCGAACAGGGCCGAGGCTGCTTCCTGCTCGCCGCCCTCTGCTCCGGCATCAGCGAGCACGCCGCCGGCCTTGCCGTTCTGGTGTGGCTGGAACGCGGCACGCATCAGCTTCACTCCGACCAGGGAATTGTCCAGACCGGAGGCGTCCCGCACAGCCACTTCCACCGCCTTCATCGCGCCGAAGCAGGCCAGCTCGTAGTCCCCGAGGTTGAAGGTGGTGCGAACCGTCCCTTCGAGGCGGGGATGCAGCGGCCCAGAGAGCCGTTCGCGTGCCTCGAACTGAACTATCCCGGCCGGATTTTCCGCCAGCTCCTTGCCTTCCTGAGAGACTCTTCGGAAGGCGTCGGACTGTGTGTGGTCTCGTGACAACAGGGCGCGTGACTCCAGCCACGTCCAGGCGTCAGCGAGTCCGTCCAGTAGTGCATCTTCGTCGGGTTCGCTCTGGAAAGCCCGGCGTGCCGAACTGATCAGCCCGTCGAACTGAAGGTGTCGACTGTTGCTGTCCGCGAGGTGCTGCAGGAGGAGGAGCGCGACGTCTCTGGTGGGCAGCTGGCGGATCTTCTCCGCAGGGACCGGCGGCACGTACGTGAAGGTCATGGCCGCACGCTAGAGCCGTCCACCGACAGCGCACCTGGACTTTCGCGGTTCTCGTGCAATGGCAGGGTGCTCGATGCTCGGTGGCACGCGTTCAGCCGCAGGCGGTGCAGAACGGCCTCGGCCGCGGCCATGCCGGGCCTATTCGCAGGTGCATCGTTGCAGGCCACCCGGCAGTATGTGATGCAGGCCACGCAAATTGTGTCTCGCGATTCGAGATGGCGGTCGATCAGGTTGCCGTAGAAGGGGTTGCGGGCGCCAATTCGGCGCAGTAATCGGTGCGTTATGGCACGCGAATGGCACGCGGCCCCAAAATGGTCTAGACAACAAACAAGCCCCAGGCCACTGGCCTGGGGCTTTCACGTGGAGCGGGTGACGGGAATCGAACCCGCGCTCTGAGCTTGGGAAGCTCATGTTCTACCATTAAACTACACCCGCGTCATTCCGCCTCTTCCGAGAGCGGAACATCGTCGCACACTCTACCCCATCGCCGCCCCGCGGTGCATTTGGCATGTCCGGGTGGGTCGAGCCACGGCGGGGAGAGGGGATGGCGCGGGGGTGCGCCGGCCGCGGGATGCGGGTGTGCGGGGCGGGAGTTGGGGCGTACGGTGGGGGCTCGGAGTGCCGCGTGTGGTGGCGCCCAGTTCATCCCCTAATGTGGCTTTTGTTGTCCACGCAGTTGGGAGAGGGACTTGATGGAGCGCACCGTCGTACGTTGTGCCGAGGGCCACGTGTTCAGCACCGCTTCGTTCCCGATGCAGACCACCGACCGGCTCGGTCCCGGACGGCTGTTGCGCTGCCCGCGCTGTGCTCGGCTGCGGCATGCGGTGCCCGTCGAGCACGCGAAGCGGTAGTGATCAACCCGTAGTAGTGGTGGTGATCAGCGCGCAGCAGCGGTAGTGATCAGCGCGCGGCAGCGGTAGTGATCAGCCCGTAGCAGTGGGAGCGATCGACCCGTAGCAGTCGTGGTGATCGATCCGTAGCGGTGGCGATCTGCGTCGTCGGGCGCGAGTGGAATGATCGTCCGAGGGTGGTGGGCCCGGTCCCTGGTGGGACCGGGCCCTCGTCGTGCGGTGGGGGTGGTGCGGGCGCGTATCCTCGTCTGCGTGCTTCTCTCAGACAAGGACATCCGGGCCGAGATCGATGCCGGCCGGGTGCGCATCGACCCCTATGACGAGTCGATGGTGCAGCCGTCCAGTATCGACGTGCGTCTCGATCGCTACTTCCGGGTGTTCGAGAACCACCGCTACCCGCACATCGACCCCGCCGTCGAGCAGTCCGACCTGACCCGTGAGGTGGTCCCGGAGGGGGACGAGGCGTTCATCCTGCACCCGGGTGAGTTCGTGCTCGCCTCGACGTACGAGGTCATCACGCTGCCCGACGACCTCGCCTCGCGGCTGGAGGGCAAGAGCTCGCTCGGGCGGCTCGGGCTGCTGACGCATTCCACCGCCGGGTTCATCGACCCGGGGTTCAGCGGGCATGTGACGCTGGAGCTGAGCAACGTGGCCACGCTGCCGATCAAGCTGTGGCCGGGCATGAAGATCGGGCAGCTGTGCATGTTCCGGCTGACCTCGCCGGCCGAGCACCCGTACGGCAGTGAGCGGTACGGCTCCCGCTACCAGGGGCAGCGCGGCCCGACGCCGTCCCGGTCGTTCCGGAACTTCCACCGTTCGAAGGTGTGAGGCCGCCCGCGGCGGGGGCGCCGTGGGCCGGGCCGAGGTCGTCGGCCGAAGGCCAGGTCGTAGGTCGAAACAGAGAAGGTCTGAGAGAGATTCGTGAGTGACGTGCGGGAGAACCTGACGTACGAGCGGTTCGGCGGGGCGGTCCGCGAGCTGGCACAGACGATCGCGGACGACGGGTACGAGCCGGACATCGTGCTGTCGATCGCCCGGGGCGGCGTGTTCGTCGCGGGCGGTCTGGCGTACGCGCTGGACTGCAAGAACATCCACCTCGTGAACGTGGAGTTCTACACCGGCGTGGGGACCACCCTGGAGATGCCGGTCATGCTGGCGCCGGTCCCGAACGCGATCGACTTCTCGGAGAAGAAGGTGCTGATCGCCGATGACGTGGCCGACACCGGCAAGACGCTGAAGCTGGTGCGCGACTTCTGCCTGGAGACCGTGGCCGAGGTGCGCAGCGCGGTGATCTACGAGAAGTCGCACTCGCTGGTGAAGTGCGAGTACGTCTGGAAGCGCACGGACGACTGGATCAACTTCCCGTGGAGCGTCGAGCCGCCGGTGGTCCGGCGGGAGGGGCAGATCCTCGACGCGTGACCCGGTAAGTTCCTTATCGCACAAGGGAGTTGGCTTCGGCCGGCTCCCTTGTTGGTTGGGGGCGGTGCGTCGGTGTGCGCGCCGGCCTGTGTCCTGTGCGCGTCTTTCGGCCAATGGCGTTACCGGTGTTCCGCCGGGGCCTACTTGCGAGTACAACCCGCGGTAACAGCAGACCGGAGGGGAGGCCGCAGGATGCGTACGAGAGGCGTGAGACGGGCGGGGCACGGGTGGCGCGGGTTCGGTGGCTTACGGGGTGCGGTGGTGGGCTCGGCCGCGGCGCTGGGGGTGGTGTTCACCCTGGCGGCGGGCGGCGGGGCGAGTGCCGCCACCGGAGCCGCGAGCGGAAGCGGGCGGGCGACGATCACGGCCACCACACCGCTGTCGCCCGAGCTGGAGAGGATCCGGGCGCAGGAGGCGGTCAAGCTCTACGGGGACCCGGCCGAGCGGCCGCTCGCCGAGCGCAAGACCTCGCTGATCTCGCTGGGCGACAGCGAGATCTCCGGCGAGGGCGTCGGGACGTACGAGCCGGGGACCGACGGGCCCACCAACTGGTGCCACCGGTCCCCGGACGCGGCGATCCACCGCACCGGCATCGCGGCCGACGTCACGTACAACGTCGCGTGCTCGGGCGCGTCCAGCGGGAACATCGTCATCGGCGGCAGCAAGCAGTACGCCGATGAGCTGGTGCAGAGCGACAGCCTGGCGATCGCGGCCCGCAACACCCGGCTGAAGATGGTGCTCCTGATGGCCGGCGCCAACGACGACCTGCAGTTCGGGCCGGTGATGACGGACTGCGTGGAGCACTGGTTCCTGCTCCAGGGCACCTGCGAGCCGAAGTACCGGCCGGGGTGGCAGGCGCGGGTCGACGGCCTGGTGCCGAAGATCGAGCGGACGCTGAACGACCTGCGGACCGTGATGCGGAACGCGGGGTACGCGGACGGCGACTACCGGCTCGTGGTGATGTCGTACCCGAGCCCCATCGGGCCGGACGTGGAGGACAACCCGCACTTCCCCGGGAAGCTGCCGGGCGGCTGCACGGGCTACACCTCCGACGCCGGATGGGGGCGCAACACCGCCGTACCGGCCTTCGAACGCGGCGTCCGGAAGATCGCGCAGGACACCGGCGTGACCTACCTCGACGCCTCGCGGCTCTTCCACGGCCACGAGGTGTGCATGGAGGACACCTGGGCGCGCGGGCTGTACGTGAACCTCACCAACCCCTTCCCGCCCGACTCCAATTCGGTGCGGCAGTCCTTCCACCCCAACGCGCGCGGGCATGCGGCGTTCGCCTCCTGCCTGACCCAGCTGTACGCGGCGCCGGGACTGCGTGAGGCGTCCTGCACGGACCCGGCGAGCACCGGGCGGCCGAAGCTGTACCCGGGCGCCTGGGACGACGCGTACCGGCCGCTGCGGAACGCCGCCACCGGCAGCTGTGTGGACGCGACCGGCGGCGCCAGCCGCAACGGCACGGTGGTCGGCGGCTGGGACTGCAACGGCCAGCGCCACCAGGACTGGTGGTACGACGGTGACCAGCGGTCGGTGCACGTCGGACTGACCCAGGACCGGTGCCTGGACGTCCCGGGCGGACGGTACGAGCCGGGGGCCGGGCTGGTGCTGTGGAACTGCTCGGGCGCGGCCAACCAGCAGTTCGCCCGGCCGGCGGACGGCACGGTCCGGCCGGCCGCCGCGCAGTCGCTCTGCCTGACGCTGGACGGCGTGAAGGAGCCGCTGCGGCTGCGGGCGTGTGACGGGTCGACGGGGCAGCGGTTCGCGTAACGGCCGCTGCCGGTAGGCCGGCCGCACGCGGCGCCCCGTACGGCGAAGGGCCCGTCCCGGAGCGGAGTGCTCCGGGACGGGCCCCTGCCGTGTGGCCGGTCCGGGCCGTGGGCTACAGCGTGCCCAGTTTGAGCAGCGCCAGCAGCGCGACCAGCTGGATCGCGGAGGCGCCGAGCGCCTTCGGCCACGGCAGGTCGTGCGACTTGCTGACCATGGAGGTCAGGAGGTAGCCGGTGGCGAGCCAGGTCAGCCAGCCCAGGACCTGGACGAGCGCGGAGTCGCCGCCGAGGAACATCGCGAACAGCAGCCGGGGCGCGTCCGTGATCGTCATGATCAGCATGGCCAGGCCGATGGTCGGCTGCCAGGCACCGTCACCGCCGAGCTGGCGGGCCAGGGTGTGGGTGACCGCGCCCAGGATCAGGCTGCCGACGATGAACATCACGGCGGTGATCAGCACCCAGGGGATGCTGTTGGAGAGCGTGGCGTTCAGCACGTCCTCGCGGGCCTTGTCGAAGCCGAAGACCGCGAGCAGGCCGTAGACGAACGTGACGGTCAGGGCCGGGCCCCACACCTGGTGGTCCCGCATCTGCCAGAACGTCGGGTCGGGACGCAGCACGATGCCGGACAGCAGCTGCTTCCAGTGCAGCCGGGGGCCGGCCGGCGGGGCGGAGGACTGGCCGGCGCGGTACGTGCCGCCGTCGGCGTACTCACCGTCGGCCGGGCCGTTGCCGTACTGATCGGGGTACCCGCCGTACGCGTCCGGGGCCTCGCCGATGCTGAACTGCCGGGTGCTGCCGGGGTTGTTGTCGCCGCCGTACGGTGCGTAGCCGGCGCCGCCGGCGTCGCCGAAGTACTCGGGCTCGCCGTACTGCTGCGGCTGCCCCTGCGGGCCGCTGCCGTACTGCTGCCACTGCCCGTGCGGTGGCGGCGCGGCCTGCTGTCCGTACGGCCCCTGCTGCCCGTACGGCGCCTGCTGCGCCTGTCCCTGGTGCCCCTGCTGTCCGTTCTGCGCGGGGCGGGCGTCCCGTCCGCGACCCATCCTGAATCCAGCCACGCCTTCGAAAGTACCTGGTCCCCGGGGGCCGGGTGGCCGAGTGGGGAGATGGGGGTGCGTTTGGGGCTGAGCTGTGACAGTCCGCAGTTCGCTGCGCTTGGCTGTCGGCCCACGTACTCGGCTGCGGCGCCGTGCCGGGAAAAGCTGAGTGGGGGTGCGCGTGATTGCTCACGTGCACCCCCACTCGGGGTTTTCCTCAAGGTTCTTCAGGTGTGGGCTACTTCACCGGCTCGGGCTCCGGCTCGTTCGCCGTTTCCGGCTCGTCCGTCGGGTCGGTGGGCGTCTTGACGGAGTCCAGCAGGAGCTGGGCGACGTCAACGACCTGGATGGATTCCTTCGCCTTGCCGTCGTTCTTCTTGCCGTTGACCGAGTCGGTGAGCATGACCAGGCAGAAGGGGCAGGCGGTGGAGACGATGTCGGGGTTGAGGGAGAGGGCTTCGTCGACGCGTTCGTTGTTGATGCGCTTGCCGATGCGCTCTTCCATCCACATGCGGGCACCGCCGGCGCCGCAGCAGAAGCCGCGCTCCTTGTGGCGGTGCATCTCCTCGTTCCGCAGGCCCGGCACCTTGGCGATGATCTCGCGCGGCGGGGTGTAGACCTTGTTGTGGCGGCCCAGGTAGCAGGGGTCGTGGTAGGTGATCAGGCCCTCGACCGGGGTGACGGGGATGAGCTTGCCCTCGTCGATGAGGTGCTGCAGCAGCTGCGTGTGGTGGATGACCTCGAACTCGCCGCCCAGCTGGGGGTACTCGTTCGCGATGGTGTTGAAGCAGTGCGGGCAGGTCGCGACGATCTTCTTCTTGGACTTCGGCTTCTTCGTCGACTCGTCCTCCGAGTCCTCGCCGAAGGCCATGTTCAGCATCTCGACGTTCTGCTGACCGAGCTGCTGGAAGAGGAACTCGTTGCCCAGGCGGCGGGCCGAGTCACCGGTGCACGCCTCGTCGCCACCCATGATGGCGAACTTCACGCCCGCGATGTGGAGGAGTTCGGCGAAGGCCTTGGTGGTCTTCTTGGCGCGGTCCTCCAGGGCTCCGGCGCAGCCGACCCAGTACAGGTACTCGACCTCGGTGAGGTCCTCGATGTCCTTGCCGACGACCGGGACCTCGAAGTCGACCTCCTTGGTCCAGGCGAGGCGCTGCTTCTTGGCCAGGCCCCAGGGGTTGCCCTTCTTCTCCAGGTTCTTGAGCATGGTGCCGGCTTCGGAGGGGAAGCTGGACTCGATCATGACCTGGTAGCGGCGCATGTCGACGATGTGGTCGACGTGCTCGATGTCGACCGGGCACTGCTCGACGCAGGCACCGCAGGTGGTGCAGGACCACAGCACGTCCGGGTCGATGACGCCGTTCTCCTCCAGCGTCCCGATCAGCGGGCGCTCGGCCTCGGCCAGCGCCGACGCGGGCACGTCCTTGAGCTGCTCCTCGGTGGCCTGCTCCGTGCCCTCCATGTCCTTGCCGCCGCCGGCGAGCAGGTAGGGGGCCTTGGCGTGCGAGTGGTCGCGCAGGGCCATGATCAGCAGCTTGGGGGAGAGCGGCTTGCCGGTGTTCCACGCGGGGCACTGCGACTGGCAGCGGCCGCACTCGGTGCAGGTGGAGAAGTCCAGCAGGCCCTTCCAGGAGAAGTGCTCGATCTGGGAGACGCCGAACTGGTCGTCCTCGCCCGGGTCCTCGAAGTCGATCGGCTTGCCCGCCGAGGTCATCGGCTGCAGCGCGCCCAGGGCGACGTCGCCGTCGGCCTCGCGCTTGAACCAGATGTTGGGGAAGGCCAGGAAGCGGTGCCAGGCGATGCTCATGTCGGTGTTGAGGCCGACCGTGATCGCCCACGTCATCGTCACGCCGAGCTTGATCATGGCGACGAAGTAGGTCAGGTTCTGCAGGGTGCCGAGGCTGAGCCCCTTGAACGCCGCGACGAGGGGGTACGAGGCGAAGTACGCGGGCTCGTAACCGTCGACGTGGTGCAGGGCGCCTTCGAGGCCGCGCAGCGTCATGATGGCCAGACCGATGACGAGGATGACGTACTCGACGAAGTACGCCTGCCAGGCGGTCGAACCGGCGAAGCGGGATTTGCGGCCGGCCCGCGAGGGCAGGTTCATCAGCCGGATCGCGATCAGCACGATGATGCCGAGCGTGGTGGCCGTACCGATGAACTCGGTGTAGAGCTCGTACGGCAGCCAGTTGCCGATGACCGGCAGCACCCAGTCGGCCTTGAAGAGCTGGCCGTAGGCGTTGACGATCGTCAGCCCCAGAGTGAGGAAGCCGACGGCGACGAACCAGTGGGCGATGCCGATGACACCCCACTTGTTCATACGTGTGTGGCCGACGAACTCTTTGCCGAGGGTGATCGTGCGCTGCTTCGGGTCGTCGGTGCGGGTGCCCGCCGGAACCGGCGAACCGAGCCGGAAGAACCGGATGAACCGGGCGATGGCTCGGCCGACGAGCGCAACACCGACTGCCGTGAGGACCAGCACCACGATGATCGCGGCGAGTTGCATTGGGGGCTCCTCGAACCTGCGAGAGCGGAATTACTAAGCAGTAACTTTTTGGGTCTGACGCTGAGGTTACCCATTCTCCCCGGTGCCATGAAGGCGCGCGGCCGGTGATCTGTGTCGCGCAGGCAACCCTGCGTCGCGGGTGGACGTCCTCGGGGAGGGCCGGGTGACGATAAGGGCGACATAAAAGTTGAGTGGGCTCGACTCAGCTCTGTTGACAGGTTTTTCTTGGTGTTGCACTCTTGAGCCTGTTCCACTCAAGTCAGCTGGAGGAATCGAAATGGCACGTGCGGTCGGCATCGACCTGGGCACGACGAACTCCGTCGTCAGTGTTCTTGAAGGCGGTGAGCCCACCGTCATCACCAACGCCGAGGGCGCCAGGACCACGCCGTCCGTCGTCGCTTTCGCGAAGAACGGCGAGGTGCTGGTCGGCGAGGTCGCCAAGCGCCAGGCGGTCACCAACGTCGACAGGACCATCCGGTCGGTCAAGCGCCACATGGGCACCGACTGGAAGATCGGCATTGACGGCAAGGACTTCAACCCGCAGCAGATGAGCGCCTTCATCCTGCAGAAGCTCAAGCGGGATGCAGAGGCGTACCTGGGCGAGAAGGTCGTCGACGCGGTCATCACCGTTCCGGCCTACTTCAACGACTCCGAGCGCCAGGCCACCAAGGAGGCCGGTGAGATCGCGGGCCTCAACGTCCTGCGCATCGTCAACGAGCCCACCGCGGCCGCCCTGGCCTACGGCCTGGAGAAGGACGACCAGACCATTCTGGTCTTCGACCTCGGTGGCGGCACCTTCGACGTCTCGCTGCTGGAGATCGGCGACGGCGTCGTCGAGGTGAAGGCCACCAACGGTGACAACCACCTCGGTGGTGACGACTGGGACCAGCGCGTCGTCGACTACCTGGTCAAGCAGTTCCAGAACGGCCACGGCGTCGACCTGTCCAAGGACAAGATGGCGCTGCAGCGTCTGCGCGAGGCCGCCGAGAAGGCGAAGATCGAGCTGTCGTCGTCCACCGAGACGACGATCAACCTGCCGTACATCACCGCCTCGGCCGAGGGCCCGCTGCACCTGGACGAGAAGCTCACCCGCTCGCAGTTCCAGCAGCTGACCGCGGACCTCCTGGAGCGCTGCAAGACCCCGTTCCACAACGTGATCAAGGACGCCGGCATCCAGCTGGCCGAGATCGACCACGTGGTCCTGGTCGGCGGTTCGACCCGTATGCCGGCCGTCGCCGAGCTCGTCAAGGAGCTGACCGGCGGCAAGGACGCCAACAAGGGCGTCAACCCGGACGAGGTCGTGGCCATCGGCGCCACCCTGCAGGCCGGTGTCCTCAAGGGTGAGGTCAAGGACGTCCTCCTGCTGGACGTCACCCCGCTGTCCCTGGGCATCGAGACCAAGGGCGGCATCATGACCAAGCTCATCGAGCGGAACACGACGATCCCGACCAAGCGGTCCGAGATCTTCACCACCGCCGAGGACAACCAGCCGTCCGTGCAGATCCAGGTCTACCAGGGCGAGCGCGAGATCGCGGCGTACAACAAGAAGCTCGGGATGTTCGAGCTGACCGGTCTGCCGCCGGCCCCGCGTGGCGTCCCGCAGATCGAGGTCTCCTTCGACATCGACGCCAACGGCATCATGCACGTGACCGCGAAGGACCTGGGCACGGGCAAGGAGCAGAAGATGACCGTCACCGGCCGCCGAGGCCCGCAACCAGGGCGAGCAGCTCGTCTACCAGACCGAGAAGTTCCTCAAGGACAACGAGGACAAGGTCCCCGCTGAGGTCAAGACCGAGGTCGAGGAAGCCGTCACCGAGCTGAAGGAGAAGCTCAAGGGCGAGGACACCGCGGAGATCCGCACCGCCACCGAGAAGGTCGCGGCCGTCTCCCAGAAGCTCGGCCAGGCCATGTACGCCGACGCCCAGGCCGCGCAGGGCGCCGAGGGTGCTCCGGCCGGTGACCAGGCCAAGGCCGACGCCGCCGACGACGTCGTGGACGCCGAGATCGTCGACGACGAGAAGCCCAAGAAGGACGGTGCCGCGTGACGGAGGAGACCCCGGGCTTTGAAGAGAAGCCCGACGTCCCCTCTGACGCCGCAACCCCCGAAGACGCGGCGCAGGAGGCCGAGTCCGCCGACAAGGCGGGCTCGGCCCCGGCCGGGGACGTACAGGACGTAGCGCTCCAGGCGCAGCTGGACCAGGTGCGTACGGCGCTCAACGAGCGCACGGCGGACCTCCAGCGGCTCCAGGCGGAGTACCAGAACTACCGTCGTCGGGTGGAACGGGACCGGGTCGCGGTCAAGGAGATCGCGGTGGCGAACCTCCTGTCCGAGCTCCTTCCCGTGCTCGACGACGTCGGCCGGGCGCGTGAACACGGCGAGCTGGTCGGCGGCTTCAAGTCGGTCGCCGAGTCGCTGGAAACCGTGGTCGCCAAGCTCGGTCTGCAGCAGTTCGGCAAGGAGGGCGAGCCCTTCGACCCGACGATCCACGAGGCCCTGATGCACTCGTACGCGCCCGACGTCACGGAGACGACGTGCGTGGCGATTCTGCAGCCCGGGTATCGCATCGGTGAGCGAACGATCCGCCCCGCGCGGGTCGCCGTCGCCGAACCGCAGCCGGGCGCGCAGAGCGCCAAGTCCGGATCGGATGACGACGCCAAGGGTGCCAAGGCTTCGGACGAGGAGAGCGGTGGCCCGGAAGAGGGCTGACGTGGGGACAAATAGAAGAACCGCGCGGGAGGAGGGACGTCGAGGATGAGCACCAAGGACTTCGTCGAGAAGGACTATTACAAGGTCCTCGGCGTCCCGAAGGACGCCACCGAAGCGGAGATCAAGAAGGCGTACCGCAAGCTGGCCCGGGAGAACCACCCGGACGCCAACAAGGGCGACGCCAAGGCCGAGGAGCGCTTCAAGGAGATCTCCGAGGCCAATGACGTCCTGGGGGACGCCAAGCGCCGCAAGGAGTACGACGAGGCGCGCGCGCTGTTCGGCAACGGCGGCTTCCGGCCGGGGCCGGGCGGTGGCGGCAGCTTCAACTTCGACCTGGGCGACCTGTTCGGGGGATCGGCCGGGGGCGGCGGTGCCGGCGGCTTCGGCGGCGGGCTCGGCGACGTCTTCGGCGGTCTGTTCAACCGCGGCGGTGCCACGGGTACGCGTACCCAGCCGCGGCGCGGCCAGGACGTCGAGTCCGAGGTGACGCTGAGCTTCACCGAGGCGGTCGACGGGGCCACGGTCCCGCTGCGGATGTCCAGCCAGGCGGCCTGCAAGGCATGTTCGGGCACCGGCGACAAAAACGGTACGCCTCGGGTCTGCCCGACGTGTGTCGGCACCGGCCAGGTCAGCCGGGGCGCGGGCGGCGGCTTCTCGCTCACCGACCCGTGCGCCGACTGCAAGGGCCGCGGCCTGATCGCGCAGGACCCGTGCGACGTCTGCAAGGGCAGCGGACGGGCCACCAGCGCGCGCACGATGCAGGTCCGCATCCCCGCGGGCGTCTCCGACGGGCAGCGGATCCGGCTGCGCGGCAAGGGCGCTCCCGGTGAGCGGGGCGGCCCGGCCGGCGACCTGTACGTGGTCGTGCACGTCGGCGCCCACCCGGTCTTCGGCCGCAAGGGCGACAACCTCACCGTCACGGTGCCGGTCACCTTCCCGGAGGCGGCGCTCGGCGGCGAGGTGAAGGTGCCGACGCTGGGCGGCCCGCCGGTGACGCTGAAGGTGCCGGCCGGCACTCCCAACGGACGCACGATGCGGGCCCGGGGCAAGGGCGCGGCCCGCAAGGACGGCACCCGGGGTGATCTGCTGGTCACCATCGAGGTCGTCGTTCCCCAGGACCTCAGCGACGAGGCGAGGGAAGCGCTGGAGTCCTATCGCGAGGCGACCGCGGGGGCCGACCCGCGGGCGGAGCTGTTCCAGGCCGCGAAGGGAGCTTGAGATGGAGAGCCGGGGCGGGCAGCGTCGTAACCCGTATGAACTGACCGAAGAGTCGCCGGTGTACGTCATCTCCGTCGCGGCTCAGCTCTCCGGCCTGCATCCGCAGACCCTTCGGCAGTACGACCGGCTGGGGCTGGTCTCGCCCGACCGCACGGCCGGGCGGGGCCGCCGCTACTCCGCCCGGGACATCGAGCTGCTCCGCACGGTGCAGCAGCTGTCCCAGGACGAGGGCATCAACCTCGCCGGCATCAAACGCATCATCGAGCTGGAGAACCAGGTCGCGGCCCTGCAGCAGCGGATCGCCGAGCTGCAGGGCGCCCTGGAGGGCGCGGCCAGCGCGATGCAGCAGCGGGAGGCCGCGGTGCACGCCTCCTATCGGCGCGATCTGGTGCCCTATCAGGACGTGCAGCAGACCAGCGCGCTGGTGGTGTGGCGGCCGAAGCGGTCCGACTGACGGGCGCCGCGTCCGGCGGTTTCACGGCCGAGGGCCGGGGTGGTGACGACCGCCCCGGCCCTCGGTCGTGTCCGGTGCGGGCCGCACGGGCGTGCCGGGCCGGGAGCGGCCCCGGCGGGGCGCTCAGCTGCCGTTGTAGCCCGCCGTCGGCATCGACAGCCGGCGGTGTACCTGTGACTTCATCGCGAGCGTGTAGACCGGCTCGTCGAGGTCGGCGGTCTCCAGCCGGACGCCGGCCGCCGCGCAGCGGGCGCTGAACTCGTCGGCGCCGTCGATGGCGTTCTCCAGCGCCCGCCGATTGGGCGTCACGAACACGTCGACCAGGCCCTTTTCGACGTCGCGCCACAGCGCGCTGTGGTCGGCGCGCAGGTGATGCAGGGTGAGCTGGCAGGTCAGGTGGTAATCACGGGCCGCCGCCCACTGCTTGCACATGTCGTGCTGGCTGCGGTCGTCGACCAGGAACGGGTCCTCGTCCAGCTCGGACAGCGGCATCAGGCAGGCGATCGCCGTCACTCGGACCGAGTTCATCGTGCCCTCCGGTGCGTGGCGACTGTGGGGGCGACGATACCCCCGAGGGCGGCCCGTGGTGGAGGGGCTGTACCGGGTGGCGAGGCGTATCCGCAGGCGTGGCAGATCTTCCAGCCGTCCTGGTTGACCGCGAGCTGGCCGCCGCAGCGCGGACAGAGCTCGGCGTGCGGGCAGGGACGGGCGGGGTGCGGACGGCGCGGAACGGTCGTCACGATGCGCAAAGCCGACGCCATGGCGCCTCCAGCTGCCTTCTTCCGGCCGGGACGACGCCGAAGTTGCCCGTCGTTGTCCGGTGCTGTTCGGTCCCCGTCGTACTTGGGTACCAGGTGACGTGGTGACACCGGATGCGGAGGATCCGTTTTCGGACAGGTCTGGACCAGAGCGCTCTCGGGCGCTCAGGCCCGTCCCATGGCCCTGGTCACCGCGATCTCGATCATGACCCGATCGGGGTTGGGGGCCGGCGTCCGCCCGTACCGCTCGGCGTACCGCGCGACGGCATCGGCCACCACCTCGGTCTCGGTCCGCACCCGCGCGACGCCCTCCAGGGTCGCCCAGCGGCCCCGGTCGACCTGGCACACCGCGACCCGCGCCCCGTCCGGCCCGGCGGCGAGCACGTTCTTGACCTTGGTGCTGTCCTTGCGGGTGATGACCCGCGCGATCCGCTGCCCGGCGTCGTAGGTGACCCCCACCGGAACGACGTGCGGCGTCCCGTCGGGCCGCGGCGTGGTGAGCGTCGGCATCAGGTACTCGCCCCAGAAGGCGAGGTACTCGGGACTGAGGGCGCTGAGGTCGTGGGCCATGGGCGTCAGGGTAATTGGGGGGGCAGGGTGGGGGAGCGCCGGTGCCCGGATCGGGCCGGAGCGGGCTTGAGTGGAATAGACTCAACTTATCGCATGTTGGCATAGGCAGGATGGGCTCAGGGCACGTGCGCCAGTACCGGGTACGGGCACGAGTACGAGGAGGATCACAAGGCCGTGGACGCCGAGCTGACCAACAAGAGCCGGGAGGCGCTGAGCGCCGCCAACGAGCGGGCGATCACCGCCGGGCACGCGGACATGACGTCCGCGCATCTTCTGCTCGCGCTGCTGGCCGGGCAGGACAACGAGAACATCATGGACCTGCTGGCCGCCGTGGAGGCGGACGCCGCCGCGCTGCGCAACGGTGCCGAGCGCCTGCTCGCGGGGCTGCCCAGCGCGCAGGGCTCGACGGTCGCCCCGCCGCAGCCGGACCGCGAGCTGCTGACCGCCATCGCGGACGCCACCCAGCGGGCCAGGGACCTCGGGGACGACTACGTCTCCACCGAGCACCTGCTGATCGGGATCGCCGCCAAGGGCGGGCGCACCGGCGAGCTGCTGGAGCAGCAGGGCGCCTCCGCCAAGACGCTGCTGGCCGCCTTCGAGGCGACGCGCGGCGGGCAGCGGGTGACCAACCCCGACCCGGAGGGCACGTACAAGGCGCTGGAGAAGTTCGGTACGGACTTCACCGCGGCCGCCCGCGAGGGCAAGCTCGACCCGGTCATCGGCCGGGACCACGAGATCCGGCGGGTGGTGCAGGTGCTCTCCCGCCGTACGAAGAACAACCCGGTGCTGATCGGCGAGCCGGGCGTCGGCAAGACCGCCGTCGTCGAGGGGCTGGCGCAGCGGATCGTCAAGGGCGACGTGCCCGAGTCGCTGCGCAACAAGCGGCTGGTCGCGCTGGACCTGGGGGCGATGGTCGCGGGCGCGAAGTACCGCGGTGAGTTCGAGGAGCGGCTGAAGACCGTCCTTGCGGAGATCAAGTCCAGCGAGGGCCAGATCATCACCTTCATCGACGAGCTGCACACCGTCGTCGGCGCGGGCGCCGGCGGGGACTCGTCGATGGACGCGGGCAACATGCTCAAGCCCATGCTGGCCCGTGGTGAGCTGCGGATGGTCGGTGCGACCACGCTCGACGAGTACCGCGAGCGGATCGAGAAGGACGCCGCGCTGGAGCGGCGCTTCCAGCAGGTGCTGGTCGCCGAGCCGACCGTCGAGGACACGGTGGCGATCCTGCGCGGCCTCAAGGGCCGCTACGAGGCACACCACAAGGTGCAGATCGCCGACTCCGCGCTGGTCGCCGCGGCCACCCTCTCCGACCGCTACATCACCTCCCGCTTCCTGCCGGACAAGGCGATCGACCTGGTCGACGAGGCCGCGTCCCGGCTCCGGATGGAGATCGACTCCTCGCCCGTGGAGATCGACGAGCTCCAGCGCGCCGTCGACCGCCTCAAGATGGAGGAGCTGGCGCTGCGCAACGAGACCGACGCCGGCTCCCTCGCGCGCCTGGAGAAGCTGCGCAAGGACCTCGCCGACAAGGAGGAGGAGCTGCGCGGACTGACCGCCCGGTGGGAGAAGGAGAAGCAGAGCCTCAACCGCGTCGGTGAGCTGAAGGAGAAGCTCGACGAACTGCGCGGTCAGGCCGAGCGCGCCCAGCGGGACGGCGACTTCGACACCGCGTCCAAGCTGCTCTACGGCGAGATCCCGGGCGTCGAGCGGGAGCTGGAGGAGGCCGCGGCCGCCGAGGCCGTGCAGGAGGCCGCCAAGGAATCCATGGTCAAGGAGGAGGTCGGCCCGGACGACATCGCGGACGTGGTCGGCTCCTGGACCGGCATCCCGGCCGGCCGCCTCCTGGAGGGCGAGACCCAGAAGCTGCTCCGTATGGAGGAGGAGATCGGCAAGCGGCTGATCGGCCAGAACGAGGCCGTCCGCTCGGTGTCGGACGCGGTCCGCCGCACCCGCGCCGGGATCGCCGACCCGGACCGGCCCACCGGCTCGTTCCTCTTCCTCGGCCCGACCGGCGTCGGCAAGACCGAGCTGGCCAAGGCGCTCGCCGACTTCCTCTTCGACGACGAGCGGGCGATGGTCCGGATCGACATGTCGGAGTACGGCGAGAAGCACAGCGTCGCCCGCCTGGTCGGCGCGCCGCCCGGTTACGTGGGCTACGAGGAGGGCGGCCAGCTGACGGAGGCGGTCCGCCGCCGCCCGTACAGCGTGATCCTGCTCGACGAGGTGGAGAAGGCGCACACCGAGGTCTTCGACGTCCTGCTCCAGGTGCTCGACGACGGCCGGCTCACGGACGGCCAGGGCCGCACGGTCGACTTCCGGAACACCATCCTGATCCTCACCTCCAACCTGGGCTCCGTCTTCCTGATGGACCCGCTGCTGAAGGAGGAGGAGAAGAAGCAGAAGGTGCTGGAGACCGTCCGCGCGTCCTTCCGGCCCGAATTCCTCAACCGGCTCGACGACGTGGTGGTCTTCCACCCGCTCGGCACGGAACAGCTGCAGCGGATCGCCCGGCTCCAGCTGGACCACCTCCAGCACCGGCTCGGCGACCGCAGGCTCACCCTGGACGTCACCGACCGCGCCCTGGACTGGCTCGCCTGGCTCGGCCACGAACCGGCCATCGACGCACCCGCGCCCGACCTGTCGTACGGTGCCCGGCCGCTGCGCCGCCTGGTGCAGACGGCCATCGGCGACCAGCTCGCCCGGGCCATCCTGGCCGGCGAGGTGCTCGACGGCGACACCGTACGGGTGGACGTGGACGGCGACGGGGAGCGGCTGACGGTGGCGGCCACCGGGCACGCCGCGGCCTGAGCCGGGGCCGGCCCGGGTGGGGGATCGCCCGCCCGGGCCGCCGGAGCCGCCGGTGGATCGTCCCCTTGACCTACACGTTGCCCGCACCGGCACCGTCCGGGCTTGCCAGGACGGGGCGGATGTGGGGGAGGATGGCAGGGACCATACGAAGGGAATTCCACGGTGAGCATCGACCCGTCCTCGATTCCGAATTTCGGGGGCCAGCCCGAACCGCAGCCGTCGGGGCCTGATGGTCCCGTGCTGCCAGACCAGGACCTGGTCAAGCAGCTCCTCGACCAGATGGAGCTGAAGTACGTAGTCGACGAGGAGGGTGACCTCGCCGCGCCGTGGGAGCAGTTCCGCACGTACTTCATGTTCCGGGGCGAGGAGGAGCAGCAGATCTTCTCCGTCCGCACGTTCTACGACCGTGTCCACGGCCTCGATGAGAAGTCGAAGCTGCTGGAGGCGATCGACGACTGGAACCGCCGGACGCTGTGGCCCAAGGCCTACACCCACACCCATGACGACGGCACGGTCCGTCTGATCGGTGAGGCATCGATGCTGATCGGCACCGGTGTTTCGCTCGAACACTTCGTGTCGAGCACGGTCAGCTGGGTTCGCGCCTCGATCGAATTCGACAAGTGGATCGTCGAGCAGCTCGGTTTGGAGGCCGAGATCGACGGCGATTCCGACGACAAGCCGGGCGAGGAGGAGGGCTGACGCCCCCTTTCACCCCCGGACCCGGCTGCGCGGGCCCAGGAGCATCCGCTCCGGGGCCCGCGTCGTCGTGTGTGGGGGGCTTTCCCGCCGCCGGCTAGCCGGCCGCCAGCGCCTTCAGCCGCCCCGCCGCCTCCTGGAGGACCTCGATGCTCTTGCAGAAGGCGAAGCGCACGAACGGGGCGCCCTCGTCCTTGTGGTCGTAGAAGACCGCGTTGGGGATGGCGACGACGCCGGCGCGCTCGGGCAGGGACCGGCAGAAGGCGAAGCCGTCGCCGTCGTGGGACAGCTCGGCTCCCAGGGGGCGGATGTCGGTGGTGATGAAGTACGTGCCGGTGGGACGGAAGACCTGGAAGCCGGCGTCGGCCAGGCCGGCGGCGAGCACATCGCGCTTGGCGCGCAGGTCGTCGCGCAGGCCGCTGTAGTAGCCGTCGGGCAGGGCCAGTGCCTCGGCGACGGCGTACTGGAAGGGGCCGGCGGAGACGTAGGTGAGGAACTGCTTGGCCGAGCGGACCGCGGTGATCAGCTCCGGCGCCGCGGTGACCCAGCCGACCTTCCAGCCGGTGAAGGAGAAGGTCTTGCCGGCCGAGCTGATCGTGACGGTGCGGTCGCGCATCCCGGGGAAGGACGCGAGGGGCAGGTGCTCGCCCTCGAAGACCAGGTGCTCGTAGACCTCGTCGGTGATCACGAGGAGGTTCCGCTCCACGGCCAGCTCGGCGATCGCGGAGAGCTCCTCGCGGGTCAGGACGGTGCCGGTGGGGTTGTGGGGGGTGTTGAGGAGGATGAGGCGGGTGGCGTCGGTGACCGCGTCCCGCAGCTCTTCGAGGTCGAGGCGGTACGTACCGGATTCCGGCTCGGCGCGCAGGGTCACCGGCACCCGGCGGCCGCCCGCCATGGCGATGCAGGCGGCGTAGGAGTCGTAGTACGGCTCCAGCGCGACGACCTCGTCGCCCGGTTCGAGGAGGGCGAGCAGCGCGGCCGCGATGGCTTCGGTGGCGCCGGCGGTGACCAGGACCTCGGTGTCGGGGTCGTACGAGAGGCCCAGGTGGCCGTAGAAGCGCTCCTGGTGGGCGGCGACGGCGGTGCGCAGCTCGGGGACGCCGGGGCCGGGCGGGTACTGGTTGCCGCGGCCGTCGCGCAGGGCGCGCACCGCGGCCTCCCTGACCTCTTCGGGGCCGTCGGCGTCCGGGAAGCCCTGGCCGAGGTTGAGGGAGCCGGTGCGCACGGCGAGCGCCGACATCTCGGCGAAGATCGTGGTGCCGAATTCGGCGAGGCGGCGGTTGAGCAGCGGTCGGTCCATGCGCGCCATCCTGCGCCGAACCTCTGGAGTTCCTCAACTGTGCTTTGAGACGCGGAGGGCGGGGGCATCAGCCCCAGCACACAAGGACGGAAGCGGTCGCCGACGCGGCGGCCGGCGGCCCGGGAGGGGCCGTGGCGGCGCACCGGGCGCCGGACGGAGCGATGCAGCCCCACTGCCTGAAGGGCGTGGGAGGTGCGCCCACGCTTCGGGGGAGCGAAAGGAGTGTGAGGCAGATGATGGGGCTCGTGTTCTTCGGGCTGATCTGCGCGGCGGTGATCGGGGTCGTGGCCCTGGCCGTGCGGAACGGGAGCGGCACCGGACGCGGCGGGAGCTCGGCCGGCGCCAGCTGGTGGGCGGGTGGCGACTCGGGGTCGGGCGGCCACCACGGCGGGCATCATGGCGGGCACCACGGCGGTGGCCACGGCGGCGGGCACCACGGCGGGCACTCGTGCGGCGGCGGCGGTGGCTGCGGTGGTGGCGGGGGCTGCGGCGGAGGGTCCTGAACCGTACACATGCGGGTGGCCCATGCCCTTCCGCATATGCGCCCGGCGGGCCGGGAAACGAGCGTCAACGCCCGCTGGGCGCAAGGTAGTTGAACAGATGAACTGCTAGGCCCTCTAGGGGATGGAAACCCCCGGGAGATGGGTAAAACTGCTGTGGGTGACCGGGCATTCATGATTCCCTCTTCAGAGAGAATCCCCCACGTTCTCCCCTTCCCACGTGGGCACGAGCCGGCAGGCAGACGTACATTCCTGATCCTTCACGGGCGGGCCGGCCCACCATTCCACTGCGTGCTTGCGGAGCCGACCCATGCTCACCACTTTGAAGACGGCGTACACCGATACCCGTGCATCCGACCTGGCCTGGGCGCTGGGCAGGGAACCCCTGCCGGCCCTGGCCGTGCTCGATCTCCAACACCACGACGTCCAGGTCCAGTTGAGGCTGCTCGGCGCCTCCCACCAGGTCATCCTCGAAGAGGAACGCGGGACGTGTTCCGAGACCGTCGCCTGCATGCCGGGCAGCAGCACCCCGTTGCCGCTCGGCGTGGCCAAGCGCCTGGGGGACTGGGAGTACGAGTTCGCCGCGCATGTGGAGACCCTGTCGCGCGGTTCGTTCGCGGGGCGCGCGCAGGAGTTGCTCGCGCTGGTCGCCGAGCATCCGTACGGGCTCGCCGGGACGTTCCCCGGTTCGCCGCACGCCTTCACGGCGCTGCTGGCGCAGTGCCAGCGGGACCAGGTGCGCTGGCGGACCTGGCACGCGTATCCGCAGGAGGGCCGTTTGGTGGCCACCCGGACCCGGGTGGGCGTACGCGCAGCGGTCGCGGCCGTCTAGGGACGGCGACTCCCCCTGCGGTACGCGCCCGGCGGGTGCAAGGGCGGCGGGGCGCGCGCGGTGGTGCGCACGCGGGCGCGCAACCGCCGCCGTCCGCCGTGGACTTGCGCTCCGACGTCGCTCAACTGACGCGTGTAGCCCGCAGAGTGCACTCGTGTGGGTGACCAAGAGGTACGGAATCGTCACGTAGCGTTCACTCATGATCGACCCGCCAGAGTCCGCTCTCACCGGCACCCTGGAGCCGTCGGAGGCCATGACGTCGGCGCGGCTGCCCGTCGCGGCCGGGCTCGGCCGGCTGCTCGTGCTCTGCGTGGTCTTCGTCTGCGCCGCCTGCGGACTGGTCTACGAACTCGAACTCGTCGCGCTGGCCACCTACTTGGTGGGCGACTCGGTCACCCAGGCGTCGGTCGTGCTGTCCGTCATGGTCTTCGCGATGGGCGTCGGCGCGCTGCTCGCCAAGCGGCTGCGGTGCCGGGCGGCGGTCGGCTTCGGCGTGGTCGAGGCCGGCCTCGCACTGGTCGGCGGCAGCTCCGCGATGGCGCTCTACGCCTGTTTCGCCTGGTTCGCCCAGTCCCGCTCCGCGCTGGTCGCCTTCTCCCTGGTCATCGGCGTCCTGATCGGCGCCGAGGTGCCGCTGCTGATGACCCTGATCCAGCGGGTGCGGCGCCAGGACGCCGGCGGGGCGGTCGCCGACCTGTTCGCCGCGGACTACGTCGGCGCGCTCGTCGGCGGCCTGGCCTTTCCCTTCCTGCTGCTGCCGAGCCTCGGCCAGCTGACCGGCGCGCTGGTCACCGGCACCGTCAACGACGTGGCCGGCGGCGCCCTGGTGCTCTGGCTGTTCCGCCGCGACCTGACCGCCCGCGCCCGCTGGACCCTGCTCGTGGTGAACATCCTCGTGCTGGCGCTGCTCGCCGCCGGCGTGCTGCTGGCCGCGCCCTTCGAACGGGCCGCACGCCGGGCGGTGTACGGCTCGGCGGCCCGGGTCGCGGTGCAGACCGGCGTCCAGGAGGTGGTGCTGACCGGCGGTACCGGAAGCGGTGCGGGACGGTCGAGGAAAGGTTCCGGCCGGCCGCTGGAGCTCTATCTCGACGGCCGGCTGCGGGTCAGCGCGGACACCGAATTCCGCTACCACGAAGCGCTGGTGCACCCGGCGATGGCCGCCGGGCCGCACGCCCGGGTCCTGGTCCTCGGCGGCGGCGACGGCCTCGCCGTACGCGAGATCCTCCGCTACCGCGCGGTCCGCTCGGTGACCGTCGTCGAGCTCGACCCCGGCGTCCTCCGGCTGGCCCGTACGGACCCCGGCCTGACCCGCCTGAACGACCACTCGCTCGGCGACCCCCGGGTCCACGTCGTCACCGCCGACGCCTTCGACTGGCTGCGCGACCGGCACGCCCCCGGCCACCGCACGGCACCGTACGACGTCATCGTCTCCGACCTCCCCGACCCCGGCATCACCGCCAGCACCAAGCTGTACTCCCAGGAGTTCTACGGTCTGGCCGCGCGGCTGCTGGCCGACCGCGGACGCCTGGTGGTGCACGCCGGACCGCCGGTCGCCCGGGCCCGGGCGTACTGGACGGTGGACGCGACGGTCCGCTCGGTGGGTCTGGCCACCGACCCGTACCGCATGCCCGGCCGCCCCGCGTCCTCCTTCGGCCCGGACCGCTCGGCCGACCCCACCCCGGGCCCGACCGGCGAACCGCTCACCGTCGGACCGGCCGCCGGCTACTGGGGCTTCGTGCTCGCCGCCCGGCACCGCCCCCGCTTCGGCCCGGCGCCCGACGCGCCCCCGCCACCGGTGACCCGCGAGGCGCTCCGGGCCGCCGGGCACGGCGACCTCCGCGACCGCATCCCCGGCCTGCCGGCCTCCACGCTGATGCGTCCGCGCTACCAGGACTGAGCACCAGGACCGAGCCGTTCCGCGACCCGGGGCAGGGTACGCGCGGCGGCACCGACCCGCGCCGGAGTGCAGAAAGTTGTGCGTGGGCGGGCACGGTTCCGGGGGCGCTGGGTAGGCTCCGTTGTCATGGAGCATGAGGTGTACGTTCCGTTTCCCGTCCGGACCGTGCGGCAGGCGCTCACCGATCCGGAGCGGGTGGCGCGCTGTGTCCCCGGAGTCCAGCTCGACGCCGATGCCGCCCCGCACCGCCCCGAGGGCCGGCTGCGGCTGCGCATCGGAAGCTCCACCATCACCTACCGCGGCAGTCTCACGGTCGGCGAACCGGCGGACGGCGGCCCCGGCGACGCCGCCACCGCCGAACTGACCGTCGAGGCGAAGGGCACCGAATCCGTGGGCGACGGGGCGGTCGCGCTCACCCTGACCGTACGGCTGTCCCCGGCCACCGATCCCGGCCCCGGCACCACCCTGGCCTGCGCCGGCACCGTCCACAGCGACGGCCGGCTGGCCGAGGCCACTGACCGGTCCGCCGAGGCCGCCGGGCGCCGGCTGCTGGACCGGTTCGCCGAGAACCTCGCGGACGACCTGCGGCAGCGCCCGGTGGCCGAAGGCCCCGCCCGGACCGGGGTCTTGGACGCCGAGGTGCCGCCGCCCTCCCTGGACCCGCTCAGCGACGAGGACGCCATCGAGGAGGCCGACCTGGCCGACGCGGGCGACGCCGCCGAGGAGCCCGGGTTCGCCTACGACGACGACCTGGACGAGGTCGCCCCGGCCGAGGCCGCGCACGCCCGCCGCACGATGATCGGGCGCAGCGCCGAGGAGGTCGACCACGCCCCGCCGCGCGGCCGGTACGCGCCGGTGCCCGCACCCGAGCCCAACGCCACCTCGCTGACCCTGCGCTGGGCGGCGCCGGCCGCCGCGGTGGTGCTGGCGTCCGCCGTCGTCGTCAGCCGGGTGCTGCGCCGCCGCCGCTGACCGCGACCCCCGGCGACTTCCCCCGGCGCGGCCCGGCACACCGCTAGGGTCGGGCCCCGTGAGTACCGACAACACCACGCAGGGCGGCGCGCCGGACGGGGTACGGCTGGCCGCCGGAGACACCGAAGTGACCGTCCGGCCGGACCGCGGCTGCCGGATCGAAAGCCTCCGGGTCGGCGGTACGGAACTGCTGCGGCAGGGCGACAAGTACGGCTGTTTCCCGGTGGTTCCGTGGTGCGGCCGGCTCGCGCACGGCGAGTTCCGCAACGGCGGCGAGCTGCACCGCATGCCGCTGAACGCCCCGCCGCACGCGATCCACGGCACCGGCCGCGACCTTTGCTGGCACACCGCCCGCACCGGCCCGACGGAGGCGGTCTTCACCTACGACCTCGCCGACCCGGCGGCGCCCTGGCCGTACCCGGGGCGGGTCACCCAGCTCGTCCAGCTCGGCGCGGACGGCACCTCGCTCACCCTCACCATGGGCGTCGAGGCGACCGGCGACTCCTTCCCGGCACAGGCCGGCTGGCACCCGTGGTTCCGGCGGAACCTCGGCGAGGGGAGGGACGTACACCTCGACTTCCTGCCCGAGTGGCAGGAGGAGCGGGGCCCCGACCACCTCCCGACCGGCCGCCGGATCACCCCGCGGCCCGGCCCCTGGGACGACTGCTTCGGCGTGCCGCGCGGGGTGGCCGCCACCCTCACCTGGCCGGGCCGGCTGGAACTGAAGGTCACCAGCCGCGCCGAGTGGGTGGTGGTCTACGACGAGCAGGAGGCCGCGGTCTGCGTCGAGCCGCAGACCGGCCCGCCCAACGGCCTCAACACCCTGCCGCGCCTGGTCACCCCCATCGACCCGCTGGAGATCTCCATGACCTGGAGCTGGCGGAGCCTGTCCGGGGACACCGCATAAGCTCGGGACCATGAGTGACGACGTGCGCGGCGAGCTGCTGCAGCAGATCAAGGACAAGGCCGTGGTGCACGGCAAGGTGACGCTTTCCTCCGGCAAGGAGGCCGACTACTACATCGACCTGCGCCGGATCACCCTGGACGGCGAGGCCGCGCCGCTGGTGGGGCAGCTGATGCTGGACATCACCGCCGACCTGGACTACGACGCGGTGGGCGGGCTGACGCTGGGCGCCGACCCGGTGGCGACCTCGATGCTGCACGCCTCCGCCGCGCGCGGCCGGCGGCTGGACTCCTTCGTCGTCCGCAAGGCCCAGAAGGCGCACGGCATGCAGCGTCGCATCGAGGGCCCGGACATCACGGGCCGCCGGGTCCTGGTCGTCGAGGACACCTCCACCACCGGCGGCTCCCCGCTGACCGCCGTCGAGGCGGCCCGCGAGGCGGGCGCCGAGGTCGTCGCGGTGGCCACCATCGTCGACCGCGGCGCCGCGTCCGCGATCGCCGACGCCGGACTGCCCTATATCACGGGCTTCCAGCTCGCCGACCTCGGCCTCGCCTGAGGGCCGTCCGGCACCCGGCGCTGACGCGGACGTACCGCGCTGACCTGGGGATTCGCCGAGGGGTGGCCGGTTTCACGTGAAACCGACCACCCCTTTCGCGTGGTGGCCGGATGGGGGAGGTGGAGCAATCCGCGGAGTCTGGGAAGATGTGCTCGGCAACGTCGCCGTCCCAGGTCAGGGCCAAGAACGCACACCCGCACATACAAGGAGCGGACAGATGCCCATCGCAACCCCCGAGGTCTACAACGAGATGCTGGACCGGGCGAAGGCAGGCAAGTTCGCCTACCCGGCCATCAACGTCACGTCGACGCAGACGCTGCACGCCGCACTGCGAGGGTTCGCCGAGGCCGAGAGCGACGGCATCATCCAGATCTCCACCGGCGGTGCGGAGTTCCTGGGTGGTCAGCACAACAAGGACATGGTGACCGGCGCGGTCGCGCTCGCCGAGTTCGCGCACGTCGTGGCCGACAAGTACGGCATCACCGTCGCGCTGCACACCGACCACTGCCCCAAGGACAAGCTCGACGGCTATGTCCGCCCGCTGCTCGACATCTCCGCCGAGCGCGTCGCCAAGGGCCAGAACCCGCTGTTCCAGTCGCACATGTGGGACGGCTCGGCCGAGACCCTCGCCGACAACCTGGCCATCGGCCAGGAGCTGCTCGCCAAGGCCGCCGCCGCCAAGATCATCCTTGAGGTCGAGATCACCCCGACCGGCGGCGAGGAGGACGGCGTCACCCACGAGATCAACGACGAGCTCTACACCACGGTCGACGACGCGCTGCGCACCGCCGAGGCGCTGGGCCTGGGCGAGAAGGGCCGCTACCTGCTCGCCGCCTCCTTCGGCAACGTCCACGGCGTCTACAAGCCGGGCAACGTCGTGCTCCGCCCCGAGCTCCTCAAGGACCTCCAGGAGGGCGTCGGCGCCAAGTACGGCAAGACCGCGCCGTTCGACTTCGTCTTCCACGGCGGCTCCGGCTCCACCGAGCAGGAGATCGCCACCGCGCTGGAGAACGGCGTGGTCAAGATGAACCTCGACACGGACACGCAGTACGCGTTCTCCCGTCCGATCGCGGACCACATGTTCCGCAACTACGACGGTGTGCTGAAGGTCGACGGCGAGGTCGGCAACAAGAAGACCTACGACCCGCGCAGCTGGGGCAAGCTGGCCGAGGCCGGCATGGCCAAGCGGGTGACGGAGGCTTGCGCGAACCTTCGCTCGACGGGCACGAAGATCAAGTAACGCGCCGTCCCCTCCCGTGAGGGGGTGGAAGAACGGTGTGTGGGGGCGGGCGTCTGCGGGCGTCCGCCCCTTCGTCGTGCGAGGGGCCCGGTTGGCGGGCAGGCTCGGGCTATGGGTGACGTGGGGCTGAGGTCCTCGCAGGGCCGGTGGGTGTTGCTGACCGCCGTGCTGGGGTCCGGGATGGCGATGCTGGACAGCACCGTCGTCAATGTCGCGCTGCCGCGGATCGGGCAGGATCTGCATGCCGATCTGGCGGTGCTGCAGTGGACGGTGACCGCCTATCTGCTCACCCTCTCCGCGCTGATCCTGCTGGGCGGGGCGCTGGGGGACCGGTACGGGCGGCGGCGGGTCTTCGTCATCGGGGTGGTCTGGTTCGCCACGGCCTCGCTGTTGTGCGGGCTGGCGCCGCAGGCCGGGGTGCTGATCGCGGCCCGGGCGTTGCAGGGGGTCGGCGGGGCGCTGCTCACGCCCGGTTCGCTCGCCCTGATCCAGGCGGTCTTCCGGCCGGACGACCGGGCCCGGGCGGTCGGTGCCTGGTCCGGGCTGGGCGGGGTGGCCGCGGCGATCGGCCCGTTCGTGGGCGGCTGGCTGGTGGACGGGCCCGGCTGGCGCTGGGTGTTCTTCGTGAACGTACCGCTGGCGCTGGTGTGCGTACCGGTGGCGCTGCGGCACGTCCCCGAGACCCGGGAGCGGGACGCGGAGGCGCGCCGCGGGTTCGACGTGGCGGGCGCGGTGCTGGGCGCGCTGGCGCTGGCCGGGGTGACGTACGCGCTGATCTCCGCGCCCGGCCGGGGTCTCTCGCCCGGGGTGGTCGTCCCCGCGGTGGCCGGTGTGTTGCTCGGGGTGGCCTTCGTCCGCGTCGAGGGGCGCCGTACGGACCCGATGCTGCCGCCCTCGATCTTCCGCATCCGCCTGTTCTCCGCGATCAACGCGGTGACGGTGTGCGTCTACGCGGCGTTCAGCGGCTTCTTCTTCCTGGCCGTCCTCCAGTTCCAGGTCGTCGTGGGCTATTCGGCACTCCAGGCCGGCGTCGCCCTGCTGCCCACCACGGTGCTGATGCTTCTGCTGTCCGCCCGCTCCGGTGAACTCGGCCAGCGCATCGGGCCACGGATCCCGCTCACCGTCGGACCGGTGCTGTGTGCCGCCGGGATGCTGCTGATGGTCCGGGTGGGACCGGGCGCCTCCTATTCGGCGGATGTGCTGCCCGCGCTGGTGGTGCTGGGCATGGGAATGGTGGCGCTGGTGGCGCCGCTCACCGCGACCGTGCTGGCCTCGGTGGACGTGGACCGGGCCGGTCTGGCCAGCGGCATCAACAACGCGGCGGCCCGGGCCGCGGGCCTGGTCGCGGTGGCCGCCCTGCCCCTCCTGGCGGGCATGGGCCCCGAGGCGTACCGCTCGGCCGACGAATTCGCCGCCACCTTCCGCCGCGCCATGCCCCTGTGCGCCGCCGTCCTCTTGGCCGGCGCCCTGATCGCCTGGCTGACGGTGCGGCCCGCGGCCCGCCCTCCGGCCCCACCCACCAAGGAACCCTGCCACCCCGAATGCACCTACCACTGCGGAGTGGCCGCCCCGCCTTTGGACCCCGGCGACGAACCACAGCAGCCCCCACCCACCTCCACTTCTCCCCCAACGGGAAGGGGCGGGCCGGAGGGGCCTGGTTCGTGAAGGTAAGGCGAAGCAGTCCACCAACCAGGCCCCGGAGGCCAGGCAGGGGGGAGCAACGGCGAGAAACCACCGCGGCGGGAAAGCCGACCACGTGCGCAGGCCCGCCGCAGGCACGCCGTGGGGGAGACTAAGGACATGCCCATTCACGAAAACCTGCTGGGGGGACCGCCCCCCACTCATCTCCCCGACGACCCCGGGCCCCGGGAGGCGCTCGCGGCCGGTACCGCGCCGGCCGATGTCGCCGCGAAGTACCCGACGTCCTCCCTCGCCTGGGCGCAGCTCGCGGACGACGCGTTCGAGGGCGGCCGGGTCGTCGAGTCGTACGCGTACGCCCGCACCGGCTACCACCGCGGTCTGGACGCGCTGCGCCGGGCCGGCTGGAAGGGCCACGGCCCGGTGCCGTTCGAGCACGAGCCCAACCGCGGCTTCCTGCGGGCGCTGCACGCCCTCGCCCGGGCCGCCGGGGCGATCGGCGAGCAGGACGAGTACGAGCGCTGCACGCAGTTCCTGAAGGACTCCTCGCCGACGGCCGCCCAGACCCTGGGCTGACCGCGACGCGACGCCGCGCCCGCGAAGGCGCCCGCTGGCCCGCCTGGCCCTCTGACCAGGCGGGCCTTGCACATGCCGGGGACCATTGCGGAAGATGCCCGGTGGGGACCGGGGCCCCCGTGCCGGAATCGGCAGGGGCGGACCGCTACCCGGAGTACGTTTCGAGGAGACAGCGATGTCCCACGAGGTAACCGGCGGGGCTCAGGAGCCTGAGACCCCGAACCTCGACTTCGCAGGTACCACCCCGTACGAGGACTACGTCCAGGCGGACGTCCTCACCCATCTCCAGCAGCCGCTCTCCGACGATCCCGGCGAGATGGTCTTCCTGGTCACCACCCAGGTCATGGAGCTGTGGTTCACCGTCATCGTCCACGAGTGGCGGACCGCGGCCGAGGCGCTGCGCCGCGACGACCTGCCGGTGGCCATCGACGCGCTGCGGCGCTCCGCGTACGAGCTGGAGGCGCTGAACGCCGCCTGGAAGCCGCTGGCCAAGCTGACCCCGGCCCAGTTCAACGCCTACCGCAGTGCGCTGGGCGAGGGTTCGGGGTTCCAGTCGGCGATGTACCGGCGGCTGGAGTTCCTGCTCGGTGAGAAGTCCGCGTCGATGCTGGTGCCGCACCGCGGCGCCCCCCGCGCGCACGCCGAGCTGGAGAAGGCGCTGCACGAGCCGAGCCTGTGGGACGAGGTGCTGCGGCTGCTGGCCCGCCGCGGCCACCCGGTCCCGGCGGCCGTACTGGAGCGGGATCCCGCGCAGCGCTACGAGCCGGACCCGGCGGTGGAGGCCGTCTGGGCGGAGATCTACGCGGGGGAGCAGGAGTCCGAGCTGGTCCGGCTGGGCGAGGCGCTGACCGAGGTGGCCGAGCTGGTCTGGCGATGGCGCAACGACCATCTGGTCGCGACCCGGCGGGCGATGGGCGCGAAAATGGGTACCGGTGGTTCCGCGGGCGTCGCCTGGCTGGAGAAGCGGGCCCGCAAGAACGTGTTCCCCGAGCTGTGGACGGCGCGCAGCCATGTCTGAGACCCCCGAGATGCCCGCGGCTCCCATGCCCGGGAGCGAACTGGCGATACGCGCGACGGAGTTGGACGCCGCCGATCCGCTCGCCGCGGTCCGTGAGCGGTTCGTCCTCGACGACACCGTCTATCTGGACGGCAATTCCCTCGGCGCGCTGCCCCGCGCGGTGCCCGGCCGGATCGCCGACGTCGTCGCCCGCGAGTGGGGCGAGCTGCGCATCCGCTCGTGGACCGAATCCGGCTGGTGGACCGCCCCCGAGCGGATCGGCGACAAGATCGCTCCGCTGATCGGGGCCGGCCCGGGCCGGGTGGTGGTCGGCGACTCGACCAGCGTGAACATCTTCAAGGCCGTGGTCGGCGGGGTCCGGATGGCCGGGAAGGGCTGTACGGAGATCCTCGTCGACGCCACGACCTTCCCGACCGACGGCTACATCGCCCGGTCGGCGGCCCGGATGACCGGACTCGCGGTGCGGCCGGTGGAGCCGGCCCGGATCGCCGACGAGGTCACCGAACGCACCGCGGTCGCGCTGGTCAACCACGTCGACTACCGCACCGGGCGGCTCAACGACCTGCCGTCCATCACCACCGCGCTGCACTCCGCGGGCGCGCTGGCCATCTGGGACCTGTGCCACAGCGCGGGCGCCCTGCCGGTCGGCCTCGACGCCCACGGCGTGGACCTCGCGGTCGGCTGCACGTACAAGTACCTCAACGGCGGCCCGGGTTCGCCCGCGTACCTCTACGTCCGCGAGGGGCTCCAGGAACGGTTCGAGTCGCCGCTGCCGGGCTGGAACTCGCACGCCGACCCGTTCGCGATGGACCCCGGCTACACCCCCGGCGACGGCATCGTGCGCGGCCGGGTCGGCACCCCCGACATCCTGTCGCTGCTGGCGCTGGAGGCGGCGCTGGAGGCCTGGGACGGGGTGTCCATGGACGACGTACGGGCCAAGAGCCTGGCGCTGACCGACTTCTTCCTGGAGTGCGTGGCCGCCCATGTGCCGCCGGGCCGGGTCCGGTCGGTCACCCCGGCCGACCACCGGCAGCGCGGCAGCCAGGTGGCGCTGCAGTGCCCGGGGGCCGGTGAGGTGATGGACGAGCTGATCCGCCGCGGTGTGGTCGGCGACTTCCGCCACCCGGACGTGCTGCGCTTCGGCTTCACCCCGCTCTACACCTCCTTCGCGGACGCGGAGCGGGCGGCGCGGGTGCTCGGCGAGGTGCTGGGCGCGCAGCCGGACGCGGTGGCGCCCGGGACCGTCGGGTGAGCGCGGCGGACGAGGAGTCGGCGCTGCTGGGGCTCGCCCCGGTGGCGCCGGACCGCACGCTGGCCTACGGGCCGCACCCGGACCAGGTCGTCGACCTCTACGGCCCGTGGGGCGCCGCCGCCGGTCCACCGGTGGTGCTGCTGCACGGCGGGTTCTGGCGCGCGGCCTACGACCGGTGTCATCTGTCGCCGCTGGCCGCCGCGCTGGCCGGGCAGGGGCGGCCGGTCGCGCTCGTCGAGTACCGCAGGGTCGGTGCGGGCGGCGGCGCACCGGGGACCTTCGAGGACGTGGCGGCCGGCATCGAGGCGGTGGCGGCGCAGGATCCCGGCGCCGGCGGTCCGGTGCTGGTCGGGCACTCGGCGGGCGGCCATCTCGCGCTGCTCGCCGCGGCCCGGCCCGGCACCCCGCTCGCCCACGTGCTGGCCGTCTCGCCGGTCGCCGACCTGGCGCGCGCCCATGAGCTGGGCCTCAGCGACGGGGCGGTGGCGGAGCTGCTCGGACCGGCACCCGGTCTGGCGGAGCGCCTGGCCGCCGCCGACCCGATGCGCCATCCGCCGGCCGGCGTCCCGGTGACGCTCCTGCACGGCACCGACGACCCGGACGTCCCCCTGGAGCTCTCCCGCCGGTACGCCGCGGCGCACCCCGGCAGCGCCGAGCTGAGGGAGCTGCCGGGCGTCGGGCACTACGCCCCGGTGACACCGGGCACCCCGGCCTGCGCCACGCTGTGCGGGCTGCTGCCGGGGCCCGTTCCGCGGTGATCCCCGGCACCGCGCCGACCAGGTAGTACTTGAGACGGACCCCGGCAGATCCCCTTCGGTGGGGACGCCCGGCGGTCCGTCTCTGCTTACCGTTGTCTGCGTGAACGAGAAGACCCAGTCGCAGGGCACCCTGCGCTCAGAGGCCCGGATAGCCCGCGGTGCGCTGCACCGGCTGCGCCAGGACCTGTTCGTCGACGCCTTCGCCTTCCGCCCGATGCCGCCGCTGGAGGACGCCAAGGTGTCCCGGTGGGTCCCCTGGCTGCCGGAGCGGCTGCGGCACTGGCTGCGCTGGCTGCCGCACCTCATGGTCGGTTTCTTCTCGGTGTGCGTCTTCCTGGCGTCCTTCACCATGGGCTACGACATGGGGCCGGTGCGCGGCACCCTGGTCGGCGGCTTCTCCCTGCTGGTGGCCGCCGCGCCGGCGCTCACGCTGTTCCGGCCGGTGGGCGCCTACTGGCTGGCGCTGGGCGCGTTCGTGGCGTCGGTCGTGGGCGTTGCGCTCATCTCCGACTACCCCAGTGCCTTCAGCGGCACCGCCTTTCCCACGCTGCTGGCCGTGATGACGCTGGTGGTGCTGCGCACCCGGCCCCGGATGGCGGTGGAGATGTGGCTGGTCACCCTTGCGGTGGGAGCCGTGGTGCTGGCGGTCACCAGGAACGACTCGGGGGATCTGGGGCCGGTGATGGTCTTCAGCGGCATGGTGCTGATCTGCGCCGCCGCGGTCCGCGCCTGGCGCGAGGAGCGCCGGCAGGTCGTCGAGACGCTGACCGCGACCGCCGAGGAGCGGTCCCGGCGCACGCTCCTGGAGGAGCGCGCCACGATCGCCCGTGAGCTGCACGACGTGGTGGCCCACCACATGTCCGTGATCGCCATCCAGGCGGAGGCAGCCCCGTACCGGGTCGAGAACACCCCGCCCGAGCTCGCCACGTCCTTCGCCACGATCCGCGAGAACGCCGTCGCCGCGCTGACCGAACTGCGCCGCATCCTGGGCGTGGTCCGCTCCGAGGATCCGGACGCCTTCGCAGAGGTCGATCCGGAGGCCCCGCAGCCGACGCTGGCCAGCCTCGAATCGCTGCTGGACAGCGTCCGCGGCGCCGGGCTGACCGTCGAGGCGGTGATCACCGGTGCGCCGCGTCCGCTGCCGCAGGGCGTCGAGCTCTCCGCCTACCGGATCGTTCAGGAGGCGCTGAGCAACACGCTGCGCCATGCGCCGGGCGCCGACGCCCGGGTGGAGATCTCCTACGTGCTCGGCGGGCTCGGCCTGCGGATCATCAACGGCGCCCCGAGCCGGCTGGCCAAGCCCTCCCCGGGCGCGGGCCACGGCGTGCTGGGCATGCGCGAGCGGGTACAGATGCTGGGCGGCGAGATGACCGCCGACCACACCGAGGACGGCGGTTTCGAGGTCGCGGCGTTCATCCCGGTCGCCGCGTCCGAGGCCACTGCGAAGGGGGGTGCCGCATGATCCGGGTGCTGATCGTCGACGACCAGGTGATGGTTCGCGAGGGGTTCTCCGTCCTGCTCAACGCCATGCCGGACATCGAGGTCGTCGGGGAGGCCGTGGACGGCCGCCAGGCGGTGCGGAAGGTCGCGGAGCTCAAGCCCGACGTCGTCCTGATGGACATTCGCATGCCGGAGATGAACGGTCTGGACGCGACCCGCGAGATCGTCGCCGCCGACGCGGACGCCAAGGTCCTGGTCCTGACGACCTTCGATCTGGACGAGTACGTGTACCAGGCGCTGCGCGCCGGGGCCAGCGGCTTCCTGCTGAAGGACGCCTCGGCCGGTCAGCTCGCCGAGGGCGTGCGGATCGTCGCCTCCGGCGAGGCACTGCTGGCCCCGACCGTCACCAAGCGGCTGATCTCGGAGTTCTCCCGGCTGGGGACGCCCCGCGCCCCCGCCCAGGAGCGCATCGCCGATCTGACGGAACGCGAGACCGAGGTGCTGGTGCTGGTCGCCCAGGGCCTGTCGAACGGGGAGATCGCGGCCCATCTCGTCGTCGCCGAATCGACGGTGAAGACGCACGTCAGCCGCATCCTGGTGAAGCTCGGCCTGCGCGACCGCACGCAGGCGGCGGTCTTCGCGTACGAGGCCCGGCTGGTGACACCGGGGGCCTGACCCGCCTCTGCGTCCACAGCCTGTGGACACGAGTACGCGGCCGGAGTCCGCTACAGCTCCGGCCGCGTACGTCTGTGGGTGGTGGTTTCACGTGAAACGGCGCCCTACGTCGGCGAGTTGGGGTTTCACGTGAAACGGCGGCGTGCATCCGTGCGTTGCCGTTTCACGTGAAACCGCCGGGCGGGATCAGCCGATGTCGCGCCGGCGGAACCCGGCCAGGCCGGCGGCGAGGAAGACGGCGGAGAGCGCGAGCAGCCAGACGAACGGGGCGGCGGTGGCGTGGGTGCCCGGGAGCTTGGGCAGGTGGCCGTAGGGCGAGAGGTCCATGGCCCACTGGGGGAGCCTCAGCGACGGGCCGATCCAGCCGAGCGCCAGGCAGCCCCCGACCACCGCCCACACGGCCGTGGTGGCCCGGGGCAGCAGCCCGAAGGCCAGCACCGCCAGGCCGGTGAGCGTCCAGACTGCCGGCACCTGGGCGAGCGCGGCGGCCAGCACCGGCCCCACCCGGCCGGCGTCGCCGACCGAGATGCCGTACGAGATGCCGAGCGCCAACCCGCCGAAGCCGAGGACGACGACCGTGCCGGCGTAGGCGACGGCCAGGTGGCCGGCGGCCCAGCGGAGCCGGCCCACCGCGCCGGCCAGCACCGGTTCGGCCCGGTCGGCGGTCTCCTCGCCGCGCAGCCGGAGCACCGCACCGGCCGCGTAGATCGCGGCGACCATGCCGAGCATGCCGACCATCGTGGCCAGGAAGGCGTCGGTCAGCCGCGCCTGCCCGCCCATCCGCTCGAAGATCTCGCGGGTCCGCTGGTTGCCGCCGACCATGTCGGACGCGCCCTTCGCGATCCCGCCGAAGACCGCGCCGGCGCACACGTAACCGAGCGTCCAGCCGCCGAGGGTCGTCCGCTGCAGCCGCCAGGCCAGGCCGAACGGCCCGGCCAGCGAGCGCGGGGCCCGGGCCGGACCGGGCCGGGCCGGCAGGAAGCTCATGCCGAGGTCGCGGCGGGCGGTGAGCGCGTAGGCGGCGGCCACGGTGAGCGCGGTGCCCGCCAGGAAGAGCAGCAGCGCCCCCCAGCGCTCGTCGGCGTACGCCCGCAGGTTCTCCGCCCAACCGAGCGGCGCGGCCCAGGTGAGCGGGGAGCCGGCGGTGGCGTCGGCGGCATCGCCCGCGCCGCGCAGCGCGAAGGCGAGGCCGAGCACCGCGCCGGTCAGCCCCTTCGCCATCCGGGCGCTCTCGGTGAGCTGCGCGGCGATGGCGGCCAGACCGGCGAACAGCATGCCGGTGCCGCCGATGGCGAGCCCGAGGGCCAGCGAACCGGCGGCCGGCCGACCGGACCGGGCGAGCCCCGCCGCGATCAGCACGACGAGCACGGCGTTGGCGAGCAGCGCCGCCAGCAGGGCCGCGGTCAGCGGCGCCCGACGGCCCACCATCGCGGCGGACAGCAGCTCCTGACGGCCCGTCTCCTCCTCCTCACGGGTGTGCCGCACGACGATCAGCAGGCTCATCACCGCGGCCAGCACCGCCCCGAACCCGGCCATCCGCCAGGCGATCAGGCCGCCGAGGGAGTCGCTGAAGACGGGGCCGTACAGCGCGCGCATCGAGCCGTTGGTGGTCATCGAGCCGGCCAGTTGGGCGCGCTCGGCGGCGGTGCCGTAGAGCGCTTCGAAGGACGAGCCCAGGCTCGCCACGACCAGGCCGAGGCCGAGCACCCAGGCCGGGATCATCACCCGGTCGCGGCGCAGCGCGAGCCGCAACAGGACGCCGGTACCGGCCAGTTGGCGGGAGCGGGCGGTGCCGGCGGGCACCGCGGCGGCCACCGCGGTCATCGGGCGACCGCCGTCTCGTCGCGGTCGGCCCCGCCGCGTACGTCGTCCTGGTAGTGCCGCAGGAACAGCTCTTCCAGGGTGGGCGGGGTGCTGGTCAGGCTGCGTACCCCGGAGGTGGCCAGCGACCGCAGCACGGCGTCGAGCTTGCCGGTGTCGACCTGCAGCCTGACCCGGTGCCCCTGGACGTCCAGGTCGTGGACACCGGGGAGCGCGGCCAAACCTCCCCCGGCTACCGCTGGGGGGACCCCGTCAGGGCCGGCCAGTTCGGCGACGATCGACGTACGGGTCAGGTGCCGCAGCTCGCCGAGCGAACCGGACTCGACCGTCCGCCCCTTGCGGATGATGCTGACCCGGTCGCAGAGCGCTTCCACCTCGGACAGTACGTGGCTGGAGAGCAGCACCGTACGGCCGCGGTCGCGCTCCTCGATGACGCAGGTCTGGAAGACCTCCTCCATCAACGGGTCGAGCCCGGAGGTCGGTTCGTCGAGGATCAGCAGGTCGACGTCGGAGGCGAAGGCGGCGACCAGGGCGACCTTCTGCCGGTTGCCCTTGGAGTACGTGCGCCCCTTCTTGGTCGGGTCGAGCTCGAAGCGCTCCAGCAGCTCGTCCCGCCGCGCCCGGTCCATCCCGCCGCGGAGCCGCCCGTAGAGATCGATGACCTCGCCGCCGGAGAGGTTGCGCCACAGGGTGACATCGCCGGGGACGTAGGCGACGCGGCGGTGCAGGGCGACGGCGTCGTGCCAGGGATCGCGGTCCAGGAGCCGGGCGGTGCCGCGGTCGGCGCGCAGCAGACCGAGCAGCACGCGGATGGTGGTGGACTTCCCGGCGCCGTTGGGCCCCAGGAATCCGTGTACCTCGCCGGCCTCGACGGTGAGGTCGAGGCCGTCCAGCGCACGGGTCCGCCCGAAGGACTTGTGGAGACCGTCCACCCGGATCGCGGGAGCGGGAGCGATTGGCTTGGTCATGCTTCGGAAGCTACGCGAGTTTCACAAATTTGTGAAGTTAAGAAACCGTATAAAGTTGAGCGGGGTGGCGCTGATCAGGGGAGAGGATGCGGACATGAGCAATGCGGAACGTGCGGCAGGTACGGACAGCGGCGACGGGCGGCGGACTGCCGACCCACGCGCCCAGGAGGCGATCTCCCAGTTCGTCGAACGGTTCGCGGCCCAGATGGTGGACGCCGGGATGGCCCGCATGCCGGCCCGCGTCTTCGCCTGCCTGCTCGCCTCCGACTCCGGCGTCCTGACCTCCGCCGAGCTGGGCGAACGGCTCCAGATCAGCCCCGCCGCGGTGTCCGGCGCGGTGCGCTACCTCTCCCAGGTCGACATGATCAGCCGCGAACGCGAGCCGGGCTCCCGCCGCGACCGCTACCGCGTGCACAGCGACCAGTGGTACGAGGCGCTGACCCGCCGGGAGAACGTCATCGCCCGCTGGGAGGGCACCCTGCGCGAGGGCGTGGAGAGCCTCGGCCCCGACTCCCCGGCCGGCCGCCGGCTCAACGAGACCCTGGTCTTCTTCGCCTTCCTGCAGAAGGAGCTGCCCGCCCTGCTGGACCGCTGGCGCGACCACCGCGACCAGCTGCGCGCCGGTTACGACGGCGCCGACGGCTGAGCCCGGCGGCCGACGGCCCCACCGCTCGGCGCGCAGACGAGAGCCTCACCCCCGCCGCTCCCAGCTCATCCCCGCCGCTCCCCGCTACCCCCGCCGCGGCAGCTGCAGCCGCCAGGCCCCCGGCTGCACCGTCCACGTACGGGTCCGCACCGGCCCGCCGACCACCGCGTCCGCCCGGTAGTGGAAGTCCGCGCCGGACACCGTCACGGTCCGCGCCCGGGCCCGTATCGGATGCCCGCCGCCCGGCCAGTGCACCACGACCTCGGCCAGCTCCCCGCCGCCGTCCCGGCGGTCCCCCTGACCGTCGCCGTCACCCACGCCGCGACCGGCCCCGGTCCCCGGCCACCCCGTCCCGGCCTGCCCGCCCGGCACCACCGACACCCCGCGCACCGGCCGGTCCAGATCCGCCAGCAGCACCCCGTCCGCCTCGATCCGCAGCCGCTGCTCCGGCACCCGCACGCGCCGCCCGCCCGCCGCCCCGGCCTCCGTACGGGACGACCCCCAGAACCCGGCCGCCGGTGCCAGCAGCGCCAGCGCTGACCGCGCGGTCCGGGCGGCCGGCCCCCACCACGGCCGGTGCCCGTCGGCGCCCGGCCCCCCGGCCGACGGCCCGTCCGCCCCGGCGGACCCCGCGCCCACCGCGCCCTCCGTGTGCTCCCCGGCATCCACCGGCCCGGCCGCACCCGGCACGAACACCCGGTGTCCCGGGCCGTCCGCCGCCCGCCGCCCGCCGTTCCGTCCGCCGTCCCGCCCGCACGGGATCCGCAGCCCGCCCAGCACGATCCCGCCGCTGTCGTCCGTCAGCAGGTCCATCGCCCGCTCCACGCCGTCCAGCACCGTCCGTGCCGCGGCGACGGTGTCCTGCGGGACACCCAGCGAGCGGCTCAGCGCCACCGCGGCCGGCGCCCCCACCGGGACCATCGACACCGGCACCCCGGCCAGCTCCCGCTCCCTGTGCAGCAGCCCCACGACCCGCAGCAGCGCCCGGTCGTCGCCGATCACCACCGGCCGCCGCTGCCCCCGCCGGGCCAGCGCCCGCGCGAACTCCTCCGGCCCCTCCGGCAGGCAGATCTTCGCTCCCGCGCCCGCACACAGGACGTCCTTCGCGATGCGCACGGATTCGCCGTCGGTCCTGCGCGCGACCGGATCGATGACCACGAGCAGGGGGTACCCCCGAACGGAGTCCACGGGAGAGTGCCCAGAAGGCTGCGCCGACACCTCGGTCCTTCCTCAGGTAGCATCTCGGTGCAAGAGCCCCTTGCGCTATTGCGCCAGGGGCTTCGTCTATTCCGGGGCACCGGTTCGACGGCTGCAGCGATGACGGACGCGTGAACACGCAACGCCACGCCATCCACGCACGTTGGACATGCCCCGCCCGGAAGGGGTGTACGCCTGTGCCCGCACTTGTGCTGCTCGGTGCTCAGTGGGGTGATGAGGGCAAGGGGAAGGCCACCGACCTGCTCGGTGGATCCGTCGATTACGTGGTGCGCTACCAGGGCGGCAACAACGCCGGCCACACGGTCGTCGTGGGCGACCAGAAGTACGCGCTGCATCTCCTCCCCTCCGGAATCCTCTCGCCGGGGTGCACCCCGGTCATCGGCAACGGTGTCGTGGTCGACCCGGCGGTCCTGCTCTCCGAGCTGAGCGGACTCAACGAGCGCGGCGTCGACACGTCCAAGCTGCTGCTCAGCGGTAACGCGCACCTGATCACGCCGTACAACATCACCGTCGACAAGGTGACGGAACGGTTCCTCGGCAAGCGGAAGATCGGCACCACCGGTCGCGGCATCGGCCCGACCTACGCCGACAAGATCAACCGCGTCGGCATCCGCGTCCAGGACCTCTACGACGAGTCGATCCTCACGCAGAAGGTCGAGGCGGCGCTCGACGTCAAGAACCAGCTGCTGACCAAGCTCTACAACCGCCGCGCCATCGAGGCCGGCCAGGTCGTCGAGGAGCTGCTCGGCTACGCCGACCAGATCAAGGGCTACGTCGCCGACACCACCCTGATCCTCAACAACGCCCTCGCCGAGGACAAGGTCGTCCTCTTCGAAGGCGGCCAGGGCACGCTGCTGGACATCGACCACGGCACGTACCCCTTCGTGACGTCCTCGAACCCGACCGCCGGCGGCGCCTGCACCGGCACCGGCGTCGGCCCGACGAAGATCAGCCGGGTCATCGGCATCCTCAAGGCGTACACCACCCGCGTCGGCGCCGGCCCGTTCCCCACCGAGCTCTTCGACGAGGACGGCGAGGCCCTGCGCCGCATCGGCGGCGAGCGGGGCGTCACCACCGGCCGCGACCGCCGCTGCGGCTGGTTCGACGCGGTCATCGCCCGCTACGCGACCCGCGTGAACGGCCTGACCGACTTCTTCCTCACCAAGCTCGACGTGCTCACCGGCTGGGAGCAGATCCCGGTCTGCGTGGCGTACGAGATCGACGGCAAGCGCGTCGAGGAGCTGCCCTACTCGCAGTCCGACTTCCACCACGCGAAGCCGATCTACGAGACCCTGCCGGGCTGGTCCGAGGACATCACCAAGGCGAAGTCCTTCTCCGACCTGCCGAAGAACGCCCAGAACTACGTCAAGGCACTGGAAGAGATGTCCGGCGCCCCGATCTCCGCCATCGGCGTCGGCCCCGGCCGCGACGAGACGATCGAGATCAACTCGTTCCTGTCGTAGGGGCAGGGACCGCCTGAACCAAGGGCCCGCACACCGTCGGTACGTGACGGGGCGCGGGCCCTTTGCGTGCGCGCTCCCTGTGCTCGAACGAGTGATCTGGGGCGGAATATGCCCATGGCACCTCCGCTCCCGGCCATGCTGGCTTTCCTCTCGAAAGGAGTGCAGCATGACGGTTATGGCCGAGCGCATGTCTCACATGTCGGTGGAGGACTTCGAGCAGATCGCCTCCGCCGCGCCCGAGACCGTCACGTTGGAGTTCATCGGCGGACGGATCGAGGAGAAGTGCGTGCCGGACGGGGATCACGGAACGATCATCATGTGGCTGATCAGGCAGTGCATGCAGGGTCGCCCGGAGCTGGACCTCGACCCAACCCAGGGGCTGAAGGTCGGGGAGTACCGCAAGGGCCGGGTCCGGCCGGACGGCTCGCTCGCGCCCATCGGGCACTTCGCAGGCCAAGGTGAGTGGGCCGGCACCGACGGCGTCCTGATGACCGTAGAGGTCACCTCCTACGACGGCGACACCGACCGCCGTGACCGGCAGGAGAAGCCCACCGCCTACGCGGCCGCAGGCATTCCCGTCTACCTCCTCATCGACCGCGATGCCTGCCAGGCCGTCGTCCACACCCACCCCAGCGCAGAGCTGGGTTGCTACCTCGACGTCCACCGGGCCCCCTTCGGCGAGCAGGTCACCCTCCCCGACCCGGTCGGCATCACCCTCGACACCGAGCCCCTGAAGACCTACGTCCGCTGACGGCGCGGGACGGGGGTCGTCTCCTCCTCCGTCCCTTCCTTTACCGGGACTTGGCCGATATCCGGCGCTTGTGGATGCCGAATTCCGTGTGGCGGAACTCGGCGCGCTCGTGGAACGTAGAAGCAGCACGAGCACCGCTTGTTCGCCCGCACGATCGCCCGTCCTCATCCTGCGCGCCAAGGAGACCGTGTGATTCCCGCCGTACGAGCCCTCGCCCGCGCCGCCATGGCCGCGCGTCCGGTACCGCTCGCCGACGTCCAGTCACGGGCCGAACTCCTCAGCCGTTTCGGACGCAGCTACCTCGTCCCGGTCGAGCTGTTCGCCGACTTCGCGGCCGAACTCACCGACCGGCGCCGGCCCGACGGCCCGTTCGCCGTGCTGTGCATCAACGGACGGCGCTGGTTCCGCTACCGCTCCGTCCACTACGACACCCCCGACCTGCGCTTCTTCCACGACCACAGGGAGGGCGACCGGCCCGGCTACCTGATCCGCGAGCGGCGCTACGAGGACACCGGGCAGCGGCAGTTCGAGATCAAGCTGACGGGGCGGCGCGGCGAGACGGTCAAGCACCGGCAGCCCCTGCTGCCCGGCGCCCCGGCCCTGAGCCCGGCGGCCCGCGGCTTCCTGGCCTCCGTACTGGACCGCTCGTACGGAATCAGCGCGCCGGCCGACCTGGGCCTGGCCCTGGAAACGGAATACACCCGCACCACGTTCGTCGCGGACGGCCAGCGCATCACGTGCGACGCGGCGCTGCACTGCCGGGACCTGGCGACCGGCCGCGCGGTACGGGCCGACGGCGGGCTGGTCCTTGTCGAGACCAGGACCACCGGCCGGCCGACCGCGGCCGACCGGCTGCTGCTGCACGGCCACGGTGTCGTGGCGGCCGACTTCACCAAGTACTGCGGCGGCCTGTCGGCCCTCCGCCCGGATCTGGCTGCGACCCATTGGCGGAAGGCCGTCCACACGGTCTTCCCGCCGGCTACGGCCTGTTCATGAACCCGTCCGCGCGGACCGCCCCGACGAACGCGGCCCATGAACGGGCGGCGAAGACGAGCGCGGGTCCGTGGGGGTCCTTGGAGTCACGGACGGGGACGATGCCGGGGAGGTTGGGGGCGACCTCGACGCAGTCGCCACCTTCCTTGTTGCTGTAGCTGGACTTACGCCAGGCCGCGGCGCCGGGAAAGCCTTCGGCCACCTCGACGCAGCTGCCACCCTCCTCGTTGCTGTAGCTGGACTTGCGCCAGACGGTCAGCGTGGAGACGTCCGGTAAGTGCCTCTCAGCGCTCATGCTCGTACCTCTTCGCCTTGACTCCCGCGACGAACGCCGCCCAGGAGCGGGCCGGGAAGACGAGCGCGGGACCGCTCGGGTCCTTCGAGTCACGGACGGGGACGATGCCGGGGAGGTTGGGGGCGACCTCGACGCAGCTGCCACCCTCCTGGTTGCTGTAGCTGGACTTGCGCCAGACGGCGGCGCTCAGATCGGGACGGGATGCGCTCAGCAAGGTAGGTCCCCTCCATGACGGATCGGATCATGTCGAGCGACATGATCGGCGGCAGTGCCAGTGCCCGCAGCCGATCGTAAGTCACCGCGAATTCCTTCACCTCCTCTGGTTCTTCGAAGAGTTGGCCACGGTGGCCGTTCTCGATGTACGCCACCTCGGAGCCGTCCGGCATGGTCGGGATCTCCAGCGACCAGCCCAGGGCTGAGTGTGCCCCGCTGCTGTACGGCAGTACCTGCAGCGTGATGCGCGGGTCGTCGGCTGCGCTCAGCAACCGTGCGAGCTGGTCTCGCATCACGGCCGGGCCGCCAATGGGTCGCATAAGGACTGCCTCGTCCAGGATGACCCACAGTTCCGGTGCGTCGGGCTTGGTCAGCCGAGCCTGACGACCGAGTCGAGCGGCCAGCCGTTCCTCCAACTGCTCGGGGCTCTTCAACGTCAGGCCCACGCTCAGGACTTCGCGGGCGTAGTCCTCCGTCTGGAGCAGGCCGGGCACCACGGCCGCGGCGTACTGCCGGATGGCCACCGCCCGCTCCGAAAGCGCCATGAACTTCCGTGACCAGTCCGGGAACGTCTCCCGGTGGACGTACGGCCACAGATCGACGAGCAAGCCATCGGCGGCGAGGGCCCCGTCCAGGGCCTGCGCCAGCTTCAAGGTCGGCTTGGAGCCCGTCGTGCGCTCGACCTGATTGATCCGCGTGCTGTGCGTATGCGCGCGTTTTCCCAGTTCGGACTGGGTGAGGCCGGCCGCTTCGCGGAGTCTGCGAACGCGCAATCCGAAGAGCGCTGCGATGGATGACGAGGGGTCAACTTCGTTGGCCAAAGGGTCACTTCCGTCCTTACGGCTTGAGAAGTAAGGAGCTACCACCTTCCGCAGCCTATGCCGCACGGCAACGATGTGAGCACGGAACGTAGTCATCCGCACGACAGACCCCCGCGACCGTCGCAACCGGTCCGGGGGCATGGTCAACGCGCAATTTCGAGAGAGAACGTCGACATGTTTCAGCGTATTGCCCGCCGCCTCGCGCGGTGGGGGCTTCTCCCAACTCCCCGTCCGCAAGGGCGCCATCGCGCCGTATGCGGCGGGCGGCACCCTGCCGTCACCGAGCCCCGGGTGCCGATGCCCCGCCGCCCCCACCGACCGGAGATCGAGACCCCCCTCGACGGCGACGCCTCCCCCCTCGTCCGCCCCTACCTCGTCGCGCACGAGCAGCGCGAACGGCGAAAGGCGCTGCTGCTGGCCACGCTCGGGGTCGACGCCCCCGGCCCGTACTGGATCCACGGTGTGGAGGTCGCCCGATGAGCGGGGGCGAGGGCGAGGGGCGGCCGCTGCCCCTCCGCATGTGCGTGCGCTGCGAGCGGATCACGGACGAGCCCGTGCTCGTCGCCGAGGTGCACGGGAACAGCAGGCCCGGCTGGAACGTCTACGCGTGCCCCGGCTGCGCGCCGCACGTGCCCGCGGCGCCCGATCCGCTGGTGGTCCTGGAGGCCCTGCTGGGGCGCCGGAGGGGCGGGCCGCGGCGGTGAGCGGGCCCGTGGGGAGCGGCCTGGAGCTTCCTCCAGGCCGTAGACAGTGTGTCTGTGGGCGTGGTGTGCGCCATACAGACTGTCGGTACCGGCGCGCGGGCCGTGATCCCTACGCTGGGGACGTTCGCCGTGCCGATCCCTCGGCGGACCCGAGCGACCCGATCCGAGGTACTGACCGTGACCACGACGCACCCCTCTCCCGCCGCCGATCCCGCCGCCGACGACAACAGCAGCGCGAAGCGCTTCCAGGGAAGGGCGGGGGTGGGCGACGGGCGGGCGGTCAAGGCCGCCGACCGCGCGCACGTCTTCCACTCCTGGTCCGCGCAGGGCCTGATCGACCCGCTGCCGATCGCCGGTGCCGAGGGGTCCTACTTCTGGGACTACGACGGCAACCGCTACCTCGACTTCTCCTCCCAGCTGGTCAACACCAACATCGGCCACCAGCACCCGAAGGTCGTCGCGGCGATCCAGGAGCAGGCCGGGAAGCTGTGCACGCTCGCGCCCGGGTTCGCGGTGGACGTACGGTCCGAGGCCGCGCGGCTGATCGCCGAGCGCACCCCCGGCGACCTCGACAAGATCTTCTTCACCAACGGCGGCGCCGAGGCCGTGGAGAACGCCGTCCGGATGGCCCGGCTGCACACCGGACGCGCCAAGGTGCTGTCCGCCTACCGCTCGTACCACGGCGCGACCGCCGCGGCGATCAACCTGACCGGTGACCCGCGCCGCTGGCCCTCCGACACCGCCTCCGCCGGCGTGGTCCACTTCTGGGGCCCGTTCCTGTACCGCTCGCCGTTCCACGCGGAGAACGAGCAGCAGGAGTGCGAGCGCGCCCTGGCGCACCTGGAGCAGACCATCGCCTTCGAGGGTCCGCAGTCGATCGCCGCGATCATCCTGGAGACCGTCCCGGGCACCGCCGGCATCATGGTCCCGCCGGCCGGCTACCTCGCCGGGGTCCGCGAGATCTGCGACCGCTACGGCATCGTCTTCATCCTCGACGAGGTCATGGCCGGCTTCGGCCGGACCGGCGCGTGGTTCGCCGCCGACCAGTTCGACGTGACCCCCGACCTGCTCACCTTCGCCAAGGGCGTCAACTCCGGCTACGTCCCGCTGGGCGGCGTCGCGATCAGCGCCGAGATCGCCGCGACCTTCGAGACGCGGCCGTACCCGGGCGGGCTGACGTACTCCGGCCACCCGCTGGCCTGCGCCTCCGCCGTCGCGACGATCAACGCGATGGCCGAGGAGCGGATCGTGGAGAACGCGGCCGAGATCGGCGAGAAGGTCATCGGGCCGGGGCTGCGCGCGATCGCCGAGCGGCACCCGTCCGTGGGCGAGGTCCGCGGCCTGGGTGTCTTCTGGGCCCTGGACCTGGTCAAGAACAAGGAGACCCGCGAGCCGCTCGTGCCGTACAACGCGTCCGGCGCGGCCAACGCCCCGATGGCCGAATTCGCCGCGGCATGCAAGCGCGGTGGGCTCTGGCCGTTCGTCAACATGAACCGCACCCACGTCGTCCCGGCCTGCACGATCACCGAGGCCGAGGCCAAGGAGGGTCTCGCCGCCCTCGACGAGGCGCTGACCGCCGCGGACGCGCACACGCACTGAGGCTGCGACCCGCAGTGAAGGGCGCCGACGCGCACACCGCCGCCTGAGCGGCCGCCGCGCGCAGCGGCACCCCGCGGCCCTCGCCTATGGTTGGCGGGGGCCGCTGCCATCCGCGGTCAGGGACGGCGAAGGAGACGCACACGATGGCCGCCGGCGGAGACAGCACAGTCATACGTCGCAGCACGCTGCGTCAGCAGATCGCCGACGCCCTGCGCGACGAGGTCCTGGCGGGCCGGCTGCCGTGCGGCCACCCGTTCACCGTCAAGGAGATCGCCGAGCAGTACGGCGTCTCCGCGACCCCGGTCCGCGAGGCGCTGCTCGACCTCTGTGCCCAGGGGCTGCTCGACGTCGAACAGCACCGCGGCTTCAAGGTCCACGCCTTCACCGCCGACGACTTCCGGGCCATGGTCGAGGCCCGCACCCTGGTCATCGAGGGGATCTTCCGCAGCGGCGCCCAGGAGGCGCTCGCCGCCACCCCCGCCGAGGTGCTGATCTCCATCCGCCGCCGCGCCGACGAGGCCGAGCGGGCCGCCCGGGCCGGCGACCTGGACGTGCTCATCGGCTACGACCTGCGGTTCTGGCGCGAGCTCGGCAACATCGTGAACAACACCTACATCAGCGACTTCCTGGACCGGATTCGGGTCCAGACCTGGATGTACGCGGTGCCGGTGCTGCGCCGCGCCCCCGACCTCACCAACCGCCTGTGGCAGGGCCACTGCGCCCTGGCCGACGCCCTGGTCCGGCGCGACCTGTCCGCCGCCCAGCGGCTGATCGCCGAGTACAACGCGCACGCGCTGGCCCTGGTCCGTTAGCCGGTAACCGTCCGGTGCGCCCGCTCTCGTCGGATGGCGCCGCGGGCACTACGCTGTCCCGACTCGGCCGTAATGGGCCGCACCCGTAGCTGTGCGTGCGCCGGTGTCCTTGTCCCCGACCGGAAGCGAGTCCTCACCCGTGGCATGTGACCTGTGGCTGGTACCCCTCGTCGATGTGCTGTGCCACAGCCCCGACAACCCGTTCTCCGAAGAGATCGCCGCCTACGACAAGGCCCTGACGGAAGCGGGACTGCCACCGGTCCCCGTCTTCAGCTACATGCCGGGCCTGTCCGGGGACGTCGCCCCCATCGCGGGCTTCGACTACGACGCACTGCACTTCCTGCGCCGCGCCTACCTGCTGCGGCTGTGCGGCCTGGAGGTCACCCCGGTCGACGAACTGGGCGGTGACTACGAGCAGTTGCTGGAGATGTTCGAGACCACCGCGCAGCAGTCCCACCTGGTCTGGCACTACGACCACGCGGGCGCGTACGTCCCGGTCGACTTCCCGCATCCGCTCGCCAACGACGAACTGCTGGAGGGCGGCGGCCCGCTGGGGTCCTCGCACGGGCTGCTGCGGGACCTGGAACTGGTTGCGCCATCCCTGGGTATCGATCCGGCCAATCCGCCGGCCGCGCCGGAGCCGCCGGCCGGGCCGACCTCTCTGGAGGAGCGGGCGGGCGCGGTGCCCATGGACGACGGCCCGTTCGCCCGGGAGCGCCACGTCTGGCTCGGCCTGCACGCGGCGGCGACCCGCAGCCTGGGCCAGGGCTCGATGATCGTCTTCAGCTGACCGGTCGGCTTCGGCGGACCGGACGTCTTCGGCCGGCCGGTCGTCTCCGGTTGGTCCGTCGTCTTCGATTGAGCCGTCGTGTTCGCCAGAGCCGGAGCCGTCGCCTTCGGTCGGTCCGGCGACGGCGGGGGGTGCGCCATGCCGCTGCCCCGCCCGCCGTCGCCGCCCCGTCTTCCTCAGCGCGGCGGTTCCGGCGGCCGCTGGCGCGGCATGTTCGGGCGGCCGCGGTGCGGCAGCGCGTACCGGCCCGCGAGCCCGGCGTGTTCCTGGCGGGGGACAGCCCACGGGGCCATGGACTGGGTGGCCCGCGGCACCGCGCCGGTCCGGAACTCCGCCATCCAGTCGGCCGTCTCGGTCCGCACCAGCTCCCCGAGGTCCTCGTTGAACCGCCGGAGCAGCCCCAGACAGCGCTCGGCCGCCTCGCTCGCGGTGCCCTCCGTCGGGCCGAGCACCTCGCGCACGCCCTCCGAAGCCCAGTCGAACTGCAGCGCCTCCAGCCGCCGGTGGATCGCCTGCGCGGTCGCCAGGTCCCGCATCCAGCCGGCCGTCACCCCGAAATACCGGTCGCAGCCCACGCACACCGCCGCCAGCAGCAGCGACAGACAGCCCCACGGTGCCCCGCCCTCCCACGCCCGGGCCAGATCCAGCAGCGGCAGCACCCCGCCCCCCGTGACCCCGGCCGCGGCGCCCAGCCGGAGCGCCCGGGCGCCCCGGCGCTTGGCCACCCGGTCGTGCAGGTACCAGTCGGCGGCGCGCAGCGCGCCGTCCTCGGTCCAGAGGTAGAGCGCGTCGAGGCGGTCGCCCGGCTCGCCCCAGCCGCCCGCGGGGAAGGCCCGCCCGGAGACGTCCCGGCGGGCCCGGCCCCGGACGCCGTACCGGCGGAGCGGGCGGCCCTCCTGCTGAGGGGGCCCCTCGGGCTGCATCTCCGGCTGACTCACCCGGGCACTCCCTCTCTGCGCGCTCTGCGGAACGGATACGTACGGTGCCTGCGATGGGGTCCCTCCCACGCCTTTCGGGCTATGGGGAGTACGGGAGGGCCGTCGCGCGCCGCCCCCTTTCCTACCGCCGAACGGCTGGCCCCAGCTCCAAGATCACGCTATTTCCGCCCAGAAGTGGTGCGGGGTCGGGTAGGGAACGGCACGGAATCTCACCCGAAAGAGTTGCCGCCGCGGTGACGGAAGGTTTCCGGACCGCCCGTCCGCCGTCCGGCCGTCCGGGCCACTCGTCTAGGCTGCCTGTCGTGAAGGTCCTCGTCATCGGCGGCGGCGCCCGCGAACACGCCCTGTGCCGCTCTCTGTCCCTCGACCCCGACGTCACCGCGCTGCACTGCGCCCCCGGCAACGCCGGCATCGCCGAGGTGGCCGAACTGCACCGGGTCGACGCCCTCGACGGCCGGGCCGTCGCCGACCTGGCCGCCGGCCTGGCGGCCGACCTGGTCGTCGTCGGTCCCGAGGCCCCCCTGGTGGCGGGCGTCGCGGACGCGGTCCGCGAGCGCGGCATCCCGGTCTTCGGCCCGTCCGCCGACGCCGCCCAGCTGGAGGGCTCCAAGGCCTTCGCCAAGGACGTGATGGCCGCCGCGGCCGTCCCGACCGCCCGCAGCTACGTCTGCACCACCCCGGAGGAGATCGACGAGGCCCTGGACGCCTTCGGCGCGCCCTACGTGGTCAAGGACGACGGGCTGGCGGCCGGCAAGGGCGTCGTGGTGACCGACGACGTGGACACCGCCCGCGCCCACGCGCTGGCCTGCGACCGCGTCGTCATCGAGGAGTTCCTCGACGGTCCGGAGGTCTCGCTCTTCGCGATCACCGACGGCGAGACCGTCGTCCCGCTCCAGCCCGCCCAGGACTTCAAGCGCGCCTACGACGGCGACCAGGGCCCCAACACCGGCGGCATGGGCGCGTACAGCCCGCTGCCCTGGGCCGACCCCAAGCTGGTCGACGAGGTCATGGCGAGCGTGCTGCAGCCCACCGTCGACGAGCTGCGCCGCCGCGGCACCCCGTTCTCCGGTCTGCTCTACGCAGGTCTGGCGATCACCTCCCGCGGGGTCCGGGTGATCGAGTTCAACGCCCGCTTCGGCGACCCGGAGACCCAGGTGGTCCTGGCCCGCCTCAAGACGCCGCTCGGCGGGCTGCTGCGGGCCGCCGCCACCGGCAACCTCGCCGCCCTGCCGCCGCTGCGCTGGAGCGACGACGCGGCCGTCACGGTCGTCATCGCGTCCCACAACTACCCGGACACCCCGCGCACCGGCGACGTCATCGAGGGTCTGGCCGAGGTCGCCGCGCAGGACGCCCCCGACGCCTACGTGCTGCACGCCGGCACCAAGCTCGACGAGGCCGGCGCGGTGCGCAGCGCGGGCGGCCGGGTGCTGTCCGTCACCGCCTCCGGAGCCGACCTCGCCGCCGCCCGTGAGCGCGCCTACCGGGCCGTGGCCCGGATCTCCCTGGACGGCTCCCAGCACCGCACGGACATCGCCGCCAAGGCCGCCGCGGAGGCCCAGGGCGCCTGAGACGCCCGCGCCGTGGGTCCCGCGCCCCCGGGCCCACGGCGCCCCACCGCCGGTTCCCGGCTTTGCCCAAAGCCATTCCATCGAGTGACCACGTCAGATTCCGGCTGACGGGACGGAGCCCCCCAACTAGGGTGCCGCGCAAGCGTCCTGCGGCCGCCGCGTCCGATACCGGTGCGGTGGCCACGGGGACGTCCGGCAAGTGGCTCACCGGCATTGCGATGTCGGTGGCCGGTGCCAGAGTGGTGGTGAGTGAGCTCGCTCGCACCACAACGCGCAAATGTTCGAAGGCGTCCGTCCACTGTTCTCTCCGTCCGGCTCCATCAGGACAGCAGGGGGTGTACAGGCTCGTGGCAAGTCCGGAAACAGGCGTCCTGGCGGCGCGTGCCCGTGCCCTCGCCGTGCTGCGGATCCGCGGCGCCGCGCTGGCCGTGGCGCTGCTGCCCGCGGCGGTGGCGGTGGTGCTGGCCGTCGGCCGGGCGACCGGCCGTCTCGGCGCGGGCTGGGACCCGGCCGGCTGGGTGGCCGGCGCCTTCGCGCTGGTCGGCCTGCTCCTGGCCGCGTTGGTCGGGGCCGTGGTCGCGCGTGCCCGGCCGGCGCTCAGCCCCTCCGTGCCGATCACCGAGGAATCCGCCCCGGACCTCTACCGCCTCGTGCGTGACCTGGCCGACCGGCTGGAGGTCCCCGCGCCCTCCGCCATAGCCCTCACCCCGGACTGCGACAGCTGGCTGGAGGACCGTACGCACCGCGCGCACGGCCCGCCCCGCGGCGCCGGCGGGCCCGAGCCCGGTGCCGGGCGCCGGTCCGCCGAGGCACCGGTCCTGGTCATCGGCTCGCCGTTCCTGTGGTGGATGCGGGTCGCCGAGCTGCGTGCCCTGCTGGCCCCCGTAGTGGCCGGCACGGGCCCCTCCGCGCACCCGGACATAGCCGCCGCCCGCCGCTTCATCCGCGGCCTGGACGCCGCCGTCGCGGTCGCCGCCCGGGCCCGGGGCCCGCTGCGCGGCCCCGCACTCCGCTTCGTCGGCAAGGTGGCCCGGCTGCTGCTCCGCGCCTGCCGCGAACACGCCACGATCATGGAGCGGGCCGTCGCGGCCGCCGCCTCCGAGCGCGCCCAGAGTGTCGACTACGGCCTGCGGATCGTCGCCCAGGAGCAGGTCGGGCTGGCCTACGCGGGCTGGGACCGGCTGCTGACCCGGGTCGCGCTGCCCGCCTGGCGGATGGGCCGCTGGCCGTCCCGCCTGGACGCCGGCGTGGTCTCCGCGCTCACCGAGCTCTCCCGCCGCGACCGCCTCGCCGACGGCTTCGCCTCCCGGCTGGGCGAGCGCCCGGCCTGCGACCTCCTGGAGGAGCCCGGCGCCATCGACCGCGCCGCCTCCCTGCTGGCCGCCCGCCTGTTCCACGGCGGCCCGGCCGAGACCGGGCCCGACTGGTCCCCGGTCGGCTGGAACCAGTACCCGGAAGAGGTCGTGGACCGGAAGTGGCGCCTGGAGGCCGCCCGCCTCCACCGCGTCCTCGACGACCTCCCGGCCCCGGCGCTCGGCCCCGCACCGGCCACGCCCCCGATGGAGCCGTCCCCGGCCCCGACCTTCTCGTACGCGGGCGGCCCGGCCGGTCCGCCCGCGGGGCGCGGCGGCCCGGCGGACCACCGGCCCGGCGACGGGCGCCCCGGCGGCCCGCCGTCCGCGCCCACCGCGCCCCCGGGCCCGACGCTCGACCGGGTCATCGAACGGCTCGCCCATGACGCGCACGCCGGCGACCTGGTCGCCGCCCGGCTGGGCGCGGAGGTCGAGCGCGAGGAGCGCGAGGAGGCGGCCCGCCAGGCCGCCCGCGGCAGCCTGGCCGAGGACGCCACGGCGGGCGTGGCCTGGGGCGACGGCCTGGCCGAGGGCGGCCTGCCGCTGTTCCCGCTGCAACCGCCCCGTACGGGCCGGGAGCTGCTCGCCGACCACGTCACGGCCATGGTCTGCTGCGCCGCCGTGGACACCGCCGGCGCGGTCCCCGGTCTGGACTGGCTCGACGGCCCGGCGCTGCTGGTCGACGGGGCCCGCCGGGCCGACCTGGGCAGCCCGGTGCTCAGCCTGGTCGACGACGGCGACGCGGGTCCGCTCCGCGGCTGGCTGACGACGGTGGGCGTGCGCCCGGAGAAGCCCGTCCGCCTGGTGTGACGCATGCGGGGCCGTGCAGGGCCTCGCCGCACCGGCTGAATGTTCCTCTCCAGTTCGTGATTCGGAGCCAAGGGCATCTAAATTCACGACGAAGGGTGACGAAGCAAGTGCGTAATGTGATGTGCTGGGGGGCGGCCGGGTTCACCCAGCCGGACGCAACACCGGCCCGATCGGCCGCGGCCGGTGGGGGACGCGGGAGGGGAGTGGAAGGTGGCGACGGAACAGATCAGGCGCTGGGAGTCGGGCGCCCTCGCCCACGCGGTCACGGACCCGTTCGGACAGGGCCCGCTGCCCTGGCTGCGCGGCAGCGAGAACTACTTCGACTCCGGCCGCATCATCCCCTGGTACGTCGACCCCGCCGTCGCCCAGGGCGATCTGCGGGCGCCCGCACCCCGCAAGCTCAACGGCCCGCGCACCGCCGACGACGTCCACGGCCAGATCAAGGGCTTCGCCAACACCGGCGCGGTGGCGCCCGGCGAGGCCATCGACTTCCGGGTGTCGGTCGACCCGCCCCAGCCGTTCAGCATCGACGTCTACCGCATCGGCCACTACGCCGGCACCGGCGCCTCCAAGATCACCACCAGCCCCCGGCTGTCCGGCATCGTCCAGCCGCCCCCGATGGCCGCCGGCCGCACCGTCTCCTGCCACCACTGGTGGCTGTCCTGGCGCCTCCAGGTCCCCGCGTACTGGCGGCTCGGCGCCTACGTCGCGGTCCTGACCACCGCCGACGGCTGCCGCTCCCACATCCCCTTCACGGTCCGCGACGACCGCCCCGCCGACCTCCTGCTGCTCCTGCCCGACATCACCTGGCAGGCGTACAACCTCTTCCCCGAGGACGGCCGCACGGGCGCCAGCCTCTACCACGCCTGGGACGAGAAGGGCGCGCTGCTGGGCGAACAGGACGCCGCCACCACCGTCTCCTTCGACCGCCCCTACGCCGGCGCCGGCCTCCCCCTCCATGTGGGCCACGCCTACGACTTCATCCGCTGGGCCGAGCGCTACGGCTACGACCTCGCCTACGCCGACGCCCGCGACCTGCACGCCGGCCGGGTCGACCCGTCCCGCTACCGCGGCCTGGTCTTCCCCGGCCACGACGAGTACTGGTCGGTGCCGATGCGCCGCACGGTCGAGCTGGCCCGGGACACCGGCACCTCCCTGGTCTTCCTCTCCGCCAACACCATGTACTGGCAGGTCGACCTCGCCCCGTCCCCCTCGGGCAGCCCCGACACCCTGCTCACCTGCCGAAAACGCCAGGGCCCCGGCCGCCCCGCCCTGTGGCGCGAGCTCGGCGACCCCGAGCAGCGCCTGATGGGGATCCAGTACGCCGGCCGGGTCCCCGAGCCGGCCCCGCTGATCGTCCGCAACGGCGACCACTGGCTCTGGGAGGCCACCGGCGCGCACGAGGGCGATGAGCTCCCCGGCATGGTCGCCGGCGAGGCCGACCGCTACTTCCCGCGCACCAGCCTCCCCGACCACACCCGCCGCATCCTGCTCGCCCACTCCCCGTACCGCGACGGTGAAGGCACCCGACGCCACCAGGAGACCTCCCTCTACCGCGCCCCCAGCGGCGCCCTGGTCTTCGCCTCCGGCACCTTCGCCTGGTCCCCCGCCCTGGACCGCCCCGGCCACGTCGACGAGCGCGTCCAGCGCGCCACCGCCAACCTCCTCGACCGCATCTGCAAACGGGACTAGGAGCCGCGCCCCGGCCCCCGTACGCGACCGGGGCGGGCCCGAAGGCCCGCCCCGTGCGAGGTCCGTGTTCGTCTCAGGCGTCCTCTGCCCTGGTGGTGGGCAGCAGCTCCCGGATGTCGTGCGGCAGTGAGTGGCTCAGCCGCTCCATCAGTTCCGGGGCCAGCGCGGCGTCCAGCACCTCGAAGACCGCCGCCGCCTCCTGGAGGGCCGCCTGCTCGGAGACCCCGCCGCGCCAGGCGACCCGCGCGGCGAAGACCGTGAGGTCGAAGCGCTCGCCGTCGCCCGGAGCGGCCGCCCCGCCGGGCCGTTCCGCCGAAGGTCCGGCGGAACTCCCGGCCTGCTGCGGCTCCCGGGTCAGATGGCCCGCCAGTTCGTGTGGCAACTGCGCCGCGATGTGCCGGGCCAGCCCGGCCGGTACCCGCTCGGCCACCGTCTCCAGCGTCGAGCGGACCGCCCGTTCCGCCGCGCCCCGGTCCGGCAGTGAGGCGCGCTCCTGCACCAGAACGAGGAACTCGTGATGCTGCATGGTTCTGCCTCCCTTCCCAGCCGTCGCCTACCCGGGGCGCGCGCCGCCCATCACGGGCGGGGCGATTCAGCCCTCCTTGCCGATTTCCTTGCTGACCTCCGCCGGGGAGGGGTATTCCTTCGCCGGCAGCTTCTTCAGCGCGTCCATGATGTCCTTGCCGGCGCCGTGGCGACCGGCCTCGTTGACGATCTCGTCCTTCGAAGCGGGGTAGTCGACGCCGCCGAGGCACTTCTGCATTTCGATGGGGTTCACCTTCATGCGGGGAGGAATAACCACTCCCGCGCGGCCCGTACCGCCCCCGCCCCGCAATCCACCTCAAGAGCTCAACCGGCCGCCCGTCCGCCCCGCCCGACTGGACACCCCTTTCTTCCGGGTTTGTCGTCACCGGACGCCGGGAACCCATCGACAGATCCCGACCTACGGCCGACTTTCTGGAGGCATGTCATGGCGGAGTCCGGACCCGTGAGCGACACGCTCTGGAACGAGTTCCACGCCCTGGTCAACATGACCTCGCGCGAGCTGCAGGACTGGCTGAGCACCGACGCGGCGGGCGAGGAGACCGAGGAGGTCCCCGACCGGGCCGGCAAGCCCACCGGCCGCCGGGTCCTGGGAATCCTGGGCAAGCGCCGCACCGACCTCACGGAGGACGACGCGCGGATCATGGAGCGGGTCTGCGACATCATCCGCTCCCAGCGGGACGCCTCCCGCGACCCCCAGGCCGGCGGCGACTCCTGGCGCCACGGCCTGATGAGCATCGGCCACGACCCCCTCAAGCCGGCCTAGACGGGCACTCCCACCCCTGCGACATCGCCGTACCTCGGCGTACGGGAGAATCGGTACGACTCCTGGATCAACCTACGCGGAGGAAGCGTGTCCGGTTTTGTAGAAAAGCCTGAGCCCGTGGAGGTCCCGGGGCTCACCCACCTCCACACCGGCAAGGTGCGCGACCTCTACCAGAACGCCGCCGGTGAGCTGATCATGGTCGCCAGCGACCGCATGTCCGCCTACGACTGGGTGCTGCCCAGCAAGATCCCCGACAAGGGCCGGGTGCTCACCCAGCTGTCCCTGTGGTGGTTCGACCAGCTCTCCGACCTGGCCGCCGACCACGTGCTGTCCACCGAGCTCCCGCCCGGCGCCCCGGCCGACTGGGCGGGCCGCACCCTGGTCTGCAAGTCGCTGCGGATGGTCCCCGTCGAGTGCGTGGCCCGCGGCTACCTCGCCGGCTCCGGCCTCGTCGAATACCGCAAGACCCGTACGGTCTGCGGTCTGGCGCTCCCCGAGGGCCTCGACGACGGCTCCGAGCTCCCCGCGCCGATCTTCACCCCCGCGACCAAGGCCGCGGTCGGCGACCACGACGAGAACGTCTCCTACGAGGAGGTCGCTCGCCAGGTCGGCGCCGAGACCGCCGCCCATCTCCGCCAGCTGACCCTGGGCCTCTACGCCCGGGCCCGCGACATCGCCCGCGAACGCGGACTGATCCTGGCGGACACCAAGTTCGAGTTCGGCTTCGACGGCGACACCCTCACCCTTGCCGACGAGGTCCTCACCCCGGACTCCTCCCGCTACTGGCCCGCCGACCAGTGGCAGCCCGGCCGCCCCCAGCCGTCCTTCGACAAGCAGTACGTCCGCGACTGGCTGACCTCGCCCGCCTCGGGCTGGGACCGCGCCGGCGAACAGCCGCCGCCCGCCCTCCCGCAGGAAGTCATCGAGCGCACCCGCGCCAAGTACATCGAGGCGTACGAGCGCCTCACCGGCCTGAGCTGGTCGTAACGGCCGCCGGAGGCCCAGCCGGACACAAAAGGGGAAAGCCCCCGGTCACCGATCGGGGGCTTTCCCTCTGTGGAGCGGACGACGAGGCTCGAACTCGCGACCTCAACCTTGGCAAGGTTGCGCTCTACCAACTGAGCTACGTCCGCATGCTCCGTGCCGAGCTCCTGTCCCCAGTCGCTCACCGCGCGGTGCGGGGTCCACTATAGCCAACCCCGAGGGCTTCCAGGGACCGCCACCGAAGGCCGGATGCCCCCGCGCCCGGCTCCCGCCCTCGCCGCCGGCGGCAGACGCGCGCCGCGCCCCGGCGCCGACCGGCCACCCGGGCTCGGCCCCCTCGGCCGCCAACTCCCCAGCCGGCAAAACCGCTTCCGGCAAGAACGGCCCGAAGAAAGACTCCACACCCTCTCCGTCGGCCGTGCCCGGAACCTGGAAAACGATCTGTGACGGGATCTTCCCTCTCGATCACTCGCCCCGTGACATCCATCACGCCAATTCCCGCGGATCACGTTTCCGGGCGGCGGCGGGAAATGCAGAAGGCCCCGGTCACAAGGACCGGGGCCTTCATTCTGAGCGGACGACGAGGCTCGAACTCGCGACCTCAACCTTGGCAAGGTTGCGCTCTACCAACTGAGCTACGTCCGCAGGCATCCACTCGGCTTTCACCGGTGGCGCGACAGCTACTCTACCTGATCCAAAGGACTGGTAGAGACTGTCAGAGCGGGTGACAGGGATTGCACACTGCGCCTCCCCCTTGGAAAGGGGGCGCTCTACTACTGAGCTACACCCGCGTGACTCCTCGGGGCCCGGCCTTTCGGCCTCGCCCCTCGGCGTGCTCCAGACTCTAGCTGATCAGTAGGGGTGCTGTGCAAGTCGGCTGCGCCCGGGCCGGCGGACCCCGGCAAGTCGGTTAGTGGTTCGCCGCGTTGAAGGCCTCGTAGACCTTCTTGGGGATCCGGCCGCGCGGCGGGACGTCCATCTGGTGCGAGCGGGCCCAGGCACGGACGGCGGCCGGGTCGGGGGTTACGGCGGTCCGGGTGTAGGCCTTGCCGGACCTGGCCCGCTTGCGGCCGGCCTCGACGAAGGGAGCGAGGGCGCCGCGCAGTTTCTTCGCATTGGCGGGATTGAGGTCGATCTCGTACGACTTCCCGTCCAATCCGAAGGTGACCGTCTCTGCGGCTTCTCCTCCGTCGATGTCATCGGAGAGCGTTACTACTACGCGCTGCGCCACGGATATCGGTCCTTTCGTGGAGCGACCCCGTGTTGACGTGGGGTGATGCTCCGGATCCGGCTGATTGGGATCAATGCTTTTTCATTTGTACAGCGATGGGCATTGCATTGTGAAGCCCAGTTAATTTCGTCAGCGTGTCTTCCCGCAATCCGGCCTCCGGATCTTTTCGAGGATTTTCCCTTGGGGGCACTCCGCCCGATACCGCACCGTGATCGGGCAGGCAGGATATCTATGCGCGTAGATTTTCGAACACGGTACTGTGAGGACACCGCCTTACGCACCACACCACCGGGAGTGCCAGTGGCACGCGTCGTAGTCGACGTCATGCTCAAGCCGGAGATCCTCGACCCGCAGGGGCAGGCGGTGCAGCGCGCACTGCCTCGTCTGGGTTTCGAAGGGATCGCCGATGTCCGTCAGGGCAAGCGATTCGAACTAGAGGTGGAGGGACCGGTCGATGACGCCGCCCTCGCCCGGGTCCACGAGATGGCCGGGACGTTCCTCGCCAACACCGTCATCGAAGACTTCACCGTGCGGGTCGAGTCATGACCTCGCGTATCGGTGTGATCACTTTCCCTGGCACGCTCGATGACCGCGACACCCAGCGCGCGGTCGCTCTGGCGGGCGCCGAGGCGGTGCCGTTGTGGCACCGTGACAAGGACCTCAAGCAGGTCGACTGCTGCCGGGCGCGATGCTGCGCAACAACCACCTGCACTTCATCTGCCGTGACCAGAAGCTGCGGGTGGAGAACGACGCCACGGCCTGGACCGCGGACTACGAGGCGGGGCAGGAGATCTCCATCCCGCTGAAGAACATCGATGGCCGGTACACCGCCGACGAGCGCACGCTCGACGAGTTGGAGGCGGAGGGCCGGGTGGTCTTCCGTTATCTGGACGGCAACCCCAACGGTTCGCTGCGGGACATTGCCGGCATCACCAATGCGGCGGGCAATGTGGTCGGCCTGATGCCGCACCCCGAGCACGCGGTGGAGCCGCTGATC
>NZ_JOIX01000057.1 GCF_000720175.1 Streptomyces sp. NRRL S-337
AGCGACAGCAGTCCACGAACAAGGCCCCGGAGGTCCGTCACCGCACCCACAACAAACCCAGCCCGCCGCAGGCGCAACGGCGAACAACAACCGCGGCGCCGCAGACAGCTACGTGCGCGGCGCCGCAAAGCGCAACGGCGAACAACACCCGCGGCGGGACGGCCAGGTACGTGGGAGGCGCAGCAGACGGGTACGTGGGAGTCAAACAGCCCGAAGCGCCGCCGCGAGGGCTTCCGCTCCTTCCTCCGCCTCGGCCACCGTCAATGTCATCGGGGGAGCGATCCGGAGTGCCGCGCCGCCCTGGCCGCCCTTGCCGATCAGGAGGCCGCGTTCGCGGGCGGCCTCCAGGACCTGGGTGGCGGCTTCCGGGGACGGGACGTCCGTGCCGGGGCGGACCAGCTCGATGCCGATCATGAGGCCCCGGCCGCGTACCTCGCGTACCACGTCGAGGCCGGCCGCGACCGCCCGTAGGCGCTCGATGAGCAGGCCGCCGACCCGCCGGGCGTTGCCCTGGAGGTCGTGTTCGAGGAGGTAGGTGAGGTTGGCCAGGCCGGCGGCCATCGTCACGGGGCTGCCGCCGAAGGTGGAGATGGAGTTGGCGGGCAGCGCGTTCATCACCTCGGCGCGGGCCACCACCCCGCCGATGGACATGCCGTTGCCGATGCCCTTGGCGAACGTGAGCAGGTCCGGCGGGCCGTTGTCCGCGTGGGCCTGCCAGCCCCAGAAGTGGTCGCCGGTGCGGCCCCAGCCGGTCTGCACCTCGTCGCTGATCCAGAGGATGCCGTGCCGGTCGAGGACCTCGCGGAAGGCCGCGAAAAGGCCGTCCGGCGGTGCGGTGAAGCCGCCGACGCCCTGGACCGGTTCGGCGATCAGCGCGGCGACGCCGCCGGCGGTCTGCTGGAGCATGTCCTCCAGGTCGGCGACGCAGGCCGCGATGTACGCCCGGTCGTCCAGGCCGGCGTACGGGCCGCGGCTGCGCACCCCGCCGTGGACGTAGAGCGTCTGGAGGGGCGAGAGGCTGGTCGGTGACCAGCTGGTGTTCCCGGTGACGCCGACGGTCGAGAAGGACCGGCCGTGGTAGCTGTTGCGCATCGCCAGGATCTGGTTGGAGCGGCGGTGGTTGGTGGCCAGCAGGAGGGCGGCGTCGTTGGCCTCGGTTCCCGAGGTGGTGAAGAAGACCCGGGCGTCGGGGATGCCGGAGAGCGCCGCGATCCGCTCCGCCAGCTCGATCATGGGCCGGGAGAGGTAGAGCGTCGAGGTGTGGATGATGCGGCCGGCCTGCTCGCTGACGGCCTTGGTGACCTCGGGCAGCGCGTGGGCCGTCATGGTGGTGAGGATGCCGCCGAAGAAGTCGAGGTAGCGGTTGCCCTCGGCGTCCCAGACGTACCGGCCCTCGCCGTGGGTGAGTTCGAGGGGCCGCTCGTAGTAGAGGCTGAGCCAGGAGGGCAGCACGGCCCGGTGGCGGGCGTGCAGTTCCGTCGCGTCATGGGGGTGGTGGGTCACGGCTGCACCAGCCCGTCGTACGCGTCGGGGCGGCGGTCGCGGTAGAACGCCCACTGCTGGCGGACCTCGTCGATCAAGGCGAAGTCCAGGTCGCGGACGACCAGTTCCTCCTTGGAGTCGCTGGCGACCTCGCCGACGAACCGGCCGCGGGGGTCGACGAAGTAGCTGGTGCCGTAGAAGTCGTTGTCGCCGTACTCCTCGACGCCGACCCGGTTGATCGCCGCGACGAAGTACTCGTTGGCGACGGCGGCCGCGGGCTGCTCCAGCTTCCACAGGTAGGCGGACAGGCCGCGGGAGGTGGCGGAGGGGTTGTAGACCAGCTGGGCGCCGTTGAGGCCCAACTGCCGCCAGCCCTCCGGGAAGTGGCGGTCGTAGCAGATGTAGACCCCGACCTTGCCCACGGCGGTGTCGAAGACCGGCCAGCCGGCGTTGCCCGGTTTGAAGTAGTACTTCTCCCAGAAGCCCTTGACCTGCGGGATGTGGTGCTTGCGGTAGCTGCCGAGAAACGTGCCGTCGGCGTCGATGACGGCCGCGGTGTTGTAGTAGAAGCCGGACTGCTCGACCTCTAAGACCGGGACGACGATGACCATGCCGGTCTCCCGGGCGAGGTCCTGCATCCGCCGTACGGTCGGGCCGTCGGGCACCGGTTCGGCCCAGCGGTAGTGCTCCGGCTCCTGGACCTGGCAGAAGTACGGAGCGTTGAAGACCTCCTGGAAGCCGATCACCTTCGCGCCCTGCGCGGCCGCCGCCCTGGCGTGTTCCTCGTGCTTCGCGATCATCGATTCGGTGTCGCCGGTCCAGGTCGCCTGGACCAGTGCGGCACGCACAACATCGGCCATGAGCTGCTCCCTTTGTCCTAAGTCAGCCTGCAGCCCACGCGGGATCTACGCGTGTGGAGGTGACCGTAGGCCCCGCCATGGGCGCTGGCAAGACCATCTCCAGCGTGGCGCGTCCGCGGCGGATCGGCGATTTCGACAGGCAACCTTGCAAGTTTGCCTGTTGATCTCTTACGGTGGAGGCATGCCGGACAAGGAACAGGAACGGCTCGCGACGGACCTGCGGGCGACTCTCTCCCAGCTGATGCGACATCTGCGCATCGCTTCGTCGGACGGCGAGTTCACGCCCTCGCAACGCGCGGTGCTCTCCCGGATCGAGACCGACGGTCCGGCCACGATCGCGGCGCTGGCCCGCGCCGAGCTGGTCCGGCCGCAGTCGATGCGGCTGACCGTCGGCGCGCTGGAGGAGCGGGGGATCCTGGCCCGCAGCCCGCATCCGACGGACGGCCGCCAGGTGGTCTTCTCGCTCACCGAGGAGGGCCGCCGGCTGATCGACGCGGTGCGCCGGGCCAAGCACAACTGGCTCGCCGTGGCCATCGCCGACCGGCTGACCCCGCAGGAGCAGCAGACCCTGACCGAGGCGACCGGGCTGATACGCCGGCTGATGCAGCAATGAGCGACTCCGCCGCCGGGGAAGGGGCCGGCGCCCGCTCGGTGGCCGCGCCGGGCCGCTCCGCCGGGCCCGCGCGACCCGAGGACCGGGCCTTCGGCGCCCGGCTGATGACGCCGCTGCTGCTCGGCTCGCTGCTCAACCCCGTCAATTCGACGATGATCGCCACGTCGTTGGTGGCCATCGGCCAGGACTTCCACGTCGGCGCCGGGGACACCGCCTGGCTCGTCTCTGCGCTCTACCTCTCCAGCGCGGTGGGCCAGCCCTGCATGGGGCGGCTGGCCGACCGGATCGGCCCGCGCCGGGTGTTCGTCGCCGGGACGCTGGCCGTCTGCGCGGCGGGGCTCATCGGGGCGCTGGCGACCGGTTTCACCCTGCTGATCGTCTCCCGGGCCGTGCTCGGCATCGGTACCGCGGCGGCCTATCCCGCCGCGATGGCCCTGCTGCGCGCCGAGTCCCGCCGGCTGGGCCGGCCCACGCCCCGGTACGTCCTGGGCCGGCTGTCGCTGGCCGCGCTGGGCAGTGCGGCGGTCGGGCCCACGCTCGGCGGGCTGCTGGTCGCCACGGCGGGCTGGCGCGCGGTGTTCGCGGTCAACGTCCCGCTGGCGCTGCTGGCCGGGGCGGGGGCGCTGGCCTGGTTGCCGGCGGACGGCCGGCGGGGTGGTGCGCGGGGCGAGGAACGGGGCGGCAACGGTGACCGGAGCGCCGTCGTCGGGAGCGCCGGGTCCGGCGCCGGTTCGCTCGACCCGCTGGGCATCGCCCTGTTCGCCACCGCGCTGACCTGCGCGATGTTCTTCCTGTTGCGGCTGCAGGACCCGCAGTGGCTGCTGCTGGCGCCGACCGCCGTCCTGGGCGCCGTCCTGGTGTGGTGGCAGCTGCGCCGTCCGGAGCCGTTCATCGATCTGCGGATGCTCGCCCGCAACCGCGCGCTGGTGCTGACGTATCTGCGGCAGGGCCTGACGTACCTGGTCGTCTACTGCGTGCTCTACGGCTTCAGCCAGTGGCTGGAGGAGGCGCACGGCTACTCGTCCTTCCACGCCGGGCTGGTCATGCTGCCGATGTCCGGCACGGCCGCGGTCTGCGCGCTCGTGGGTGCCCGGACGAAGGGCATCCGCGCGCCGCTGACCGTCGCCGCGGGCTGTCTCACCGCCGGCAGCGCGGTCTTCCTGCTGCTCCACGGGACCAGCCCGCTGCTGGTGCTGCTGTGCGCGGGGGCGCTCTTCGGCATCCCGCAGGGCCTGGCCTCGACCGGCAACCAGGCGGCGGTCTACGCCCAGGCCCCGGCCGACGGCGTGGGCGCGGCGGCCGGGCTGCAGCGCACCGCCCAGTACCTCGGCGCGATCACCGCCGCGGGCCTGATCGGGCTGCTCTACGGGCAGCAGGCCGCGGACCCCGGGCTGCACCGGATCGCGCTGATCGGCGTGGTCCTGGGCCTGTTGCTGATCGTCCTGACCGTCGCCGACCGGACGCTGCGCCGGGGCGCCTCCCCGGCCGACGGCTGAATCCGGCCACCGGTCACGCGCCTCACCGGCGCCCCATCAACCTCATCGATGTCCTCAGCCCCTCCCCACACAAGGAGCGTCATGCCCGTCACCACTCTCGACCCGAAGACCGCCCTGGTCCTGATCGACCTGCAGAAGGGGATCACCGGGCTGCCCACCGTGCCGGTTCCCGCCGCCGATGTCGTCGGGCGGGCCGCCCGGCTGGCCGCCGCATTCCGCGCCCGGGACCTGCCGGTCGTCCTGGTGAACGTCACCGGGGGCGCGCCCGGCCGTACGGAGTTCCCGTCGGCCGGCGGCACGCCGCCGGCCGACTGGGCGGAGCTGGTGCCCGAACTGGACCGGCAGCCCGGCGACCTCACCGTCAGCAAGCAGCGGTGGGGCGCCTTCCACGGCACCGGGCTGGACCAGGAGCTGCGCGACCGCGCGGTGACCCAGATCGTGCTGGCCGGCATCGCCACCAGCATCGGCGTGGAGTCCACCGCCCGCGCCGCGCACGAGCACGGCTACCACGTCACCCTCGTCACCGACGCCATGGCGGACCTGGACGAGGCGGCGCACCGCAACAGCCTGGAGAAGGTCTTCCCGCGGCTGGGCGAGACCGGCACCACCGAGGCGGTCCTCACGCTCCTCGGCTGACCACCGCGCCGTCGATCCGGGCCGGGTGAGCGGGCGGCCGGTGCTCGTACCAGCGCAGTTCGGCTTCGAGCTGGGCGGCCAGCGAGATCAGGCGCGGCTCGCCGTGGGCCGGGCCGAGGAGCTGGGCGCCCAGCGGCAGGCCGTCCGCGCTGAACCCGGCCGGGACGCTCACGCCCGGCCAGCCGAGGACGTTCCACGGCCAGGCGTACGGGCAGGCCGCGATCATGGCTTGATCCGTGCGCCAGCCGCTCATCTTGGCGAGGGTGCCGATGCGCGGCGGCGGGGTCGCCGTGGTGGGCGTCAGCAGCACGTCGTAGGGGCCGAACAGGGCGCCGATGCGCTGCTGTTGGCGTCTTTCGGCGGCCCGGGCGCGGCGCAGTACGGGCCCGCTCAGCAGCCGGCCCAGCCGCGCCGACCCGCGCGTGCGGCGGTCCAGCAGGGAGCGGTCGGGGACCCGGGCGGCCCACTCCCCCACCCCGACCGTGGCCCGCGGGACGAAGGCCAGGCCCACCAGCCCGTAGTCCGGCTCGGCCTCCTCGACGAAGTGGCCGAGCCGGGCCAGGGTGCGGGCGACGTCGGTGACCGCCGCCCGGACGTCGGGATGCAGCGGCTTGCGGGTGAAGGTGGTGGCCGCCTTCCAGGACAGCGCGATCCGCAGCCGGCCCGGGTCGCGGCGGACCGCTTCGTGGGCCGCGATGGCGGGCGGGCGGTGCAGGTCGCCGGCGTGGTTGCCGGCGGCCACGTCCAGCAGCAGCGCCGCGTCCTCGACCGTACGGGCGAGCGGGCCGATGCCGGTGATGCCCTGGAACGCCTCGGGGTCCGGCCAGGTGGAGATGCGGCCGCGCTGGGGTTTGATGCCGACGAGGTGGGACCAGGCGGCGGGGATCCGTACCGAGCCGGCGCCGTCGGTGCCGAGTGCGGCCGCCACCAGGCCGGCGGCGACCGCGGCGGCCGAGCCGCCGGAGGAACCGCCCGGGGTGTGCGCGAGGTTCCAGGGGTTGCAGGTGTTGCCGAAGGCCGGGCCCTCGGTGAACGGCCACTGCCCCAGTTCGCAGGCGTTGGTCTTGCCGACGATGACCGCGCCTGCCGCGCGCAGCCGCCGGACCACCTCCGAGTCGCGTTCCTTCGGCGGGAATTCACCGGCGCAGCCGAAGGCGGTGGGTTCGCCCGCCACGTCGGTGTCGTCCTTGACGGCGACCGGCACGCCGAGCAGCGGCAGCCGCTCGCCGGCGGCGAGTCTGCGGTCGGCCTCGGCGGCCTCCGTGAGCGCCGCCTCGGCGCGTACCCGCCGGAAGGCGTTGACGGTGCCCTGGGTGGCCTCGATGCGCTCCAGGGAGCGCCGGACCAGCGCGGTGGAGGTCACGCTGCCGTCGGCCAGCGCCCGGGACTGCTCGGCGAGTCCCTCCAGTTCCCCGGCCGCGGTCGCGGTGTGCCGGTCCGGGGCTCCGGTCGCACTGTCCTGGCTCTCGTCAACGCTCACGCTGCGTGCCCTCCCTGGGACCGCCCATTCGAACGAACGGTCCCAGGAGGCTAATCGGCGTGGCCGTGCCCATCAACGCCGCCGCGCGGGACGGTACATCGACGACACACGGACGGCACACAGCGGCCGCGGGACGGGGGTGACGTGACGTTCCGGACATCCGGCGGGCGTCGCGGGCGGTGGCGTACGACGGGCCGACGGCGGGCCGGCCAAGCCGTTCCGCGGCCGTCCGGCGCCCCGCCCTCGAACGCACGGCCGGGCAGCCGCTACGCTCCCCGGCCATGGATGACACCCTGCTGCTCCTGACCGTGGCGGCCGCGGCCCTCGTCGTGGGGCTGGTGGCGGGCTGGGCCGGCCAGACGGCCGCGGCCCGCCGGAAGCTGGCCCGCGAACAGAGCTTCTTCGGGCTGCCGGGCGGTTCGGAGTGCGTACTGGTCACCCACCGCGACAGCTCCTCGCCGCACTGGTCCATCCCGCGGCATGACGCGCTGGCGCTGCTGGGGCTGGCCGCGGTGATCGAGAACTGCGGTGCGCACCCGGAGGTGGCCCCGCACGACACCGGGCTCCAGGGGTTCGGGGCGCGCACCGAGTTCTGCGTCGGCGATCCCACCGCGCACCGCCGGCTGGCGGCCCATGTGGCCAGTCTGCTGCCGGGGGTCGCGGTGCACCCGGGCGACGAGTCCGGGGCCGGCCGGGGCACCTTCACCATCGGCGGTACGGCGTACCGGGTGGAGCCGGGGGCGGTGGAGTACGTGCTGCTGGCCCGGCTGACGGCGGGTGAGGGCGGCCGTCCGGTGTTCCTGGCGGCCGGGCAGCGTCCGGTCACCCACCGGGCCGCGGTCCGCCATCTCGTCCGCAATCGGGCCCGGCTGGCCCGCCGGCACGGTGCCGACGGTCAGTTCTGCCTGCTGCTGAAGGTGGTCAACTCGCAGGCGTACGGGCCGGACGTGGTCGAGCTGGTCGCGGACGTCACCAAGGCCGCGACCGCGCCGGCGGAGCCGAAGGGGCATCGGGCGGCGGCCTGAGCGCGGTACGGCGGTCGGCCGGAGCGCGGTGCTTTGCCGGGAATTGTCCGGCTGGTCTGCGAAGCTCGTCGGCATGATCGCATCTCTCCGTTCGCCCTTCCTGCACTGGACGACGGTGGTGCCGGTGCTGGCGGTGGTGCTGCTCGGCCTGACGTGGGGGCGGTCGCTGCCGCCGCCGCTGGTCGGGCTGGTGTCGTACTTCCTGGCCGCCGCGGTGCTGTCCGCGGTGCACCATGCGGAGGTGATCGCGCACCGGGTGGGCGAGCCGTTCGGGTCACTGGTGCTGGCGGTCGCGGTGACCGTCATCGAGGTGGCGCTGATCGTCACGTTGATGGTGGACGGCGGGGAGAAGAGCGCCGCGCTGGCCCGGGACACCGTCTTCGCGGCGGTGATGATCACCTGCAACGGGATCGTCGGGCTGTGCCTGCTGGTCGGTTCGCTCCGGCGCAGGGTGGCCGTCTTCAACGCCGAGGGGACCGGGGCGGCGCTGGCGACGGTCGCGACGGTGGCCGGGCTGAGCCTGGTGCTGCCGACGTTCACCACGACCACGCCGGGCCCGCGGTTCTCCACCCCGCAGCTGGTCTTCGCGGCGCTGGCCGCGCTGGTGCTCTACGGGTTGTTCGTGGCCACCCAGACGGTCCGGCACCGGGACTACTTCCTGCCGGTGACCCCGTCCGGCGAGGTGATCGACACCGAGGACCACGCCGACCCGCCGACCGCGCGGGCCGCGCTGGTCAGCCTGGGCCTGCTGGCGCTGGGCCTGATCGCGGTGGTCGGGCTGGCCAAGGGCGTCTCGCCGGCCATCGAGTCCGGGGTGGCCGCGGCCGGTCTGCCGTCGTCGGTCGTGGGCATCGTCATCGCGCTGCTGGTGCTGCTGCCGGAGACCATCGCGGCGGTCCGCGCGGCCGGCCGCGACCGGGTGCAGACGAGCCTGAACCTCGGCCTCGGCTCGGCGATGGCCAGCATCGGCCTGACCATCCCCGTGGTCGCGCTGGCCACGGTCTGGCTGCCGGTGCCGCTGGTCCTGGGCCTCGGCGCCAGCCACATGGTGCTGCTCGCGCTGACCGTGATCGTGGGCACCCTGACGGTCGTCCCCGGCCGCGCCACCCCGCTGCAGGGCGGCGTCCACCTCACCCTGCTGGCCGCCTACATCGTGCTGGCGGTCAGCCCGTAGAACCGTCCCGGCGCCCCTGCTTCGGGGCTCCCTGGGCGAGCGGCGGCCCCGCGCCCGTAGGCCCGTGGGACGAACGCCCCGCGCCGGCCAGCCGATCGGGTACGGAACCCGCCGCCCCCGGTGTCGCTCCCGCTCACGCGGAAACCCGCGTGAGAGCACATGAAGGATGTCATCGGACCATCACATCAACACGAGGCGGAGGTTGCTTCAGGCCGCGCTCGCAGTGGGCGCGCTCTCCGCCGGGCGCTTCTTCTTCCCTCCCGCGGACGGCACGCCGGGGGCGGCCGGGGGCCGGCCGGACCGGCACCGGCCGCCGCCCCACGACGCCTCCCGCCGCCCCGACCCGGCGAGCACCTCGGAGGCCTACCGGCTCCGCCCCATGGCCGGTGAGACCTCGCTCTCCGGACCGGGGGCCTCCCCGCCGCACCCGAACGTCGCCTACACGCTGGGCACCGACCGGCGGGAGATCTTCCTGACCTTCGACGACGGCCCGCACCCGCACTACACCCCGGAGATCCTGCGGATCCTGCGCCGCAACGAGGCCCGGGCGACCTTCTTCGTCATCGGGGAGAACGCCGACGCCTTCCCGGAGCTGCTGCAGGACATCGCCGACGACGGCCATGCCGTCGGCAACCACACCTGGACCCATCCGCAGCTCACCAAGCTGGCGCCGGGCGCGGTACGCAGTGAACTCAGCCGCACCAGCAGCCTGATCGACGACGTCCTGGGCAGCGCCCCGAACCTGGCCCGGGCCCCGTACGGTGTCTGGGACGATCCCTCGCTGAGCATCTGCAACGAGCTGGGCATGTCGCCGGTCGGCTGGGCGATCGATTCGCGGGACTGGACGACCCCGGGGGTGGACAGCATCGTCGACGCGGTCATGGAGGAGATGCGGCCGGGCGCCATCGTGCTCTCGCACGACGGCGGCGGCGAGCGCGGCCAGACCGTCGATGCGCTGGACCGGTACCTGCCGCGTCTGATGGACGACGGTTACCGGCCGGCCCGCATCGAACCGTGAGCCGCGCGGACGCAGGCGCGGACCGCAGCCGGGGCCGACGGCCAGGGGCGGCGACCGGCGGCGGCATCGGCCCCGTCACCGAACAATCACAAACAGGTACCAATGGGTGAGAACGGTCACTCCTCAGCGCATTGCTCACCCCTATGGTTTATCGTTCAATTGGAAGCGGCGCCGAGCGCGCCCTCCCCCAAGCTGCCCCGGCCGAATTCCCCCGTTCGGCCGGGGCTTCCCCTTTTCCGGGCTCACCTCAGGTGCGAGGCCCCTCCGCCGGGCTCACCTCAGGTGCGAAGCACCGTTCACGTCCAGGACAGCGCCCGAGGACCAGACCGCCTCCGGCGAGGCGAGGTAGTGGACGGCCGACGCCACGTCCAGGGGCGCGGCCACCCGCCCGAACGGGCTCTGCTGCCGCACCTCCTCCGTCAGCCGGTCCGCGACCCGCTCGGTGGTCACGAACCCCGGCGCCACCGACGCCACCGCGATCCCGTACGGGGCGAGGTGCACCGCCAGCGACTGGCCCATCGCGTGCAGCGCCGCCTTCGTCGCGCCGTACGCCGGATGGTCCGGCTCGCCGCGGTACGCGCCGCGCGAGCCGATGTTGACGATCCGGCCCTCCACCTCGCGCTCGATCATGTTCCGCGCCGCGCAGTAGCTCACGTGCGCCGCGCCGAGCAGGTTGACGTCCACGATCCGCCGCCAGGCCCGCTGCCAGTCCTCGAACGAGGTGCGGTCCAGCGGATGCGCCTGGTTCGCCGCGGCGTTGTTGACCAGTACGTCGACGCCGCCCAGCCCCTCCACGGCGGCCGCGACCACCGCCTCGGCCCCCTCCGGCGTGCTCACGTCCCCGTGCACCAGCACGTGCCCGCTCCCCGCCAGCCCGGCGAAGGCCTCCTCCGCCGCCTCCCGCCGGGACGCGTAGTGCAGCGCGACCCGGTCCCCGCCCGCGGCGAACCGCTCGGCAACCGCCCGCCCGATCCCCCGCGAGGCTCCCGTGACCAGCACTCCCCGGCTCATCGACACCCCTCCGTCGCTTCCGTCGCCCGCTCGGCCCACGCCTCTCGGCATACCGCAAACGATCTTAAGGAACGAGGGGGGCCGGCGGTGGCCGGGGTCGTCCGCGCCTCGGGGCAGCACCACCGCCGCGGGAGCCCCCTACAGTCACCCCATGCCGTTCGATCACAACGACCACTACCACCGCCTGCTGCTACGGCAGCTGCCCCCGCACTGCCGTACGGCCCTCGACGTGGGGTGCGGCACGGGGCGGTTCGCGCGGCGGCTGGCCGGGCGGGGCATCGACGTCCACGCGGTCGATCCGTCGGCCGAGACGCTCGCCCGGGCCCGCGCCGCGACCGCGGAAACGCCCGGCGGACCGCCGGTGCGCTACCAGCAGGCGGACGCGGCCCGGCTCCAACTCCCGCCCGGCCATTACGACTTCATCTCCTGCCTGGCGAGCCTGCACCACATGCCCTTCGAGACGGTGAGCACACTGCGGGCGGCGCTCGCGCCCGGTGGTGTCCTGGCCGTCCTCGGCTGCTATCCGGAGCGGTCGCCGGCCGACTACGCCTGGAGTCTGGCCGCCGTTCCGGCGAACGCCGCCGCCCGGCTCGCCGTGGGCGCGGTGGAGGCGGTCCGGCCGTCCGGTGCCGCGGATCCGGTGCGGGCGCCGACCGCCCCGCCGACCGTGCCGCTCCCCCGGATCCGTCAGCAGGCCGCGGAGCTGCTCCCCGGGTGCCGCATCCGACGGCTGCTCTTCTGGCGCTATCTGCTGGTCTTCCGCCGGCCCGACAGCTGATCCGGCCGGCCGCCGGAGGGCCCCGCTCGGACCGCCCGGCGTCGATCTGCGAACCCCCGCCCGGCGGCCGATGATCGAACCATGGCCCCCACCACCGGGCGCGGCCCGGCCCCGTACCCCGTGATCGAGCCGATGCTGGCCTCGGTCGGGCCGCTGCCCGCTCCGCACGAGGAGGCGGCCTGGGCGTTCGAGGCCAAATGGGACGGCGCGCGGTGCATCATCAGCACCCCGGGCGACGGCACGATCCGACTGGTCACCCGGGCGGGCAACGACGCCACGGCGACGTACCCGGAGCTGGCGCCGCTCGGGGAGCAGCTGCGGGGCCGGATCGCGGTGCTGGACGGTGAGGTCGTGGTCCTCGATGCGCGCGGCCGGCCGGACTTCGGGCTGCTGCAGCGCCGGATGGGCGTGACCAATCCGCGCCGCACCGCCCGGCTGGCCATGGAGCACCCGGTCCACCTGGTCCTCTTCGACCTCATGTATCTGGAGGGGTCGCTGCTGGGCGCGCCGTATGTCGAACGCCGCACCGCGCTGGCCGGGCTGGGGCTGCGCGGCCCCAACTGGTCGGTGCCCGGCTATGTGGAGGGTCACGGTCAGCAGGCCTGGGAGGCCTCGCTGCAGGGCGGTCTCGAAGGCGTGGTGGCCAAGCGGCTCACCTCGGTGTACCTGCCCGGGGTCCGGTCACCCGAGTGGCGCAAGACCAAGCATCTGGAGACCCTCGACGTGGTCATCGGCGGCTGGCTGGAGGGCCACGGCACGCTGGCCGGACTGCCCGGGTCCGTGCTCGCTGGGGTGGCGGAACCGTCCGGGCTGCGGTACGTCGGTTCGGTCGGCTCGGGACTGTCCGACCGGGAGCGCCACGAACTGGCGCAGTACCTGGGGGTGATCCCGCTCGACCGCTCCCCGTTCGTCAACCCGGTGGACGCGTCGGGCGCCCACTGGGCCGAGCCCCGGCTCGTCGCCGAGATCGCCTTCAGCGGCTGGACCTCGGCCGGCCGGCTACGCCACCCGATCTGGCACCGACTGCGGCCGGACTTGACGCACTTGGGGTGAGGCGGGGGGGAAGGGGAGGGGTGTGGGGGTGGGCGGGGTGTGGGAGCAGTGGGTGTGGGAGTGGGGGGAGTGGGGCGAGTGGGGGGCAGGGACGGCTGCCCCGTAGCGCCGTTACGGACGACGGAACCTCAGCCCGTCACGGGTGGCAGAAGGTCGCCTCGGTGATCGAGCCGCCGGCGTTCTCGTCGTCCGAGCCGAGGACGCCCTGGTGGGACTTCGGCAGACAGGCCAGCGCCTCTATCTTGTGCCCGGAGAAGGTGGCGAGCCGCTTCGGTGCGTCGGACACCTTCAGCCGGACGGCGCCGTGCTTGCCGACGGAGAGGCGCCCGGCGGCGTAGAGCGCGGAGTCGAACGGCCCGTCGTCGCCCGGGTCCGAGGTGGACGACACGGTGAGCGCACCATCGGCGGAGAGCTTCACGTCGGAGATCTGCCGGACGTCCTTCTTCGGGTACGGTGCCCGGAATTTCGCGGAATCCCGGGAGCCGAATGCGTTGGTGGCCGGGTTCCATTCCGCCGCGGTGAGTTTCCCGGGGTGATCATCGCTTCCCCGGTCCGCCCAGACCGCGGCTATTTTCCCGTGTCCGACGGCGGCCAGCGCAAATCCTTCGTAGTTTCCGTCAGGCGAGACGCCGGGCAGCCGGAAGGTGCGCAGTACGCGGACGGTGGTGTTCTCGCGGCGGATGCGGTACGCCGTTCCGTCGCTCGCCAGGGCCACGTACTCATGGGCCCGGCCCGGTACGGCGTCGATCGCCTCCAGGTCGACGGGCAGGGTGCCGCGCCAGGTCACGGGGGTCACCCGGGGTGCGGCGCCGGGGCGGTAGGCGACCGCGACCAGGCGGTTCTCGCCGGGCTTCTTGTTGTCGCGGACGGCGAGGGTGTCCACCGTGTCGCCGTGCCGGCCGTCGACCACGATGCCGCTGAGACCGGCCGTGATGCCGTCCCCGACGCGCTGCCAGCCCTGCGCCGCGCCGGCGGTCGCGGACGGTGCCAGGAATGCGGCGCCCACCAGGGCGACGCTGAATGCTTTCTTGATCATCGGGCGATGGTAGGCAGCGCTCCGGGGCACTGAACAGGTCCCGTAGGACACCTCTCTTACATTCCATCCCGCATTTCTCCTACATTCCATCCGGCATTCCGGAGGAATTCCACCGCAAGACACCCGAGCTGCCATAAGGCGCACGACCGGTCGTAAGGCACGCGGTTTGCGGTACGGCGCACGGCTTGCCGTCCAGCGCACGGCCCGGGTCCCCGCCATGAGGTCCGGGCCCCGAGGGCACACGATGGAGAACACGAGGGGCACGCAATGGCCCGGGGGTCCGCGCCACCGCAGACGGAAGGAGCCGATGATGCCCGGCAAGCACAAGGGAAGTGGCAACGACAGCGGGAACAGCAACGGCAACGGCAACGGCAACGGCAACGGCAAGAACGACAGCAATGCCGCGTACGGCAGCAAGCCCTTCAAGCGTTCCAAGAGCCACTTCGCCGACCGTGTCACGGCGGACGGCCGCGACGGGTGGCCGGTCGAGGCCGGCCGCTACCGCCTGGTGGTCAGCCGCGCCTGCCCGTGGGCGAGCCGCGCCGTGGTCTCCCGTCGGCTGCTCGGGCTGGAGGACGCACTCTCGCTCGCCATCGCCGACCCCATCCAGGACGACCGCAGCTGGCGCTTCACCCTGGACCCGGACGGCCGCGACCCCGTGCTGGGCATCCGCTACCTCAGCGAGGCGTACGACGCCCGCGAGAAGGACTACCCCGGCGGGGTCAGCGTGCCCGCCGTCGTGGACATCCCCAGCGGCCAGCTGGTCACCAACGACTTCCAGCAGATCACCCTGGACTTCGCCACCGAATGGACGGCACTGCACCGGCCCGGCGCGCCCGACCTGTATCCGGAGCCGTTGCGCGAGGAGATCGACGTGGTCATGGCGGGCGTCTACCGCGACGTCAACAACGGGGTCTACCGGGCCGGATTCGCCACCGGGCAGAGCGAGTACGAGTCCGCCTTCCACGATCTCTTCCGGCGCCTGGACCTGCTGTCCGAGCGGCTTTCGGACCGTCGCTACCTCGTGGGCGACACGATCACTGAGGCCGACATCCGGCTGTTCACCACCCTGGTCCGCTTCGACGCCGTCTACCACGGCCACTTCAAGTGCAACGGGTTCAAGCTGGCCGAGGACCCGGTGCTGTGGGCGTACGCCAAGGATCTCTTCCAGACCCCGGGCTTCGGCGACACCGTCGACTTCCACCACATCAAGCAGCACTACTACCGGGTGCACACGGGCATCAATCCGGCCGGCCTGGTCCCGGTAGGGCCGGACCTGTCCGGCTGGCTGACCCCGCACCACCGCGAGGAGTTGGGCGGCCGGCCGTTCGGCGACGGCACGCCGCCGGGCCCGGTGCCGCCGGCCGAGGAAGTGCCGCCCACCGGCCGCCCCGAGCCACTGCACTGACCGCGGGGTCTGCCGACCGGCCCGACCGTCGCGCCCACGCCCGGCCGCCGCGCCGTGCCGTGCCGTGCCGTGAGACGCTGAAACAAACAGGACCCGGGCGCAGATTCATGGACAGACATCGCAGACGGGGTGGACGGGGCAGGCAGGGACAGGTGGACCGCCAGGGTCAGCCACAGACATCAGTCAGAGACATCAGTCTGTGGCGTCACACAGAGACGTCACACAGAGACACTCAGGCAGAGACACAGGGACAGACGGGACTCCACAGTCAGCCGAGGAGTGAGTCCGATGAGGATGGTCCTGAAGGCCCGGATACCGACCGAGGCGGGCAACGCGGTACTCAGGAACGGCACCCTGTTGAAGATCATGGAGGCGGCGTACGCCGCCCTGCAGCCGGAGGCGGCGTACTTCACCCTCGAAGACGGCGAGCGCGCCTGCTTCTTCTATTTCGACATGCAGCAGTCCTCCCAGATGCCGCCGGTGCTCGAATCGTTCTTCATGGACCTGAACGCGAAAGTTTCGCTCCAGCCAGTGATGAACGCCGACGATCTCCACACCGGTCTCGGGGACATGATGAGCGGTACGTGAGCCGAGGGGCGATGAGCGCCACCTGAGCGGAGAGGTCGGGCACCACCTGAGCGGAGGGGTCGGGCGCCGCCTGAGCTGACGAGGCGGGGCGGCACCTGGACCGAGGGGCCGGGCGACACTTGGGCCGAGGGGTCGGGGCGGCGCCCGCGCCGAGAGGTCGGGGCGGCGCCCGGCGACCGTTCCGACGGCGCCAGCTTCCCCACCCGTCCTGGCTGTCCCGGCCGGCCCGGCTGTCGTGGCTGGCCCGGCCGGTCCATCTGCCCTGACCACCCCGGCCGTCCCCACCCGCCCGGTCGTCCCCACCCATCCTGGCCGTGCTGGCCGTGCTGGTCGTCCTGGCCGTGCTGGTCGTCCGACCGCCCGCTCACTCCACCGGACCGCTGTCCTCCGGTACGCCCCGGGCCAGCCCGGCCAGGACGTCGAGCGCCTCGGCCAGGGCGTCGAGCGACGGGGAGGCGAGCGCCAGGCGTACAGCGTTGGGGGCGTGCCCCGTGCCGACGGCGAACGCTCCAGCCGGGGTGACGGCGATCCCGCGACGCGCGGCAGCCGCGACGAAGGTGTCGGCCCGCCACGGTTCCGGCAGGTCCCACCAGCAGTGGTACGCCTGCGGATCGGCCCGGATACGGAAGTCGGCCAACCGCTCGGCGACGATCCCTTGGCGCTCGGCCGCATCGGCGCGCTTTGCGTCCTCCAAGGCCGCCGCGGTGCCATCGACCATCCAGCCGGTCGCTGCCTCCAGCGCAAAGCGGGACGCGGTCCAAGTCCCCGACCGGAGGGCGGCCGCCAGTTCGCGGGTGAGGCCCTCGGGCGCCGTGAGGAAACCGAGCGACAGGCCGGGCGCCAGCCGCTTGGACAGGCTGTCGATCACCACGGTGCGCTCGGGCGCCAGGGCCGCCAGCGGCGGAAGGTCGGGGCGAAGAAACCCGTAGATCGCATCCTCAACGATCCGCAGATCCAACTCGCCGGCCATGTCAGCCAGTTCACGTCGCCGCTGGTCGGGCATCGTGATGCCGAGCGGGTTGTGCAACGCCGGCTGAAGGTAGACGGCGCGCAGCGGGGCGGCGGCCCGGACCGCTGCGGGCGTCAGACCGTGCTCGTCCATGGCGAGCGGGACGAGGGTGACGCCCAGCCGGGCCGCGATCCCCTTGACCACGGGATACGTCAGCGCTTCGACGCCCAGCCGTTCGCCGGCCGGCACCAGCGCGGCGATCGCGGCGGCCACGGCCTGTCGCCCGTTGCCCGCGAAGAGCAACTGGCCGGGTTCCGGGGCCCAGTCGGCCCGGACGAGATGGGCGGCGGCGGCCTGCCGCGCCGCGGCCGTACCGGCCGGGCCCACCGGGCGGAGCGCGGCCGCCAGGGCGTCGGGACGTACCAGGCGTTCGAGGCTCTTGGCGAGCAGCGCGGGATGCTCGGGCAGCACCGGGAAGTTGAGTTCCAGGTCGATCCGGGCCTCCGCCGGCTCGGCCAGGGCAGCTTCGGCGCGCGGTGCGGCGGTACGGACGTAGGTACCGCGGCCGACCTCCCCGACGGTCAGGCCGCGCCGACCCAGTTCGCGGTACACCCGGGCCGCGGTGGAACTGGCGATCCGCCGATCCCGGGCGAACCGCCGCAACGGCGGCAACCGGTCCCCCGGCCGCAGCCGCCCCGCCGCAATATCCGCCGCCAACCCATCGGCCAGCACTCGATAGTCGTCCATCCTCACCTTTCCCCGCTCCCCGTCTTCCCGGCTTCTCGCCTCCCTGGCCCCGGAGTTCAGCTCCGGTCCCCGGCGCTCGGCGCGCCCGCCCACCCTCGCTCTCGCTCTCGCCGCCCGTCCTCGCCGCCGCCCTGCCACGACAACATCGCGACATTGACACAGCGCAGACCACACAGCACGGGCGGCACAGCACGCAGGACATTGCACCGAGCACATTATCCCTATTGCGCCGAGTAATTGCACCTCATAGCATCGAGCACGTCACATTGAACGCGGAGGGGATGTCCACCATGGGATCGGTCGTCATAGGCGAAATCACCGTCGGCTACGAGGATGCGGGCGACCGGGAGGAGGGCCACCGGAACGAGAGCGGCGGCGAGCCGCTGGTGCTCATCCACGGGCACCCCTTCGACCGCTCCATGTGGCGACCGCAGATCGCCCACTTCAGCCAAGCCGGCCGACGGGTGATCGCCCCGGATCTGCGGGGCTACGGCGAGAGTTCGGTCGTTCCGGGCATTACCCCGCTGGAGACCTTCGCCCGCGATATCGCCGGGCTGCTCGACCACCTGGGCATCGAGCGCTGCGTACTGGGTGGGCTCTCCATGGGCGGCCAGATCGTCATGGAGTGCTACCGCCTCTTCCCCGAGCGGATCCGCGGTGTGGTGCTCGCCGACACCTTCGCGGCGCCCGAGACCGACGAGGGCAAGGCAGGCCGCCGGGCGATGGCCGAGCGCCTGCTGCGCGAGGGGATGGCCGGCTATGCGCAGGAGGTGCTCGACAAGATGATTGCACCGAGCACCATCGAATCCCGGCCGGAGGTCGCCGCACACGTCCTGGGCATGATGACCGGCACTCCGCCCGAGGGCGCAGCGGCCGCCCTGCGCGGCCGCGCCGAGCGCCCCGACTACCGGGAGCTGCTCACAGGGATGTCCGTACCGGCATTGGTGGTCGTCGGCACGGAGGACGCCTACACCCCCGTGAGCGACGCCCGCGACCTGCACCAGCGCATCCCGGACAGCACCCTGGCAATCATCCCCGAGGCAGCCCACATGCCGAACCTGGAGCGGGAGGACGACTTCAACGCCGCCCTGTCCACCTTCCTGACCACCCTTCCCGCCCCCACCAGCAGGTAGGACATCCACCCCGCCGCCCCTTCCGTATCTCCCGCTCTTTCCGCACCTCTCACATGTCCGCTCTTGCGGCGTGCGGCTCAGTGGCACCGTTGCCCAGCAGCTGCGGGGCCCCTACTGCGTCACCCGCCGCGGCCGGTCAGTGGTACCTCAAGGGGTGAGGGCGAACACGCCGTTGAGCCGCCGCCCCGTTCCGGGCTCCCGTCAGGCCGGGACGATACGGCGAGTCACAGCTCGCGCCGACCCCAAGTACGCTTCCCGGAACGGAAGTTCATCCCCATAGGACAAGTCGCCACTGGACGGCGGCGGTTCGCCACTTCCCCCCAGCGGCGGTCGGCTCCCCGGGGCGGGCGCATGCGCATAACTCCCCAGGCCATAGCGCCGGCCACGGCGGTGGTGTGGCGGCTCGGGTGGTCGGGGTAGCGCACGATCGGCGCGTCGATGAGGGTGCCGATGAGGGTCAAGTCGAAGCCCGGAGCGTTCGTCGGGGCGTTGGGGTGGTGAGGTACGGATGCTGGACGTCCATCATGGACAGCCGCGCCCCGGCCGTGGCGGGGCAAGGGCGGCCCCAGATGCCGGTGCCGAGCACGAACAGATCGACCGGCAGCAGTGCGTCCGCCGCGCCGGTACGGTACGCACCCCAACGAGCCACCCGCACCCGACGGTACGCGGTCCACCTCCAGCACCTGCACGGGCGTACGCCAGCGGAAACGGACACCGGACCCCCACGGCGGTCACCAGGAGGCGGATCAGGCCCATCGGTCAGCGGCCGCCGCCGCAGGGACGGTACAGCCCGCCGATCGCCCGCTCGACGTCGACCAGCGCGGGCGCAAGCACCACCGCCTCCGCCACCGCCACCGCCACCGCCACGCCCAGCGCTTCACTGCCCAGCCGGCAGCCGTGCTCGACGTCCTGATAAACCGCCGCCAACCGATCCTGGTTGGCCACCCTTCACGGCAGCCGACTTGCCAGAACGCGGACGCTTCGGCGGCAGCCCACACCTCCCGGTACATGGCCACGCCGCACTTCGCCAATACGGCCAGCTCCTCGGTCGCGCTCAAGCCGCGTCAGCTGGTTCGCCCCACCGACGCCGGCCTTTGCCTGCTCGCCTTCGCCTGCTGGCCCGGATGGGACCTCACACCGCCTGGCGCACCCTCCCATACGCCAGCAACGCCCGGTGCGGCAGCACCAGGCCACCCTCCCCGTCCATGAACTCCTCGGCCAGCAGGGCGAAGTGTCGCCGAACGCGCTCGACCCCCTCCACCCCCTGACTGGTAACGACCCGCCCAATCGTGGCCACCCCCGCCGCCGGCCCCTGCCACCACTCCTCCGCCGTCGTGCGGTGATCCCAAGCCAGCGAACGGCACCCCGCCTCGGTCAGCCCCGCCTCGGTCAGCAGCGCCGTGAGTCCCTCCTCCGTACGCGGGAAGTCGTCCTCTGGCGCGAGCGCGGGCACATCGGCCGGCCGGGGCACTCCGGCTGCCGCCGCGGCCCGCCCGAGCAGCGCCTGCCCGGACGCCGCGGGCACGGCCCAGACCGTGAGCGCGATCCGGCCGCCCGGCCGGGTCACCCGACGCAGCTCCGCAAGCGCCACCCGCGGCCGCCCCACATGATTGAGTACGAAGTTGCCCACCACTGCGTCGAACTGATCGCACATGAAAGGCAGTTGGGGCACCGCGGCAATGCATACGGAAGCATCCGGAACGCCCTGAGCAGCACGCCTAGCCATCCCGGGTTCGGAATCCAACGCCACCACCTGCGCACCCCGCGCACCCGCCGCCGCAGCGACCACCCCTGGGCCTGTCCCCACGTCGAGCACCCGCACGCCCTGCCCCACCCCAGCAGCCTCGAGCAGTGCGGGCACCGGATACGCGCACAGCCTGCCGAACCCTGCCTCGTAGGCGGCCACGCTCCCCTCCCAGGCCCTCCGCTCACTCACATCGAACGGCGTCTGAGCCCGCGCCGCCCCACCCACCTCAGCCGCCTTCACGACCCACTCCTCCCCAACTCTCCGCCACCGACTGTCGCCCCATCCTCAGCTCCCCCGCCCCGCCCCGCCCCGCCCCCAGACTCGCACCAATGCGCAACGGCCAACTAGGGTCCGCCTTCCAACGGATCTTGGCCAGAGCAGGAGTGATGCGAATGTGGCCGCTGCTTCGTAGGAGGTCACGGTCTTCGCGTATCGGTGGCGATATCGCGGAAGCTCTTGAGCTGGTTGAAGCAGCGTCCGACGCGGTTGTGCCTGCGGTAGGCCTCCCGGTTGAAGCCTGGTGGCCGACCGCCGAGGCGCCCGCGATGGTGCCGGTGCCGCTGCTGGTCGGTTTTCTCGGGGATCGTGTGCGCGATGCCGCGTCGCCGCAGATAACCACGGAAGCCGCGAGAGCTGTAAGCCTCGTCCGCGATCACGTGGTGAGGTCGGCGGCGCGGCCGGGCGAGAGGGCGGTCCTGCCGTCGCAGGCGAGGTGGACTTTCGTTGTCAGTCCTCCTCGGGAACGGCCGAGGGCGTGATCGTCCGGTTCGCCCGGCCGGTGCCGCCCCCTCTTCGGCCGGTGGCGGCGTGCTGGTGGGCGCGGACGATGGTGGAGCCGACCTGGGCCAGCCAGTCGATGTCACTGAAGGCGTCCGCCTGTTCCCGAATCTGCTGCAAAGCCCGCAGGAACACGCCGCCGAACGCATAGACAGAGCCTGATGGAAATCCCAGGATGTCTCCATCTCCCACCCTATGCGCCACTTCAGTGGCTTCTGTGCGCAACCTTTTCGCAATGCGAGTGGTCCTCCGAGAGGCGCAGGTGTGCGCATGTACGCATATAAGCATGCGCACTCACGCATCCATGCGTCATGCCCCGCCTGCGCATGACGAACGTCAAGCTGTGCCGCCCCGGCGGCACTTGGGATGATCTGAGAGGTCTGCTGGATGAAGATTCTCCATGCCCTGACGGCCGCCGCAGCGGCTGCCGTGTTAGCGCCCGTCGCCGTACTGGCCACGCCCGCCGCCGCGTTCGCAACGGAGCCGGTGTCCGAGGCCGGTCTCCGCACGCCCGCCTCTCCCGACTTACCCGATGCCGCAACGCCGGCGGGCCGGTTAGCGGATTCCGCAACGAGCGGCGGCGGAACGGGTAACCCGGACGAGTCGCGGCGCCCGGGCGAAGCCGCTGCCGGTGGCTCGGCATCCCAGGACCGTGACGGGTCCGCACGTCCCGACCCGGGGAAGCCGCCGAAAGCCGCCGGGACCGTCGAAGGGACCACTGAGAAGACCACCAGCGCGGGTGGTGCCACCGGTGGAGGCAAGGACGCCGGTGATTCCGGTGTTGCGGGTCAGTCCTGTGCGTTCGAGTCCGACCAGTTGCACGTGGCCGTCCACGGGCTGCCGTCCCAGCTGACCGCGGGCGGCGCCGGGACCCCCTTCTCCATGACGCTCACCAACACCACCGGCAAGCCCCTGGGGGAGGTCCAGCCCTTCCTGCTCGTATCCTCCGCCGAGGATGTCGACCGGCCGTACTGGGAGCTGGAGACCGAGTACCGCGACGCCAAGACGGGGCGGTGGAAGACCTTCCATGACGCGGAGCCCGACGACCTGTTCGGCTTCTTTGCCGTCGGTCCGCGCAGCACCATCACGCTCCAACTGCGCACCCGCGTGGTCAAGGACGCCAAGCCCGGCGCCGGGTACGCACTCGCCGCCGGCGACTACCGCAACCGCGACGGTTCCTGTGGTTCGGCCAAGGAAGCCTGGTACGACTTCACCATCCTCCCCGCGGGCACGAAGCCGACCCAGCCCCCGACCACCGAGCCGAGCGAGCCGGGCAAGCCGGGTGGCACGGCCGGGTCCAGCCACAGCGCCGCGTCCGGCGGCGGTACGAGCGGTCCCGATTCCACCGGCGGCCTCGGCCCGCAGGGCAGCGCCCAGCTCGCCGCGACCGGCTCCTCGTCCGCGCTCCCGGCGATCGCTCTCGCCGGCGGAGCCGCGATGGTGGTCGGCGCGGGTGCGGTCATCGGCGTGCGCCGCCGGAAGGGCGTGGCCGGTCCGGGCGCCACGGACGTCACCGCGTAAGCCCAACCATTTCTCCAAGAACCTGACAACCCAAGAATCCACGGCCTTGGAACTCAATGACGCTGGAAACAAAGGTTCCAAAGGGCCCGAAGAACCGAAAAGAGATCTTCATGAAACTGCGCCGCGCCCTGTCGGTCTCGGCCGCGACGGCCGCCCTACTCCCCATGGCGGTGGCCGCCGCGCCCGCCTCCCAGGCGGCCCCTGCCGCGAAAATCCCGACGTGCTACGACCTAGACACCGCCTACGGGCAGTACCACGACAACACCTTCGTGGGCCGCTCCTTCGGCATACCCAAATCGATCACTCTCGGCACTCACTGGACGAGCTACACCGCCACGCTCACCAACGCCTCGGCGAAGGAGCTGAAGTCCTTCGAACTCAGCGCCAAGCTGGGCAGTTATGTCTACAACGAGGGCGAGCGCGACCTCAGCCCGTACGGCGATCTGCAGTACTGGGACACCTCGCAGCACGCCTGGAAGACGCTGCGCCAGGCCGGTGGAAACGCCCGCGGCACCATCCCCGGCCCGAAGACGCTGAAGCCCCGCGACTCCGTCCACGTGCAGCTGCGGTTCAGGGTGAGTAAAGACCTCCCCCTGGACCAGGCGTACGACGCGTTCACCGGCCTCACCGGCACCTTCGTCGACCGCTACCGCAACATGGACTGCACGGCCCACGGCGACGCCGTCGGCGCTTTCTCCCCCCGCAAGGGCTGAAACCTGCGGGGAAGGCTGCCGCCGTCGCGGCCCGGCGGCGGCAGCCCCCTACGGGGCTCATAGCGCTCCGGCAAGTCACGCCACAAGAGGCCGATACGGATCTTGTAAACCATCCCATTGACGACCTGGCGGCCTGCCACCCGAGGCCATCCGGCGACGGCTCTCGGCATCTGCGGGACAAGCAACTCCCGCTCTCCGCCAATGAGTTCATGATGACGTACCACCCCACCGCACTCCCCCACTCGGTGATCCTTGAAGACTGACCTGGTCCCGGCCAGCTCAACGTGGCTCACCGAGGCCAGACGACGTCCGACCCACACCAACTCACCTCCATGCGGCTGGACTCGCTCGATGCGGCCTGCCCCGGCCGAACACGACTGGACCCCACTGGACGCCACTGGACACGACTGGACACGGCCCGACGCCGCCCAAATTCGACCCGATCCGCCTTGCCCTCCAACTCGCATCCGGCGTCGCCCTACGCACCCCGAGGTGGCCCGGCGCCGGGGTCGGCCAGGCACCTCGACGTGGCCGAACTCGGCCCGCCAAGGCCGCAGCCAGCTCGGCCCGCCCCGCACGGACTCAGCCACGGGCCAGACAGACCCGACCCAGGCCGGGTCGGGCCAAGCCAGGGCACGCCAGGCCAGGACACGCCAGGCCAGGCAGTAGCGACCCCCGGCCGACCTAGGGTTCACCCCAACTCGCCTCGCCTCAGCCGGAGTCGGGCGGGCCCCACTCAGACCCACCCCAACTCAGGCCCGACTCGCCCCCGACCCACCCCCGACTCACCCTCGACCCAAGGCTGTTACCCACCCGTAACCTACCGATGGGTTACCTTCGGTAAGGGTCGGACTTTACTCTCCAGTCACCTCGGGCCGGGCGTATGCCCCCTCCTGTCCCAGACAGCGTGCGGTCGGCTCGCATCGAGATCTGGAGCAGAAGATGACCCCCTCCCGTACGACCCTGCGCGCCGCTATCGGCACCGTTTCGGCGGCAGTGCTGGCCACGACCGTGCTCACCGGCGCACCGGCCACCGCCCAGGCGGCGACCCCGGACGCCACCCCCGCGGCCACGGCGTCCGCAGGTTCCGCCTCCGTGCGGTTCGTCGACATCAAGGGCCAGGGCGGGATCACCCTCAAGGCCAACGTCTTCACGCCGGCCGGTGCGGACGGGACGCGGCAGTACCCGGTCATCGTGCTGCCCACCAGCTGGGCGATGCCGCAGATCGAGTACATGGCACAGGCCAAGAAGCTGGCGGACGCGGGATATGTGGTCGTCGGATACAACTCGCGCGGCTTCTGGCAGTCCGGCGGACAGATCGAGACCGCCGGACCGGAGGACATCGCCGACGCCTCGAAGGTCATCGACTGGGCGCTGGCGAACACCCCCACCGATCCGCAGAAGGTCGGTATGGGTGGGGTCTCCTACGGGGCCGGGATCAGTCTGCTGGCGGCTGCGTTCGACAAGCGGATCAAGGTGGTTGCAGCGCTCAGCGGCTGGGCCAACCTGATCGACTCGATCTACAGCGGACGGACCCAGCATCTGCAGGCGGCAGCGATGCTCGGCGGCGCTGGTGAGCTGACCGGGCGGCCCAGCGCCGAACTCCGTACCGTCCTCAAGGACTTCCTGGCCTCCAATCTCTCCAAGGAGAAGGATCTGATCGCCTGGGGGAAGAAGCGCTCCCCCGCCACCTACCTCGACCGGATCAATGCCAATGGCGCGGCGATCATGCTGGGCAACGCCTGGGGCGATTCGCTCTTCCCGCCCAACCAGTACGCCGACTTCTTCGACAAGCTCAAGGGGCCGAAGCGGCTGGAGTTCCGGCCCGGCGACCATGCGACCGCCGAGGCCCTCGGGTTGTTCGGGCTGCCCGACGACACCTGGACCGACACCAAGCGGTGGTTCGACCGCTACCTCAAGGGCGCCGACAACGGGATCGACAAGGAATCGCCGGTCCTGCTCAAGTCTCGTTCCACCGGGGCCTACGAGGGCTACAAGAGCTGGAAGGACGTGCCGTCTGCACACCAGAAGATCGCCCTGGACGGCAGCCGGCAGATCAATACCAACTGGGACTCCGGCGCCGACGGTGGCCTGATCTTCCTCTCCAGCATGCTGGACCAGTTCTTCCGGTTGCCGCCGATGGCCTCGATCCCGCTGCTGCCGCGCTCGCTGGCCGCCGTCTGGCAGTCCGAGCGCTACGAGACCGGGCAGCGGGTCCGCGGCACCACCCGGCTGCACACGACCGTCACCAGCACCGCCGAGAGCGGTACCGCGATCGCGTACCTCTACGACGTCGGCCCGCTGGGCATCGGCAGGTTGGTGACCCACGCGCCGTACACCTTCCACGGCAAGACGCCCGGGCAACCCTTCGGCGTGGACCTGGAGCTGTTCTCCACCGCCTACGACGTCCCGGCCGGGCACAAGCTGGCGGTGGTCGTGGACACCGTCGATCCGCTGTACATCGAGCACAATCCGTCCGGCGCCCAGCTGACGTTCTCCTCTCCCGCGGACGATCCCTCGTACATCTCCGTCCCGGTGCGCGACTAGGCACCGCGGCGGCGCCGGCCCCGGTTCGTCGGCACGTTGGGGAGAGCCGGGGCGGGCAGGGCGAGGGTCGCCGAGAGAGTGGGGAACGAGGGAGTGGGGATTGAGGGAACCGGCTGCGCCGGGCTGAGAGAAGGCAGTGAGCGTGTGCATGGTGGGGCCTCCCGAAGGGATGTCGTCTGACGGGCTGTTCGTGTCATCAACGGTTCCATGAACGCCGGCCCAGGTCATCGCACCACGGGTTGACCCCTCCTCAACCCCTGGTTCTCAACCCTTGGTTCTCGCCCAAGGTTCTCAACCCCGGTGGCCCCGCGGACCGGTCGTAGGACCCGGGGCGTACAGCGCAGGCCTGAGGCGGCGCGGGGTGGTGGTCGCTAGCCTCACCGCATGGCCACCACCCCACCGGCCCGCGACGCCGGGCAGCGGAAGCGCGATGCGCTCGCACGACTGAGGACGGACGAGGACGCCTGGATCTCCTCGGCGTCCGCCGACGGCACGCCCTACCTCGTGCCGTTGTCGTTCGTCTGGCACGACGAGCGGCTGGTGATGGCCACGAAGAAGAACAACCCGACGGCCCGCAACCTCCGGGCCAACGGTGCCTGCTGGGTGGCGCTGGGCCCCACCCGGGACGTGGTCCTCATCGAGAGCACGGCCGAGACCGTCGCCTCCGACGCGCTGCCCGACGACATGGGCAAGGCGTTCGCCGAGAAGCTCGGCTGGGATCCCCGCGGCCGGGAGGCCTGGGTGTTCCTCGCCTTCCGCCCGCGCCGGATCCTGGTCTGGCGCGAGGAGAACGAGCTCGCGGGGCGGGAGCTGATGCGGGACGGGGTGTGGCGGGTGTAGCACCGCGCGGCCGTGCGTCCGGGCCCGGGAGCGGCCGGTGGCATGATCGCCGGTATGGGAAATTCCGCCCCGAGCCCGCAGCAGCGGCCGCATCTGCCCACGACCGAGTCGGCCGTCACGGCCGTACGGGAAGTCGCCGAGGAGTACCGGCTCGAAGTGACCGTCACGGACGACATCGGTGCGGATGTGACCTCCCGGCGCACCTCCGCCGGGGCGTTCACCGTGCTGGACCCGGACGGCTCGCTGCCGCACGAGGCGTTCGTGGAGCTGGGCGGGGACCCGGCGGTCACCGTCCAGTTGTTCCCGGAGGACGATGCGAAGATCACCGTGGACGGGGTGGAGTTCGCGGATGTGCCGCGGGATGCGGTGCCGGCATTCCTGCGGTCCGTGTACGGCGGTCTGGCCCACGTCAAGACGCGGTTCTTCCCGCCGGGACAGTGGCTGGTCGTCCCGCTGCCCGGTGATGAGACGTACAAGGAGCTGATCTTGGGCGGGGCGCTCAGTCCCTGGCTCGCGCGCCACATCCGCTGACGGCGGCTCCTTGAAAGCCACGGATGGCTCCGTACGGCAACGGCCCGGAGGGACCACTAACGGCCCGAAGGCCCAGGGGAGAGCCCCCGCCTCGCCTCAAGGCGCCGGCCGCTGATGGTCGCCCGGCATGAGGTTCCCCGGTTCCGCGGCGGCCACCTCGACGGACTCGACCTTGGGGTTGCGCATCTGGCGCCGGGAGACCCAGTTGGCGAACCAGGAGAGCAGCATGCACATCCCGATGTAGATCGGCGCGATGATCATGACGACGGGGATGAACGGCAGGTCGTAGTCCAGGTTGGAGGCGATGAGCTTGCCGGCGTGCAGGAACTCCTCGTAGGTGATGAGGAATCCCAGCGAGGTGTCCTTGAGCGCGACGACCAGCTGGCTGATGATCGCCGGCAGCATCGCCCGGACCGCCTGCGGCACCAGCACGTACGTCATGACCTGCGTCTTTTGCATGCCGAGCGCGTAGGCGGCCTCGCCCTGGCCGCGCTCGACGGCGTTGATGCCGCTGCGGAAGACCTCGGCGAGGACCGAGCCGTTGTAGAGCGTCAGGCCGGCGACCAGGGCGGGCAGCGGCGCCACCTGGAGCGCCACGTAGATGAAGAAGATCATGACGAGCAGAGGCATCGCGCGGAAGAACTCCACGACCAGCGTGCACAGCCAGCGGATCGGCCGGTGGACGGAGAGCCGCCCGGCGGCGAGCACGGCACCGAAGGCCAACGACAGCACCGCGGCGAACCCGAAGGCCCGCAGCGTGTTGGCCAGTCCGGTCAGCAGGAGTTCCTGGATGCCGACGTAGGTGAAGGGGCTCCATTTCGCGGTGGTGAACTGGCCGGTGACGAAGAGCAGATAGAGGATCCAGCCGATCAGGGCGAGGATCACGCCCGTCCCGGCGAGTCCGTAGGCCCGGTGGCGGGTCCTGGCGCGGGGGCCGGGGACGTCGTACAGGGCATTGGCGGTCATCGGGCGACTCCGTAGTGCTTCTCCAGCACGTTGAAGATCGCGCTGATGGACAGGGTCACGATCAGGTAGCCGACGGCGATCCAGAAGAAGGTCCAGATGATGCTGTAGCCGAGCTCGTTGAGCGGTTTGTAGACGCCGAGGAGTTCGACGACGCTGAAGGCACCGGCGATCGCGCTGTTCTTGGCGAGCGCGATCAGCGTGGACCCGATGGGCGGGATGACGGAGCGGAACGCCTGCGGCAGGACGACGATGCCGAGGGTCTGCGGGAAGGTCATGCCGAGGCTGCGGGCCGCCTCGCCCTGTCCGGTCGGCACGGTGTTGATGCCGGAGCGGACCGCCTCGCAGATGAAGGCGGAGGTGTAGCAGCCGAGCGCCAGGATGGCGAAGAGCTTGAAGGGCAGGACCAGGCCGAACCGCGGCAGGCCCAGCACCACGGCGAAGAACAGCAGGGTCAGCGGCGTGTTGCGGAGCACCGTCACCCACGCGGTGCCGAAGGCCCGCAGCGAGCGGACCGGGGCGACCCGGAAGGCCGCCATGAGGAAGCCGAGGGCGAGCGCCAGCAGGGAGGCGTAGACGGTGAGTTCGACGGTGCCGAGCAGCCCCTCCGCGTAGAGGGAGAGGTTGTCGAGGAGAACGTTCATCGGTCGGTTCCTTGGCGGCTCAGGTCGCCGGGTAGCGGTCGATCGGGGGCGGCTCGGGGGCGGGCACCCCGGACAGGCCGAGGGTCGCGTCGTAGGCCTTCTTCCAGTTGCCGTTCTTCTCGTTTGCGGCGAGCGCGTCGTCCAGGGCGAAGCGCAGCGCGTTGTCGGCGCGCGGGACGCCGATGCCGTACGGCTCCTCGGAGAAGGGTTTGCCGACCACCTTGAGCTCGCGGGGGACCTTGGCGGCGTAGCCGAGCAGGATCGCGTCGTCGGTGGTGACCGCGTCGACCTGGAAGGTGAGCAGGTTGTCCACGCACACCGAGTAGGTGTCGTAGGCGACGAGGACGGCCTTGGGGTACTCGGACTGGATGCGCTGGTACGGGGTCGAGCCGGCCGCCGAGCAGACGCGTTTGCCGGCCAGGTCCTGCGGTCCGTGGATGTCGTGTTCGTCGGTGCGCACCAGCAGGGACTGGCCGGCCATGTAGTACGGGCCGGCGAAGCCGACCAGCTTCTTGCGCTTGTCGTTGATCGTGTAGGTGCCTACGTAGAGGTCGATCTGGCCGTTCTGCAGGGCTGTCTCGCGGTTGGCGGAGGCGATGGTCCGGAACTGGATGGTGCGGGGCGGGAATCCGAGGGCGGCGGACATCATCTTGGCGATCTCGATGTCGAAGCCCGTGTAGACGCCGGTGGCGGGGTCCTTCTCGCCGAGGTAGGGCTGGTCCTCCTTGACGCCGATGATGAGGTGGCCGCGGCGCTTGGCCGCCGCCCAGGTCGGGGAGGACGGCAGCCGGAAGTGCTTGGCGACCGGGTACCGGGGCAGTTCGCTGCCCTTGGGGCCCTTGACCGGTGGGCTGCCGGCCCGGCCGCAGCCCGCGAGGACCAGTGCGAGGACGCCCACTACGGCGAGCACGAGGACCGTGCGGGGTCGGGGCAGGCGGGCGGAGCGTCGGTATGCGGACTGGCGGTATGCGGACTGGCGGTATGCGGACTGTTGGTATGCGGACTGTCGGTACGGCATGGCGGCACCCCCGTTCAGTGCTTGAGGATCTTGGAGAGGAAGTCCTTCGCCCGCTCGCTGCGCGGGGCGGTGAAGAATTCCTCGGGGGTGCGGTCCTCGACGATGCGGCCGTCGGCCATGAACACCACGCGGTTGGCGGCGGACCGGGCGAAGCCCATCTCGTGGGTGACCACGACCATGGTCATGCCCTCCCGGGCGAGCTGCCGCATGACCTCCAGCACCTCGTTGATCATCTCCGGGTCGAGTGCGGAGGTCGGCTCGTCGAAGAGCAGCGCCTTGGGGTCCATGGCGAGCGCGCGGGCGATGGCGACGCGCTGTTGCTGGCCGCCGGAGAGCTGCGCGGGATATTTGTCGGCCTGGGAGACCAGCCCGACCCGGTCCAGGAGCTCACGGGCGCGCCGCGCGGCCTCGTCCTTCCGCTTCTTCCGGACCTTGACGGGGGCCAGCATGATGTTGTCGAGCACGGTCCTGTGGGCGAAGAGGTTGAACGACTGGAAGACCATGCCGACCTCGGCGCGCAGCTGGGCGAGCGCCCGGCCCTCTTCGGGCAGCGGTCTGCCGTCGAGTTCGATCGTGCCCGATTCGATGGTTTCCAGGCGGTTGATGGCCCGGCACAGGGTGGACTTCCCGGACCCGGAAGGCCCGATGACCACGACCACCTCCCCACGGTCGACGGTGAGGTCGATGTCCTGGAGGACGTGCAGTTTTCCGTAGTGCTTGTTGACCCCGCGCAGTTCAATCAGCGCCTCACCGGCCATGTCCGACCTGCCCACTCTCATCCGTACAGCGGAGAGCCCGCAAACTACCGGGGAGATTGAGGCGGTACGCCCTGACACGCACGCCCAGCCGGGTTCGAGGGGATAAATCGGGTAAGTCGGTCTGGTGGTGTTCCGGGTCTGGTGGTGCCCTCTTTGGTGGTGCCCGCGCCGGCGGGGACGAGGACCAGTGCGACGGGTGCCGGGCCTGCCGGTCAGCTCTCCGCGGCCTCGGCGTACACCTGGGAGAGTTCCGGCGCGCCGTCGTCGGCCCACTGGTGGCCGGCCGCCACGACGTCGATCTCGCGCCCGGACGCCAGCCGGACCACCGGCTGCCCGTCCGGCCAGACGTGCCAGACCGCGCCGCGGACGGTACGCACCAGTACGGTGCCGAGGTACAGGCCCGCGTCGTTGCCGAGCCAGGGCGCCACCTCGGGGTCGTCCCGCCAGACCGGCTGAAGCTGGTCCAGCCGCTCCAACGAGCGTACGGAGTCGTCGAGTTCGACGCCCGCGGTGGCGGCGTGGGACCGCAGCAGCTCGCACTCGGACAGCAGCTCGATGACGCTCTCCGGGTCGGCGCGCACCGACTCCGCGAGCGGCACGGACCGGCGGGCCGGCGGTCGCTTGCGCCACTTGTCCAAGAAAGACATGTTCATGGTGTGCAGGGTCCCACCCCACCTGTGGTCGGGGCCACAGGCGCGCGGCGTGCCCCGGCGCCGTACGCCACCTTGACGCGCCCCCGTCGGCTCCCTACCTTCAGTGCGCCCGGAGCGGATCTGCGGCCGGAGGGGACACGGACCGATGCGCCTACGCCGATGGGGCACCGCCCTGACACTGCTGCTCCTGATCACCGCGCTGCCGGGCACCGCGCTCGCGCCGGCGGCCGCGGCAACCACGGCGCCGACGGCGCCCCGCCCGCTGCCCCGGCTCTTCGACAACACGGCGGTGAGCGACAACTCCCGCCCCGTTGCGGCCGATTTCGACGGTACGGGCCGCTCGCTGTCCGCGCAGGACCTGGCGGCGGCCGGCTGGTCGCCGGGGAGCGTACTGACCCTCGACGGCGCACGACTCCGCCTGCCGCGCAGCGCGGCCGGGACGCCGGACAACGTACGGGCCGCCGGCCAGGCGGTCGCGGTGCGCGGCCGGGGTGATGCGCTGACCTACCTGGTGGCCGGAACGGGTGGCCAGGTGGCCGGCCGCGGAACCGTCCACTACCGGGACGGCTCGCACAGCGCCTACGAACTCATCGCTCCCGATTGGCGCTCCGGTCCGCTGAGCACCAAGGCGGTGGCGCTGCCGCACGTCAACGGCCCGGACGGGCAGTCGGCCGGTCCGGCGCGGCTCTACGCGGTGACCGTACCGCTGCGGCCGGGGCGGGAGGTGGCGTCGGTGGTGCTGCCGCCCGCGCCCCCGGCCGAGGCCGCCCTGCACGTCTTCGCGCTGTCGGTACGGGACACCGGGCGCGGCCGCACCGGGAGTTGGGCGGCGAGTACGACCGGCTACCGCGCCGTCGGCCCCTTGCAGGACCGTACGGTGCGGCTGGTCGTCCACAGCGGCGCGGGCGGGCCACGGGCGCGGATCCGGATCGCCAACACCTTCGCGGCGGCACCGGTCGCCATCGGGGCGGCGAGCATCGCGGTGCGCGGTACGGGGGCGGCGGCCGACGGCCGGCCCGTGGCGCTGACCTTCCGGGGGCGGGCCGGGGCCCGGATACCGGCCGGCGCGGAACTGTTCAGCGATCCCGCGGCCTTCACCGTCCCCGCGGACACCGATCTGCTGGTGAGCCTGCATCTGCCCGGGACGGTGACCGCGGCGCCGGTGCACCAGGAGGCGGCCCAGCTCTCGTACGTGAGCGCCGACGGCAGCGGCGACCGCACCCGGGACACGGACGGCGGCGCCTACCCGCAGACCATCGCCTTCTGGCCGTTCCTGACCGGTCTGGAGACCGACGGCGGGCCCGGCTCGATCGTCGCGCTGGGCGATTCGATCACCGACGGGGTGAAGTCGACGAGCGGGGCCAACCGCCGCTGGCCGGACGTCCTCGCCCGCCGCTTCGGGGCCCAGCACGCGCTGCCCCGTTACGGCGTGCTCAACCACGGCATCTCGGCGAACCGCATCGTCACCGACCGCTATCAGGGCGACGGGGTGAGCACGGACACCGGAGGGGTGAGCGCCCAGCACCGGCTGGAACGGGACGTGTTGGCCCAGGCGGGGGCGCGGACCGTGGTGGTCTTCGAGGGCATCAACGACGTGCGCTGGGGCACCCCGGCCGAGGACGTCATCGCCGGTCTGCGGGCGCTGGCCCGGCGGGCGCACGAGCGGGGGCTGCGGGCGGTCGCGGCAACCCTCACGCCGTGCGGGGGCTACCCCGACTGCACCCCGGCCGCGGAAGCCCGCCGTCAGGCCGTCAACGCCTTCCTGCGCGACGGCGCCGGGCAGGGTGCCTTCGACGCGACCCTGGACTTCGACGCCGTACTGCGCGACCCGGCCGCTCCGGCCCGCATGCGCCCCGCCTACGACAGCGGCGACCATCTCCACCCGGGCGACGCGGGGCTGCGCGCGCTGGGTGAGTCGATCGAGCTGAGGACGCTCGTGCCCTGAGCGGCCTCGAACCGGTGGTCCGTCACGCCCCCACGGACTGTACGTCCAGGTCCACCACGACCGGGGCGTGGTCCGAGCCGCCCTTGCCCTTGCGCTCCTCGCGGTCGACGTAGGCGTCGGAGACGGCTTTGGCGAAGGGGGCGTTGCCGTAGACGAGGTCGATGCGCATACCGCGGTTCTTGGGGAACGCGAGCTGGCGGTAGTCCCAGTAGGTGTACGGGCGGTCGTACTTGAGGGGGCGCGGGACGACGTCCGACAGGCCGGCCTCGCGGAGGGCCTGGAGGGCGGCGCGCTCGGCGGGGGTGACATGGGTGGAGCCGACGAAGACGGCGGGGTCCCAGACGTCCTCGTCCGTGGGGGCGACGTTGTAGTCCCCGAGGACCGCGAACGGGCGGTCGCCCGCCGCGTCCTCGGCGACCGCGGTCTTCAGGGCCTCGAACCAGCCGAGCTTGTAGGTGTAGTGCGCATGGTCGACCTCGCGGCCGTTGGGGACGTAGACCGACCAGACCCGGGCCGCGCCGCAGGTCGCCGAGATGGCCCGGGGCTCCTCCACGCCGTCGTACTGCGGCCCGCCGGGGAGGCCGATGACGACGTCCTCCAGCCCGACCTTGGAGAGCACGGCCACGCCGTTCCACCTGCCGTTGGCGTTGACCGCGGCCTCATAGCCGAGCTCGCGGAGCTGCTCGTACGGGAACTGCTCGGCGGTGCACTTGGTCTCCTGGAGGCACAGCACGTCCGTGCCGGAGCTCTCCAGCCAGGCCAGCAGCCGCGGCAGGCGGGCGGTGATCGAATTGACGTTCCAGGTCGCGATGCGCATGTCTGCAAACCTACCGCCCGCCACTGACAGCCCGGGTCCGGTCCCGGCCCGGTCCCGGCCCGGGCTCGGCTCGGGCCCGCTCGGCGGGGCCCGGACGCGGGGGAAGCGGGCCTGTCAGGGCCGGGCCTGTGGGGGCCAGCCTGGGGGAGCCAGCCTTTGGGACCCAGCCTTTGGGGCATCGGCCGCCCGGGATTCAGCCCACGGGCGGTTCAGCCCACTGCGGTCAGCCCACCGCGGTTCAGCCCACGGCGGTGTGGCTGCCGGGGGTGAGCCGGCCGTGGTCCGTACCGCCGAGCTTGTCGATCATGGAGTCGTAGATCGGGCGGGCGTGGTCCTGGAGCAGGCTGTCGTGGATGTCGATGGCCCGCCGGGGCGCGACCTCGCGGACGTAATCGATCACTTCGGCAACCTTGTTCCAGGGCGCGTGGACGGGCAGCAGCAGGGTGTCGACCGTACGCCCCTCGGGGACCGTGAGCGCGTCGCCGGGGTGGAACACCGCGCCGCCGTCGAGGAGGTAGCCGACGTTGGTGACCCGCGGGATGTCGGGGTGGATCACGGCGTGCAGCTGGCCGTGCACCTCGACCTCGAAGCCGGCCGCGGTGAAGGTGTCGCCCTCGCCGACGGTGTGGACGCGGCCCGGGAAGGCGGCCGAGAGCTGCTCGGCGACGCTGGCGAGGGTCCAGATCTCGGCGCCGGGGTTGGCCTCCATACCCGCCCGCAGTCGGTCCTCGTGGAAGTGATCCATGTGCTCGTGGGTGACCAGGATCGCGTCCGCGCCGACGGCCGCGTCCTCCTCGCTGAAGACACCCGGGTCGATCACGAGCGTCTGCCCGTCCTTCTCCAGCCGGACGCAGGCATGGGTCTTCTTGGTGAGTTCCATGCCTGCCATCTTGCCGCGCCGGGGAGCGAGCGGGGCCCCGGCGTGCTCCCTCGGCTCACGTCTCCCTGGCTCCCGCCTCTCCGGGTCACGTCTCCCCGGCTCACGTCTCTGACACGCGCGCGCCCGTGTCACCTGACCCGCCCACCCCCCGAAGGGGAGTGGGCGGCGGGGAAAAACCAAGGCGCGGGTGGGCGGCGGGGAGGGGGGCGATCAGGCAGTGCAGCCGACAAGGGGTGCGGGCGCGGCGCGCCCCGCAACAAGAGGTCCCGGGAGGCACCGCCGGCAAGAGGGGTGGCGAGGGCTGGGGCGCCCCGACGACACGAGCCGCAGACGATGCGCCCGGCACCAAGAGGACCCGGACGCGCTTCACCACCCACAAGACGACCGCACGCCGTGCACTCGCCCACAAGACGACCGCACGCCGTCCACCCGCCCACAAGACGACCGCACGCCGTCCACCCGCCCACAAGACGACCGCACGCCGTCCACCCGCCCACAAGAGGCCCAGGCGGCGACCCCCGGCCCAAGGAGGCGACGAAGGCCCGCGGCCCCCGCTCCCCTTAGCCCTCCGGTGTCGTTTCCTCGCGGATTACTTGCTGGGCGACCGCGAAGGCCGAGTTGGCGGCCGGGACACCGCAGTAGATGGCGGTGTGGAGGAGGACTTCCTTGATCTCCGACGGGGTGAGGCCGTTGCGGAGGGCTGCCCGGGTGTGCAGGGCCAGCTCTTCCTTGTGGCCGCGGGCGGTCAGTGCGGTGAGCGTGATGATGCTGCGGGTGCGGCGGTCCAGGCCCGGGCGGGTCCAGGTCTCGCCCCAGGCGTAGCGGGTGATGAAGTCCTGGAAGTCGCCGGTGAAGTCGTCGGCGGCGGCCTGGGCGCGATCGACGTGGGCGTCGCCGAGGACCTCCCGGCGGACCTTGAGTCCCGCCTCGTACGTGCCACCGCGGTCCTGATCGGGCTGGGCGAGGCCGGACTCTATGGCGGCGGGGGGCGCCTGCGGGGGCGGCGGAGGTGCGATCTGCGGCTTGGGGGCGGCGGCGCCGATGGCCGCCTGTCCGCCGGGGCCGGGCTTGTCGTGCCAGGCGTTGGTGAAGTGCCGGATGAGCAGCTCGGTGACGGCCGCGGGCTGCTCGACGGGCGCCAGGTGGGAGGTGCCGGGGACCAGGGCCAGGCTCGCGTCGGGTATGCCGGCGACCAGGGTGCGGGCGTCGGTGGTCGGGGTGACCTGGTCCTCGGAGCCGACGACGACGAGCGTGGGAACGCCGACCCGGCCGAGCGAGGAGCGCACGTCGTAGGAGGCCAGCGCCTCGCAGGCGGCGATGTAGCAGCCGGGGTCGGTGGTCCGCACCATCTGCACGGCCCATTCGACGATGGCGGGCTGAGCGCCGGCGAAGCCCTGGGTGAACCAGTGCTCGGGGGCGGTGCGGGCGATCGGGTCGAGTCCGTTGGTGCGGATGACGACGCCGCGCTGCCGCCAGGCGTCGGCGGTTCCGTAGCGCGGTGAGGAGGACACCAGTGCCAGGGAGGTGACGCGGTACGGGCGGGTGAGCGCCAGCTGGGTGCCGATGGCGCCGCCGATGTTGCAGCCGGCGTAGCCGAAGCGGTCCACGCCGAGGCCGTCGAGCGTGGCGATCAGCCGGTCGGCCAGCTCGGCGACGGAGGGCGCCGCGTGGGCGGGGGAACCGCCGTGTCCGGGCAGGTCGAAACGGATGACCCGCCACTGGCGGGTCAGCTCGGGGATCTGCCGGTCCCACATGTGCCATGTGGTACCCAGCGCGGCACCGAGGACGAGTACGGGGGCGTCGTCTGGACCATCAATCCGGTGCTGCAGGGTCTTCTCACTCACCCGACCACGCTACCCACTCCGTGACGCGATCCTGACACCCGGGTCAGGAAGAGCCGTCGAAGCGGGGCCGCGGAGCGCGTCTGGAGGCGGGATCTTCGCAGGTCAGAGGCTCCCCGTGGAGACTTCGTGGACGACCGGTGGCCCGACTCGTCGTAGCTCACCCATGATCCGCCGGTACGGATCCGGCGCCGCCTTGCTCGTGATCAGGACCGGGGACTTCTGGCCCAGAGAAGCGGCGTTGCGGGGTGTGCGTCGACAGCTCGCTCACGCCCTGCGCGCTCTCAAATCTCACAGACGCCCCCATGACGTACCCGCGCCGGTGGGCGGCCAGTAGGGCGAGGAGACCAGGTCACGGCTGAGGGTGAAGAAGTCGTCGTTGCCGGGACGGGTCTTTGGGTAGACAAAGACCTGCCAGTCTGCCGCCGTGGTGTAACGCATGTTGGGATGCGGAGTCCCACGAGCCTGCAGCGGCATTCGCGGGTGCGTCACACCGAAGTCGCCGAAGTCAGGCACTTCTCCACGCCACTGGTCGCGAACCTGCTTCCAGAGAAGCGCATCTTCCCTCACTACCGGCGTTGCTCGTCCGCGCGGGAAATTCGTCAGATTGACCGGGAAGGCACCAGCAGCCACGCACTCATGGCGCCAAGGCCACTGCGTCATGTGCTTGAGCGTGTCCAGCACCTCAACTGCCAGTGCTGTCCTTCCGTCCCGAGAATGCACAGGCCCAGCGTCAATGATCAGATCTATTTCCTCCGGCGCAGCGCGGAGTGTGCGGAGCATCTCGCGGACTCGTTCATCGTCCGGACGGCATTCTTGTGCGTCACGAGCCGACGAGATGCGTAGACAACCGCCCTGCTGGTGCCACGCCATCACCGCACGAACCTCGGCGAGCGTCTCGTCGGTATCAGTACCCCTGAAGACCGGGCACATCGCGACCTGTCGCCAGCTCAGCGACTCGCCGACCCGCACCATCGGACCGCCCGCATCGCCCTTGAGTACCTGCGCTGCCGGCAAGGTTCCGCAGTCGACCGTGAGGACCATTCCATTCGGAACATCTTCCATGGCACGGTCACAGAAGGTCTCCAGGAGATCCCGAACGTCGCAGTCGGGCACGACCTCCATCACCGGACGAATCTGGGACTGCACCTCCGCCGACGCATGCCCCAGTGCCAGAAACTCCCCCGCCTTGCCCTTGAGAATTGGAACGTAGGCCACCGGCTCCCCCAAGCACAGCACGCACTCAACCAGTTGAAGTACCAACCACTCTTCTCAGAATGACGCATCGTTCCCAGACTCGACAGAGTCTCGAATCAGCCATCCCGGCTCAAAGTGCGACGAACACCGCGAGGTCGGCCCCATCCCGTGCCCCGGAGCAAACAACGCGGCAGCGAAAAATGGTGTGCGGGGCCGACGGAACCGGGTAATGTCCTTGTCATGTTCTTCCAGACGCCGATTTACGAGTGAGAGCGTGATGGGCCCCTGCTGACGTCCTTCGGCGTCGCCGCGCCCGTCCCCCACCGATGAATCCGTAGATCACTTCACATCATTCCGGGAGAACCCGTGAGCAAGAACATCAACAACCCCGTGGGCATGGGCGGCGGCCAGCGCAAGAGGCTGTCCCGCGCCGAACGCCAGAACAACGGTCCGCACCGCAACCTCGACCGCCAGGGTGCCGCCGACCAGAAGGCGGAGCTGGTGCGCAAGATGCGCGAGAAGGCCAGCGCAGCCGAGGGCGCCGGTGATACGGGCGACGACACCGCACAGGGCTGACGCACCGCCGCCGCAGGGCGGCACCGCACGAGGCAGGGCCCGGACCCCGACGCGCGGTTCGGGCCCTGCTGCCGTACCGGGCGCGGCCGGTCCCGCTCAGCTCTGGCCGACCACCCGGGGCAGCCGCAGATTCAGCAGCCCCGTCACCGCCACCACCCCGAGTTGCACCAGCAGCGTCCCCACCAGTGCGTTCCCCGTGCCTAGCCCGGGCGACACCGCCAGCAAAAGCGTGCCGAGCGTCGCCACCCCACAGCCGGCGAGACTGCTGCGCGGTCACCATCATCCCGCTGCCCACCCCCGCCCGGCCCACCGGAGAGCACGATCCGCAGCAGCACCGGGTGCTGGAAGCCGTGGCCAGCCCGGCCAGCAGCAGACTGGGGAGCAGGTCCACGAACCCCAGGGTTGATGATGCTTTCCGCGCTTCCGGTCGCCGAACTGCGCGGTCAGGCGGATGCACTCGCCCGGGAGATCCGCGAGGCCGATGTGCCTGTCCAGCGTACGCACTGGGAGGTCGATCTGCTGGACTGAGCAGTCCAGCTGGCTGGGACGATATGGCGCGGGTAGCAGCTTCGGAGGCGCGCACCCACCGAGGGCTGGCGGCTTTCCAGCCCATTCCTGGCGAGTGATGAGCAACGCGGGAGTTCGACTCCCATCAACAGTGCAGCTCAGCACCGCGTACAGGTAAACGTGCACATTGCACAGCACCACGTGCAGATCCGAGGCGGCGAGTGCGGCTTCGGGGTCTTCTCACATCGCAGCACCACGGAGAACGACGATCTACGGCGGATATGTTGGCGATTTTGGTGGCGCTCCAGTCATCCATCGTGAATGAGACTTTCCGCGAAAGCCAGGTCGTTTGAGAACGCTGACCACAGTCGGTCTCAAACAACCTGGTAACCGCGCAGGTCAGCAACCCACCACACGCAAGACACCTCCACGGGACGGCAGTTCGCGCCTGTACCTCGTTCGCGTGGCAACCCGACGCCTGGAAGGCCATCGCCGTGCCGGGAACAGCCAGGCGGGTCGGCGCGGTTGCATCGACCGAGGGACCGGCGCCGCACGGGCGGGGAACACGGAGACCACAAGGTCGTCCGCCCCACCAGGATCCGGTCCCAGGATCGCGGTACACCCGCCGCGCACTCGGAACAAGACGTATTTCTGCAGGAGGACTGTTTTATGACTGACCGGCCCTTGACGCTCATGGCAGTGCACGCCCACCCCGACGACGAGGCCACCGGAACCGGAGGGGTCCTGGCGCGGTACGCGGCGGAGGGCATCCGCACGGTTCTCGTGACGTGTACCGACGGCGGTTGCGGTGACGGGCCAGGGGGTGCCAAGCCGGGCGATCCCGGACACGATCCGGCGGCCGTCGCCTTGATGCGCCGTCAAGAACTTGAGGCGAGCTGTGACGTCCTGAAGGTCAGCGATCTGGAAATGCTGGACTATGCCGACTCCGGGATGATCGGCTGGCCCAGCAACGACGCCCCCGGATCCTTCTGGCAGACCCCCGTGGAGGAAGGCGCCGCCCGACTCGCGGAACTCATGCGGCACTACCGACCCGATGTGGTCGTCACCTACGACGAGAACGGCTTCTACGGCCACCCCGACCACATCCAGGCCCACCGCATCACGATGGCGGCGCTGGAGATGACCGCGCTGACCCCGAAGGTGTACTGGACGACGATGCCCCGCTCGATGATGCAGCGGTTCGGGGAGACCATGCGCGAGTTTCAGGAGGACATGCCGGAGCCGGATCCTGCCGAGGCCGCCGCGATAGCCGAGATCGGCCTCCCCGACGATGAGATCACCACGTGGGTGGACACCACCGCATTCAGCGGTCAGAAGTTCGATGCCCTGGCCGCGCACGCCAGTCAGGGCGAGAACATCTTCTTCCTCAAGATGGGCAAGGAGGGACACATCCGGAGGCTTGTCCACGCGAGTTCCGCTCCGGCAGACCGGCATCCAGCCACTCGCCGGCCGCGTCAACACGTGCTCGCGCTAGCGGGGTTGGCCCCGGGGGTCCGGATCGTGCTCCTCGTGATCCTGCTCCCCGCTCGCGCGGAGATGGGCGCCCCGGTATAGCCCTACAAGCATCCGCGCCACCTGGGACGGAGCGGGGAGCGGGGAGGATGCTTCCAGCGCGTTGGGGTTCTCGCGTCCGCCGCGCACAGACGCCCCGCCGGAGCGTTCCGGCGGGGCGTCTCGTCTCACGTGCTCTCACACGCGTCTCACAGACTGTGTGGACGCCCCCGGACTACAGGGCTCCGACATGGACTTGGGAGCCATTTCCTGCTTCGGCTGGACGCCCCAGGACGCGGGTTACGACCTGTGCCATGTGGTACCCAGCGCGGCACCGAGGACGAGTACGGGGGCGTCGTCTGGACCGTCGATCCGGTGCTGCAGGGTCTTCTCACTCACCCGACCACGCCACCCACTCCGTGACGCGATCCTGAAAAAAACCCGGGTCAGGAAGAGCCTTCACAGCATGGCCGCGAAGCGCGCCTCGAGGCGAGATCTTCGCAGGTCAGAGCCTCACCGTGGAGACTTCGTGGACGGCCGGTGGCCCGACTCGTCGTAGCTCACCATGGTCCGCCGGTACGGATACGTTGCCTTGCTCGCGATCCCGGCCGGGGTCTTCCGGCCCGGAGAAGCGGCGTTGCGGGGTGTGCGTCGACAGCTCGCTCACGCCCTGCGCGCTCTCAAATCTCACCGCGACCCGGATCACTCTGGCGCTCGGGACCCTCTGGGTCGCCTGCACGGTGATCGGCGTGCAGGCGGCCGGCGTGCCGGTGGCCGCAGAAAGCACAGCCGGAGTCATACAGAACCGGGCGCAGCAGGTGCAGGCGAACCTGGCGGACGAGCAGGCGTTCGCAAAGGAGGCCGGCGCCGACGCGTTCCGCGACACCCCGGGCGACTGACTGCTGACCGGGCTGCGCGGCTAGGACGTCATCTTCACCCTGCCCGCTTACGGACCCCAGCCCGGTTCCGGCGCGCCCCGGCCCGGTTCCGGCGCGCCCCGGCCCGCCTCATGACCGCTCGTAGTTGGTGCCTCGGTGGCAGTACAGCTGGAAGCCAGGCCCACGCGCTGAGCCATGCGCCGGCGCGGCCGCTGCACGTCCGATCACCATGGAGGTGCTGCGATGACCGGCGAACATGGGAATTGGGTATTGCGGCAGCATCCTCGTCTGTGAGTGAGGGTGCGTGAGAGCGGGCAGATGACGAAGCGGTCAGCTGTTCCCGACCGGCTGCGCTTTGCCACGCGGTGCGCTTGATGTGCTCGGTGCGCTCGATGTGCTCGGTGCGCTCGATGTGCTCGGTTCGCTCGGTGGGCGGTGTCGTTCCGGTGGTCCCTTGCGCATGAGGGCGGTCAGGGCGGGTGAAGTGAGCGCCGTGGCGGTCAGGGCCATCAGGACGAGCATGGTGTAGAGCTCGGGACCTATGAGGCGCAGGTCCAATCCGGCGGTCAGCACGATGAGTTCGGTGAGGCCGCGGCAGTTCATCAGGGCGCCGAGCGAGAGCGCGCCGCGCCAGTCCGAGCCGCAGGCACGCGCCGCGAGGGCGGTGCCGCCCCATTTGGTGGCGGTCGCCACGAGCAGGATGACGCCGCACCACAGCCAGGGGGCCGGGTGCGGTCCGAGGGTGCCGATGTCGATCCGCAGGCCCGTGCTGATGAAGAAGAGCGGAAGGAGGAAGGGGACGGCGAACTGCGACATTCCCTGGGCGACCTGGTGAACTGAGGGGGAATCCCGAGGCGTGGCGGCGCCGAAGAGGAAGGCACCGACGACCGCATGGACGCCGATCCGGTCAGTGGCCAGAGCCGCCAGGCACAGGCAGCAGGTGACGAGTGCGAAGGTGGCGGCGGCTCCGGTGCGCCGCAGGACGCGGGCGAGCAGCGGGCGTACGACGCGGAGCAGCAATGCCGCGAAGGCGACGGTGAGGAGGACCGTGCGCAGGACGGCACCGAGCGAGGTGTTGCGGGCGAGGGCGGTGACCAGGGCCAGCAACGACCATGCCAGCACGTCGTCGACGGCAGCGCAGGTCAGGGACAGGGCGCCCAGGCGGGTGCCGGTCAGACCGCGGTCGGCGAGGATGCGCGCCAGGACCGGGAAGGCGGTGATGCTCAGTGCCACCCCCAGGAAGAGGGCGAACGGGAGGCGGTCGGCGGTCTCGGGTGCGTAGTGGCCGTAGAGGGCGAGGGCGAGCAGGGCGCCGCACACCAGCGGGACGGCGAGGCCGGTCAGGGCGACCGTGAGGGCGGTGCGGCGCTCGCCGCGTACCACTTCCGGATCCAGTTCCCGGCCGAGCAGGAACATGAAGCACAGCAGGCCGAGCTGGCCCAGGGAGTCCAGGACGGGGGCGAGGCCGGGTGGGAAGAGCGCGGCCGTCGCCGCCGGGCAGGCACGGCCGAGCACGGAGGGGCCGAGCAGGATGCCGGCGGCGATCTCGCCGATGACGGGGGGTTGGCCCAGGCGTTTGCACACCGCTCCCCCCGCCCAGCATGCGGTGAGCACGAGGGGCAGGGAGAGCAGCAGCGCCGGCAGGATCGGCGGTGCGGTCACAGGCTCAGCATCTCCTGAGGCGCGGCGTGGATGAGCTCAGCGATCCGCTCAGGGGTCAGACCCGCCCAATGGAAGATTTTCTGATTCCACGTCAGCCACGACGCGATGTCCATCTGGGACGGCTGGCCGAGGTCCGAGCTGTAGACGACCCTCGGGAGGAGGGACAGGACGTCGGCGAAGTCGGCCCAGTCCTGATATTCGAGCAGGTAGGTGAGCGCGGTCTGCTCGGTCCACACCTGTTCGGCAGCGGCCACCTCGACGAGGTCCTTGTAGGTCAGCCCGGTCATCGGGTTGGCGGGCTGGTTGAGCATCAGGCGGGGCAGGTCCAGCCGCACGGCCTCGTCGACCAGCAGCCGCACCTCGTGTCCGTCGGCGTGGCCGGTGGAGATGACCACCGGCAGATCGCGGGCGGCGCGCAGGAGTTCACGGACCTCCGGGCGCAGCGTTCCGCGGTCGTCGGTGACGGTCAGCGGGCGCTGGCCGTCGGCGAGGAGCGGGTGGGAGGGGGTACGGGTCAGCCGGCTGCGGTGGCTGCGACCGGTGACCGTGGGGAGGTGGACGATCAGCCGCAGCCCGCTGTCGTCACCGTGCTGGATGACGGCCTGTTCCACGGCCCGCGGGTCGAACCCGCCCGCGAGGTCGTTGAGGACGATCGAGCCGGAGACGGGCAGCCCCTGCTGGCGGGCCTCCCATGCCTGGGCGGCGGTCGAGCCGAGATGGTTCTTGAGGACCACCCAGCCACCGTGCTCGGCATAGATCGCGCCGGCGGTGGCGGCGGTGTGGCGGCGCAGATACGCGTCCGGGCCGACGTGGTAATGGACGTCGATGAACCGCGCGTCCCTCGGGGCCGGTGGCGTGGGCCGCGCGGCGGCCGGTTCCTGTGCGGTGATCGCCTCGGTGGACAGCTCTGCGGCCGGGCCCTGAGCTGGGGTGGTCCCCTCGGCGGACTCAGCGGTCGCCATGCTCGCCCCCGTCCTCCCACGGACGCGCGTAGCCGAAGCGGGCGCGGGCCTCGTCCAGCCGGCTGCCGCCGAGCGCGGCTTCCCGGATACGGGACTCGGTGCGTTCCACGGCCTCGGCGCGGCGGACGACCTCCTCGACGAGAGCGGCCGGGATGCGCAGCGCGCCGTTGTCGTCGGCGACGATCCAGTCGCCCGGGGCGACGGTGGTACCGGCGATGTCCACCTCGACGCCCGTACGGTCCAGCACCACCCGGTTCTTGCCGCTGACCATGGTCACATCGGTGCTGAACAGCGGGTATCCGGCGGATCGGCTCTCCTTCACATCGCGCACCGAGCCGTGCACGACAGTGCCGGAGATGTCGCGGTGCAGGGCCACGGAACTGAGCAGGGAGCCCCAGTTGGTGCAGGTGCGGCTGCCGGCGTTGTCCACGACGACGACCGAGCCGGCCGGCACGTCGTCGATGTAGTTGGCGGCGTTGTGAAAGGTGGTGGCGTCGTCGATGGCGCGGTAGCGGACGGTGAAGGCGGGTCCGCAGGCGACGGTGCCGGGGGTGCGCGGCCGGATGCCGGGCAGCACGCACGGCGGGGTGCGCATGCTGTCCATGGCGTCGGAGAGGGCGGCGGTGTCCAGACGGGACAGACGCTCACGCAACGCCTCGGTGGGCACCGGGGTATCGGTGGCGGTGGTCATGCGGATTCCTCCGTGAGCGTGCGGCGGCCGGTGAGGTGCCGGGCGAGGGACCAGGCAGCGAACTCGGTAGCGTAAGTGGCGACTTCGGGCCCGCGGTTGGGGACCGTCAGGGTGCTGGTGTGCTCGCCGGTCTCGTCCTGGACGGTGCAGGTGAGCGCGAGCGTGCCGGTGTGGGTCGTACGGTCCCCGCCGTCCCAGACGCCGGACAGGGCGACATCGAGCGCGCCCGAGCCGTCGGCGGTGGCGCGTTCGCGGGCCACTTCGGAGGCGAAGAGGCCCTCGGTGAGCCGGTCGTCGACGGTCAGGACGAGGGCGTGCTCGTCCAGGAGCTCGGCCAGTTCCTGGACCGCGGTGCGGTCCCGGTCGGTGACGATGTGGTCGGCGAGCGCCGCGTCCAGGCGTTTGGCCAGGTCGTCGGCGGCTTCGGGCGGGCAGCCGAGCCGGATGTCGACGTACGGGTAGTGCCAGCGGTAGGCGGGCTTCACCGGTACTCCGCTGTCCCGTACGAGGTCGTCGACCAGGGCTGCCGCGTCCGCCTCGATGATGCCGAGCGTGCGGCGGAAGACGGTGGTCACCTCGGGCGGCTCGGGGAGGTGCGGCAGGCCGCCGCGCAGCACGGACTCCAGCATCGGCAGGCATTCGCGGGGCGGGCCGGGGAGCATGATCACGGTGCTGCCCTGGGCCTCGGTGCGGCAGCCCCAGGCGGTGCCGTTGGTGTTCGGCAGCAGGTCGGCTCCCGCGGCGAACAGCGCCTGACGGCGGTTGTCGTCGTGGATGGCGACGCCGAAGCGGGTGAGGCGTGCCACGACGCCCTGCCATGCCTCCTCCCGGTGCTCCAGCGGGCGTCCCAGCGCGCGGGCCACGGCACTGCGGGTCACGTCGTCGGAGGTGGGGCCGAGTCCGCCCATCACCACGATGACGTCGTCGCGGCCGAGGGAGGGCCGGATGGCGTCGGCGATGGTCGCCTCGTCGTCGCCGATGGTGTGGCGGACGCGGACCGGGATGCCGCGCTCGCCGAGCATCCGGGAGGCGTTGCCCGCGTTGGAGTCCTCCAGGTCGCCGCGGAGCAGTTCGTCGCCGATGGTGATGATCGCGGCGGTGGGGGTGTGCGGGACCTCTCGGCAGGCGTCGATGACCGCCTGGGCCGCTTCGGTGGTGTTGGCGGCGCCGCCCAGGTCGTAGGTGACCCGGTCGCGGCGGCGGGTGACATGCCGTACGGCGTCCTGGATGCTGCCGGCCTCGTCCTTGAAGCCGAGGTGCTCCAGCATCAGGGCGATGGTGAGGAACGCCGCGGCGGGGTTGGCGCGTCCGCGCCCGGCCATGGCCGGGGCGCTGCCGTGCACCGGCTCGAAGTAGTTGCCGGCCTCGCCGATGTTGGCGCTGGGCGCCAGGCCCAGTCCGCCCATCACGCCGCCGCCGAGGTCGGAGAGGATGTCGCCGAACATGTTCTCGGCGACGATCACGCCGAAACGCTCCGGGCGGCGCGCCATCCACAGGGCGACCGCGTCCACGTTGAGGACCTCGAAGGGAATCTCCGGGTAGTCGGAGCCGATCGCTTCCAGTCGCTCCAGGACGTATGCGCTGCTCTGCCGAAGGACGTTGGGCTTGTCGGCGAGGGTGATCCGCTCGTAGCCGTGGCCCCGGGCGGTCTCGAAGGCGAAGCGCAGGATGCGGTCCAGGCCGTGCGAGGTCTGCAGCCGGATGCTTGCGGTGGAGCCGGCGCGGCCGCTGCGGCGGACGTTGGGGTGTTCGGCGACCAGCGGCCACATCTCGTCCGGTACGTGGTTCCAGTCCAGGCCGGCGTACAGGCCCTCGGTGTTCTCCCGGACCACGCAGAAGCGGTACGGCGTGCCACCGCCGAGGTAGTTCTCGACCGGCCGCAGATTGGCGAACAGGTCCAGGCGCTGGCGGAGTTGAATGATCGGCGAGATGTACTGCGGAGCGCGTTCGCGGAGTTCGGGCGCCAGTTCCGCAAGTGCCTCGCGGCGCGGCTTGCTGGTGGTGGCGCCGAGCAGGACGGCGTCGCTGCGGTCGATCAGATCCCAGGTGCGGTCGGGGACGGGGGTGCCCTCGGCGCGCCAGCACTCCCAGCCGATGTCACCGAATTCCAGGTCGATGGGCAGGCCGAGGGCCTCGATCACCGGCAGTGCGGCGTCCAGGACCTCCGGTCCGATGCCGTCGCCGGGCAGGACTGCGACGGTCTTGCGGTTCATGACTCTTCAGCTCCCAGGAAGCGGGCGACGGCGTCTCGGGTGAGGGCCGGTTGGTCGGCGTGCGGGCGCATTCCGGCCTGCGGGATGCCCACCAGGTGGTGCCGCGGGCGGGGGCCGGTGGCCAGGTGCTTGGCCTGGACGAGCAGCGACTGTTCGCCGTACACGTGCAGCAGTGGTCCGGGGAAGTCCCGCACGGGCTCCCGGGCGTCGGCGTCGTGCAGCAGCCGCAGTCCGGTGGACAGTCGCCGTCCCGCCGCGGCTTGATCCGGCGCGGGGCCTGGTGCGGCCGCCGGTTCGGTCCGCTGCCGCGGTACGCTCCCGGGCTCCCGGGCCGGGCCGCTGACGACCTCTTCGAGGAGGTGCAGTGCCGTGGACAGGCCGTGGGTGCCGACGGCGGCGGCGATCCGCTCCAGTTCGGTGTTCAGCTCGTCGTCGGCGACGGTCGGGCCGGAGAGCAGCAACACCTTGGAGTGATGGGTCCACTCGTGGGTGAGCAGGGCCTGGACGACGGCGCCGCCCAGGGCGTTGCCGGCCAGCAGGTCGGGGCCGTCGGTGCCGGAGGCGAGGTGGGCCGCCCAGCGGTCCACGAGAGCCTTCAGGTCGTCGCCCTCGCACAGTAAGGAGAGGGTGTCGTAGATCGTGATCCGGTGGCCCGAGGCGAGCAGCGGCTCCGCGACCTGCTGGAAGAAGGCGCCATGGTCCCAGCGGGGCATGACGGGGGCGAGGACGACCGCATGCCGCGGTGCGTCGGGCTCGCCCAGAACTGCGGCGGCCGGAGCCGGCGCGGCGTCGCGCACCGGCTCCGGATGCGGGGGACGCGACGTCACCGGGCGCCCGCCGCGGTGAGCTCGCGGGCCGCCGAGAAGGCGTCGCCGATCCGGTCCACGGGGAGCTTGGCGCGCTCCTCCACGGAGAGGTCGAAGTGGCCCAGCACCAGGTCGGGCAGCGGCAGGGAAGGCGTGGCCTGCGCGATCTCGGACTCCATGCGGTGGGCGAGGTTGAGGATCCGGCCGAGGTCGTACCCACCGTCGGCAGGACGGCTGTGCCGGCCGAGGTAGGCCAGCCACTGCTCGGTGACCAGATTGCCCGGGCCCTTGCCCATGCCCAGGACCGAGGAGTCGATCCAGGTGGCGCCCGCGTCCACGGCGGCGATCGCGTTGGCCAGCGCCAGGCCGAGGTTGTTGTGGGCGTGCAGTCCGATGGCCGCATCGGTCACCGAGCGGACCAGGGTGACCAGTTGGGAGACCTCGCGCGGCAGCATGCTGCCGTTGGAGTCGGCGAGGTACACGACGTCGGCGCCGGCGTCGCCGGACAGCGCGGCGAGGTCGACAAGTCTTCGCCGGTCGAGCTGGCTGACCCGGGTGATGTTGACGGTGGTGGTGAAGCCGAGGTCAGCGGCCTGGGCGAGCAGGGCAAGCCCCGGCTCGGGCGCACCGGAGGGCAGGCAGAACCGTACGAGGCGGATGCCGGCCTCGTACATGCGCGACAGGTCCTCGGAGGTGATGTTCTTCGGGTGCAGGATCATGCAGAGGCGGTCGGGCGAGACGACCTCGGCGACCGCACGGATGTAGTCGTCCGCACCCACGCCGGTCCGGCCGATGCCGGGCTGCGGTTTGAACGAACCGTTGCGGTAGCCGATCTCGACCCACTCCATGCCGGCCGCGACGCTCTCCCGGGCGTGGTGCAGCGCGTAGTCGAGCGGGAAGTCGAAGTTGTTGCGGTAGCCACCGTCGCGCAGCGTCACATCAAGATTGACGATCATTACCCCTCCATATATGGCGCAGGCAGTCGGCGGGGTGACAGCAGACGTGCGCGTCCGTCGCGATGCGACGGACCGATGAGAATTGCGCACTTTTGTTGAGCGGGACCCCCCTAAGAACCCCGCACCACCCCGTTAGCGAACTCCACGGACCAGAAAGGCCACACTGTTCCTTCGGTGAAGCACCGGGGTGTGGCGGCGCCGGGAGTCCGACGGCGCTAAACCTACCGCACGCTTTCAGTCGAACTCTAATGGCCGGGTAAAAATTCGCCGGGAGGTGGTGTACACACACCCGACAACATCCATTAACCCCTGCTCTTTCATTGCGGCCGGCGGCTTTGCCGAAGGTCGCCCGCGACCTTCCGGCGAACCTGCGCACTGGTCGCCGCAAGCACTTCCAGGCGTTCCGGATCTGCGGTTTCTCGCACGGCGAGAAACATGCGGATGGTGATGGGCTCCCCCTCCAGGGGCAGCAGCGCGATCCGGCGGGAGGAGACGGTATGGGCCACCGTCGGGTACATCAGCGTCCAGGCGGGCGCACCCGCGCCGATCTCGGCGAGGGTGTCCTGAAGTCCGGTGGAGGACGGGCCGAGGGGCGGTTCGAAGCCCGCCTTGCGGCAGGCGGAGAGGACCGTGTCGAACAGCACGGGGTTGTCGGCGCGGGAGGCCATGCGCAAGGGCAGCCCGGCGAGGCCGGCCAGGTCCAGCACGTCGCGCCGGGCCAGCGGGTGCGAGGCGGGCAGGGCGACCACCAGCGGGTCGTGCCAAAGAGCGAGAAGCCGCAGGCCGGGGGCGCTGTCGATACCGCGGATGAAGGCCGCGTCCAGGCGCCCGGCACGCACCTCTTCCAGGCGGGTACGGGCGTCGAGCGTCTGGAATTCGAAGCGGGTGCCGGCGCCGCGGCCGGGCAAGGCGTCCAGGAAGTCGTCCAGGCGTCCCCCCAGCGCGGAGCTGATGCCGATGCGGAAGGTGGCCTCGCTCTGCGTGGCCAGCCTCCTGGCCTTTGCGGCGAAGACGTCCAGCGCCTTCAGCAGTTCCCGCCCCTCGGGCAGCAGTGCCCGCCCGACCGGCGTGAGGGTGACGGTGCGACTGGAGCGATCGAAGAGCTGGGTGTGCAATTCCCGCTCCAGTCGGCGCACCTGCTGACTGACGGCGGGCTGGCCTATGTGCAATCGCTCGGCCGCCCGGCCGAAATGCAGCTCTTCGGCGACCGCAACGAAGTACTGAATCTGACGCAGTTCCACAGGACCCCCCGATTCCCAGAGCGATCCCATTGTTGAAAGCAAAACATTTAGTTGCTGGGGATCGCCCGCACGGCGAATCCTCGCATACCGACGAGCGGCGCCACCACCGGATGGGGCCGCTCGTCGGATCGGGCACTACGAAAGGAGTCCGTGGAGTTTTACCCAGACACTTTTCGGACGATTGTTTACTCGGCAGTAGCTCCCTGCAATTCCGCGGCGGGCTGCGCGGCGCTCCGCATTTCACGGCCGGCCCGCTCCTGCCGCCTGGCCAGCGACAGGAACAGTGCAAAGGCCGCGATTCCCACCACTGAGGCACTCAGGACGAACCACCCCAGGGCGAACAGGTCGCCGGCCGGCAGCCGGCTGGAGACGAAGATCCCCAGCGAGGCCGCGAGCAGCTGGAGCGCGCCCATGAGGCCGGAGGCGGAGCCGGCGGTCGAGCGGAAGGTCGTCACCCCCGCGCTCATCGACAGCGGCAGCAGGAAGCCGTTGCCGTACGTCATCACCGGCATGAAGACCAGCACCAGCAGGCCCCAGGGCGCGCCGGCCCCGCTCAGACCCAGCCCCAGCATCATCAGCGCTCCGACGAGGAAGAACCCGTGGCCCATCCACAGAAGCTGGTTGATGGGCCGCTTGCGCACCAGCGTGCGCGAGGTCAGGTTGCCCGCGACGTAGGCGATCGAGACCGTGATGTAGCAGTAGCTGGTGGTCTCGGTGGCCAGGCCCATCTTCTCGAAGACCAGCGGGGAGGCGGCCAGGTAACCGAAGTAACCGCCGTACGCCACCCCCAGGTTGACGGTGTAGGCCCAGAACAGCGGACGGGTCAGCAGCTTGGGGTAGCCCTTGAGCGTGGCGCCCAGGTGCTTGCTGCGCCGCTCCGGCGGCAGGCTCTCCGGAATGGAGGTGACCATCACGATCAGCGTCGCCAACCCGATCAGCGCGGTCACCACGAACGGGGCCCGCCACGAGACATAGGTGGTCAGATATCCGCCGACCAGAGGGGCTATGGACGGGGAGACGCCCACGATCGGCATGACCGTGGCGAACATCCGGGCCGCGTCCTTCTCCTCGTACAGGTCACTGATCACGGCCCGGCCGAGCACCATGCCCGATCCCGCGCCCAGCGCCTGAAGGAGCCGACCGGCACCGAACACCTCGACCGTGGGTGCCACCGCGCACAGCAGGGACGCCACGACGAACAGTCCGAGACCGGAGACGATGACGCGCTTTCGGCCGTACGCGTCCGAGATCGGCCCGTAGACCGCCTGCGAGACCGCGATGCCGATCATGAAGGCGCTGAACGTCCATTGCACGGACGCGACCGGGGTGCCGAAGGCGTGCGCGGTGGCCGGCACGCCCGGCAGGTTGATGTCGGAGGCGAACAGGCCGCCGGCGTTCAGCGAGCACAGGACGGCGAGCAACAGCGCGTAGGGCGTGCGTGTTGATGCGGTCTTCATGGCAACGGGACAACTTCCTTGGTCGAGGGTGAGCGGCTGAGGACTCACCTGGTGGGGGTCGGTGCCTGGGCGATCTCCGCCCCGGCCAGCCGCCCGAATGTCAGCGCCCGCAGCACCGAAGTGGCCCCCGGATAGCGGCTGTAGTAGAGCCCGGCGGTCTCACCGATGGCGTACAGGCCCTGGACGGGCTCGCCCTGCTCGGTCAGCACGCGCGAGCGGGTGTCGGTGCGCAGCCCGCCGAAGGTGAAGGTGATGGCGCAGTGCACCGGCCAGGCCATGTACGGCCCGGTGTCCAGCTCCACGGCCCAGTTGGACTTCGGCGGCACGAGGCCGACGGTGTGCTTGCCGTCCAGCCGTGTCGGATCGAAGGGAGTGGGCCGGCAGGCGTCGTTGTACCGGGCCACGGTCCAGCTCAGCTCGTCGGGCGCGATGTCCAGCGTGCAGGCCAGCTCGTCGATGGTCGGCGCGGTGATCGGGTCCTTGTCCGTGAGCAACGACCGCTCGTGTCCCTCGATCTGCAGCAGCTTGGCGTCGCAGATCAGGTACGCGGACTGCCGGGCCTCCCGCCAGATGCGGTACGCGACGTCCTCGAAGGTGTTGTCGGGGGTGTCCGCCCCCTCGTCCAGGAAGCGCCGCCCGTCCGCGTTGACGAGGATCCCGTACGGGTAGGCCATGATGAGCGCCTCGGCCTGGTGGCTGCGCGGATCGACGGGCTCGCCGTGGAAACGGTCGTACTGGCCGCTGCGGGCGGCTCCCACCGCCACCGCCATCTCGATGCCCTCGCCCTTGTTGTTCTCACCGCCGGGCGCGATCGGCCGCAACCCGCCGCCGGTGGGCCCCACATGGCGTTCCAGCAGCTCCGGGTTCCCCTGGAATCCGCCGCACGCCAGCACGACCCGCCGGGCTGCGATGTGCCGCAACCTGCCGTCCTCCTGTACGTGTACGCCGTTGACCCCGCCGAAGACGTCGGTGCTCAGCGCCGTGGCGCGGGCCCCGTAGGCGATCGAGCCGCCGAGCCGCTCCAGCGACGTGGCGAGCTTGTCCACCAGGCTGGCGCCGCCGCCGGCGGGCATCAACCGGGGGCCGCGCGCGGTGACGAAGTAGGTCGGCCGGGTCTCGAACTCCACGCCGTGCCGGTCGGCGAGCCAGCGCACGGTGGGCTCCGCGTTCCGGCTCAGCGCCGCGATGTGGTCGGCGTCCGACTGCCCCTCGCTCAGCTCGTGCATCCGGCTCTCGAAGTCCTCCGCCGGCGTGCCGTCGGCGGTGAGCCGGAGGAACGAACCGGTCCAGGTGGTGTTCCCGCCACGGTTGTAGCGGCTGGACCGCTCCAGGACCAGGACCCGGCTGCCGGGGGCGTTCTCGGCGAAGCTGACCGCGGTCGCCAGGCCGCCCGCACCACATCCCACCACCAGCAGATCCAGGGGACCCGAGGCAGCGGCTGCGGCGGCGGACGACGGTACGGCGGTGTCAAGCGCGTCGCTCACGGCGGCTCATCAACTCCTGTTCTGATGTGGGGAGAACCGGCGGCCGGACGGCCGGGAGCCGGCGGTGCGGCCGTTTCCGGGCCGGACCCGGGGGTGATCCGGCCCGGAAACGGCGCCAGGGAGTGGGTCCGTCCGCAGGCCGTGGTTCCTGCGGACGGACCCTGTGGTCAGCGCTTGGCGGCGCGGGCGGCGAGCGTGTCGCCACCGATCGACCAGCTGTCGGTGGCGATCTCCTGCACGGTCACCCACACGCTCTCCGGCTTGCTGCCGGTGGCCTTCACATAGGCGTCGGTCAGCTCACGGACCAGCTCCGCCTTCTGCTCGGCGGTCTTACCAGGGGTCTGCTGCACGTGGATGAGAGGCATGGATGTCTCCGGGGGTCGTGACGGAACTGGTGACGTACGGTCCCTGGGCCGAGAGGCGCCGGGGAACCGCCGTGCACCCAGTCCAGCACCGGGCCGGTGGCCGTCCAAGACGCAATCCGATCTGGCACCGATCACGAATCGTGATGCCTCCGGGCGGCCGCTCTCCGCTCCGCGCCGGCCCGGCTCACGCGGCTCCTGCTCGCGCACCGCGCTCGTCCGTTGCGTGACGGAGGACGGCCGCAGGGTCATGCGGCACCTCGTCCAGTTCCCGCCCCGCCGTCTCCCGGCCCTTCAGGCCGATGGCGACGGTCGCCAAGGCCATCGGCACGGCGGCGCACAGCCCGATGATCCGCATGCCGGGGTAGTGCGCCAGCAGCAGGCCGATCAGCGGCGGGGCGAAGAGCCCGCCGGCCTTGCTGCAGGCCGCGGTGAACCCGCTCGCCGCGCCCCGTACGTCGGTCGGGTAGATCTCGGCGGCATACGGGGCCAGCGTGGCGACCGCCCCACTGGTGCCGATGAGCAGCAGGGCGAGGAAAACGTAGACGGCCGGACCGGTGCCGGCGCGGCCGGTGGCGGCGAGGCCCAGCAGAGCCAGCACGGTGACCACGCCGGAGAGGACCATGGTGCGGCGGCTGCTCCATCGGGCATAGAGATACGCCACCAGGACGGTGCCGGGGACGGCCAGGAGCGAGGAGAGGGGCAGCACGCCGCCGGCGGCCTTGCCCAGGAGCGTGGGCAGGAAGGTCATGAAGCCCCAGTTGACGATGGACCAGGAGAGCGCATAGCTGCCGACGACCAGGGTCTTGGCGAGCGCCCCGCGCCCGAAGAGAGGCGCCACCGTGCCCTGGTGCCGCGGGAGTTCGGCCGGCGGGTGGTCCCCGTCGGCCAGCACCATCCGGTAGTCGGCCAGGATCCGTTCGGCCTCGGCGACCCGGCCGTAGCGCACCAGGAAGCGCGGGGACTCGGGAATCCACCGGTTCATCACGATGATGGCGACGGCGAACGGGAAGTGCACCAGCCACATGATGCGCCAGCCGAAGACCGGGATCAGGACGGCGGCCAGCGCGCTGGTGAAGAAGTACGCGGCGACCGTGGCCAGGCCCGCCTGGAGCACCATGACGATGCTGCGCTGACGGGCCGGCACCGACTCCGCCATCAGCGCGTACACGATGGGCAGCAGCCCGCCGGCCGCCATCCCCATCACCAGGCACATGAAGAGGTTCCACTCGAAGGTGGGCATCACGGCACACACGGTGGTCGTGATGAACATCAGGGAGGACAGGAGGATGGTGGCCCGGCGCCCGAGGCGGTCGGCGAGCCAACCCCAGACCAGCGAACCGACGATGGTGCCGGCCAGCGCCACCACCGGCAGCGCGGCCGCCTCAGCGGCGCTGATTCCGTACTCCTCGCGCATTCCCGGGATGATGAACGCGAGCGTGGCGGGCTTCATCACGTCGATGACCAGGGCCAGCGAGAGTGCCGCGATCAGCCGCCGGTGGGCGGGGCTGAGCCGGTCCTCGGGGCCGGGCTCCACGCGGTAGCGGCCGGCCGCGGAAGTGCCCTCGTCCGAGGGCCGGTGCCGGACCAGCCCGATGACCGCGGCGACCAGTCCCACCACCAGCAGGACCATGCCGGCGATCATCTCGGGTGAACTGCCCATTCCCATCCCGGCCATGCGGTAGTGCATCGTGCGCATGGCGAAGAACATCGGCAGGTGCAGGCCGACCCCCACGCAGGAGAGGACCACACCGGTCCAGAACCACCAGGGCCGGGCGATGCCGGCGCTGTTGTTGTCCGTACGAGCCATGACGATCTGCCTTCCCGGTCGCCGTCAGCGGCCCGTTGCGGGGGCGGTGGCCCGCAGTGATCCGAGGTGCCGGTGCCACAGGTGGTTCGGGTCGGCCTCGACCTCACGCAGCACCTCCCGCATCCTGCCGAGCGCCGCCGGTTCCTCCGCGTCGTACACATCGCCCTGGAGCATCTTCAGGACGTCGACGCGGTAGCGCGGGTCCTGGACGAAGGCGGTGAAGAGGATGTTGAGGCGGTAGTAGATGGAGATGAACTCGTGCCAGTTGCGGACGGCCTTGCCCAGCTTGCCTTCGTACCTCGCGAACCGCTGCCGGGCGAAGTCCCCGGCCTCGTGCGCGGCGATGATGTCGCGCGCGGCCAGCCGGGCGCTGTTGAGGGCGACGCTGACGCCGCTGGAGAAGATCGGGTCCACGAAGCGGGCCGCATCGCCGACCAACAGCCAGCCGTCGCCGCACAGTTCGCGCATCGCATAGCTGTAGTCGCCCTCTGCCTTGAAGGGGCGGACCCGCCGGGCGGCGCGCAGTGCGCGGCCCAGTTCGGGGCGGGTGTCGATGGAGTCCCAGAAGAAGGCTTCCAGGTCGTTCGCGGCGGCTTCCTTGAAGCGGCTCTTCTGGGTGACGACGCCGATGCTGGTGATCGTGTCGGTGATGGGGATCTGCCACACCCAGGTGTCGGTGAGCGGCAGGAAGTGGACGAAGATGTAGTCCGCCCGGTCCTCGGTGCCGCTGACCGCCTGCCGGTCCAGCCCCTCGAACCAGGTGTGGACGGCGTACTGGTCGAAGACCGGGTCGGGCTCCTTGAGCTTCAGCTGCCGTCCGAGGTGGGTACCGCGGCCACTGGCGTCGACGACCATCCGGGCCGACAGCGACGACTCCTTGCCGCCCTCGCGGTAGGTGAGGTGCTTGATGTCGCCGTCCAGGTCGACCCGTTGTACGCGGGCGCCCTGGCGGACCTCTGCGCCCAGCTCGGAGGCGTGCTCCAGCAGCAGCTCGTCGAAGCGCCCCCGGTCCACGTGGTACGTGTGGTCCTGGTGGACCCCGGGCTGGTCGCGCTCGCTGAACTGGACGTCCGCCAGCCGGAATCCGCTGTGCAGGCCCTGGAATCCGAGCCGCGGGATCGAGTCGTCCACCGCCGCCGTCCATGCGGCTCCGAACTTGCGGGGGAAGCCCGCCTTCTCGACCTTCTCCAGAGCGCCTATCTCCGCCAGTACGGGTGTGGTGGCCGGCACCAGGGATTCGCCGACGTGCGGCCGCGGGAAATGTTCGGCTTCGAGTACGACGCAGGACAGACCTGCCTGCGCGAGATAGGACGCCATGGTCGACCCCGCGGGGCCGCCACCGATGATTCCGACGTCGTACAGGAAATCAGACACAGAGAGTCCTTTCACGGGTTGGCCGAAAATTAGCAGCCGGTCACGCCGATTAACAACCATTACTGAGAATTGATACCGAGCGCCGTCAACGCATCTGAAAACCCGGGGAATCGATCAGGGAACGTGATCGATTCATTGCGAATCGGGTGTGGTTCGGCCCTCTCTCCTGTGGTCAGCTAGCCGGGTCCGAACAGCCCGGCGGTACGAGAGGGTGCAGCGCAATGACCAAGGACGAGGCGGCCGACGTCGTCAGGGAGTACCTCCAGAGCCAGGTACTCGGCTCCCGGGAGGAGGAGATCGCGCTGGACGCGCCGCTTCTGGAATGGGGGATTCTCACCTCGCTCACCACCGTCCAGCTCATCGGCCACCTTCAGACGGCCCATGGAATTTCCATTCCGCACGACCAGGTGGTGGGCTCCAATTTCGCGACGATCGACAGCATCGCGACCCTGCTCGCGGAATTGTCGGACACTCCGGCGCGGACCTGAGGAGGAATCGCATGACCGATTTTGATATCGGAATCATCGGGGGCGGTCCGGGCGGTTCCACGGCCGCTTCCTATTTGGCGCGAGCCGGTCTTTCGGTAGCCGTTTTCGAGGGGGAGACGTTCCCGCGCGAACATGTGGGGGAATCGCTGGTGCCGGCCACCACTCCCGTACTGGCGGAGATCGGCGCACTGGAGAAGGTCGATGCGGCCGGCTTCCCCAAGAAGTACGGCGCCGCCTGGACCTCACCCACCGGTGTCCGCGCCAGTGACGCCTTCGACGTTGCCGATCTGGCCTTCGCCGAGGACGAGGAACTCTGGGGGAACCAGACCTACACCTACCACGTCGACCGCGGCCGGTTCGACCAGCTGCTGCTGGAGCACAGCGGCAGCCTCGGCGCCAAGGTCTTCGAGGGGGCCCGCGTCCGCCGGGTGGACTTCGAGGGCGACCATCCGCGCATCGTCCACACCTCCGGTGGCGGCGAGCACGAGGCCACCGTACGCATGGTGATCGACGCCAGCGGACGCGGCACCGTCCTGGGCCGCCAGCTGGGCCTGAAGGTCACCGACCCGACATTCGACCAGTACGCGGTGCACGGCTGGTTCAGCGGCCTGGACCGCGGCGGCGTCGCCCAGCGCGACGAGCTCGCCGGCTACCTCTTCGTCCACTTCCTGCCCGCAGAGGACAGCTGGGTGTGGCAGATCCCCATCACCGACACCGTCACCAGCGTCGGTGTGGTCTCCCGCAAGAGCCGGCTGCGGAACGCCGGCGGCGACCGGGAGCAGTTCTTCTGGGGAGCGCTGGAGCAACGGCCCGAACTGGCCGCGGCGCTCCGCGCCTGCACCCCCGTCCGCCCGCTGAAGGTGGACGGCGACTTCAGCTACGCCATGCGGCAGATCACCGGCGACGGCTGGGCGATGGTCGGCGACGCCGCCCGCTTCGTCGACCCGATCTTCTCCAGCGGCGTGGGCATCGCGATGCACGGCGCCCGACTGCTGTGCAAGGACGTGCTCACCGCCGCCGAGGCCGGGGACTTCCGCCGGCCGCGGTTCGCGCAGTACGAGGCCGCGCAACGCCGCGGGCTGACCAATTGGTACACCTTCATCACCATCTACTACCGCCTCAACATCCTGTTCACCGCCTTCGTCCAGGACCCCCGCTACCGGCTGGATGTGCTGCGGCTGCTCCAGGGCAACGTCTACAACACCGACCGGCCGCCGGTCCTGGCCGCCATGCGCGAGGTCATCGAGACCGTGGAGAACAACCCGGACCACCTCTGGCACCCGCACCTCGGCTCGCTGCGTGCCCCGGCCGCCGCGCCACTCTTCTGATGCCGGGGGCGAGACCGGAGCGGCCCTGGTCGCGGCCGCTGGCCGGGGACGACCACGCGACCACGACGCTGGTGTGCCTGCCCTATGCCGGCGGCACTCCGCAGACCTACGAGGGATGGGTCCCGCACCTTCCCGCGGACGTCCGGCTGTTGGCGGTCGACCTGCCCGGCCATGGGCTCCTGCGCGGCGACGAGCCAGTGCACACCGACCTGGCCTACGTCACCGACAAGCTGTGCACCGAACTGCCGGGCCCCCGGCGGGCCGGCCGGCTGGTCCTCTTCGGCTACAGCCTGGGCGGCTGCCTCGCCTTCGCCCTCGCCCGCGCCTGGCGTGACCGCTGGGGCACGGCGCCGTACGCCCTGGCCATCGCCGCCTACGACGCGCCCTGGGCGCCGCGCCGGCTTCCGTTCTTCGCCGACCTGCCGCCCGAGGAACTCTGGTCGCGCGTCGGCGCGTTCGGCGCGATTCCGCGCCCCATGCTGGAGCACCACGAGCTGGCGCCGCTGCTCGTCCGGGCCCTGCGCGCCGATATCACCATGGCCGAGGGCTACCGGCCCGCCCCCGCCCCGCCGCTGGGCTGCCGGGTATCGGTCTTCGGCTGTGCCCAGGACCCGCTGACCACCCCGGAGGGACTGGCGGCCTGGTCCGCGCAGGCAGCGCCCGGCACGTACCGCCGGCACCTGTACTCCGACCCGCCCGGCGGCCACTTCTTCGCGGAGCGTGACCCGGGGCCCGTGATCGCCGCCCTTCTCGCCGACCTCGGCGCCTCCGTCTGAGCCGCCGCCCCCTTTTCCGCCGGACACCCTGAAGGACACCGTGATGGACACCCGCACCCCCACCCCGCTCGTCACCTCCGACGGCCCCGGCTTCCGCGCCGACGACCTGGTCCAGGCGGCGATGGACTGGCACTTCGGTCCGGACACCGGCTCCCGTTTCTGGCTGGAGAAGGCCCGCACCTTCTCCTTCGACCCGCGCAAGGACGTCACCACGCTCGCCGATCTGGCGCTGCTGCCCGACGTCACCGACGAGATCCGTACGGTCCCGGTCGGCGACCTCGTACCCAAGGGCCTCGCCGGCGCCGGGCCCATGCGGGTCTTCGAGACCGGCGGCACCACCGGCCGGCCGCGCCGCATCGTCGACTTCCACGAGTTCCGCCGGCAGGCCGGCTGGTGGTCCTCGTTCCTGGACCGTGAGCAGGTCCCGCAGGGCGGCAACTGGTTGCTGATCGCCCCGACCGGGCCGCATGCCGTGGGTCATGTCCTGCGGGAACTGACCTCGCTGCGGTCGGCCGTTCCGCTGCACATCGACCTCGACCCGCGCTGGGTCAAGGAGCTGATGCGCACCGGCCGGAACAAGGAGGCCCAGCACTACATCGAGCACCTGGTCTCCCAGACCATGGACCTGCTGACGACCCAGACCATCGACGTGATGTTCTGCACCCCGCCGCTGCTGGAGGTGCTCGCACAGTCGCCGCGCGCGGTGGAGCTGATCAACCGCAGCGTCCACACCATCTTGTGGAGCGGGGCATCGATGGACCGTGACACCCGGGACATCCTGCGTCATGAGGTCTTCCCCCACGTGAAGCTGCGCGGTGCGTACGGGAACACCATCACCGGCGTCTCACCGGAGTACGTCCCCACTGCCGCGGACGCGCCGGCGGACGGCTCGTACGACGACGGCAGCGCGGTCTTCGTTCCCTGCTACACCGGCTTCCTCATGGAGATCGTGGACCCCGCCGCCGGCCGCGGAGCCGTGCCGTACGGGGCCCGCGGGCGGGTCCTCGCGCACACCCTCACTCGCGAGACCCTGCTCCCCAACAACCTCGAACGGGACCTCGCGACCCGTGTCGCCCCGGTGCCCGGCCATCCGGCCGACGCGGTCGCCGATGTCGCGCCGTACGCCGAGGCCGAGGGCGAGATCATCGAGGGCGTGTACTGAGCATGCCCGCCACCACCGCCCCGGCGCCGCGCACCCTCAACGCCCTTGTGGCGTCCGGGAGTTACGCGCCCCACCGCCGCGAGGCCGTATCCGATGTCGCGGGCCGCCCCTTCGCCGACCTGGCGAGGGTGCCACGGCTGGCCGTGGCCCGCACCATCGAGGAGATGCGCCGGGCCGATGCCCCCTCGGCCGACGGGACACGAGAGGTGATCGCCGCCGCGGGCCGCCTCTTCGCCACCGCCACCCTGGACGGCGAGGGCCCGGAGGACTACTGCCACGCCGTGGCCCGGACGGCCGGACTGCCGCTGGCCACCCCCCGTGCCGCGCTCCACCTCTTCGCAACCGGCGCCGCGGCCATCGCGGACGGCGCGGCCGGCCAGCGGCCGACGGCGGTGGCGGCCCGCTACCCGGGGGCGGGCGAGGCCTCCGCCACGGCCCCGGGCGCCGTCTGGACCCGGAGGGGCGACGTCCTCGCCGTCCTCGCACCCGGCAACCACCCCGGGCCGCACCTCGAATGGCTCACCGCCCTCGCCCTCGGCTACCGGGTCGCGGTACGTCCCTCACGCCGCGATCCGTTCACCCCGGCCCGGTTGGTCCACGCCCTGCGCGCGGCCGGCCTGGACCCCGCGCACTGCGCACTGGTCCCCGGCGGCCACGAGGTCGGGGACGCACTGGTGGCGGCGGCCGACCGGTCCGTCGTCTTCGGCGGCGATGACGTCGTACGCCGCTACGGCGCGGACACCTCGGTCTTCGTCCAGGGCCCCGGCCGCTCCAAGATCCTCCTTTCCGAAGGCGCCGACTGGCGCGGCCACTTGGACGTCATCGAGGAGTCCCTCACCTCCGGCGGTGGGCTCGGGTGTGTGAACGCCACCGCACTGCTCGTCGAGGGAGACCCCCGCCCGGTGGCCGAGGCACTGGCAGCCCGGCTCGCCCGGCTCCCGGTCCGGCGGCCCGAAGACCCCGAGGCGGTCCTGCCCGTCACCCCGCTCGCCCGCGCCCACGCGCTGCGCGACCACCTCGCACGGCGGGCAGCGGGAGCCGAAGCGCTGCTCGGAGCGGACGGCCTGGTCGCCGACCTGGGCGACGGCAGCGCCGCGCTGCGCCCCGCCCTCCACCTCGTCACCGACCCGCGGGACCCCGTGCTCGGTGCCGAGATGCCGTTCCCCTGCGTATGGGTGGCGCCCTGGAACCGCCGCGACGGTCTCGGGCCGCTGCGGCACAGCCTGGCGCTGATGACGCTGACCGACGACGCCGCCCTGGTCGCCGCGGCCGTCAGCGACCCCACCATCCGCAACGTCTTCCTCGGCACCCGACCCACCAGCACCTACGTACCCGGTCTCCCCCATGACGGCCATCTCGCGGAGTTCCTGATGACCGCGACCACCGTCGTCCCGTAACCGAACCGTCCCTGAACAACTCAGCCGGCGGAGCCGAAACCTGCGGCCAACAGGCCGAAGTCCACCAAGACCCAGGGAAAGCAAAACGCCATGAAGTTCCTCCTCTTCATCACCCCCACCGTCCCCGCCACCTTCGAGGAGCGCGAGCGCCTGCGCCCCATCGGCCGCAACAACGAGAAGTACCAGGAGATGCTCACCGAGGTCCGCGAGATCGCCCAGCTCGCGGACGAGATCGGCTTCGACGTCCTCTCCACCACCGAACACCACTTCCACTCAGAGGGCTTCGAGCTCTCCGTCGCCCCGCTGCTGCTCTACGCGGACCTCGCCGCCCGCACCGAGCGCATCAAGTTCAGCCCGCTCGGCCTCGTACTGCCCTCCTGGGACCCGCTGCGCGTCGCCGAGGAGTTGGCGATGCTGGACCACCTCACCAAGGGGCGCATCTACGCCGGATTCGCCCGCGGCTTCCAGGACCGCTGGCTCAACGTGATGGGGCAGCACACCCGCGTACGCGGCGCCCCGATGGACGGCTCGGCGACCGACGATCACAACCGCAGCGTGTACGAGGAGTACATGAAGATCGTCAAGATGGCCTGGACGCAGGAGACGATCGACTACAACGGCCAGTACTACCAGGTGCCCTTCCCTTACGAGCAGGGCATCACCCGCTGGCCGGCCCAGGAGTGGACCAAGAAGTACGGCGCCCCCGGCGAGCTGGACGAGAACGGCGTCATCCGCCGTGTCTCGGTCGTCCCGGCCCCCTACCAGCAGCCGCACCCGCCGCTGATGCAGCCGTTCTCCCTCAGTGAGAAGACCATCCGCTACACCGCCCGCGAGAACATCACGCCCTGGATCCTCGGCCCGCGGCCCGAGAAGTTCGTCGACCTGTGTCGCGCCTACCAGCAGACCGCCGCCGAGCACGGCCGCGACCTGAAGCTGGGCGAGGGTGTCGGCGCCATGCGTTCCCTCCACTTCGCGGACACGCCGGAGGAGCTGTACGACATCACCGAACGCACCACCTACGCCGCCTTCAACGAGTACCTCGGCGACTTCGGCTTCTGGGAGGCGTTCCGGCTGGCCGACGACGACGAGAAGTACCCCGGCCAGATGCTGCCGAAGAGCGAATGGACCGTACAGCGGATGTTCGACTCGCGGTACGCGCTCGGCGGTACCCCCGAGCAGGTCCGCAGTCAGGTCGCCGAGGTCGCCTCCTGCTACGGCAACGACGGCGAACTGAGCTGGTTCGGCCTGTACGTGGAGCAGGGGCTGATGCCGCTGGAGGAGACGAAGAAGCAGCTGCGGCTCTTCGGCGAGCACGTCATCTCCCACTACCGCTGATCCTCCCGCCTCCCTGAAGGGCCCGCCCATGGACTTCTCCTGGACCGACCGCCAGCAGGCCGTGTACGACAGTGTGCTGGCCGGCGCCCGCGCACTCGGCGGCACCGCTTCGTGCACGCCCGCCGCCGTCCGCGACCACTGGCGCGCCTGTGCCGAGCTCGGCCTCACCGGCCTGTCGGTTCCCGAAGAACTGGGCGGGCGCGGGTACGACGCCGTGACCACCGCTCGCGCCGTTGAGGCGGCCGGGCGCGGCTGCCCGGACATGGGCCTGCTGTTCTCCGTGCTGGCCCATCTCTTCGCCACGGTCATGCCGATCGCCGAGCACGGCCATGACGCCCTGCGCGAGGAGCTCGTACCGCGCCTGGCCGACGGCACCGCGATCGGCGCCAACGCGATCACCGAGGAGGGGGCCGGCTCGGACGTCACCGCCCTGCGCACCACGGCCGAGCGGCACGGCGACCACTACCTCCTCAACGGCACCAAGTCCTTCGTCAGCAACGCCCCCGTCGCCGATCTCCTGCTCGTCTACGCGGTCACCGACCCGGCGTTCGGCTTCCTCGGCGTCACCTGCTTCGCCGTCGACCGCGACACCCCCGGCGTCACCGTCGGCGACCCCTTCGACAAGCCGGCCCTCACCACCTGCCCGGCAGCCACCGTCACCTTCACCGACGCGCCCGTGCCCGCCACCCGCGTCGTCGGACGGCCGGGGCAGGGCGCCGCCCTCTTCCAGTCCTCCATGCGCTGGGAGCGCAGCTGCCTGTTCGCCGCGTACCTGGGACAGATGTCCCGCCTCATCGAGGAGTCCGTCCAACACGCCGCGGCCCGCGAGCAGTTCGGGCAACCCCTCGCCGCCCACCAGGCCGTCGCCCACCGCATCGCGGACATGAAGCTCCGCCTGGAGACCGCCCGGCTCCTGCTCTACCGCACCTGCTGGCTCCTGGACCGCGGCGAGCACACCCCGCTCGACATCGCACTGAGCAAGCTCCACACCGCCGAGAGCGCCATCCAGACCGCCCTCGACGCCACGCAGCTCTTCGGCGGCTCGTCCTTCTCCACCCGTACGGACATCGCGCGCGCCCTGAGCGACGCGCTGCCGGCCCGTACCTTCTCCGGCACCTCCGACATCCAGCGCGAGCTGATCGCCAAGGGGCTCGGCCTGTGACCCGCTCCCCCCTTCTCCACGACCTGGTGACCCGCGCGGCCCGCCGCACCCCCGGCGCACCGGCCGTCGCCGACCCCGTCACCACCCTCACGTACGCCCAACTCGACGTGGCGGCAGACCAGTTGGCGGCCGAGCTGCACCACATCGGAGTCGCGGCGGGTGACCGGGTGGCCCTCTGGACCGACAAGACCGTGCGGGCCGTCGCCGCCACCCAGGCCGTCCTTCGCCTCGGCGCCGTCTACGTTCCCATCGACCCGCTCAACCCGGCGCACCGCGCCGCACAGATCATCGAGGACTGCGCTCCGGCCGCCGTCATCACCACCGCGGACCGCGCCCCGGCCGTCACCCGGCCCGGCACCGCACTCCTCCTCGACCACCCGGCCGAACCGCACCACACCCCGGCCGCCACGCCCTCCCACAATGCTCCGCGCCCCCGTCTGTCACCCGACTCCCCGGCGTACATCCTCTACACCTCGGGCTCCACCGGCCGCCCCAAAGGCGTCTGCCTCAGCCACCGCAACGCCTTGGCCTTCGTCGACTGGGCCGTCGACACGCTCCACGCCGCCCCGTCCGACCGCTTCGCGAACCACGCCCCCCTCAACTTCGACCTCTCCGTCCTGGATCTCTACACCGCCTTCGCCGCCGGAGCCTCGGTCCACCTCATCCCCGCCGACCTCGCCTACGCGCCCCGGGCGCTGACCGAGCTGCTCGATCACCGGCAGCTCACCGTCTGGTACTCGGTCCCCTCCGCCCTCCAGCTGATGATGCGCGCCGGCGGCCTCCTGGACCGGCCGCTGCCGGAACTGCGTGCGGTTCTTTTCGCCGGCGAAGTCTTCCCGCCCGACGACCTCCACCGGCTACGCCGGCACTGGCCGGGCAAACGCTTCCTGAACCTCTACGGCCCCACGGAAACCAACGTCTGCACCGCCTACGAACTCCCGCCACCCGACGCGACGGCCCCGCCGATCCCCACGCCCATCGGCCGCCCCACCTGCGGCAACGACGTCAGGATCCTCGCCCCCGACAACGAGCTCGCCGTCGCCGGCCCCACCGTCATGCTCGGCTACTGGAACCGGCCACCGCACCAGGGCTGGTACCGCACCGGTGACCGCGTACGCCTCGCCGAGAACGGCGACCTCATCTACCTCGGCCGCCTCGACGACACCGTGAAGATCCACGGCATCCGGATGCATCTGACCGAGATCGAGGCGGCCCTCTCCTCCCACCCCCATGTCTCGGAGGCCGCGGCCCTGGTCACCCGCTCCGCCCTCGACACCCGGCTGACCGCCTTCATCGTCCCGGCCACCACGACCCCGCCCACACTGCTCACCCTCAAACGCCACTGCGCCACCCGCCTGCCGCGCGGCATCACCATCGATGCCGTCCACCACCTCCCGGCCCTCCCCCGCAACGCCAACGGCAAGGTCGACCGGCATCAACTACGCCGCGACAGCGCCCCGGGCTCCGACGCTCCCTGACCGGCGGGCCTCCCCGAGCGCTCCCGCCTCCCTGGAAGTTGCCGGTCGGGAGGCGCCGGCCAGAGGCCGTGGTTTTGAGGCGTTCGGGCGGGACGCCGACGGATTCGGGTCAGGGGGAAGGTTCGATTCCCCACGTGGCGGCTCGGGCGGCGGCGGCCGCGCGGTTGGGGAGGTCGAGCTTGGTGAGGATGTGCTCGATGTGGGTGGCGACGGTGCGCGGGGTGATGTAGAGGCGTTCGGCGATCTCGCGGTTGGTGCGACCGGTGGTCAGTTCGGCCAGTACCTGGAGTTCCCGTGGTGAGAGGCCGCCCGGCCGCCGCGGGTCCATGCGCTGCGGATCGGTGGCGGCGTGGTCCGTGGCGGCCTCCTGGGGTCGCGGGGTGGTGCGCGGGGCGACGGCAGCGGCGAGGGACTCGGTGAGGAGGGTGACCACGGCGCGTGCCGGGTCGGGTGTGCGCCGCGGTCGGCGGGTGCTGACGTTCAGCATGCCGACGTACCGGCCGTCGGCGTCGAACAGGCACTGGGCCACCCCGTCCTGGATGCCGAGGGGGGACAGCACCTCCAGAAAGCCCGGTGAGGCTGCCAGGAGGTGCCTGGGAACCTCCCTGAGCCAGAGACCGCCTCGGGCCGGGCTGTGGAGGACCGGGAAGACCGGGTCGTGGTGGAGGCGGGTCTCGATATAGGTGGTGGCGTCGTCCGGGTAGCTTCCGGCCAGGGTGGTGTGGCGCCGGCGCAGCGGGTCCCACCGGGTCAGGGAGGCATGGTCGTAGGCCATGACCTCCGACAGCGCCGCCAGGACCGCGTCGAGGCCGGCCGTGCCGCTCGTGGCGCTTCTGGCGGCCTGGCGGACGTGCACGGCCGCGTCCAGGATGTCTGCCGTGCTCCGGTTGGCTGCCATCCCCCAAGGATGATCATGTGCAGGGGGTAGGTCAATCGCGGAGGGTGTCGTGCACGACCTGCCCGTCCATGACGGTCAGGACGACGGGCATCTCCGGGATGTCGTGGGGGTCGGCGGCGAGCAGATCCCCGTCGAGCACACAGAGGTCGGCGACCTTGCCGGGCTCCAGGGAGCCCTTCCAGTCGTCGGCGAAGTCCTGCCAGGCCGCGTCGATGGTGTACGTGCGGACCGCTTCGGCCAAGCCGATGCGCTGTTCGGGGCCGCTGACCCGGCCGGTGGCCTTCGACTCGCGGAGCATCATGGTGGCGATGCCCTGGCGCCAGTCCGGGTGGGTGACGGGGGCGTCGGATCCGCTGGCGACCCGCACGCCGGCGTCGAGGGCATCGCGGTAGGGCCATGCGTACGCGGCACGTTGGGCGCCGACGAAGTCCTCCTCCATGTCGGCGACGGTCCATTTGATGGTGGGGTTCATGTTGACGCCGAAGCCATGTGCGGCCAGCACCTTCATGCTGTGCGGGGTGAGGAAGTCGCCGTGGATGAGGTAGTGGCGGGCGTCGGGACGCGGGTGTGCGGCCATGGCCGCGGCGAAGGCGTCCGCCACGGTGTCGATGGCCCGGTCGCCGGTGACGTGCACGCCGATTTGGTGCCCGGCGGCGTGGGCATGCCGGATCATGGCGTCGATCTCGGTGATCCGCTCGGTGTCGGTCCCGCCGCCGACGCACAGGCAACCGCTGCCGCCGCCGACGTACGGCTCGTGCATCCAGGCCGTCTTGTTGGGGACGATGCCGTCGGCGAATATTTTGACGCCGTGGATCGCCAGGCGGCGCGGATCGGCGGTGGTCCTTCCGAGGGCGTTGAGCGTACGGGCGAACTCCTCAGCGGTACTCGTCATGCCGGTGGGCAGGAGCAGGACGCCGACGCGGGCGGTCAGTTCGCCGTCGGCCAGGAGTTGGTGGTAGACGTCGAGGGTCTGCCGGCCGAGGGCGCCCCGCATGATGCCGTCGCCGCCGGGGCCGAGTCCGGGCTCGGTGTAGCTGGTCACGCCGAGCCGGGCGAGGGTGGCGAGGGTCGACCGGATGGCGTCGGTCCGCTCCTGCCGGCCGAGCGGCGGCAGGACATTCTGGACGAGGGCCTGGGCCCCCTCGTGCAGCAGCCCGGTCGGCTCCCCGGCGCCGTCCGTGACGATGGCCCCGCCGGGTGGTGCGACGGTGTACCGGTCGATGCCGATGAGCTCCAGCGCCTTGGAGTTGACCCACGTGGCGTGGCCGGAGAAGGAGTACAGGACGACCGGGTGGTCCCGGCTCACGGTGTCGAGGTCGTGCCGCGAGGGCTGCCGGGAGGGATCGGTGACGCATTCGTCGAGGTAACCGGTGTCCCAGCCGTGGCCGGTGATCCACTGCCCGTCCGGGGCCCGCCCGACGGCCTGCCGTACCGCCGCGGCCACGTCCGCGAGGGAGGAGACGGCGGGGTGACCGAGGTCGAGGGAGAGCGGCGGGCTGGCCATCCCGAAGGCGCATCCGTGGAGATGGGAATCGTTGATGCCGGGAAGCAGCGTCGCCCCGCGCAGGTCGATGACGCGGGTTCCCGGGCCGACGAGCGGCGCGATGTCGTCCCGACTTCCCACGGCACTGATGAGGCCTCCGGTCACCGCCAGGGCCGAGGCGACGGTGAACCGCGCATCCACCGTGACCACCCGCCCGCCGAGAAATATCAGGTCCGCGTACGTGTCCACAGAAGGAGTCCTTTCGAAAGGCGGCGGGTGCACGACAGCCACCCGCGAACGATCTTTCGAGGACTATGGCCGGGCACCCGCCCACCGCACATCGGTCATCTCACCGATGGCGCTACGAGCTCTTGCAGTGGTTGTGTTTCTGCGGCGTGGCCTCCGCCAACCACCGTGGTGCCCCTGGTCCGTGCGGGCGCCCGGTTCGAGAACGGCGTCCTGGTCGAGCGTTCTGAGAGGATCACCGCATGACCGGCCAACGCCCCGCCGCCCCCGAATCCCCCGGGCCCTTCGCCGAACCGGTGCGGCTCGACCTGTCCGATCCCGACACCCTGCGTCATCTGTGGGACCTTCAGCGGGCGGCCTACGCGGTCGAAGCCCGGCTCATCGGCTTCGACGGCATCCCGCCCCTGCACGAGTCCCTGGAGCAGTTGCGCGCATGTGACGAGTCCTTCCTCGGGGTTCGCGAGGGGGCGGGACTTGTCGGAGCGGTCGCATGGACCCGCTTGCCGAACGGTGCTCTGGAGATCTGCCGCCTCGTGGTCCATCCCGTCGCGCATCGCCGCGGCGTCGCAACGGCCCTGCTCGACGCTCTGGACTCGATCGAGCCGGCGGAACTGACCGTCGTCTCCACCGGAACCGCCAACCTGCCCGCGGTCGCGCTCTATCTTCGGCGCGGATTCATACCTGTCGGCGAGCGCCAGATCGCGCTCGGCGTCACGGTCACGCTGCTGGAACGCGAGAACGCATCAGCATCCCACGAGACCGCGGCGGTCAGAACTTGACCGTCGACACCGTGTACACCACGGGGTGTCCCGGCTCGTCGTAGCTGACCATGATGCGCTGCGACGGATGCGGGCCGCGGCTGGTGGTCGTGGTGCCCGCCCAGGGCCAGTCGACGCTGAAGTCCCAGCCGACCTTCGCCGCCTGGTCCGGCGGGATGGTCCTGTGGTCCTTCTTGAGCGCGGCGGTGCTGGTGCCGACGGCCGCGAGGTAGTGCTCCAGGCCCCACTCGTTGGTCCGGAACTGGACGAACAGCGAGCTGGTTTCCCAGGAGTTGGTCTCGTAGTAGTAGACCGGGGTCGAGCCGATCGGTACCGGGACGTTGTAGATCCGCTGCTGGACCTTGGAGGGGAAGGCGTTGGTCAGGCCGGTGGCGGCGGCCTCGGCCTCCTTGCCCTCGCCGCTGTCGCGGCTCTGCTCGGCGGAGATGACGATGTAGCCGGCCGGGATCGCAATCAGCAGGAAGACGATCAGCGCCGTCAGCACGGGGCGGCGGCGCTTGGCCCGGGGCGGCAGGGCGGTGTGGTGGTCGTCGCGCATGGTGGGGGCTTCGGTTTCGGTCATCGGCGGCCGGCCCGTTCATAGCGCTCGTAGCGCTCGACCCGGCGGCGGTTGGCACGGCGGAAGCGGCGGGCGATCAGGCGGGCGAGGTCCGCGGCGCCCACCATGCCCGCCTCGGGGCCCAACTGGGCCTTGGCGATGGTGGCTTCGGGGCGGTAGCCGCGGCCGGTGAGGTGGCGCCGGAAGGCGTCCCGGGCCGGGGCGATCAGCAGGTCGTCGGCGGCGCTGACGCCGCCGCCGATGACGAAGCAGGACGGGTCGAGGGCGGCGGCGAGGTTGGCGATGCCGACGCCGAGCCACTGGCCGATGTCCTGGAGGAGCTCGACGCACATCGCATCGCCCTCACGGGCGAGCTCGGTGATCAGCGGCCCGGTGATGTCGCCGATCCGGCCGCCGACCCGCTCGATGATGTTGTACGCGACCGGGGAGTCGGCCGCGGCCAGCTCGCGGGCCTCGCGGACCAGGGCGTTGCCGGAGCTGTACTGCTCCCAGCAGCCGCGGTTGCCGCACGGGCAGCGGTGGCCGCCGGGCACGACCTGCATATGACCGAATTCACCCGCGACCCCGTATTTGCCGCGCTTGACGGCGCCGTCCTCCAGGATCGCGCCGCCGATACCGGTGCCCAGCGTGATCATGACGAGGTGGTCCTCGCCGCGGCCGGCGCCGAACCGCCATTCCGCCCAGGCGGCGGTGTTGGCGTCGTTGTCGACCATCACGGGGACCGCCAGGCGGCCCGCGAGGCGGTCGCGCAGCGGTTCGTTGCGCCAGTTCAGGTGCGGGGCGAAGAGGACCTTGGAGCGGTCCGCGTCGACCCAGCCGGCCGCCCCGATGCCGACCGCGTGCACGTCGTGCCGGTCGGAGAGGTCGAGCACCAGCTCGGTGATGGTGTCCTCGACGACCTTGGGGCTCTTGGACTTGTCCGGGGTCTCGGTACGGACCTTCTCCAGGATGGTGCCGTCCGCGTCGACCACGCCCGCCATGACCTTGGTGCCGCCGATGTCGATACCCACCGTGGGCACGCGCGGGGCGGTCAGGTGGGAGCGCCGCTCACGGGTGCCGACCGTGCGCAGCACGGTGGCCCTGGCCGATCCCCGGTGCACCCGGTCCCGGTACATGCTCATCGACCCACCTCTTCGCCGTTGCTCCCCCGGTGCCGGACGGGCGTGGGTGGTTCCCCCATGCGGTGGCTGCGTGCTCGCAAGAGTCGTCTCGTCCCTAGGGGGTCTCGGGAGGCCGGGGCCTCGGCGTGCGGGTCAGGTGCGATTGTGCATCACCGGCGGCGTCCGGCGCACCGCGACCGGCAGCGCCGCGCCCCGCGCGGCCGGGCGGCCGGTGCGGGGCGCGGCACCCTGCTGACCTGCTCAGTCGGGCCGGTGGCCGCCGGGGAAATCCGGGGTGGCGGTGCGGGCCAGCTCGTGACTGAGTTGTTCCAGTTCGCTGCCGCCCGCCATTTGACGGGTCAGCTCCTCCAGGGCGATCTCCTGCTTGGTGTGGCTGCCGGCCATCGTGCCGCGCTTGAGGAGGACGAAGCGGTCGCCGACGAGGTAGGCGTGGTGCGGGTTGTGCGTGATCAACACCACGCCGAGGCCGGCGTCCCGGGCGGCCGCGACGTACTTGAGGACGACGCCGGACTGCTTGACGCCGAGTGCCGCCGTCGGCTCGTCCAGGACCAGGACCTTGGCGCCGAAGTAGACGGCACGGGCGATGGCCACGCACTGCCGTTCGCCGCCCGAGAGGGTGCCGATGGGCTGGTCGACGTCACGCAGGTCGATGCCCATCCGAAGCAGCTCGCTGCGGGTGGTCTCGCGCATCGTGCGGACGTCGAGGCGCTTGAAGGGGCCCACGCCGGTGGTCGGCTCGGAGCCGAGGAAGAAGTTGCGCCAGACCGGCATGAGGGGGACGACGGCGAGGTCCTGGTAGACGGTGGCGATGCCGCGGTCGAGGGCCTCGCGCGGGGAGGCCAGGCTGGTCTCCTCGCCCTCGATGGTGAAGGTGCCGCGGTCGTGCCGGTGCAGTCCGGCGATGATCTTGATGAGGGTGGACTTGCCGGCGCCGTTGTCGCCGAGCACGCAGGTGATCTCCCCCGCGTGCACCTCCAGGGACACGCCCTCCAGTGCCCGGACGTTGCCGTAGTACTTGCTGACGTCGGTCAGCTCGACCAGCGCTGTCATGCCTTGTCCTCCGCCCGCTTGCGGACCCATGCGTTCAGGAGTGTGGCGAGCAGCAGCATCGCGCCGAGGAAGAACTTGTACCAGTCCGGATTCCACTGCGCGTAGACGATGCCCTTGCTGGCCATGCCGAAGATGAAGGCGCCGACGGCGGCGCCGATCGCCGAGCCGAAGCCGCCGGTCATCAGGCAGCCGCCGACCGCCGCGGCGATGATGTAGAGGAATTCGTTGCCGACGCCGTCGCCGGACTGGATCGCGTCGTAGGAGAACAGCAGGTGCTGGCCGGAGATCCAGGCGGCGAAGGCGACGCCCATGTACAGGCCGATCTTGGTCTTGGTGACCGGGACGCCGACCGCCCGCGCGGCGTCGGCGTTGCCGCCCACCGCGAAGATCCAGTTGCCGACACGGGTGCGCAGCAGCACCCAGGTGGCCACGGCGACCAGCGCGATCCACCACACGATGGTGACCTGGATGTCGACGCTGCCGACGGTCAGGTGCGACGCGAAGAGGGTACGGGCCGATGCGAAGCCCTCCATGTCGGAGATGGACTTCGTCGAGACGGTGCCGCTGATCAGCTTGGTGAAGCCGAGGTTGAGGCCGGTCAGCATGAAGAAGGTGCCGAGCGTGATGATGAAGCTGGGCAGTTTGGTGCGGGTCAGCAGGAATCCGTTGAACGCCCCGATGGCGAGGGTGACCAGCAGGGACACCCCGACGCCGACCCAGGTGTTGGCGGTCATCTGGTAGCTGAACATCGACGAGATCAGCGCCGAGCTGACGACCATGACGCCGGCCGAGAGGTCGAATTCCCCGCCGATCATCAGCAGCGCCACCGGTACGGCCATGATCCCGATGGTCGAGGAGGCGTAGAGCACGGTGGAGAGGCTGGACGCCCGCAGGAAGGGCTCGGCGACGATCGAGAAGAAGACGAAGACCGCGGCGGCGCCGACGACGGAGCCCAGTTCGGGGCGGCCCATCAGCCGGCGGGCCAGGGAGCGGTGCAGCAGCCGTTCGTCCTGGACGGGTGCCTTGAGGGTGACGGTCATCGGGTACCCCGCTTCGTGTACTCCTGCAGGGCGCCGGCGTCCTTCTTGGTGATCACCTGGGGCCCGGTGAGCACCGGCTTCCCGCCGCCGAGGGTGTCGGAGTTGTACTTGTACAGCCAGAGCAGGTCGACCGCCTCGTAGCCCTGGAGGTAGGGCTGCTGGTCGACGGCGAAGCCGAGGGTGTTGTCCTTGAGGCCGGCCGCGACCTGGGCGTTGAGGTCGAAGGTGTCGATCTCGGCCTTGCTGCCGGCCTGTTCCCTGGCCTTGACGGCGGTGGGCGCGAAGGGCGCGCCGAGGGTGACCACGGCGTCGATGGACGGGTCGGCCTGGAGCTTGGACTCGATGGAGGACTGCACATCGGGCATGTTGGTGCCCTCGACGTAGAGCTTCTCCAGCTTGCCCTTGAACGTCTTGGCGGCGCCCTCGCAGCGCTGTTCGTGGCCGACGTTGCCCTGTTCGTGCAGGACGCACAGGGCCTTCTTGCGGCCGCGCCGGTTCAGCTCGTCACCGACCGCCTCGCCGGCCACCGTCTCGTCCTGCCCGATGTGGGTGAGCGCGCCGAACGCCTTGGACTCCTCGGCGCCGGAGTTGACGGTGATCACCGGTATGCCGGCCTTCTCGGCCTTTTCGACGACGTCCTTCATGGCGTTGGGCTTGGCGAGGGAGACGATCAGCCCGTCGACCTTCTGGTCGATGTAGGACTGCACCAGCTGGCTCTGCCGCTGGGCCTCCTCGTCGTGCCCGTAGACAAACTTGATGTTGTCCTTGAGGGCGGCCTGCTGGGCGCCGTTCTGCACGATGTCCCAGAAGGTGTCGCCGTCTCCCGAGTGGGTGACCATCGCAAACGTCCACCTGGGGGTGTTCACCGCGGCCTTGCCGCCGGCGGCCTTGGCGGCGCGCGCTTCCTCGGCGCGCTTGCCGCCGGTGCTGCTGCATCCCGCCAGGGAGGCGCCGAGCACCGCCGCCAGCACGGCGCTCACGACGCGTCCCCTTCTTCGAACCCTTGCCACGAGGACTCGCCCTTCCCGCTGATCTCGCCGTGTCGGCTGCGTCGGTCGTATTCGCTGTGTGGGCCGCCCGGTCCGGGCGGGTGCGGTGCCGCACTCCGGCGCCGGCCGGCCGGGGCCAACCGGCCAAGTATCCGTGACCGGTGATCTGTCCCGGTTCATGGGGTCGTCCCGTCTTCCCTCTGCTCTCACCTGGTGCCTCGCCCGGTGTACTCGGTCAGCTGGGGTACGTCCTTCTGGGTCACCAGTGCGGGCCCGGTGAGCACCGGCTTCCCGCCGCCGAGGACGTCCGCGTTGGTCTTGTGCAGCCAGAGCAGGTCGACCGCCTCGTAGCCCTGCAGGTAGGGCTGCTGGTCGACGGCGAAGGTGACATCCTTGGCCTTGAGCAGCTTGACCACGGCGCCGTTCAGGTCGAAGGTCGCGATCTGCGCGTGGCTGCCGGCGTCGCGCTTGGCCTTGACCGAGAGCGCGGCGATCGGTGCACCGAGCGTGACGATCGAGTCGAGCGATGTGTCGGACTGCAGCTTGGCCTCGATCGAGGACTGGGCGGCCGGGGCGTTGGTGCCGTCGACGTTGAGGTTCTCGACGGTCCCGTGGAAGCCCTTGCGGACGCCCGCACAGCGGTCCTCCAGCGACACGTTGCCCTGCTCGTGGAGGACGCAGAGGACCTTCTTCGCCCCCCGGTGGTTCAGCTCCTCGCCGACCGCGCGGCCGGCCACCGACTCGTCCTGCCCGATGTGGGTGAGCGCCCCGTACGCCCGGGAGAACTCACCGCCCGAGTTGATGGTGATCACCGGGATGCCGGCGGCCTCGGCCTTGCGGACGGCCGCCTTGACGGCCTGCGGCTTGGCGAGGGTGACGATCAGCCCGTCGACCTTCTGGTCGATGTAGGACTGGATCAGCTCGGCCTGCTGGCCGCCCTCCTTGTCGTGGGCGTAGAGGAACTTCACGTGGTCCTTCGCGGCGGCCTGCTGGGCGCCGTTCTGGACGATGTCCCAGAAGGTGTCGCCGTCGCCGGCGTGGCTGACCATCCCGATGGTCATGCGGGTGCCGCCGGCCCCCTCGTCCTTGGCGTCCTGGCCGCCGGTGGCGCTGCACCCGGCGACCAGTGCGACGGTGGTCAGTAAAGCGGCGGCGCTGCGGAGGGTGAGCCGCCGGACGCCGGTCGTACGCACGCTGATCATCGTGGAACCGCCTTTTCTCCACGGCCGCCGGAATGCGGCTGGAGGAGTTGTAACGGCCCGCGCGGAGCCACGTCAATGCTTTGTCAGAACATTCTGACGAAAGCACATGGACGGGCGAACGTCGGCCCTGGGCGGCTCCGGCGGCGCGCCTGCGGACCGCCCGCCGCGCTCACGGCCGTACGAGCAGCTGGAACTCAAAGGCGTAGCGCGACGCCCGGTAGACGTGCGAGCCGAACTCCACGGCGCGTCCGGTGTCGTCGAAGGTCGTCCGCTGCATGGTGAGCAACGGAGCGCCCTCGGGCTCGTCGAGCCGCTGCCCCTCCTCCGCCGTGGCGGCCCGGGCGCCGACGGCCTGGCGGGCGCTGTGCAGGGTGATCCCGGCCGACCGCATCACGCGGTACAGCCCGGTCTGCTCCAGTTCGGCGGTGTCCAGCTTGAGCAGGCCGGCGGGGAGGTGGTTGCGCAGGTGGGCGACCGGTTCGCCGTGGGTCAGCCGGAGCCGCTCGACCAGCGCGACCTCCGCGCCCTCGGCGATGCCCAGCGCCGCGGCGACCTCGGCATCGGCCTCGGTGGTGGTGTTGAGCAGCACCCGGGTGGCCGGCTTCTGCCCGGCCGCCTCCAGGTCGTCGTAGAGGCTGCTCAGCTCCAGCGGGCGCTTGACCTGGCTGTGCACGACCTGGGTGCCGATGCCGCGGCGGCGCACCAGCAGCCCCTTGTCGACCAGTGACTGGATGGCCTGGCGGACCGTGGGCCGGGACAGCCCGAGCCGGCCGGCCAGCTCGATCTCGTTGCCGAGCAGACTGCCGGGCGCCAGTTTGCCGGTCTCGATCGCCGCCTCCAGCTGCTGCGACAGCTGGAAATACAGCGGGACCGGACTGCTCCGGTCCACGCTGAACTGAACGGGGCTCTCGGCGCCCAGGGCTTGTTCCGTATCGCGTTTCCCCACGTTCGCGAGCGTATCCGCCCGCACAGTTGACGGGAAGTCCGGAGGTCACATTGTCCGGACATGAGGGGCGACCGTAGGGCCGCGGCGGGCTACCAGGGCAGCGGGCGGCCGTCCCGGAAGAAGCCGCCCGTCGGGCCGTCGTCCGGCAGGGTCGCCGCGTGCACGACACCGGCCGCGCCCTCGGTCACCGGCCGGCCGCCCGGCCCGCCCATGTCGGTGGCCACCCAGCCCGGGCACACCGCGTTGACCAGCACGCCGTCGGCCCGCAGCTCGGCGGCCAGCATCCGGGTGAGCGCGTTGAGCGCCGCCTTGGACGCGGTGTACGCGGGGGTGCCGCCGCCCATGTTGGTCAGCGAGCCGGCCTCGCTGGAGACGTTGACCAGCCGCGGATGGTCCGAGGCGCGCAGCAGCGGGGCGAACGCGATCGCGGTGCGCCACGGCCCGTAGAGGTTGGTCTCGGCCACCTCGCGCACCCGCGCGAGATCGGCGGTGACGGCCCGCTGCCCGGTGTCGTAGCCGATGGCGGCGTTGTTGACCAGCACGTCCAGCCGGCCGAAGCGCTCGGCGACCTCGGCCGCGGCCGCCGCCACACCGGCGTCGTCGGTGACGTCCATGCGCAACGGCCGGACGTCCCGGCCCGCCCCGGGAGCGCCGCGCAGCTCCCCGGCCGCCCGCCGCACGTCGCCCGGCGAGCGTCCGGTCAGCAGCACCGTGTACCCGCGCGCCGCCAGCTGCCGGCACACCTCGCGGCCGATGCCGCGGGTGGCGCCGGTGACGAGGGCGACGGGACCGGGGGGAGGGTCGGCGTCCATGGAGCCATCTTCCGTCCCCGACTTCCTGCGCGTCCAAGGCCGTTTCTGATAACCCATGGCTATGGACGCTCATCTGCGGGACCTGCGCTACTTCGTCGCCACGGCCGAGGAGTTGAACTTCACCCGGGCCGCCGAGCGGCTGTTCATCTCCCAGCCGGGGCTGAGCAAGCAGATCCGGCAGCTGGAGGACGGCCTGCGGGTCAGGCTGTTCGACCGCGACCGGCGCACGGTGACGCTGACCGCGTCCGGTGCCGCGCTGCTGCCCAGGGCCCGGGAGCTGGTCCAGCTCTGGGACGAGGCGCAGCGTGCGGTCAGCGACGCGGCCGCCGCCGAGGCCGCCGTGCTCACCTTGGGCATCTCGACGAGCACCGGCCGCGGACTGCTCCCCGCGATCCGCGCGCGGCTCGCCGAGCGCCGCCCCAACTGGCGCCTCCAGGTGCGGCAGATCGACTTGGCGGACGCCAGCGCCGGGCTCGCGGGCGGCGAGACGGACCTGGCGCTGCTGTGGCTGCCGTTCCCCGGGCAGGAGGCGTTCGCCGTGCAGGTCGTGGCGACCGAACCGCGGTGGGTGGCGCTGCCGGCCGGCCACCGGCTCGCGGCGGCCGCCGAGATCCCGTTCGCCGCGCTGCTCGACGACCCGTTCCTGGCACTGCCGGAATCCGCGGGGGTGCTGCGGGACCACTGGCTCGCGGTGGACGAACGGGGCGGCCGGCCGGTGCGCATCGGCGGGGTGGTCGCCAACGCGGACGAGACCTTCGAGGCGGTGGCCGAGGGCCTGGGGGTGGCCCTGCTGGCGGCCGGGAACGCCGCGATCTACCGGCGTCCCGGCGTCGTCGCCCGCCCCGTCACCGGCCTGCCCCCCTCCCGACTCGCGCTGGTCCGCCGCCCGGACGACCACCGCACCGTGCTGCGCGACGTCCTCGACGCCGTCCGGCACCACGAGCCACCGCCCGCCACCCCCTGACCGGCCACCCCCGTCCGCACGTCAGCACGTCAGCTGTGAGGAGTTCCCATGTCCGTACGCCGGGTCGTCCCCGACCTCCGGTCGACCGCCCTTGAGGAGAACCGCGACTTCTACGGGTTGCTCGGCCTGGAGGAGGTCATGAACCAGGGCTGGGTCATGACACTGGCCTCGCCGGCCAACCCCACCGCCCAGCTCACCTTCCTGACCGCGGACCGGACCGCTCCGGTCATCCCCGACCTCAGCATCGAGGTCGAGGACGTGGACGCGGTGCACGCCGCCCTGCGGGCCGCGGGCGCCACCATCGTCCGGCCCCTCGCGGACGAGGAGTGGGGCGTACGCCGCTTCTTCGTCCGCGACCCGGACGGACGGATCGTCAACGTCCTCGGGCACACGGTCAGTCGTCCCTGACGGCGAACGGACCGCCGTCCCCGAAGACCCGCTCGGCGAACCGCTCGCCGATACGGCGATGACCGGCCGGGTCCGGGTGGAGCGCGTCGGGCAGCGGCAGTTCGGCGTGGTCCGCCTCGCCGTAGAGCACACGGCCGTCGAGGTAGTGCAGGTTCGGGTCGTCGACCGCCCGCGCGGCGGTGATCCGGGCCAGCTCGTCCCGGATGCGGTTCAGCGTGAGGCGCCCGGGGTCCTTGGGGTCGCCGAGGGCCGTGAAGCGCAGCGTCCCCGAGCTGAAGTCCGGCGCGCCGGGCCCGGGGGTGTCCTCGTGGACCGGGCACAGGACGGCCGACACGACCAGCAGCGGCACGGTCGGGTGCCCGTCGCGGATCGTGTCGAGGAAGCCGTGGACCGCCGGCCCGAAGGCGCGCAGCCGCATCAGGTCGTGGCCGACCAGATTGATGCCGATCTTGACGCTGATCAGGTCCGCGGGGGTGTCCCGCATGGCGCGGGCGGTGAACGGGTCCAGCAGGGCGTTGCCGCCGAAGCCGAGGTTGATCAGCTCCACCCTGCCGCGGGCGGCGGCCAGCGCCGGCCAGGTCTCGGTGGGCCCTTCGGCGGAGGAGCCGTGGCTGATCGAGCTGCCGTGGTGCAGCCAGACCCGTCGGCCGCGGTCCGGGGCGGGCTCGACCGGTGCGTCGGTGCGCAGCGCGATCAGCTCGGTGGTCTCCGTCTGCGGCAGCCAGATCTCGATGTCCTTCACGCCGGCGGCCAGATCGGTGAACCGGAGGGTGCCGGGCGGGCCGGGGCGGGTGACGATCGCCATGGTGGCCATGTCGATGGTGCGGACGTTGCCGGCCGCGACACGGGCCCGGGCGGTGAACCGGCCGTCCACGACCAGGTCGTAGGCGCCGTCCGGCTGGGGCGGGGCGCCCTCGTAGACCGTCTTCGTGGGGAGCGTGTCCAGCTCGACGGTGGTGGCGCGGGTGCGGAAGACCAGCCGTACGCCGGAGGGCTGGGACTCGACCATGGAGAGGTAGTCGTCGGGCCACTGCTGACGGGCCCACGCGGGCAGCCGGTGCGGCAGCACGCCGTGCGCGGTGCGCTCCACCTCCAGGGCGCCGCGCAGGAGGTGCGGTTCCACGGGGGTGGTGATCCAGTCGGTCACGCTGGCCTGCCTGCGGGGCTCGGAAACGTCCTGAGGACGCCGTCGATGGGAAGGATCATGATGACCAGCCTTCCCGCCGGATGCCCGTTTCGCACCCGCTTTTCCTCAGCCACCGCCGGCCGGAGCGTTGCCGGCCGGCCCGCTGCCGGCCGGTCCGTCACCTGCCGGACCGTTGTCCACCGGTCTGCCGTCTGCCGGTCCGCTGCCCGCCGGGCCGTCGCCTGTCGGGCCGTCGCCTGTCGGGCCGTTGAGGGACAGCACCGTGCCCTGCGCCACCGCACACAGGCGCTCGGTGCCGTCCGCGTCGAGCACCGTCAGATCGCACCGGCACACGGCCTGCCGGCGGCCGGCGTGCACGACGTCGGCGCGGGCGCGGAGCGTACGGCCGCGCGCCGGCCGCAGGTACTGGATCGAGAAGCCGCCGGTGACGATGGCCGGGCCCAGGGCGGTGGCCGCGGCGAACGTCAGGGTGTTGTCGGCTGCGTACGACAGCACCCCGCCGTGCACGAACCCGTACTGCTGCAGCAGTTCCTCACGGATGTCCAGCTCCAGCGTCGCCCCACCGTCCCCGAACGCGGTGAGCCGTGCCCGCAGCAGCCTGCTGAACGGCTGCTCGTCCAGGCCCTTTTGGGCCGCCGCGAGAGCGAAGGCCGGGGCGGGATCGCAGGCCGCGGCGGGATCGGCGGCTGCGTCGTGATCGGAGGCCGCGGCGGGATCGCGGTCGACGCCCGCCCGCTCGGTGTCCGTCATCACTCCCCCATCCAGGCGTTCTCGTACTTCCGGTAGGTGCCGTCATGGGTGGCCAGATGCACCCACTGGTTCACATAGGCCGTGAAGTCGTGGTCGCCCCGGGGCAGCGCATAGGCCTTCTCGGAGAAGGTGAAGGGCTTGTCGGGGTGGACCGAGCAGAGTTCGGGGTGGAGCTTCGCCTGATAGCGGGTCTCGCTGGCGTCGGTCATCATCACGTCAGCGCGGCCCGCGATGATCTCTTGAAAGATCGTGGTGTTGTCCGGATGGACCTTCAGGGTCGCGTGCTTGATGTGGGCGCGGGCGAACTCCTCATTGGTACCGCCCGGGTTGACGATGACGGTCGTGCCGGGGCGGTCGATCTGCTCCAGGGTGCCGTACTTGTCCTTGTCCGCACAGCGCACGATCGGGGTCTTGCCGTCCGTGCGGGTGGGCTCGCTGAAGGCGACCGAACGGGCCCGGGCCAGGGTGATCGAGACGCCGCCCATGGCGATGTCGCAGCGCCCGGCCGACAGGTCGCCGACCAGGCCGGCCCAGGTGGACGGGACGTAACGGGGCTCGGCGTCCAGGCTCCGGGCGAGGTCCCGGGCCATGTCGATGTCCACACCGCGGTAGCTGCCGGTGCCGGGGTCGCGGTAGCTGAAGGGTCGGTAGTCGCCGGTGGTGCACACCCGCAGCACCCCGCGCCGCGGCACGGTGTCGAGCGCCGACGCCTGCCGCCCGTGGGCGGGGGCCGGCTTCCGTGCCGGGGCGGCCCCGGACGCCGCCGGGGCGGCCGCGGTGACGGCGAGCAGACAGGCGAGGGCGGAGAGGGTGACGGCACGCTTCATCGGGTCTCCTGGGGCTCCTTGGGCTGCGGGGCGCGGGGCTGACGCCTCGTCGGGTGATCGCGCGCTCAGCCTGGCAGAGCCGGTGATCGGCGTGAAGCCCCTGCCCGGGGAACGGGACGGGCGGCGGACCTGCCGTACGGGGGGATGCGACCCGGCCAACCACAGCCCCGTCGGTCCGGCGAACCGTCAGCCCGTCAGGCCGTAGGCGGCAGACCGTAGGCGGCAGGCCGCAAACTCAGCGACCCGTCAGCCCGCGAGGCCCGTCAGCCGCCGTACAACACACTCTCCTCGTCCGCCGCCCCGTCCGGGGTGGCTTCGGCGAGACGGGCGAGGAGCTCGGCGGCGCGCTTGGCGACGGTGTCGCGGTCGCCTTCGGAGAGGGCGGCGCCCATGCCGACGGCGACCGCGCCGGCGGCGATCCACTCGGGCGCGCTGTCGACCGTCACCCCGCCGGTCGGCAGCAGCGGCGCCTGCGGCAGCGCCGCGCGGACCTCCGTGAGCCAGGACGGGTCGTGGGTCGAGGCGGGGAAGAGCTTGAGGGCGTCCGCGCCGAGCTCCAGGGCGCGGACCATTTCGGTGGGCGTCGAGACGCCGGGGAAGACCGGGACACCGTAGCGGTGGGCGGTGCGGATGACCTCGGGGTCCAGGCTGGGCGAGACCAGGAAGCGGGCGCCGGCGTCGACCGCCATCCGGGCCGACATCGCGTCAAGGACCGTGCCCGCGCCGATGACCGCGTCCTCACCCAGCTCACGCGTCAGGGTCGTGACCGCCTCCAGGGCGAAGGGGGTGGTCAGGGATATCTCCAGGGTCGTGATGCCGGCCGACAGCAAGGTGTCGGCGGTGGCGCTCGCCTCGTCGTAGGTCTTGCTGCGAACGATGGCGAATACGCGCTGCGCCAGTGCGGCCCGGGTGATCTCCCAGCGATACACGGCAGTTCGCCGTCCTTCCTTGTCTGCGACACACCATGCCGGACCGCCCGGCCATGGCGGATACGGCACTTTCCCGGGCGTGCCGCAGCAGCTGACCCCACATGGTCCCTTGTCCGCCGATGCCCGCCCGCTCCTCGTTTCCACCGAAACGCTACCGGGAACCACCGACAATCCTCTCTCGGGGGGTGCGCCCCGCGCGCCCCTTCTGCCAAGAAATGCGAGAAGAGCGAGGTCAGAGGGGGCGCACGGCGAAGCGGCGGCCGGGGTGCGCAAGGCACCCCGACCGCCGCGGCGGATGGTGTCAGGGTCGTTCGGGCGACCCCGTGCGCCGGCTGAGCCGGTCTCAGCAGTTGCGGTCGACCAGCTCGAACGTGGAGTAGTGGTCGGCGGTGTAGTAGTCCTCGTCCTTCTTCTCGCCGGCCACGATGCGCCGGGCACCGCGGTCGGGCGAGCCCGGGGTGATGACCGTGTACTCGTGGTAGTAGCCGGTGTTCTGCTTCGGCAGGACGCCCTCGCGGTTGTCGAAGACCGTCCCGTCCTTCGGGTACGGGAAGGGGCCGCCCTTGGCGATCAGGTCGAGGGTGTCATGTGCCTGCGAGGGCAGCTTGGAGTAGCAGGTGCTGCCGACGTCCTTGACGTGCACGGCCGTTGCGTACGCCGTCGTGGCGTGCGAGGCGGCCGGGCCGGCGGGGGTGGCGGCGACCGCGGTCCCGCCGAGGAGAAGGGCCGATGCGAGGGCGCCCGCGGCGCCCATCCTGGTAATCCGTGGGGGGATTCTCATGTCTCCCAGAATGACGCGCGTAGACATGGCCCTGTCAATCCCAAGGGGCGGATGTTTCCCCGGAGTTCACACGGTCACCCCAACTGGAAGCCCGAAAAATCACGATGTCCCCTTCGGCCCCCACCAGGCATGATGAGCGCGCGGACGATCACCGAGGGCGTGAGCGGACCGACGGTGCCACGGACGGTCCGTCAGCACCGTGCGCGACAACAAGAGGGAGGGTTTTCCATGCGGGTCAAGGACTTCGACCACCTGGTACTCAAGGTGCGGGACATCGAGCGGGCACTGGACTTCTACTGCGGTCCGCTCGGACTGGAACCGGTGCGGGTCGAGGAGTGGCGGGCCGGCAAGGCCCCGTTCCCGTCGGTGCGGATCAACCCCGTCACCATCATCGACCTGATCACCCACCCCGAGGACGAGGCGGGCGCGGCGCCGGCCACCAACGTGGACCACATCTGTCTGGTCGTGGACCCGCTGGACTGGCAGGAGGTCATCGACTCCGGCGTCTTCACCGTCCTGGAGGGCCCGGTCGGCCGCTACGGCGCGCGCGGCGATGCCCAGTCGATCTACGTACAGGACCCGGACGGCAACACCGTCGAACTGCGGTGGTACCCGGAGGACGCGGACCGGTCCTGACCGGGGGCCGGACACGGAACGCCGGACAGGGAAATTCCGGAGGGGTCCTCGGGGGATTCCGGACGGGACCCCTTGGGGGAGTCCGGACGGGACCCCTCGTCGGGGGCCGGGCTTTTGCCTCTGAGGCAAAACTTTTGCCCGTCAGGCCGCATATCGCTATACCGGTGATATGTCCGAGCTCCCCGACGAGCCTCCCGGCGTTCCGCCGGCCGAGCTCCCCACCGTCGCGCCGCGCCTGCGTGACCTGCGGCGACGCAGTGGTCTCACGCTGGAGACGGCGGCCCGGCTGGTCGGGCTGTCGCCCGCGCACCTGTCCCGCCTGGAGACCGGCCGGCGCCAGCCCTCGCTGCCGATGCTGCTGGCGCTCGCGCGGACGTACGGAACAACGGTATCCGACCTGCTCGGCGAGACCGCCCCGGAGCGGGACCCCATCGTCCGGGCGGACCGCGCCGAGCCCTCGGAGGCCGGCGGCTGGACGTACTGGACCGTGGGCGGCGCCGGCCGCGCCATGCAGGCGCTCCGGGTGCACGTGCCGCAACGCGCGCAGGGCGAGCTGGTGCGGGTGCATCCCGGCGAGGAGTGGCTCTACGTCCTCAAGGGACGGCTGCGGCTGACGCTCGGTGCGGCGGCGCATGTGCTGGCCCCGGGGGACGCGGCGCACTTCGACTCGCTCACCCCGCACCGGATCGCCGCCGACTCCCGGGGCGGCACGGAACTCCTGTTCGTCCACACGCTGCTGCAGAGCGGCGCCGCCGAGTTGTGCCTGGGCGACGACGCGAGGTACCGCGGCGTGTGAGCCCGCGCGCCGCCCGAACGAAAGGACCGTACGCCGTGCCCGACCGGACCCCGGCCGATCTTCCCTCCGGCCCCTCCGCCGCCCCCGTCCCTTCCCGCTACGTCGAGAACAAGCCACCCCGCGGGCTGTATGTGCGGGTGTTCATCTACGTCGTCGCCACGCACGTCCTGCTGGCCTTCATGAGCCTGCTGGTGATCATCGCCAAGTCACGCTGACCGCCGGCCACCGCGGCCGGAGGTTCCCCGAGCCCCGCCCACGCCCACGGTCACGCGCGGCAACGTCCATCCCTTCGGTCCGAAAGTCCATTGCCCCGGTGCGCCCCGCGGGTGAAGCCTGCTGCCGCGCAGTCCTGGCACCAGACTCGTCCCGTACCCGTTTGCCCTACCTCGTCCCAGTACCTCGTCCCGTACCTCGTCCCGTACCTCGTCCCTGCACCTCGTCGCACCGAGGAGGACCGAAGGATGCACCGTACGCGTACCGCGGCGTCCACCACGCTGGCCATGGCGCTGGCCGTCCTGCCCCTCACGGGCATGGCCGGACCGCCGGGCACCGGCCGGCACGCGGACCGGGCGAGCGCCGGCGACCGGCCCACGGCCACCGGCGCCATCACCCCCGTCCCGCAGTCCGCACACCGCCTGCCCGGCCGGGCGGTCATCACCCCGACCACCACCGTCGTCGCCGGCCCGAAGGCCGATCCCGCGGCGCTGGAGCTGGTCGAGCGGTCTCTCAAGACCGCCGGCGCCGCCCGCGTCGTACGGGCCGACCGGGCGCCCGCAGGCGGGCAGTTGACGGTCTACGTGGACGGTCCGGACGCCGCGCGGGCGCTCCGCGACCTGGGCGCACAAGGCACCGACGGGCTGCCCGCCGAGGGTTACGCGCTGGTCGTCGGCGCCGGCCGGATAGCGCTGGCGGGCAAGGACGCCACCGGCAGCTACTACGCCGCGCAGTCACTCCGGCAGCTGCTGCCGCACCGCGACCACCCTGGCGGCCAGGTGCCGGGCACCGCCGTACGGGACTGGCCGGCCACCCCGCTGCGCGGCGTCATCGAGGGCTTCTACGGCACGCCCTGGTCCCACCGCGCCCGGCTCGACCAGCTCGACTTCTACGGCGCGCACAAGATGAACACCTACGTCTACTCGCCCAAGGACGACGCCTACCTACGGGAGAAGTGGCGCGATCCTTACCCCGCTGACCGCCTCGGGCAGCTCAAGGAGCTGGTGGACCGGGCCCGGGCTCGCCATGTGGACTTCACCTACGCCCTCTCCCCCGGCCTCTCGGTCTGCTACAGCTCGGACGCCGACCTCAAGGCGCTGACCGCCAAGTTCCAGACACTGTGGGACATCGGCGTGCGCGACTTCGCCGTACCGCTGGACGACATCAGCTACACCCACTGGAACTGCGCGGCCGACCAGGACAGGTTCGGCACCGGTGGCGGGGCGGCCGGCGCCGCGCAGGCCCATCTGCTCAACCGCGTCAACCAGGACTTCATCGCCGGGCATCCGGGCGCCCGCCCGCTGGAGATGGTGCCGACCGAGTACTACGACGTGAAGCCCACGCCGTACAAGAAGGCGCTCGCCACCCAGCTGGACAAGAACGTGGTCGTGGAGTGGACGGGCGTCGGGGTGATAGCGCCCGCCATGACCGTCGCTCAGGCCCAGCAGGCCCGGGAGGTCTTCGGCCACCCGATCCTGACCTGGGACAACTACCCGGTCAACGACTACGTGACCAGCCGGCTGCTGCTCGGCCCGTTCAACGGCCGGGAGCAGGGACTGCCCGGAGAGCTGGCGGGGATCACCGCGAACCCGATGATCCAGCCCGCGGCGTCCAAGATCGCGCTGTACACGGTGGCGGACTACGCGTGGAACGACAAGGCCTATGACGCCCGTACCTCCTGGGGCGCCGCGATCGACGAGCTGGCCGGCCGCGACGCGGGGACCCGACGGGCGCTGCGTGCCTTCGCCGACGCGAGCTACGCCTCCTCGCTCAATCCGCAGCAGTCGCCCGAACTGGCCGCCGCCGTCGGCCAGTTCCGCAAGGACGGGAACGCCGGGCGGCTGGACGCGGTGCTGCGTACCCTCCAGGACGCGCCCTCGGTGCTGCGCGCCCGGCTGGCCGACCGCGGCTTCGTCGACGACAGCGGCCCCTGGCTGGACGCGACGCACGCCTGGGGCATCGCGGGACGCAGCGCGCTGGCACTGATCGAGGCGACGAAGGCGGGCGACGAAGCCCGGGCCAAGGAACTGCGGGAGCTCATTCCGGAACAGGTGAAGACCGCCAAGTCCTTCGTGTACGTGGACCTGAAGGGGAAGCGGGTTCCGGTGGTGGTGGCGGACAAGGTACTGGACGCCTTCGTCGACGAGGCGCTCGCCGGGTACGACAAGGCCACCGGCTAAGTGCGGTTGCGCGCTTTGCGGCGCCCCGCACGTAGCTGTCTGCGGCGCCGCGGGGCGTCTCGCCGTTGCGCGCTTTGCGGCGCCCCGCACGTCCCTGTCTGCTGCGCCGCGGTTGTTGTTCGCCGTTGCGCCTGCGGCGGGCTGGGTTTGTTGTGGGTGCGGTGACGGACCTCCGGGGCCTTGTTCGTGGACTGCTGTCGCT
>NZ_JOIX01000058.1 GCF_000720175.1 Streptomyces sp. NRRL S-337
CTCCCCGCCCCACCCCACCTCCACCCCCAACTCCGCCGCACTCAGATGAAGCCGAGCGCCCCCAGCCCGCCGAGTCCGCCCAGGAGCATGAACACCGGCATCAGGACCTTCAGTTCCACCCAGCTGCCGGCCTTGAACCGCATGGCCTTGGGCGGGCCGAGCGGGTACCAGCGCTTCCGGCCGATCGGGATCGGCCACAGGATGGGGCAGCCGGAAACGGTCAGTGCATCGCCGATGTCATGGACCAGCGCGCCGAGCACGATCGGCAGGCCCAGCCAGAGGTACTGCTGGCCGGGTTCGGTGAACAGCCAGTGCGCGCCGTTGCCGGGCTGGTCGAGGATGCCGGCCAGGATCCAGGCCGAGGCGGCGCCGAGCAGCCACACCAGCACATCGCTGGAGACCCGGGCGGCCCGCCACAGCAGCCCCTCGATCGCGAGCACCATGTGGACGAAGAGGATGCCGAGCACCGCCCAGCGCCCGCCCCGCATCGCCAGCAGCGCCATGCCGCCGCCGACCAGCACGGCCCAGACCCAGGTGTGGGTCAGCGTGCGGTGCCCGCCGGAGCGGTTGGCGTCGCCGCGCATCTTGGTCGCCTTGTAGACGGCGTGCGAGATGTTGTCGACGACCTCGCACACCATCCGCGAGAGCGGCCCGAAGGCCCGCGAGATGGTCGCGGACTTGTGGTCGAGATCCGGGGCGAGCGCCGCTCCCGCACAGATCAGGGCCCCGCAGACGAGCACCGGCCAGGGCATCGGATGTCCCGCGGCTGCGGCCGCCGCGCCCACCCCCAGCCAGGCCGCCGCCCCGGACAGCGAGTGCGCCGGTCCCATCATGGTTGTTCCCCACCCTTGTTGTCGCCTTGTTGTCGTTGTCCGTGCTCGGCTTTTCCGGTGCTCGGCCCATGCCTCACGCCCGGCTCATCCGTCGTACCGGGCTCGTGCGTCGTGCCCGGCGCGTGCTGCGTGCCCGTCACACCTCCCGCGCCCGGCCCGTACGTCGCACCGGCACACCTCCCGCGCCCGGCGCATACGTCGCACCCGGCAGGTCCGTCATGCCCGCTGCATCCGTCGCGCCCGGCTACTGCGTCGCGCCCGTCGGTGTGTCGTGCCCGGTCGGTGTGTCGCGTCCGGCACGCTCACCGTCCGCGCTGCTGACGCCGGGTCGGCGACTCAGCGTAGCGGGAGATGATCTCCGTACGGAGGCGGGGCCCCGCCGGCGACCTGCTCGGGAGAACGACCGCAGATGGCCACAGCGGACGACCACAGAGAAAGGCCCCCTGAGGACGGCGGCAGAGGATGGTGACCCCTCACGGAAGGTGAGCGGACGGTGCCGGACCGTCCATGGGGGCTTTAGTTGATCTCCGTATGGGTTACCGGTTCTCTGATCCGGGGTGAAGACAGGCAGTATGGGGGCGTGACCCTCATCGATCATCTGCCGAACGACGCCGACCCCGATGCCCTCTTCGAAGCCTTTTCGGGCTGGGCCGAGCAGCAGGGGATCTCGCTCTACCCCGCCCAGGAGGAGGCGCTGATCGAGGTGGTCTCGGGGGCGAACGTGATCCTGTCCACCCCCACCGGCTCCGGGAAGAGCCTGGTGGCGGCCGGCGCGCACTTCACCGCCCTCGCCCATGATCAGGTCACCTTCTACACCGCCCCGATCAAGGCGCTGGTGTCGGAGAAGTTCTTCGATCTGTGCAAGCTCTTCGGTACCGAGAACGTCGGCATGCTCACCGGCGATGCGTCGGTGAACGCCGACGCCCCGGTCATCTGCTGCACCGCCGAGGTCCTCGCCTCGATAGCGCTGCGGGACGGCAAGGACGCCGACATCGGCCAGGTCGTGATGGACGAGTTCCATTTCTATGCCGAGCCGGACCGCGGCTGGGCCTGGCAGATTCCGCTGCTCGAACTGCCGCAGGCGCAGTTCGTGCTGATGTCGGCGACGCTCGGCGACATGTCGCGGTTCGAGGAGGACCTCAGCCGGCGCACCGGGCGGCCGACGTCGGTGGTGCGCTCGGCGACCCGGCCGGTGCCGCTGTCGTACGAGTACCGCACCACCGCCCTGACGGAGACGCTCACCGAGCTGCTGGAGACCCGCCAGTCCCCCGTCTACATCGTGCACTTCACCCAGGCCGCCGCCGTGGAGCGGGCGCAGGCCCTGATGAGCATCAATATGTGCACCCGCGCGGAGAAGGACCAGATCGCCGAGCTGATCGGCAACTTCCGGTTCACCACGAAGTTCGGCAGGAACCTGTCGCGGTACGTGCGCCACGGCATCGGCGTGCACCACGCCGGAATGCTGCCGAAGTACCGCCGGCTGGTGGAGAAGCTCGCCCAGGCGGGGCTGCTGAAGGTCATCTGCGGAACGGACACCCTCGGCGTCGGCGTCAACGTCCCCATCCGGACAGTGCTGTTCACGGCACTGACCAAGTACGACGGGTCGCGGGTGCGGACGCTGCGGGCGCGGGAGTTCCACCAGATCGCGGGCCGGGCCGGGCGGGCCGGCTTCGACACCGCCGGCTTCGTCGTGGCGCAGGCGCCCGAGCACGTCGTGGAGAACGAGAAGGCGCTGGCGAAGGCGGGCGACGATCCGAAGAAGCGGCGCAAGGTGGTCCGCAAGAAGGCGCCGGAGGGTTTCGTCAACTGGGGCGAGAACACCTTCGAGAAGCTGATCGCGTCCGATCCTGAGCCGCTGACCTCGCGTTTCCGGGTGACCCACGCGATGCTGCTGTCGGTGATCGCCCGCCCGGGCAATGCCTTCGAGGGGATGCGCAAGCTGCTCGAGGACAACCACGAGCCGCGCAAGAACCAGCTGCGGCACATCCGGCGGGCCATCGCGATCTACCGGTCGCTGCTGGACGGCGGGATCGTCGAGCGGCTGGACGAGCCGGACGCGGAGGGCCGGATCGTCCGGCTGACCGTGGATCTGCAGCAGGACTTCGCGCTCAACCAGCCGCTGTCGACCTTCGCGCTGGCCGCCTTCGACCTGCTCGACCCGGAGTCGCCGTCCTACGCGCTGGACATGGTGTCGGTCGTGGAGTCCACGCTGGACGATCCCCGGCAGATCCTGGCCGCGCAGCAGAACAAGGCGCGCGGCGAGGCGGTGGCCCAGATGAAGGCCGACGGCGTCGAGTACGAAGAGCGCATGGAACGGCTCATGGACGTCGAGTACCCCAAGCCGCTGGAGGAGCTGCTCTTCCACGCCTACGGGCTGTACCGCAAGAGCCACCCCTGGGTGGGCGACCACCCGCTGTCGCCGAAGTCGGTCATCCGCGACATGTACGAACGCGCCATGACCTTCACGGAGTTCACCTCCTTCTACGAGCTGGCGCGCACCGAGGGCATCGTGCTGCGGTACCTCGCGAGTGCCTTCAAGGCGCTGGACCACACTGTGCCGGACGATCTGAAGTCGGAGGACTTCCAGGACATCATCGCCTGGCTGGGCGAGATGGTGCGGCAGGTGGACTCCAGCCTGCTGGACGAGTGGGAGCAGCTGGCCAACCCGGAGGAGGAGACGGCGGACCAGGCCCAGGAGCGGGCGGATCAGGTCCGGCCGGTCACGGCCAACGCGCGGGCCTTCCGGGTGCTGGTGCGCAACGCGATGTTCCGGCGGGTGGAGCTGGCGGCGCTGGACAAGGTCGAGGAACTCGGCGAGATGGACGCCGAGTCGGGCTGGGACGCGGACGCCTGGGGCGAGGCGATGGACGCCTACTGGGAGGAGTACGAGGACCTGGGCACCGGCCCGGACGCGCGCGGCCCGAAACTCCTGCAGATCGAGGAGGACGCCGAGCACGGGCTGTGGAAGGTGCGGCAGACTTTCGCCGACCCGAACGGTGATCACGACTGGGGCATCTCCGCCGAGGTGGATCTGGCCGCCTCGGACGAGGAGGGGCGCGCGGTCGTGCGGGTCACGGACGTGGGGCAGTTGTGAGGCGACGGCTTCGCCCGAGGCCGTCGGGGCATGCGAGGGAGGGCCGTCGGTCATGACCAATCCTGCGGAGAGGCTCGTCGACCTGCTGGATCTCGAACGGATCGAGGTGAACATCTTCCGCGGCCGCAGTCCGCAGGAGAGCCTCCAGCGGGTCTTCGGCGGACAGGTCGCGGGCCAGGCGCTGGTCGCCGCCGGGCGGACCACCGACGGTGACCGCCCGGTGCACTCGCTCCATGCGTACTTCCTGCGCCCGGGCCGTCCCGGGGTGCCGATCGTGTACCAGGTGGAGCGGGTGCGTGACGGGCGTTCCTTCACCACACGCCGGGTGGTCGCGGTCCAAGAGGGACGCACGATCTTCAATCTGACCGCCTCCTTCCACAAGCCGGAGCCCGGCTTCGAACATCAGTTGCCCATGCGCCGCGCGGTGCCCGACCCGGAGGACCTCCCGACGGTCGTGGAGGAGGTCCGCGAGCATCTGGGCGGGCTGCCCGAGGCGTTGGAGCGGATGGCCCGCAGGCAGCCCTTCGACATCCGGTATGTCGACCGGCTGCGCTGGACGCCGGACGAGATCGAGGGCGCGGAGCCGCGCAGTGCGGTGTGGATGCGGGCGGTCGGGCCGCTGGGCGACGATCCGCTCGTGCACACCTGCGCGCTGACCTACGCCAGCGACATGACGCTGCTGGACGCGGTCCGTATCCCGATCGAGCCGCTCTGGGGTCCGCGCGGCTTCGACATGGCCTCGCTCGACCATGCGATGTGGTTCCACCGCCCGTTCCGCGCGGACGAGTGGTTCCTCTACGACCAGGAGTCCCCGATCGCCACCGGCGGCCGGGGCCTGGCCCGCGGGCGGATCTACGACCGTGAGGGCAGGCTGCTGGTCTCGGTCGTCCAGGAGGGGCTGTTCCGCAAACTGGGTGGCTGACCCGGCCGGACGGCCAGCTCCACGGGGAACATACGGCGGACCCGTCCGGGATCCTCTCTGCGGGCCTCTTCGAGGGCCCGGGCGAGATGGACGCGGTACCACAGGACCTCGTCGAACTCGTCGGCCGTCAGCACCCGTTCGCAGGATTCCCGGGCCGCCGGAGTGGCGGTGATCATCGTCGCGAGGGTGGGCCGGAGCCGGCGCAGCACGGACCGCTCCAGGGGGTTGCCGACCACCGAGGCCAGCTCCTCCGGGGGCAGTACGGCGGCGATCACCGCGGCCGACTCCCAGGGGTCGTCGGTCTGCCCCATGAGCTGCGCGACCCGGCGGCTGCGCCACTGGCGGGCCCGCCAGTCCTGTCCGCCGTCGAGCATCACCCGCATCGCCGCCGGGGTGTTGCCCCGGAGCAGGTCCGGTTCACGGTCGGCGAAGTCGGCGACCTCCGCCGCGAGATAGAGCCAGACCACCGCGCCGTAGCGGTTCACGTAGAACCGGACGGGCGCGAAGCAGCCGGCGCGGGTCAGGCGGAGCACCCGGCCCGGTCCGACGCCCATCTGCCGGGCGGCCTCGGTCGTGCCGACCGTGCGGATGCGCTCGCGGAGCGCCTCCGGGAAGCCGGGCTCGGCCTGGAGCCGGGCGATCTCCTCGGCCGGGACCCGGCGCCCGCCGAGGACTCCGGCGCCCGGTGGGCGGTCGGCGCTGCCGGGCGGCACCGTACGGACTTCTCCGAGCTGGACGGCGAGCTCGAACTCGCCGCTGCGCAGCTCCAGTTCATGGGCCGCTCGGCCCTTCGGGAGCGTCTGCTGCCCGTCACACATCACTGTCATGTCGTTCCCCCGCAACTTGGTCGGTCAGCGTCGATCACTGACAGTTACGACCATAGCTGCAGGTGGTGACAGTGCGTCAACCCTCGCCTCAGACCTGTGGATAACTCTCCGGCCGGCGCACCGCGACGCCCAGGTGCTCGCCGACGCGATGGACCAACAGCGTCATCTCGTAGGCGATCTGCCCGAGGTCGGCGTCCGCGCCGGCCAGCACGCACAGGCAGCTGCCGTCCCCCGCCGCCGTCACGAACAGCACCCCGTCGTCGAACTCGATCATGGTCTGCCGGACCTGCCCGCCGCGGAAGTGCAGCGCCGATCCCTTGGCGAGGCTGTGCAGTCCCGAGGCGACCGCCGCGAGATGCTCGGCGTCCTCCCGCCCCAGGCCCTCGCTCGCGCCGGTCACCAGCCCGTCGCTGGAGAGCACCAACGCGTGCCGTACCTTCTCCACCCGCTTGGTCAGGTCGTCCAGCAGCCAGTCGAGTCCGCTGCTCAATGCCATGTGACGCTTCCTCCCCGTGTCCCCGGCCGCGGTCCTGGCCGGACGGCAGCCCATGGTCCCTCCGCGGACTGCCGTGCCAGCCTGTCCCACCTCCGCCGTCTCGGCAAGCGGCCCGCGGCCCGGCGTGCCAGGCGGCGCCCGCGCCGACGCGCGGAGAGGATGTCGGCATGGCACACAAGATGACGAACGACGAGTGGCGCAGGTTCCTCTCCGAGGGCACCCGGACCGGAAAGCTGGCGACCGTGCGGGCGGACGGCAGCCCGCACCTCGCCCCGATCTGGTTCCTCCTGGACGGCGACGAGTTGGTGTTCAACACCGGTGCGGACACGGTCAAGGGACGCAATCTGGCCCGCGACGGCAGGCTCGCCCTGTGCGTCGACGACGACCGGCCCCCGTTCTCCTTCGTGACCGTGCAGGGCTCGGCGGAGATCAGCGACGACCTGGCCGACGTACGGCACTGGGCGACCCGGATCGCGGCCCGTTACATGGGTGAGGACCGTGCGGAGGAATACGGCGCGCGCAACGGCGTGCCCGGCGAGGTGGTGGTGCGGGTCACGATCGACAAGGTCGTCGGACTCGCGGCGATCGCGGACTGACCCGGTGCGCGGCGTGGGCCCTCCGGGGTTCGCGCCCCGCCCGCCCGCAGGTCAACCCACCGGGGCCGGCGTCCGGGGGGAGTGCTGCCGGCCGGCGTGCTCGACGAGCCGGACCAGCACCTCCTTGCCGGAGTCGCGGTCCCGCGCGTCACAGAGGACGACCGGGGTGCCGCGGTCCAGATCCAGCGCGCGGGCCACCTCGTCCGCCCCGTAGGACCGCGTGTCGGCGAAGCAGTTGACGGCGACCAGGAACGGGATCGCGCGGCGCTCGAAGTAGTCGACCGCCGGGAAGCAGTCCTGCAGCCGGCGGGTGTCGGCGAGGACCACGGCGCCCAGCGCGCCCTCGGAGAGGTCGTCCCACAGGAACCAGAAGCGGTCCTGTCCCGGGGTGCCGAAGAGGTAGAGGGAGAGACCCTCCCGGATGGTGATGCGGCCGAAGTCCATCGCCACGGTGGTGGTGGCCTTGGTGTCCACTCCCCCGGTGTCGTCCACCCCCTCCCCGGCCTCGCTGAGTCCTTCCTCGGTGCGCAGCGGGCGGATCTCGCTGACCGAGCCCACCAGGGTGGTCTTGCCCACCCCGAAACCGCCCGCGACTAAGATCTTCAGGGCCAGTTGGGGGCCGGGGCCCGGGGCTGCGCCCTCCGGGGCCCCTGGTGCGGCGTTCATCGGCCGTCTCCTTAAGGATGCGGGTCCTGCGCGTCACGGGGAATGCGGATGCACGGCTCGGCGAGGGGAGCCTTCGGCGGCAGAGCGCCGTCCGAAATCCATGGCGAGGACCGTACCGCCCACTGATCGGGATGTCCCCGAAATTGCCAAAGCCGCTCAGTCTTGCGATCAGGAAGCCCGGCGGCTCCCGTATTCGTGATAGACGGACCGGGCCGCCACTGCTGGGGCCGGTGCGGGATCATGTCCGCATGACGCAGCAGCAGTCGGAGGAGCGGACCGCACCGTCCGCCGCGGCGGACGTCTCCGCCCGTGCCGTCGAACGCCATGGCATCGATCCGGTGCCGGACGCCGAGCGACACGGCAGCCCCCGGTCGCTGTTCTGGCCCTGGGCCGCGTCCGGGCTCTCCCTGTTGTCCATCGCCTACGGCGTCTACCTCATGGGCCTCGGCCTCAGCCCCTGGCAGGCGATCGCCTCCGGGGTGCTCGGCTATGTGCTCTCGTTCCTCCTGGTCGGGCTGATCTCGATAGCCGGGACGCGCACCGGTGCACCCACCATGGCCATCGGCCGGTCCTCCTTCGGGCGGCAGGGCAACAAGCTGCCCACGCTGTTCAGCTACGTCTCCAACGTCGGCTGGGAGACCGTCCTGGTCGCGCTGTCCTCTCTGGGCGGCGCGGCGATCCTGGCGCGCGTCGCGCCCGGCGTCTTCGCCCGGGCCGACGCACGGACGCCGACAACTACGGCGCAGGCGCTGTGTTTCGCGGTGACGGCGGTCGTGGTCGTGGTGGTCGGCATCTACGGGCATGCGCTGATCATGAAGGTGCAGAAGTACCTGACCGCCGCGATCACCGCACTGACCGGGGTGTACCTGGTGCTGATGGCCGACCGCATCGACCTGACCGCGCTGGGGCACGGCCGGGCGGGCGGCCTCGGCACGTTCGTCGGCGGCATCGTGTTCGCAATGACGCTGCTGGGCCTGGGCTGGGTCAACTGCGGTGCCGATTACAGCCGTTATCTGCCGCGGACGAGCAGCGGCCGGGCGATCACGGGGTGGACCACGCTCGGCGGGGTGCTGCCGCCGCTGGTGCTGCTGGTGTTCGGGGTGGTGCTCAACGCCGGGGATCCGAAGCTGGCCGGGGCGGCGGCCGCCGACCCGGTGGGGGCGCTCGCGGCCGAGCTGCCCACCTGGTTCCTGGTGCCGTATCTGCTCACCGCCATCGGGGGCTTCGCCTCCGGGGCGATCATGGACATCTACAGCTCGGGCATGTCGATGCTGGCCCTGGGCATTCCCATCCGGCGGCATCTCGCCGTTCTGGTGGACGGCGTGCTGATGGCCGTCGGCGGCTGGTACGTGCTGTTCGTTTCGCCCAGTTTCTTCGCGACCTTCCAGGCATTCCTGGCCGTCGTCGGCGTGGCGATGTCGGCCTGGTCCGCGGTGTTCCTGGTGGAGCAGTGGCGCCGCCGCCACACCGGCTTCGACCTGGTGCGGGTGGCGGCCCTGGGCCGGCCGGCGGTGTTCTCGCTCGTCGTGGGCACGGTCGTCGGGCTGGGCCTGATCACCTCCGCCGACCCCCACATCGCCACGGTGGTGGGCTTCCTGCTCACCGACGGCACCGCGCGGGGCCCGCTGGGCGCCATGAACCTCGGCGTCGTGGTGGCGCTGCCCGTCGCCGGCGCGCTGTACGCCTGCACCGCGTCGCTCGGTGCCCGTCGTCACACCTCTGGAGGAGACCGATGACCGACCACCACGGTGAGCGGCCGCACGAGGTGCGGGCGTTCTTCGGGCCGCGTGCCGCCGGCTGGGACGCCAAGTTCCCCGACGACGGCCCCGCCTACGCCGCCGGTGTCGCCGAGCTGGGGCTGCGGCGGGGCGAGAGGGTGCTGGACGCCGGCTGCGGCACGGGGCGGGCGCTGCCGGCGCTGCGGGAGGCCGTGGGGCCGCAGGGGACGGTGCTGGGCGCCGATCTGACGCCCGAGATGCTGGCGGCCGCCGTACGGGCCGAGCGGGACCGCTGCGCGCGGCTGCTGCTCGCGGACGCGACGCGGCTGCCGCTGCCGGACGCCGCGCTGGACGCGGTCTTCGCCGCCGGGCTCATCTCCCATCTGCCGTACCCGGAGGCGGGCTTCGCCGAACTGGCCAGGGTCGTCCGCCCCGGTGGCCGGCTCGCGCTCTTCCACCCCATCGGGCGGGCCGCCCTCGCCGCGCGCAAGGGGCGGGCCGTCACACCTGACGACCTCCGGGCGGAGCCGAATCTGCGGCCCCTGCTCGCCCGCTGCGGCTGGGAGCTGATCCGGTACGAGGACCGGGACGCGCGCTATCTGGCGTTGGCGGTCCGCCGGGGTTGACGCGCGGCCCGGCCCGTGGCCTTTGGGGTCAGGAGACCGCCGGGCCCTCCCCGTGCGGGACCGGGCAGCCGCCGAGGCGCCGGGAGGCCGGGAAGGTGCCGAGTTCGGCCACCCGGTAGCCGTTCGGGTAGCCCTTGATCTCGGGGTTCTGGCGGGCGTAGTGCGGGGTGCGGCGGGGCGGCAGCAGCCGGACGGCCTTCGCGCGCAGCTTCAGGGCGCCGCGCACCGTCCTTTGCAGCGCCGGGGCCGGCCGGTCGTAGCGGAAGGCCGCCAGCAGCGAGTCGTCCAGGAGGGCCATGCTCGCGCGGCGCACCATCGGGGCGAGCGGGCCGTACCAGCCGGCCATCAGGTCCAAGGTGGCGTCGGAGACCCGTCGTGCGCCCTCGTCCCAGCCGAAGTGCGCCGCCTCGTAGGCGTCGAGGTACTGTTCGAAGTCCTCGTAGGTCCGCGGGAGTTCGGGGATGCCCATGTGGCGGCCGAGGGTGCGGTAGTAGGCGGCAAGGGCACGCTGTTCGTGCGGGGTCAGCCGCCGCCAGCCGTAGGCGTCGAGCCAGCGCTTGGGCATCACCACGAAGGTGCACAGGACATAGCGCATGTCCTCGTCGGAGATGTCGTAGCTGCGGTGCATCTGATTGATGCGCCGGATGGCCGTCCGGCCGTCCTCGCCGTCGAAGCCGTGCTCCAGTACGGCGTCCAGGAGGAGGGCGGTGTCGTCGTAGCGCTTCTGCGTACGGTCCGTCAGTTCGGCGGTCTCGGCGAGCAGCCGGCCGATGCTCGGCACCGCGTACGTGCGGTAGAGGGCCAGTTCCAGGGCGCGGGTCAGGTCCCAGGGGAACTCGTGGGTGGCGATGATGCGGTAGATCCGTAAGAAGTCATGCTCGGGGTCGAGCCTGCGGATCTCCTTCAGCCAGTCGTAGCGCCGCACGTGACAACCGTCCTTCCCTCGCCGGACCGCCCAGTCTAGGAGCGGCCCGGGCGGCCCGGCAGACCGGGCACACCACGTGCTCCGGACACTGTAGGAAGGCATAAGCGCAGCGTAGGAGTGGTGACAAGCTCCCGACGGGCCAATTAAGGTGCGCCGACGTACTCCGCAAAGGATGGGAAGGGGAGGTCCGCGTGCCCACGACCGAGAGCGCCGACAACGACCAGTTGTTCGTGCTGACGGCGGTGCTGCTGACGCCCGGGCAGTTCCCGAGCGTGCTCGGCGACGACTACCCCGAGGTGTGCGCGGGCCTCGGGCTCGAACCGTACGCCGAGGGCTACGGGCTGGTCCTCGGGCAGGACGGTGGCGGCGCCCGCTGGACGGTGGTGACCGAGGACGTGTCGCTGGTGGCCTGTGCCATCGCGGCGTGGGACTGCGGGATGGAGTACGACCTCTCGCCCGGGGAGGGCAGCATCGTCGCGGCGCTTCCGGGCTGGCCGCTGGCGCTCGCCGTGTCGGCGCCGGGGGTGCCGGCGCCGCATGATCCGGAGCGGCAGGAGGGGGAGCCGGCGCCGCTCTGCCCGCCGGACGCGGAGGAGTGGGGGCCGGCCCAACGGCGGCTCGGTGCGGACGAGATCGCGCTGCAGTGGGCGGTGTGGCGCGAGCAGGTGGACGGTGAGGTGACGTTCGCGGAACCGGGGGACGAGGCGCACGAGGGGGTGCGCCGGGTCCTGAAGGAAGCCCGCGGCTATCTTGCGGAGCCGCCGCCGCCCGGGCGCGTGCGGTCGTCGTTCGCGGCGGGTGAGGCGCGCACGCTGCGGGTCGACGGGCCGGGCTGGAGCATGGTGGCGCGTACGGACGACATCGCTTTCGTACTGCTGGACGAGGAGCCCGGCGAGGTGCATCCGGTGGGCCGGGGGCCCGAACTGCCCGGGCTGCTCTCCTCGCTGGACGAGCTGGCGGCCCGGCCGGTCTGAGCCGGCGCCCCGGCGAACTGCCGGTTGCCCGGGCCACCGGGCCGAGCCGTCGGCCGGTACGGGCCCCGGGCATGCCTGCCCACGGGGCCCGCCCGCCCCGCTGCCGGCGTCAGCGTCCCAGCTGTTTGCGGCCGACCCGGCGCAGGCGGCGGCGCTGGGAGGAGTCGAGGGCCAGATATGCGACGGCCGGGACTCCGACCATGACCAAGAGGGCCGCCCAGAAGGGCAGCAGCCACAGCAGGACCACTCCCACCGCGACGCCGCCGATCGCGACCTTCGCCTGTGTGGACATCCTTCACGTCCCTTCCGCGGCCGGTGCCGCGCTCTGTCGTACTCCATTGAACGCCGATTCCGCGCCGCGGGTTCCCTGTCGTGCCGCACGGGTTGCCGGCTGCGGCCGGGCGCCGCCCGCGGGCGCGCGCGTTCCTCGTTCGGGCTCGGCGTCCGGTACCCTCGGGCGCTCCAGGCGCCAGTAGTCAAACTTGAGGAGTTCGGGAACCTGTGACATCCACGCGTGCGGCCACCCCCGCTCAGCTCTCCGGGCTCGCCCGCTGCCCTGCGGTCTTCCTGCCGTCGGATCCACCCCGGGCCGGCCGGATCGCCTTCTGGCGTCCCGATGGTGAACCGGTGGCGGCCGCCCTCACCGAGGAGGGCGCGCCGGACGGGAGCGGGCCCGTGGTGGAGCGGCTGAGCGTCGTACTGCCCGAGGAGGACGGCGGCGTCGAGGTCGGCGAGGTGCCGGCGCTGGTGCTGCCGGTGGCCGACGCGGTGCCCGTCCTCACCCGGTTGCGGGCCGGCCGGACCACCCATCCGGCGGCCGCCTTCTGGGGCGCCGCGACGGTCCTCGCCCTCCAGCTGGCCGCCCGTGGACGGCTGCTGCCCGGCGTGAGCCCGAAGGGGTACGACGCCTGGCGGCTGGGACCGCTCGACGCGGCGGACATCGAACGGCTGCGGGAGCTCGCCGCCGCGATGCCGCCGTACGCGCACGCCGTCCCGCTGCCGGGGACGGACCCGGTGGAGCTGCCCGAGCCGGAGCGGCACCTGCGGGCGTTCCTCGACGCCGTGGCGGACGGTCTGCCGCGCTCCCCCGCCGCCGCGCTGGCCACCGAGGCACCTGCCTTCGCGGCGGCCGCGCCGCAGCACATCCCCGAACAGCGGGACTGGGCCGCGGACGTCGCCGCCGGTCATGACGCCGGCGTACGGATCTCCCTGCGGGTGGAGGCGCACGGCCTGGAGACGGACAGGGCAGTGGGCGGTCCGGTGGACGGTGCCGCGCCGGCCCCGGCGGGCGAGGTCACCTTCCACGCGGTCCTCCAGGTGCACAGCCTCACCGATCCGGCCCTGGTGGCGGACGCCGCCGAGGTGTGGGCGGGGGCGTCGACGGCGGGGCAGGCGTTCGGTCCGCGGGCGCGGATGGACACCCTGCGCACACTGCGCCGGGCGGCCGAGGTCTGGGCGCCGCTCGGCCCGCTGCTGTCGGCGGCGGTGCCCGACGCGCTGGATCTCGCCGACGACGAGGTCGCCGAACTGCTCGGGCCGGCCTCCCGGGCACTGGCCGCGGCCGGGGTGCAGGTCCACTGGCCGAAGGAGCTGGCGCGCACGCTGACCAGCCGCGCCGTGGTGGGGCCGCCCGATACCGAAGACCCGGTGGACGGCCGGCGATCGGGGCCGCCCTCCTTGCTGTCCGCGGATGCCCTGCTCTCCTTCAGCTGGCGGTTCGCGGTGGGTGGCGAGGAGGTGGACCGGGCCGAGCTGGACCGGCTGGCCGAGGCCGGGCGGCCGCTGGTGCGGCTGCGCGACCGGTGGGTGCTGATCGACCCGGAGGCCCTGCGGGCCGCCCGGGACCGGCAGGACCGCAAGGTCACCCCGCTCGACGCGCTCGGCGCCGCGCTCACCGGGAGCGCCGAGGACGGCGCCGGCGACCGGGTGACGGTGCAGGCGACCGGGTGGCTGGCCCGGCTGCGCGACCGGCTCGCCGACCCGGAGGGCACCGACACCGGCCCCATCGCCCAGCCGCCCGCGCTCCGCGCGACACTGCGCGACTATCAGCTGCGCGGCCTGGGCTGGCTGCACCGGATGACGTCGCTGGGACTGGGCGCCTGTCTCGCCGACGACATGGGACTGGGCAAGACGATCACCCTCATCGCGCTGCATCTGCACCGCCGGTCCGACCCCGCGTCGGCCGGCCCGACGCTGGTGGTGTGCCCGACGTCGCTGATGGGCAACTGGCAGCGGGAGATCGAGAAGTTCGCGCCGGGCACCCCGGTGCGCCGCTTCCACGCCGGGCGCCGCAGCCTGGCGGACCTGGCGGACGGCGAGTTCGTCCTCACCACCTACGGGACGATGCGGCTGGACGCCGGGAAGCTGGCGGAGGTGCCCTGGGGGCTGGTCGTCGCGGACGAGGCGCAGCACGTCAAGAACCCGTTCTCCGCCACCGCCAAGGCCCTGCGGACCGTTCCGGGCAAGGCCCGGGTGGCGCTGTCCGGCACCCCGGTGGAGAACAACCTGACCGAGCTGTGGGCGATCCTGGACTGGACGACGCCCGGGCTGCTGGGGTCGCTGGGGCGGTTCCGGACGCGGTATGCGCGCGTCGTCGAGAGCGGTCCGGCGGCGTCTCCCGAGGCGGCCGCGGCGGCCGACCGGCTGGCCCGGCTGGTGCGGCCGTTCCTGCTGCGCCGGCGCAAGTCCGATCCGGGTATCGCGCCGGAGCTGCCGCCCAAGACGGAGACCGACCGTGCGGTGGCGCTGACCACGGAGCAGGCCGGGCTCTACGAGGCGGTGGTGCGCGAGGGGCTCGACGAGATCGCCGGGACGGACGGGTTCGCCCGCCGCGGGCTGGTGGTCAAGCTGCTCACCTCGCTCAAGCAGATCTGCAACCACCCCGCGCAGTTCCTCAAGGAGGAGCAGCCGCGGATCGGCGGCCGCTCGGGAAAGGTCGAGCTGCTCGACGAGTTGCTGGACACGATCCTGGCCGAGGGGGCGAGCGTGCTGGTGTTCACCCAGTACGTACGGATGGCGCGGCTGCTGGAGGGGCATTTGGCGGCGCGCGGTGTGGCCTCGCAACTTCTGCACGGCGGAACGCCGGTGGCACGCCGGGAAGAGATGGTGCGCCGCTTCCAGGACGGCGACGTTCCGGTGTTCCTGCTGTCGTTGAAGGCGGCCGGCACCGGGCTCAACCTCACCCGCGCGGGCCACGTCGTGCACTTCGACCGCTGGTGGAACCCGGCCGTCGAGGCGCAGGCCACCGACCGCGCCTACCGCATCGGGCAGACCCAGCCGGTGCAGGTCCACCGCATGATCACGGAGGGCACGATCGAGGACCGGATCGCCGGTCTGCTCCTGCGCAAACAGCAGCTGGCGGACGCGGTGCTCGGCTCCGGCGAGGCCGCACTGACCGAACTCACCGACGCCGAGCTGGCGGACCTGGTCGCACTGCGAGGGAGCGAGCGATGACCGGACGAGGAGCGATGACCGGACGATTCGAGGACAGTGACGGCGCCTTCGGGGGCGGCTCCTACGGGGAGGCCATACCCGGGGAGGGCGCTCAGGTAGACGCCCCGGACGCCGAGCGGACCTTCGCCGCGTTGCCGCCCGCCCAGGGCCGCGGCTTCGCCCGTACGTGGTGGGGGCAGGCGTGGCTCAAGGCGCTGGAGGACACCGCCCTGGACGGGCAGCAGCTGAAGCTGGGCCGGCGGCACGCCCGGGCCGGTGCGATCGGCGCCGTGTCCGTGCGCCCGGGACGGCTGACCGCGGTCGTCCAGGACCGGGACCACACCCGGCACCGGTCCGATGTGCTCCTGCAGCGGCTGGACGACGCCGCATGGGACCGCTTCCTCGATCTCGTCGCGGACCGGGCCGGGCACATCGCGGCACTGCTCGACCGGGACATGCCGCCCGCGCTGGTGGAGGACGCGGCCGCGGCCGGCATCGAACTGCTGCCGGGCATCGGTGACCTGGAGGCGGAGTGCAGCTGCGAGGCGTGGGACCACTGCGCGCATACGGCGGCGCTGTGCTATCAGGTGGCGCGGTTGCTGGACCAGGACCCGTTCGTGCTGTTGCTGGTACGCGGCCGCGGCGAGCGGGAACTGCTCGGGGAGTTGCAGGCGCGCAGCGCGGCCCGGGCGGCCACTCCCGCGGCGGCCGGGGTCCCGGCGCCCGGGACCGGCACGGGCGTACCGGCCGCCGAGGCGTACGCGGCGCGTGACATCCTGCCGCCGCTGCCCGCACCGCCCCCGCCGGTCGACGGGCCGGGCGCCGCTCCGGTGCTCGGCGGCGGCACCCCGCCCGCGCCGGGGGTGGCGGTCGCGGCGCTGGAGTTCCTGATCGGGGACACGGCGGCGCGCGCCCAGCGGTTGCTGGCGGACGCGCTCTCCCCCTGGCACGCGGACGCCCCGCCGCCGCCCGCGCTGACGCCCGGTCAGGACGCGGTGCGGCTGGCGGCGGCCGGTCCGGACCAGGTCATATCGCGGCGGCTGGCGGCCGGTTCGGGGCGGGACGCACGCGGCCTGGCGCGGGCCGTACGGGCCTGGGAGCTGGGCGGTACCGCGGGGCTGGCGGCGCTGGAGGAGGAGTGGGCCCCGGATCCGGCGGCGCTGGCCCGGGCGGCCGACCGGCTCGCGGCCGCCTGGGACGACGACGGGATCCGGCCCCGATTGCGGGCCACCGGCAACCGGTGGACGGTGATCGGCGGCGCCGCCCAACTACGGTACGGGCGGGACGGCCGCTGGTGGCCGTACCGCAAGGAGCGCGGGCAGTGGGTGCCGGCCGGCCCGGCCTCGGACGATCCGGCGGCGGCGCTGGCGGAGGCGTCGACGGAGGGCTGAGGCGGGACCCAGCTGGGGGGTGGGGCAGGTCAGGTCCCGCCCCCCGAGGGGCCGTTCGCTGCCCGGGCGGCCGGGCCCGCGCGGAGCACCCGACCACCCGAATCCGGTCATCCGGCTGCGCCGTGCCCCCGCGCGTGCTTCGCTGAGGGCGATCCCCCCGACGCCAGGCACGTCGCCCGCAGCAGGAGGACCAGTGACCGGGACTTCCCCGCACCCGCCGCACCATGCGCCGCACGACCAGCCCCCGCCGACGTCCGGCCGCCGGGCGGAGCCCGCGCCCGGCCTCCCGGCTCCGGCGGACGACCGGCTCCCGTACTACGAGGACCGTGTGCCGGGCCGGGGGACGCTGCCGCCTCGCGCCTGGTACCCGTCCTCGGACGCGCCGCGGATCTCGCTGCACGGCACCTGGCGGTTCCGTCTCTCGCCGCGCGCCGACGCCGAGGACGAGGCGTTCGCCCGGCCGGACTTCGACGACAAGGAGTGGCACGAGCTGAGGGTGCCCAGCACCTGGGTGCTCAAGGGATTCGGCTCTCCCGTGTACACCAACACCGCCTATCCCTTTCCGGTGGACCCGCCGCGGGTGCCGGACGAGAACCCGACCGGGGACCACCGGCAGGTGTTCGATCTGCCCGACGGCTGGGGCGAGGGGCCGGCCGTGCTGCACTTCGGCGGGGTGGAGTCCTGCGCCCGGGTCTGGCTCAACGGGCAGGAGCTGGGGCACTTCAAGGGCAGCCGGCTGCCGCACGAGTTCGAGGTGGGGCGGTTGCTGCGGCCGCACGGCAATGTGCTGGCGGTGCGGGTTCACCAGTGGTCGTCCGGCAGCTATCTGGAGGACCAGGACCAGTGGTGGCTGCCCGGGATCTTCCGGAACGTCTCGGTCCACCGGCGTCCGGAAGGGTCGGTCGCCGACCACTTCGTCCATGCCGGTTTCGACCACCGTACGGGCCGTGGCACGCTGCGCGTGGAGTGCACCCCGGCCGGGCGGGTGACCGTACCGGAGCTCGGGCTGGACCTGGCGACCGGGGAGAGCGCGACGGTGCCGGTGCAGCCCTGGACTGCCGAGGAACCCCGGCTGTACACCGGCGAGTTGGTCACCACCGGGGAGACCGTCCCACTGCGGATCGGGTTCCGTACGGTGTGCGTCGAGGACGGGCTGCTGAAGGTGAACGGCCGGCGGATCCTGCTGCGCGGCGTCAACCGGCACGAGTTCCATCCGCGGTACGGACGCACCGTAGGGCCCGAGGTGATGCGCCAGGACCTGCTGATGATGAAGCAGCACAACATCAACGCGGTGCGCACCAGCCACTATCCGCCGCACCCGGCGTTCCTGGACCTTTGTGACGAGCTGGGGCTGTGGGTCGTCGACGAATGCGATCTGGAGACGCACGGGTTCGGGCAGCAGGACTGGCGGGACAATCCGGTCGACGACCCGCGCTGGGAGCCGGCGCTGCTGGACCGGGCCCGCCGGATGGTCGAGCGGGACAAGAACCACCCCAGCGTCGTGCTGTGGTCGCTGGGCAACGAGTGCGGGACGGGCCGCGGGCTGTCCGCCATGGCCGGGTGGATGCGCGAGCGCGATCCGTCCCGTCCGCTGCACTACGAGGGCGATCGCAGCTGCGCCGACACCGACGTCTACTCCCGGATGTACGCCGATCACGCCGAGGTGACGCGGATCGGCCGGCGCACCGAGGGGCCGCTGGACGACCCCGCACTGGACGCCCGGCGCCGTCAACTCCCGTTCATCCTCTGCGAGTACGCGCACGCGATGGGCAACGGCCCGGGCGGTCTCGGTGAGTACCAGCGGCTGTTCGAGACGTACGAGCGCTGTCAGGGCGGTTTCGTGTGGGAGTGGATCGACCACGGGCTGCGGCAGCGGGCGCCGGACGGCGAGGTGTACCACGCCTACGGCGGCGACTTCGGTGAGGAACTGCACGACGGGAACTTCGTCTGTGACGGCCTGGTGCTGCCGGACCGGACGCCGTCGCCGGGGCTGGCCGAGGTGAAGAAGGTCGTCGAGCCGGTGCGGATCGAGGCCGGGCCGGACGGTGACGACGGCAGGCAGACGGTCCGGATCACCAATCTGTACGACTTCTCCGGGCTCGGGCACCTTTCGTTCCTGTGGTGCTACGAGGTGGAGGGCAACCCGTGCGGCAGCGGGTGGCTGGAGATGCCCACGCCGCCACCGGGCGAGTCGGTCGTGACGGCGCTGCCGGACATGACGGAGGAGCGGGACGAGGGCCGGGAGGCCCGCTGGACGGTGCAGGCCGTACTGGCCGGGGACACCGCCTGGGCACCGGCCGGGCACGAGGTCGCATGGGGCCAGTTCCCGGCCGTACCGCGCCCGGCGTACGTGCCTCCGGTGCCCACCGCCACCCCGCGCCGCGGCGAGGGCAATGTGATCGTGCTCGGGCCGGGCACCTTCGACGCCACGACCGGGACGCTGGACTATCTGGACGGGGTGCGGATCGGCGGCCCACGGCTGCACGTCTGGCGGGCGCCGACCGACAACGACGAGGGCGCGCCCTGGCAGCCCGGGCCGCGGCCGGCCACCGAATGGCGCCGGCTCGGCCTGCACCGGATGCGGCACCGCGTGGACGCCGTCGAACCGGACGGGCCCGCCCTGGTGGTGCGGGCCCGGGTGGCCGCGGCCGGTTCCCCGCTCGCGCTGCGCGCGGTCTACCGGTGGACGGCCCGACGCGACCTGCTGCGGCTGGAGTTGGCGGTCGATCCGGAGGGCGACTGGCCGGTTCCGCTGCCCCGGGTCGGGGTGCGGATGGCGGTGTGCGGGAGCCTGGGGCGGGCGGAGTGGTACGGCGGCGGGCCCGGCGAGGGCTATCCGGACACCCGGGCGGCCGTCCGCACCGGCCGCTGGTCGCGGTCGGTGGAGGAGCTGCAGACGCCGTACGTCCGGCCGCAGGAGAACGGTTCCCGGCCCGGTGTGCGGTGGCTGCGATTGACCCGGTCGGACGGTTCGGGCCTCCGGGTCGAGGGGGACCCGGACTTCGCCTTCGCCGCCCGCCGCTGGTCCGACGAGGAGCTGACCGCGGCCCGGCACACCCCTGACCTGCGGCCCGGCGACGTCCTGTGGCTGCATCTCGACCATGCGCAGCACGGCATCGGCAGTCAGTCGTGCGGGCCCGGGGTGCTGCCGCAGTACCGGCTGACGGCGGCTTCGGCGCGGTTCTCGTTCGTGTTCGCCTCGCTGCCCTGAACGGCCTCGGGCGTCGCCATCGCCGCAGGTCACGGGCGTTGTCAGTGGGCGGAGCTACGATCCGAAGGAGCTGGGAAAAGATCCGCCCGGCAGCACACAGGAGGGTTCGCACCATGGTCAGCACGGTCCCGACGCTCGCCGACGCCCTCGCCGCGGGGCCGGTGGTCCTCGACGGCGGGCTGTCCAACCAACTGGAGGCCGCCGGGCACGACCTGAGCGACGAGCTGTGGTCGGCGCGGCTGCTGGCCGAGGAGCCGGAGGCGGTGCTGCGGGCGCATCTGGCGTACTACCAAGCGGGGGCGCAGGTCGCGATCACCTCCAGCTACCAGGCGACGTTCGAGGGATTCGCGCGGCGCGGCATCGGCGCCGAGGAGACCGCGGAGCTGCTCGGGCGGAGCGTCGCCCTGGCCCGCGAGGCGGCCGGCCGGGCGCTGGCGGGCGGCGCCACCGGGCCGCTGTACGTGGCTGCCTCGGCGGGTCCGTACGGCGCGATGCTGGCGGACGGCTCCGAGTACCGCGGCCGGTACGGCCTGTCAGTGGCGGAGCTGGAGCGCTTCCACCGGCCACGGCTGGAGGTGCTGGCGGCGGCCGGGCCCGATGTGCTGGCGCTGGAGACGGTGCCGGACGCCGACGAGGCCCGGGCACTGCTGCGGGCGGTGCGCGGGCTGGGCGTGCCGGCGTATCTGTCGTACAGCGTCGCCGGCGACACGACCCGGGCCGGGCAGCCGCTGGCCGAGGCGTTCGCCCTCGCGGCGGAGGTGGACGAGGTGATCGCCGTGGGGGTGAACTGCTGCGCGCCGGACGACGCGGACCGGGCGGTGCCGCTGGCCGCGCAGGTCACCGGCAAGCCGGTGGTGGTGTATCCGAACAGCGGGGAGCGCTGGGACGCCGAGGCGCGGACGTGGTGCGGCATACCGGAGTTCACCGCCGGCCGGGTCGCCGGCTGGGTCGCGGACGGCGCCCGGCTGATCGGCGGCTGCTGCCGGGTCGGGCCGGACGCCATCGCGCAGCTGGCGACCGGCCTCGGCCGCTGACACCGGCCGATCGGGCGGTGCTCAGGACAGCGGCTTGGTGAGCTTCCGGGTGTTGCTGCGGTTGCCCATCAGGCTGCAGCTGACGGTCTTGAAGCCGAGCTTGTAGCCCTTGAGGTTGGGGTACTGCACGTAGGTGCCCTCGGCGGTGCCGGCGGGCTGTCGGGACGCCTTGCGCTCCAGCTCGTCCCGGCACAGCGACGACGCCTTGTCCTGGATGTCGGACACCGTGGTCAGGCCCTCGCCGAGGCGGTGGGTGGCGACGACCTCGGCGTCGTGCGGGCTGTTGCACGACGCCTCGGTGTTGTTGCCGCCGCCGCCCGGGTCCAGGTCGTAGCAGTCGCCGACCTTCTGCAGGTAGAAGGGGATCGTGCCGGCGGAGGGCGTGGGCGTGCTCCCGGGGTCGCCGCTGGGCGAGGCGTAGGGGTCGTCGGAGGGTGAGGCGGAGGCGCTCTCGGACGGGGTGGCGGAGGCGGAGGCGCTCGAACTGGACGACGTCTGGGCCCGGTTGTTGCCACCGTCGTCGCTGTTGGCGATCACGACGACGGCGATGACGGCGGCCAGCACGACCACGCCACCGCCGATGATGGCGGCGATGAGCTTGCCGTTGCCGCCGCCGTTGGGCGGGCCGGGCGGCTGCTGCCAGCCGCCGGGGCCGCCCGGGCCGCCCGGTCCCGGAGGGCCGTAGCCGCCCGCGGGCGGACCGAAGCCACCGGGGGCCTGATTGCCGCCGGGCGGCGGGCCGTATCCGCCGGCCGGCGGTCCGAACCCGCCCGGGTTGTTGGGGGGCGGCTGGTTCGGCGGGTGCGGCTGGCCGGGCGGCGGGGGCGGAAAGCTCATAACGGAAATGATCGCTTCTTTACTGGGATTCACGGGACGCGGTGACCAAGCTGGAACACTTCCGGTCTGAAATGTCCGCGTGCTGGGCACCGTTGGCGACAGGCAGCAAGCCACCCTACGGCCCGGAGGATCCGCGTGTTCACCGACCTGCCCCTGGACGAACTGCGCACCTATCGCCCCCCGTTGCCCGAGCCGCCCGGATTTGACGCGTTCTGGGAGCGCACCCTCGCCGAGGCGCGTGCCCATGACCTGGCCGCGCGGTTCACCGCGGTCGACGCCGGGCTGGCCCTGTTGCGCACCTACGACGTGGTGTTCTCGGGCTTCGGCGGGCACCCGATCCGTGGCTGGTTCCTGATCCCGCGGGCGGCCGCCGGGCCGCTGCCCTGCATCGTGCAGTACCTCGGTTACGGCGGTGGCCGGCGGCGGCCGCACGACTGGCTGCTGTGGCCCTCGGCGGGCTACGCCACCCTGGTCATGGACGCCCGCGGCCAGAGCGGCCCGGACCGCCCCGGTGACACCCCCGACCCGGTCGGCTACCGCAACCCGGGCGTCCCCGGCCGGCTGACCCAGGGCCTGCTCGATCCCGACGACTACTACTACCGGCGGCTGTTCACCGATGCGGTACGGGCCGTGGAGACCGCGCGCGGCCACGAGGAGGTCGACGGGGAGCGGATGGTGGTCGCCGGTCACAGCCAGGGCGGGGCGCTCGCCCTGGCGATGACCGGCCTGGTCCCGGGCCTGGCCGGGGCGCTGATCGACGCGCCCTTCCTGACCCACGTCCGCCGCGCCGTCGAGATCACCGACGCCGGCCCGTACGGTGAGCTCGGCCGCTACCTCGCCGGCGCCAGGGACCATGTCGACCCGGCCCTGGACACCCTGGACCACTTCGACGGGCTGAACTTCGCGGTCCGGGCCACCGCACCAGCGCTCTTCGCGACCGCGCTGCGCGACGACGTGGTGCCGCCGTCCACCGGCTTCGCCGCGTACCACCACTACGCGGGCGAGAAGGAACTGAAGGTGTGGCGGTTCAACGCCCACGAGACCGGCGGCACCGACCAGCGCGCCGCCGAACTCGCCTTCGTGCGCGGGCTCTTCGGCTGACCGGCGGCCTGACCGGCCGGCCGGTTCAGGACGCGCCGAGCAGATGGTCCAGGGCCAGCTGGTCCAGCTGCTCGAAGGCCATCCCGCGGGCGCCGGCCACCTCCGGACGGAAGGTCTCGTAGGCGGTGGGGTCGGCGAGCAGCCCTGCCAGGCCGTCCTCGGCGGTGGGACGGGCCAGTTCGGGCAGGCGGGCGGCGCGCAGTGCGTCCTGGACGGCCGGGTCGGCCCGGAAGGCCGCGGCGCGCTCCTTGAGGATCAGGTAGTTGCGCATGCAGCCTGCGGCGGAGGCCCAGACGCCGTCGAGGTCCTCGGTGCGCGGCGGTTTGAAGTCGAAGTGCCGGGGCCCGTCGTAGCCGGCCGTCTCCAGCAGGTCGACGAGCCAGAAGGCGGCGCGCAGGTCGCCGGCGCCGAAGCGCAGGTCCTGGTCGTACTTGACGCCGCTCTGGCCGTTGAGGTCGAGGTGGAAGAGCTTGCCCTGCCAGAGGGCCTGGGCGATGCCGTGCGGGACGTTGAGGCCGGCCATCTGCTCGTGGCCGACCTCCGGGTTGACGCCGAAGAGGCCGGGGCGTTCGAGGCGGCCGATGAAGGCGAGGGCGTGGCCGACGGTGGGCAGCAGGATGTCACCGCGCGGCTCGTTGGGTTTGGGCTCGATGGCGAACCGCAGGTCGTAGCCCTGCTCGACGACGTACTGGGCGAGCAGGTCGAAGGCTTCCTTGAGCCGGTCGAGGGCGGCCGGCACGTCCTTGGCGGCGCCGGACTCGGCGCCCTCCCGGCCGCCCCAGGCCACATAGGTGCGGGCGCCCAGTTCGGTGGCGAGGTCGATGTTGCGGAGCGTCTTGCGCAGCGCGAAGCGCCGGACGTCGCGGTCGTTGGCGGTGAAGGCACCGTCCTTGAACACCGGGTGGGTGAAGAGGTTGGTGGTCGCCATCGGGACGACCAGGCCGGTGGTGTCCAGCGCCTGGCGGAAGCGTTTGACGGCCGTCTCGCGCCGGATGTCGTCGGCGCCGAACGGGATCAGGTCGTCGTCGTGGAAGGTGACGCCGTACGCGCCGAGCTCCGCGAGGCGGTGCACGGTCTCGACCGGGTCCAGTGCGCGGCGGGTGGCGTCCCCGAAGGGGTCGCGGCCCTGCCAGCCGACGGTCCACAGGCCGAAGCTGAATTTGTCCTCGGGTACCGGCTGACAGCGCATCGCATCTCCCTCGGCCATTTCGTCAAGGCACTTTACAAATTCCGCGGCGGCCAAACTAATATGCGGCGGCACACCGGGGAACCCCCTGGAAGCAGACCGTGCGAGAAGGCTCCGCAGCTTTCGTGGCAGCGGGCCGCCAAGGGAGAGAGCACGATGGGCGCACAGGCAGCGGGACCGCTCGTCCTCGGCGTGGACAGCTCGACGCAGTCCACGAAGACGCTGGTCGTGGACGCGGAGACCGGTGTGGTCGTGGCGCGCGGGCAGGCGCCGCACACGGTCGGCGGCGGCCCCGGCAAGGAGAGCGACCCCCGGCAGTGGTGGCGGGCGCTGGGCGAGGCGCTGGCGCAGTGCGGGGACGCCGCCCGGCAGGTCTCCGCGGTGTCGGTCGCCGGGCAGCAGCACGGGCTGGTCACGCTGGACGCGGCCGGTGAGCCGGTGCGCCCGGCCCTGTTGTGGAACGACGTCCGCGCCGCGGGCCACAGCGAGCGGCTGATCGCCGAGCGGGGCGGCGCCCGGGCCTGGGCCGACCGGGTGGGGAGCGTGCCGGGCCCGGCGTTCACGGTGGCCAAGTGGGCCTGGCTGCGGGAGACCGAGCCGGCCGCGGCCGCCGTCACCACCGCGGTGCGGCTACCGCACGACTACCTCACCGGGCGGCTCACCGGCGAGGCGGTCACCGACCGCGGGGACGCCTCCGGCACGGGCTGGTGGGCCTCGGCCACCGGGGCGTACGACACGGAGATCCTGGCGCACGTCGGGCTGTCCCCGGAGGCGCTGCCCCGGGTGGCCGGGCCGGGCGAGGCCGCCGGGACGGTGCACGCCGGTGAGCTGCCGCTGCCCCGGGGTGCCCTGGTGGCCGCGGGCACCGGCGACAACATGGCGGCCGCGCTCGGCCTCGGCCTGCGCCCCGGACAGCCGGTGCTGAGCCTGGGCACCTCGGGGACGGTCTACGCGGTCTCCACCCACCGCCCGGCCGACCCGACCGGCACCGTCGCCGGTTTCGCCGATGCCCGGGGCGACTGGCTGCCGCTGGCCTGCACCCTGAACTGCACGCTCGCGGTGGACCGGGTGGCGGCGCTGCTGGGCCGCGACCGGGAGGCCGTGGAGGCGGGCGGCGAGGTGGTGATGCTGCCGTTCCTCGACGGGGAGCGCACGCCGAACCTGCCCGGGGCCTCGGGCCTGGTGCACGGGCTGCGGCACGACACCACGGCCGGCCAGCTGCTCCAGGCCGCCTACGACGGCGCGGTGTTCGCGCTGCTGCGGGCGCTGGAGCAGGTGCTGGATGCGGACGCCGCGGCCGGGACGCCGCTGCTGCTGATCGGCGGCGGTGCGAAGGGCCGGGCCTGGCGGGAGACGGTCCGCCGGCTCTCCGGCCGCCCGGTGGTGGTGCCCGAGGCCCAGGAGCTGGTCGCGCTCGGCGCGGCGGCCCAGGCGGCCGGGCTGCTGCTGGGCGAGGACCCCGCGGCGGTGGCCCGCCGGTGGGGCACCGCGCGCGGCACGGAGTACGAGGCCCAGCCACGGGACGACGCCGCCCTGCACCGGCTGGCCGCGACCCTCACCGACGCGGACACCCTGCTACGGCGCTGAACCCCCGGCGCCGAACCCGCCCGTACGGACCCGCCGGTACGGTCCGCCCGGTACGCACCTGCCCTGCCGCCCTACGGTGGCCCGGGCACCCCCTGCCGATACAGCGGCACTCCCCCGCCCCCGCCCGGGGAGACTCCGCCCGACACCTACCTCCAAGGAGACCCGTGACCGCGCCCGGCAACGACACCCAGGCCGGCATCCGGCGGCGCAACCTCGCCCGGGTGCTGCAGGCCGTGGCGGCGCACGGGCCGCTGTCGCGGCCGGCGGTGGCGGCGCGGATCGGGCTGACCCGGGCGGGCGTGGCGCCGCTGGTGGACGAGCTGCTGCGGGCCGGACTGCTGGCCGAGTCGGGGCCGGCGGCGCCCCGCGGCCGGGGCCGGCCGGGGAGCGAACTGGTGGTCAGCGACCGCGGCCCGGCGGGGCTCGGGGCGGAGATAGGCGTGGATCACCTCGCGGTGTGCGCGATCGATCTGCGCGGCCGGATACGCGCCCGGGCGGCGGTCGGCGCGGCGAACCGGAACAGCGCGCCCGGGCCCGTACTGGAGCGGCTCGGGGAGCTGCTCGCGGAGGTGACCGGGCGGATCGCGGCGGAGGGGCTGCGGCCCGCCGGGCTCGCGGTGGCGGTGCCGGGGCTGGTGGCCCGCGGCGGGACGACCGTGGTGCACGCGCCCAACCTCGGCTGGCGGGCGGCGGATCTGGCGCCGGCCCTGGCCCCGGTGACGGCCCCGACGGGCTCCCCGGCCGTGCCGCTGACCGTGGAGAACGAGGCGAATTTGGGGGCGCTGGCCGAACTGTGGCCGGCCGGTGCGGACGGCGGGCGACCGGGGCCGCCGCCGGACTTCGTACATGTCTCGGCCGAGGCCGGGATCGGCGCGGCGGTCGTGGTGGACGGCCAACTGCTGCGTGGTGCACGGGGGTTCGCCGGTGAGCTGGGTCATGTGCCGGTGTACCCGGACGGCCGCCGGTGCGACTGCGGCGGCCGCGGGTGCCTGGAGCAGTACGCGGGGGAAGAGGCCGTGCTGCGGGCGAGCGGGGCGGCGGCCGGGCGGGCGGTGGCCGGGGAGGCGGGGCCGGGGGCCCGGATCGCGCTGCTCGCCCGCCGCGCGGCCGACGGCGACCCGGCCACCGTACGGGCCCTGGAGGAGGCGGGGACGGCGCTCGGCATCGCGCTCGCCGGAGCGGTGAATCTGCTCGACCCGCGGGCGGTCGTCCTGGGTGGTGCGCTGGCCGGGCTCGCGCCCTGGGTCCTGCCGTCGCTGGAACGGGAGCTGACGATGCGGACGGCCGTGGCGGCGGATCCGGCGCGGGCCGGCGGGCCGTCCGTGACGGTGTCGCGACTGGGGGCGGACGGGCCGCTGCTGGGGGCGGCGCAGGCGGCGTTGCGGGCGGTCCTGGACGACCCCCTCCGTTCCTGCGCCCCGGCTGACTCTCCCCCGGTCAGAACCCGCTAAACCTTTCCATGGAAAGAGATTTCCATGCCACCCCATCGAGCGATTGTGCCGATAAAAAGCGCGCGACTACCGTCGGTTCGGCGGGCTGCCGAGAAACCGCTGCGCATCGCTTCCTGGGCAGTCCCGCATCGCACCCTCCCATGAGACAGGTGGCATTGTGACGATTGCCGACGAATCGTATCCCGGCAGTGCGGAAGAATCCCAGAATTCCAGTCTGAGTACCACCGCCGCACGGAATTTGGCGACCACCACCAAAACCGCGCCGCAGATGCAGGGCATCACTTCCCGCTGGCTGCTGCGGTTGTTGCCCTGGGTGCAGGTGTCGGGCGGCACCTACCGGGTGAACCGCCGGCTGACCTACACCGTCGGCGACGGGCGCATCGACTTCGACATCAACGGCGGCGACGTCTCGGTCATCCCGGAGGAACTGCGCGAACTCCCCGCCCTGCGGGACTTCACCGACCACGAGGTGCTGGCGGCGCTCGGCGAGCGGTTCACGCAGACCGAGTACGCGCCCGGCGAGCTGATCGCCGAGGCCGGCACGCCGGACGACCGGCTGGTCCTGATCGCGCACGGCCGGGTGGACCGCATCGGCACCGGCAAATACGGCGACGCGACGGTGCTGGAAGCGCTGGCGGGGGGTGACCATTTCGGCACCGGTCCGCTCGAAGCCGAGGAAGCGACCTGGGAGTTCAGCTACCGGGCGGTGACCCGGGTGACGGTCATGGCACTGCCGCGCCAGGCGGGCCAGGAAGTGATCGACCGCTCCCCCGGGCTGCGCGAGCATCTGGCGACGGCCGACCGGTCCGCCTCCCGGCCGGCGAACGACAGCGGCGAATCGGCGGTCGCCGTGGCGTCCGGGCACCAGGGCGAGCCGGCCCTGCCCGGCACCTTCGTCGACTACGACGCGGCGCCGCGGGAGTACGAACTCAGCGTGGCCCAGACGGTGCTGCGCGCGCACAGCCGGGTCGGCGACCTCTACAGCGACCCGATGAACCAGGTCGAGGAGCAGCTGAAGCTCACGATCCAGGCGCTGCGCGAGCGCCAGGAACACGAGATGATCAACAACCGCGAGTTCGGGCTGCTGCACAACGCCGACCTCAAGCAGCGCATCCACACCCGCACCGGACCGCCCACCCCCGACGACCTCGACGACCTGCTCGCGACGGTCTGGAAGGACCCGGGCTTCCTGCTCGCCCATCCGCAGGCCATCGCCGCCTTCGGCCGGGAGTGCAGTGCCCGCGGGCTGTATCCGACCGCGGTGGATTTCATGGGGCATTCGCTGCCGTCCTGGCGCGGGGTGCCGATCTTCCCGTGCAACAAGATTCCGGTCACCAAGGACCGCACCAGCTCGATTCTGCTGCTGCGCACCGGCGAGGAAAAGCAGGGCGTGGTCGGTCTGCAGCAGACCGGAATTCCCGATGAATACGAGCCGGGGCTGTCGGTGCGTTATATGGGCATCGACGACCGGGCGGTCCTCAAGTATCTGGTCAGCGCCTACTATTCCGCGGCCATTCTCGTGCCCGATGCGCTGGGCGTGCTGGACGACGTGCAGATCGGCCACTGAGCGGCCGCCGCAGGACAAGCACGACAGCACGCGCCTCCGCGGGCATCCGCACGCCCCCGGTAGCACCGGCACAGCGCAGCACCGACAGAACAGGTGAGCTTCTTCCATGACCACATCGGTGGACCCGACGTCCGGCCCGCAGCCCTCCGAGGTCGAGCAGAATCCGTCCAGCCTGGGCACCGCCGCGGCCCGCAATCTGGCGACCACGACCAAGACCGTGCCGCAGATGCAGGGGATCTCCTCCCGCTGGCTGCTGCGCATCCTGCCGTGGACGCAGGTCTCCGGCGGCACCTACCGCGTCAACCGCCGGCTGACGCACACCCTCGGCGACGGGCGGATCGAGTTCGTCTCGACCGGCACCGACGTCCGGGTGATCCCGGCCGAGCTGCGCGAACTGGCGCCGCTGCGCGGCTATGACCACGCCCCGACCCTGGAGACGCTGGCCGGCCGCTTCGTCCAGCGGGAGTTCGCCCCCGGCGATGTGCTGGTCCGCAGGGGTGGCCCGACCGACCGGGTCATCCTGATCGCGCACGGCAAGCTGGACCGGCTCGGCGCCGGCAAGTACGGCGAAGAGACGTCCCTGGGCACGCTGGCCGACGGCGATGCCATCGGCGCGGCGGCGCTGCTGTCCGGGGAGGCGGAGTGGGAGCACTCCGTGCGGGCGGTGACCCGGGTGACCGCACTGACCCTCTACCGCAGCGACTTCGAGGCGGTGCTGGGCGATTCCGATTCCCTGCGGGCGCACATCGAGGCGTTCCGTACCGCGCTGGCGCCCGCACAGAACAAGCACGGTGAGGCGGCCATCGAGCTGGCCGCCGGCCATGTCGGCGAGCCGGTGCTGCCGGGCACCTTCGCGGACTACGAACTGACGCCGCGGGAGTACGAACTCAGCGTGGCGCAAACGGTGTTGAAGGTGCACTCCCGGGTCGCCGACCTCTACAACGGGCCGATGAACCAGCTGGACCAGCAGCTGCGGCTGACCGTGGAGGCGCTGCGCGAGCGCCAGGAACACGAGATGATCAACAACCGCGAGTTCGGGCTGCTGCACAACGCCGACCTCAAGCAGCGCCTCCACACCCGCACCGGACCGCCCACCCCCGACGACCTCGACGAGCTGATCTCGCGGCGCCGCAAGACGCAGTTCCTGCTGGCCCATCCGCGCACCATCGCCGCCATCGGGCGGGAGTGGAACGCCCGGGGGATCTACCCCTGCACCGTCCCGTTCGAGGGCGGCGAGGTGCGGGCCTGGCGGGGCATCCCCCTGCTGCCCTGCAACAAGATCCCGATCACCCCGGACCAGACCAGCTCGATCCTGGCCCTGCGCGTCGGCGAGGAGAACCAGGGCGTGGTCGGGCTGCACCAGACCGGCATCCCGGACGAGTACCGGCCCGGCCTGTCCGTCCGCTTCATGGGCATCAACGACCAGGCGGTCATCAACTACCTGGTCAGCGCGTACTTCTCGGCGGCCGTGCTGGTGCCGGACGCGCTGGGCGTCCTGGAGGACGTCGAGATCGGCCACTGACCGGCGGCGCACCGCCGTCCGCGCCGCGTCCGGGTCCGTCCCTTCAGGGGCCCGGGCGCGGCACCCGGGTGACGGCCGATCAGGTGCGTCCCGGCTCGTGACCTGCGTCGTTGCCGCCTTTGGTCGAGCCATTGGCGGCTCGGCCATGCCCTTGGCAGGACCTGTCCGGTTGCGCATGATGAACGCATCGCATGTGCGTGACATGTACGCGACCACCCTCGGTCCTTGTCAGGAGTTCACATGGAGCCCCGCCACCCCCGCCCCGCCCGCCGGCATCTGCTCACCGGCGCGGCCGCACTCGCCGCGGCCGCCGCACTCGCCCCGGTCACCGCGCCCGCCGCCCTGGCCGACCCGCACCGCCGGACACCACACGGCCGGACACCGCACGGCGGCAACGGCTACCCCCCGGTCGAATGGATCCCGGCCAGCACGTCCAACTTCACCACCGCGCACCGCCCCGACCAGTACCCGATCGAGATGGTCGTGATCCACGTGACGCAGGAGACCTACGAGGACACCCTCCGGCTCTTCCAGAACCCCGCGCACAAGGCCGCCGCCCACTACGTCGTCCGCTCCTCCGACGGCCACCTCGCCCGGTGCGTCAGCGAGCGCAACGTCGCCTGGCACGCCGGTAATTGGGACTACAACACCCGCAGCATCGGCATCGAGCACGAGGGCTGGATCGACGACCCGACGTGGTTCACCGACACCCTCTACGAGCACTCCGCCCGGCTCACCGCCGCCGTCTGCGACCGCTACGGGATCCCCAAGGACCGTGAGCACATCATCGGCCACGTCGAGGTCCCCGGCTCCGACCACACCGACCCGGGCGAGTACTGGGACTGGGCGCGCTATCTGCAGCTGGTCACCGAGGCCTCCTGGAGGCACAGAAGATGACCCGACGCGCGCCACGCGGTCCGCGGGAAGCGCTCCAGGCCGGTGAGGTGGCCCCCGCTGGCGTCACGGGCGGCGGCCGGGGCGGTCAGAGGCGTCACCAGGGCGGCACCCAGCGACACGACGGGCGTTCCGCGGGTGTACGGATTCATGACATTTCCAGGTCATAGTGAGCGGTCCATAGTGGGGCGTGCCGTGTGCACGTGGCGCGGTGAACGTCTCCGGTACCCGGTGCAGTTGACGTGACGTCAGGGGCAATCGTGAAGCAGCGATTCGGTCGGGTTCGCGCGGTACTGACGGTGCTGGTGGTGTGGGGCGTGCTGGCCGGCGGCGGGATGGCGGGCGGGGACCCGGCCACCGCGGCGGGCGCCACCCTGCGCCGCTCCCGTGCCCTGCCGATCGCCCCCGGTGTGGCGTACGGCGAATTCCGGATGACGGTGCCGCGCGGGGTGGTGCACGGGCATCTGCTGACGGTCGATCTGGGCGATCCGCGGGTGTCGGTGGACCTGCTGTATCCGGGCGTGGTCGGGGCCCGGGCGCCGGTGTCCCGGCTGGCGGCGGCGCGGGGTGCGGTGGCGGCCGTCAACGGGGACTTCTTCCACATCACCGAGACCCAGCATCCGGGCGTGGAGGTCACCGGCGCCCCGGACGGCCCGGCCGTGGTCTCCGGCCGGCAGCTGAAGGCGGCGGTCCCCGACGGGCAGCGCTTCGGCCCCGTACTGCCGCCGGGCGCCAGTACCGAGGACGTCCTCGGCGTGGGTTACGACCGCCGGGCGCGGCTGGACCGGCTCACCCTGCACGGCGCGGCACTGACCCCCGAGGGCGGTGTGCCGCTGCGCGGGCTCAACCAGTACGCGCTGCCCGTGGACGGCATCGGCGCGTACACCCCGCAGTGGGGCCCGGCGTCCCGGGAGCGGGCCGTCTGCGGGAAGGACACCGAGCGGGCGGCACCGTGCAGCACGGACACCGCGGAGGTGACGGTCCGGTACGGCCGGGTGACGGCGATCGAGGACACTCCGGGCGCCGGCGGGGTGGCCGCGGGGAGCGTGGTGCTGGTGGGCCGGGAGGAGGGCGCGCGGCAGCTGCGCAAGCTGCACCTCGGCGAGCCGCTGCGGGTGGGCTACCGGCTGGCCGGCGAGGGGCCGGTGCCGCTGCGGTTCGCGGTGGGTGGTTTCCCGATCGTCCGGGACGGGCGGCCGGTGGCCGGGCTGGACACCGTCGCGGTGGCGGTGCGGACCGCCGCGGGGATCGCACCGGGCGGGCGGGTGCTGTATCTGCTGGCGCTGGACGGCGCACGCGGCCAGACCGGCCTGACGGTGAGCGAACTGGCCTCTCTCATGGCCGAGTTGGGGTCAAAGGAGGCGATGAACCTGGACGGCGGTGGGTCCTCGACGCTGGTGACCGACGACGGCACCGGCGACGGGGTCGTGGTGCGCAACCATCCGTCGGGCGGGGCGGAGCGCCCGGTGGCGAACGGCGTGGGGATCTTCTCCTTCGGGTGAGCGGCGGGCCGCCCCGCCCGGCCCGCGACCCGTCGCACCCGCCGCCGGTCACACCCGCCCGGCGGTCACGTCGTCCCGGCGCGCCCCGCCCCCGCGGTGCGCATGCGGCCGACGGCGTACACACAGCCGGCCAGCGCCAGGTCGGAGAGCAGCATGAAAGCGGTCGAGTAGCTGCCCTTGGCGCTGTAGACGGCGCCCATGACCAGCGGCGGGACGAAGCCGCCGAGGCCGCCGGCGGCGCCGACGATGCCGGTGACGGTGCCGACCCTGGCCTGGGGCGTCACCCGGGAGACCAGTGCGAAGACCGAGCCGCCGGCCGCGCCGAGGCCGGCCGCCATGACGAGGAAGTCGACGGTGCCGACCGGGTCCAGCGGCGGGTCGAAGGCCTGGACGACGGCGAGCACGGCGACCGTGCCGAGCGCCCAGGCGGTGACGACGGCCGGGTGGACCCGGTCCGCGCACCAGCCGCCGACCGGCCGGAAGGCCACCGTGACCAGTGCGAAGCCGGCCGCCTTGGTGCCCGCGTCGGCGGCGTCGAGGTGGTACCAGGTCTGCAGGTACGTCGGGAGGTAGACGCCGAACGCGACGATGCCGCCGAAGCCGATCGCGTACAGCGCGGCCAGCTCCCAGGTGACGCGCAGCCGGCCGGCCCGGCCCAGCCGGGTGGCGAGCGAGGTCTCGGGCACCGGCCGGCCCGGATGGTCGTTGATCATCAGGGCGCCGACGACGGCGAAGAGGGCGAGGCCCACGGCGACGACGAGGTAGGGCAGGTTCTCGTCGTAGCGGTGGATGCGGGGGGTCAGATAGCCGGAAAGGGCGATGCCGCCCATGCCCATCCCGAAGATCCCCAGGGCCAGCCCCCGTTTGCGGGGCGGGAACCAGGCGTTGACGAGCGGGATGCCGATGGCGACGGTGGTGCCGCCCAGGCCGAGCAGGAAGCCGGTGCCGAGCAGGGCGGCGTAGGAGTGCTTGGCGGGGATCAGCAGCAGCACGGGCACGATGGTCAGCGTCGAGACCAGCGGGAACATCACCCGGGCGCCATAGCGGTCGGTGAGCGCGCCGACCGGAACCCCGCCCAGGGAGCCGACCAGCACCGGCACCGCCACCAGGGCCGACACCTGGACGTGGGTCAGGTCGAGGCTGCTCTTGAAGGCGTTGCCGAGCGGGGAGATGAGGTTCCACGCCCAGAAGGTGATCGTGAAGCCGAGGGTGGCGACCGCGAGGTTCCGGTAGGCCGCCAGGGTCACGGCCGCACGCTGCTCACCACGTCGGCGGCGCCGGCCAGTCCCTGGTGGATGTCCGGGGCCAGGCTGCTGTTCGCGAGGTAGAAGCCGAGCAGGGCGCACACGAGGGCGTGCGAGAACTTGAGCTTCCCGCTGCGCAGGAAGATCACGGTCAGGGTCAGCAGCAGCAGCACGACCGAGATGGAAATAGCCATGGGACGCACACCTCCTCAACCGCCGCCCGAACGGACGGCAAGGGGTGGCCAGTTTGGCGTATTTCGGGGTATGTCCGGTTCGCGGCCCGATGCTCCATCCGGGTGTTCACTGCGGGTCACCGGAGAGGACGGACACCCGGCCACCGTGACGTGGATCACATCACTCCCCGCAACGGAGTCGCGGCATCGCCCGTCTTAGCGGCCGGCATCTCCGCCCTCCCTCACCTTCAGACGGACCACCCATGCCCCTTCGCCCCTCCCCCCGCCGCAGGCCCTGGCGCACCGCGCTCGCCCTGGCCGGGGTGGTCGGCGCGGGCACGCTCACCGCGTGCGGCGGCGCGGCACCGGGCACCCAGGGCGCTCCGGTGCGGGTGACGCTGGGCGCGGCGAACGGGACCCGGACCGTCCAGGCCGGCGACCGGCTGCGGGTGACCGCGGAGGGCGGGGTGCTGACCGAGGTGACGGTCTCCGATCCCCGGGGGCGGCGGCTGCCCGGCGGTCTCGGCGGCGGCGGAACCGTATGGACCGCCCGCGCGCCGGCCGCGCCGGACACCCGGTACTCCGTCCTTGCCCGGACGAGGGACGGCCGGGGCGGCCGGGGCGCGGCCAAGGAGTCGCTGACCACGGCGACGGCGGCCCGGCTCGACGCACCGGTGGTCGGACGGGGTGGGCTCCGGCGGCGGCCGTCACCTCGCGAAGGACCCTCACCTGAGCTTCACGATGGGCCGGACATGCACCGACTCGGCTCCGGAGCGGGAGTGTGGCAAGGTCCGGGTGGGTGAACCCAGTACAGTCACCGCATCCTCCGTACGAGGGAAAGACGATACGACCATCGGGATCGGAGACTGGAATGCCGAGCCCGTGCCCGGTGGGCGGAGAACCGCACCCTCGCGTCGAGCAGCTGACCCCTTTCAGAGCCTAGTGTGACGGAATGAGCACCGTGCAGGACCAGGATCAACTCACGGGGTGGCGGCGCTTCCGGCGTCGCGTCCCGAACGGCTTCGCCATCATCTTCAGCGTGCTGGGGCTCTTCTGCGCCCTGACTGCGCTGATCGGGCCCCTCCGGCGCGGACTCCATCCGGTGATCTACTGGCTGGACACGCTCACCATCCCGGTGCAGCCCAACTTCGCCTACGCGGTGTTCCTCTTCCTCCTGGCCGCGGCGATGACCGCGCGCAAACGCGTGGCACTGTGGTTCGTCGTCGCCTACATGGTGCTGGTCACCCTGGCCGACGCCCTGTTCCTGGCCGCGGGCTACTGGGAGTTCGCCTTCTCGCTGGTGCTGTGCGCCGGCGCGCTGGTGCTGCTGCTGGTCTCGCACCGCGAGTTCTACGCGATCACCCGGCGCGGTGCGTTCCTGCGCGCCATCGGGGTGCTGATCGGCGGGCTCGTGGTGGCGGTGCTGACCGGCTGGGGTCTGGTGACGCTGGCGCCCGGCACCCTGGAGGCCGGCGGCGGCAACCGCCTGCTGTGGGCGGCGAACCGGGTCTGCGGCGGGCTGGTCGGCGGCCGGCTGGTCGAGGGCCATCCGCCGCACTGGACCAGCACCGTCCTCGGCCTGCTGGGTGCGCTGGCGCTGCTGAACGCGGCCCTGACGCTGTTCCGTTCGCAGCGCATGGAGGCCGCGCTGCACGGTGACGAGGAGGCCCGGATCCGGGCGCTGCTGGAGCGTTACGGCAGCCAGGACTCGCTCGGCTACTTCGCCACCCGCCGCGACAAGGCCGTGGTCTTCTCCCCCAGCGGCAAGGCCGCCGTCACCTACCGCGTCGAGGCCGGCGTCTGCCTGGCCAGCGGTGACCCGGTCGGTGACCGGGAGGCGTGGACGCAGGCGATCGAGGCCTGGCTGGAGGTCGCCGGACGGTACGGCTGGCAGCCGGCCGTGATGGGCGCGAGCGAGAGCGGCGCCAAGGCGTTCGCCCGCAGCGGGCTGGGCGCGCTCCAGCTCGGCGACGAGGCGATCCTGCACGTGAAGGACTTCGACCTGGACGGCCGGGAGATGCGGGTGACCCGCCAGGCCGTCAACCGCGTCGAGCGGACGGGCGCGAGCTTCCGGGTGCGCCGGCACTCCGCGCTGACCGACGAGGAGATGCAGGAGGTCATCCACCGGGCGGACGCCTGGCGGGACACCGAGACCGAGCGCGGCTTCTCGATGGCGCTGGACCGGCTCGGCGACCCGGAGGACGGGGACTGCCTGCTGGCCGAGGCGTTCGACGGCGACGGCAACATGATCGCGCTGCTGTCCTTCGTCCCCTGGGGCCCGGACGGCATCTCGCTGGACGTGATGCGCCGCGACCGCACCGCGCCCAACGGCGTCATGGAATTCATGGTGGCCCGGCTGTGCGCCCAGGCCGGGTCGCTCGGGGTGCGCCGGATCTCGCTGAACTTCGCGGTGTTCCGCTCCGCCTTCGAGGAGGGCGCGCGGATCGGTGCCGGCCCGGTGCTGAAGTTCTGGCGCCGGCTGCTGCTGTTCTTCTCCAAGTGGTGGCAGCTGGAGGCGCTGTACCGCTCCAACGCCAAGTACAACCCCGAGTGGTACCCGCGGTTCCTGTGCTACGCGGACGCCGGCGCACTGGCCCGGATCGGCCTGGCCTCCGGTATCGCCGAGGGCTTCGTGGCCGTACCGAGCCTGGGCAAGCTGTGGGGCAAGGGCCACAAGAAGCGGATGCTGGCCCCGGCGAGCACGGCCGGTCTGCCGTCGCTGGACGAGCTCGGGCTGGTGCAGGCGCCGCCGGCCACCGAGGAGGAGCTGCACGAGCGGGAACTGGCCGCGCTGCCCGAGCAGGTACGGGTCCGGCACCGCAAGCTGGAGCGGCTGCGGGCGGACGGCACCGACCCGTACCCGGTGGGCGTGGTGCGCACGCACACCCTGGGCGAGGTCCGCGCCGAGCACCCGGAACTCGCGGCCGGGGTCCGGACCGGCAAGTCCGTCAGCATCGCCGGCCGGGTGCTGCGCACCCGCGACCACGGCGGGGTGCTCTTCGCCGAGCTGCGTGACTGGTCCGGCGATCTGCAGATCGCGCTGACCCGGGACGGCACCGGCAAGGAGCTGCTGGACCGGTTCGGGTCGGACATCGACCTGGGCGACCACGTCGAGGCCGAGGGCGAGATCGGCGCCAGCGACCGCGGTGAGCTGACGGTGTTCGTCACGCAGTGGCGGCTGACCGCCAAGTGCCTGCGGCCACTGCCGGACAAGCGGCGAGGGCTGTCCGACCCGGAGGCCAAGGTCCGCCAGCGCTATGTGGACCTGGTCGTCTCGCCGGACGCCCGGGAGACCGTACGGGCCCGCAGCACGGCTGTGCAGGCGCTGCGCCAGGGGCTGATCGACCGGGGTTACCTGGAGGTCGAGACGCCGATGCTCCAGCAGATCCACGGCGGCGCCAACGCCCGCCCGTTCCACACCCACATCAACGCCTACGACCTCGACCTGTATCTGCGCATCGCGCCGGAGCTGTACCTCAAGCGGCTGTGTGTGGGCGGTATGGAGAAGGTCTTCGAGATGGGGCGGACGTTCCGCAACGAGGGCATCTCGTACAAGCACAACCCCGAGTTCACGATGCTGGAGGCGTACCAGGCGTTCGCCGACTACGACGTGATGCTCGACCTGACCCGGGAGCTGATCCAGGGTGCCGCGGTCGCCGCGTTCGGCAGCGCCACCGCGCGCAAGGCGGACGCGAACGGGCGGCTGGTGGAGCACGACATCTCGGGGATCTGGCCGGTCAAGACCGTCTACGGCGCGATCTCCGAGGCGCTCGGCGAGGAGGTCGACGCGGACACCGAGGTGGACCGGCTGCGCCGGCTGTGCGGTGCCGCGGCGGTGCCGGTGAAGCCGGAGATGGGCCGCGGCGACATCGTGCTGGAGATGTACGAGCGCCTGGTGGAGGAGAAGACCCAGCTCCCCACGTTCTACAAGGACTTCCCCACCGATGTCTCGCCGCTGACCCGGCAGCACCGCAAGGACCCGCGGCTCGCCGAGCGCTGGGACCTGGTCGCGTTCGGCACCGAACTGGGCACCGCCTACTCGGAGCTGACCGACCCGGTCGAGCAGCGGCGGCGGCTGACCGCGCAGTCGCTGCTGGCGGCCGGCGGTGACCCGGAGGCGATGGAGCTGGACGAGGACTTCCTGCAGGCCCTGGAGTACGCGATGCCGCCGACCGGTGGTCTGGGCATCGGTGTGGACCGGCTGGTGATGTTCCTGACCGGTCTGTCGATCCGCGAGACGCTGCCGTTCCCGCTGGTCCGGCGGCGCTGAGCCGGACCCGGCGGGGAAGGACGCGAGAAGGCCACCACCCTTGAGGTGGTGGCCTTCTCGCATGCCATGGGGGCCTCAACTGCCCTGGAACACCTCGGGGTTGGCGCAGTGCACCAGCGGTTCGCCGCGCAGGTGGCGGCCGACCTCCTCGGCGACGATCCGGGCCGCCTTGTGCGCGACCTCCTGGCTGCCGCCCGCGATGTGCGGGGTGAGCACCACGCCGGGGGCGGTCAGCAGCCGGGAGCCGGCCGGCAGCGGCTCCTCGGGGAAGACGTCGAAGGCCGCGCCGGCCAGCTGCCCGGCCTCCAGGGCGTCGCACACCGCGTCGTAGTCGAGGAGCGCGCCGCGGGCGCAGTTGACCAGGATCGCGCCGCGGCGCATCGCGGCGATCTGCTTGCGTCCGATCATGCCGCGGGTCTCGTCGGTGACCCGGGCGTGCAGGGAGACGATGCGGGAGCGGCCGAGCAGTTCGTCGAGGGTGACCTGCTCGGCGATGCCGGCCAGCGCCTCGGGACGGACGTACGGGTCGTGGACCAGGACGTGGGCGCCCAACGCGACGAGGACCTTGGCGACCCGGCTGCCGATGGCGCCGTAGCCGACCAGGCCGACGGTGGCGCCGTCGATCTCGATGCCGCAGCGGTCGTAGTCGTAGTAGTCGCCGCGCCAGACGCCGCGGCGCAGGTCGGTGTGGGTGTCGCCGACGCCGCGGGCGGCGGCCAGCATCAGGGTGAGGGTGTGCTCGGCGGTGGCGGTGGCGTTGCGGCCGGGGGCGTGGCAGACCGGGACGCCGTGCCGGGTGGCGGCCGCGAGGTTGACGTTGACCGGGCCGCCGCGGCTGGTGCAGAACAGCTTGAGGTCGGGGCAGTGGGCGAGGATCCGCTCGGTGAGCGGGCCGTGCTCGGTGACGCAGATCTCGACGCCGCGCAGTGCCTCGATCATCTCGTCCTCGGTGCCGGAGGCCTCGATGACCTCTCCGACCGGGCCGAAGGGGGTGTGCGGCCAGTCGTAGCGCAGCTCGCGGATGTCCAGCGGGGTGTCCCCGGCGGCCGCGCGCACGGCCTCGGCGAACAGGCCCGGGCGGATGAAGTGGTTGCCGGCGGCGAGGACGGTGGTGCTCATGGGGTCTTCTTCTCCTGGGGCGGGTGCGTACGGGTGGTGGGCGTACGGCAGGTGGTCAGTGGAGGGCGGGGGTCTGGGCGAGCGCCGGGGCGTTGAGGCTCAGCAGCGCGGTGCGGCCGTGGCCGTGGCGGATCTCGGTGAGGGCGCCGTTGTGGAGCCGGGGGAAGACCCGGCGGTAGTCGGCCAGCGGGATGCCCAGCAGGTGGCACAGGAGGATCCGCAGCAGGGTGGAGTGGGCGACGACCAGGATGCGGCCGTCGGGGTGGGCCCGGGCGAGGTCGGCCAGGCAGTCGGCGGCGCGTTCGGCGGCGTGCCGCGGGTGTTCGCCGTCGGGCAGGTGGTGCGCGACCGGGTCGGCGAGGAAGGCGGCGACCCGCTCGGGGAAGCGGGTGCGCATCTCGTCGCGGGTCAGGCCCTCGCCCTGGCCGAAGTCGAGCTCGTAGAGCCGTTCGTCGACGTGCGGGGTGAGTCCGCAGGCCGCGGCGGCGGGAGCGGCGGTCAGCCGGGCGCGGGAGAGCGGGGAGCTCCAGATACCGGTCAGGTGGGCGGTGGTGGCCCAGGTGGCGAGGGTTGCGGCCTGTTCGCGGCCGAGGGCGGTGAGCGGCACGTCGGTGCGGCCGGCGTAGCGGTTCTCCGCGTGCCAGACGGTTTCGCCGTGGCGTACGAGGATGAAGTCGGTCACGGTGCGGCCCTCCTGCGGGCGTGGTCGGCCACGGTCCGGCCGAGCCAGCCACGGCGGGTGAGTTCGTCGACGAAGCGGAGGTAGACGGGGAGGTGGCGGGCGGTGCGGGCCGGGTCCGGGCGGATCTCGCGGTCGATCCGGACCATCGCGGCGGCCGCGTCCACCAGGCGGGTGCCGTCGGCGGTGGCGGCGAGGACGGCCATCCCGACAGCGCCCTCGGCCTGCTCCGGCAGCCGTACGGAACGGCCCAGGACGTCGGCGCGCAGTTGGCACCAGTAGGCGTTGCGGGCGCCGCCGCCGGTGAGGGTGAGCGGCCCGTCGACCGGCGCGCCGAGGTGGTCGAGGTAGTCGAAGCAGAGCCGTTCGAGGCAGGCCACGCCGAGCAGGTGGGCGTGGAACTCCTCGGCGCGGGTGGCGGCGTGGCCGAGGAGGAAGGGCTCGGCGTCCGGTGCGCGGAAGGGGAAGCGTTCACCGCCGGTGGAGACCAGGGGGTAGGCGACCGCTTCCGCGGCGGCCGGGTCGAGGGCGGCGGCCTGGGTGGTGAGGGCGTCGAGGTCCTCGCCGGGGAAGTGCCGGGTGAGGACGCCGGCGCCGCTGCTGGAGGCGCCGCCCGGCAGCCAGGTGTCGTCGGGGCCGCGGTGGCAGTAGACGACGCCGGCCGGGTCGCGGACGAGGTGTGAACTGGTGCCCTTGAGGACGAGGGTGGTGCCCAGCACCGCGTTCCAGGCGCCCGGTGCCAGCGCCCCGGCGCCGATCTGTGCGGCACAGCCGTCGGTCATGCCGGCGACGAGCGGGGTGCCTTCGGGGATGCCGGTGGCCGCGGCGGCCCGGGCACAGACCGTGCCGAGCACCGTGCCGGGGCGGACGACTTCCGGCAACAGCCCGAGGGGGACGCCGAGTTGCCGCATGACCTCGTCCGGCCAGCGTTCCTCGACGAGGTGGTAGCCGGTCTTGAGGGCGTGGCTGGCGTCGCCGGCGACCTGGTGGCCGGCCAGCCGCCAGGTGATCAGGTCGACCTGGTGCAGCAGCCGGGCGCCGGGCGGCAGTGCGGGGCCGTGCTCCAGCAGGGCGACGAGTTTGGGCAGTGCCCAGGAGGGCTGCATGCTGCGGTAGCCGAGTTCCTGCCAGACCGCTGCGCCTACGGTGTTGACGGCGGCAGCCTGGTCGGCGGCGCGGCCGTCGTCGTACATCAGCCCCGGGGTGAGCGGGGTGCCGTGGGCGTCGGCGAGCAGGAGGGTGCCCGAGGTGCCGTCGATCGCCAGGCCGCGGATCCGGCGGGGGTCGAGGCCGGTCAGTGCCTCCCGGCAGGCCGCGGCGAGCGCCTGCCACCACTCCTCGGGGTCCTGTTCGTGCCGGTTGCCGTCGCGCCGGCTGGTCAGCGGGCGGGCGGCGGTGGCGAGGACCCGTCCGGTACCGTCGACGGCGGCGCAGCGGGCGCTCTGGGTGCCGAGGTCGAGGCCGAGCCAGACGCCGTCGGGGTCGGGGCCGGTGGCCGGGGCGTGGCCGGGGTGGTGCGGGTCAGACAAGGGTGCCTCCAGGGGCGGCGTCGGGGGTGCCGGCGGGGCGAGCGGGGGCCTCGGTGGGGCGGCCGGGGGCCTCGGCGCGGCGGGTGGTGCTGCCGCGCCAGGCCGCGGTGCCGCGCCAGCCGGCCCCGCGGGCCAGGTCGCGCCAGCGCAGGAAGTCCTCGTACAGCGCGGCGTAGAACTCCGCGCGCTCCGGCTCGGGCTCCCAACTCCGTTGCATCCGTACGTACTTGGCGGCGGCGCTGTGCATGCTGGTCTCGGCGCCGGTGCGGACCAGACCGGTGAGGAAGGCGCCCTTGGCGCCGAGTTCGGTGTCGCCGGAGCGGGCGGTGGGCACGCCGGTGGCGTCGGCGATCAGGGCGCACCAGGCGTCGCTGTTGGCGCCGCCGCCGCACAGCCGCAGTTCCCGGACGTCGGTGCGGGCGGCGGCGAGCGAGTCCCGCAGGACCAGCGAGAGCCCGTCGAAGACCGCGCGGGCCAGGTCGGCGGGGGTGTGTTCCAGGGACAGGCCCCAGAACGAGCCGCGGGCGCCCGGGTCGAGGAACGGGGCGCGCTCGCCCGCCGGGGACAGGTAGGGCAGGAACATCAGCCCGCGCGCCCCCGGCTGCGACTCGAAGGCGAGCTGGGCCAGTTCCGGCGGGCCCGGCAGGTGCAGCAGCCGGGCCGCCCAGCCGAGGACCTCGGCGCCGTTGAGGGTGGGGAAGGCGCGCAGCACCCGTTCCCGGCCGCGGTAGGCGATGTGGATGCCGGACGGCTCTCCGGTGGTGTCGATCCCGGTGGTGACGATCTCGGTGCACAGGGTCGTGCCGAGGATGCTGCAGGCCTGGCCGGGGTTGACCACGCCGACCCCGCGGGCGGTGGCGGCGATGTCGTACGGCGCCATCACGACCGGGAGGCCGGCCGGCAGCCCGAGTTCGTCCGCGGCCGTGGTGGTGAGTTCGGCGATCCGCCGGTCCTCGGCCAGGACGGTGGGCAGCAGCCGCTCGTACGCGCCGAGGCCGAACAGGTCGATGATCTGCGGGTCGTAGGTGCCGGTGGCGTGGTCGAGGAAGGGGGCGGAGGCGTCGGACTCGTCGCTGGCGCGGACTCCGGTGAAGCGGAGGAAGAGCCAGCCGGCGGCGGTGAGCGAGGTGGCCGAGCGGGCGAGGCGGTCCGGGTCGTGGGCGGCCAGCCAGCTGAAGATCGCGTTGGGCATGCCCGCGCAGGTCAGCGAGCCGTTGCGGCGGAACGCGGCCTCCAGGACGCCGTCGTGCTGCCAGGCGGTGAGGTGGTCCCCGGCGCGGCCGTCGGACCACAGGATCGCGGGTCCGGTGGGGCGGCCGCGGTCGTCGACGAGCCAGGCGCCGTCGCCCTGCGCGGTGAAGGACACCAGCCACACCGGGTCGGCCAGGCCGTCCAGCACGGTGCGGACGGTGTCGACGACCGCGCTCCAGACGCCGTCCATGTCCTGTTCGGCCCAGCCCGGGTGCGGGCGGAGGACCTCGGTGGCGCGGCGGGCGACGGCGATCTCGGTGCCCTGGTCGTCGAAGACCACGGACTTGATCACCGTGGTCCCGACGTCGATGGTCAGTACGGACATCAGTGCGTCCCTCTCATGCCGGGGCCGAGGCGGCGGCGGGCTCGGGGCCCCGCCGTGCGGCGTCCGCGGTACCCGGCTCGTCCGGCAGCTTCAGGAAGTGGGCCAGTGCCCAGCTCACCGCGTACATCCCCGCGAAGATCCAGACCACCCCTTCGACGCCGAGCGGGCCGACGAAGAGCGCGACGACCGCGGGGCCGACGAAGGTGCTGGCGCCCGCGCCGAGGTTCAGGGCGGCCAGTGCCTGGCCCTGGTGCCGCGGCTCCAGAGTGGGCACCAGCGCCGAAAGCGGTACATAACCCGCCAGCGTAGCGCCGTAGAACGCGGCGACCAGGAGTGCCATCGAGAAGTTCGCGCCGGCGGCGTGCGGGACGTAGAAGAGCAGCAGGGTGCTGAGCGTGCAGCCGGCGCCGCCGAACCAGGCGATGGTGCGGCGCCAGCCGAAGCGGTCCCCGACCACACCGAACAGCAGGTTGGCGAAGATGTTGGTGGCGAACATCGCGCTGAGCAGGTGCAGCCACTGGGTGAGGGTGAAGCCGACGGTCCGGGTGAAGTGGATCGGCAGGATCACGAAGAAGCCGAACTGGGACGCGGTGTTGATGACCCGGACGACCGAGCCGACCCCGACCCGGGGGTTGCGCCACAGGATCGTGACGCTGCCGACGAGGGTGGCCACCGGTCCCTGGCCGTCGCCGTCCCCGCGCGGCCGTCTGCCGCCGTGGTCGTCCCGGACCAGCAGCAGTGCGATCAGTCCGCCCGCGGCGACCAGCACGAGTGCGGCCCACAGCGTGGCGTAGGCGCCGATGTGCGGGATGAGGCCGCTGGCGACGAGCGAGCCGAGGGTGGGCAGCCCGCCGGTGAAGGCGAACCAGAACCAGCCCATGGCGGTGCCGAGCCGGGCCCGCGGCGCCACCCCGGCGATCCAGACCAGGAAGCCGTACGCGAACAGCGGATAGCCCAGGCCGCGCAGGCCGTAGCCGAGCATCATCAGCGGATAGCTGCCCAGCGGAATGGCGACGGTGAGGAAGAGGAGTTGGAAGACGCCCCAGATGCCCAGGCCGGCCCACATCACACGGCGCGGCCCCCACAGGTCGGAGAGCACTCCGGAGAGCCAGGCGGCGATGCCGGCCGCGATCCCGTAGACGGTGAACAGCAGGGCCACCCGGGACTCGGAGAGGTGCTGGTCCAGGAGGTACGGCGAGAGGTACCCGGACTCGACCCCGTCTCCGATCATGAAGAGCAGCAGTCCGAGATAGCCCCAGGCGAGGGTCGGCGGAATGCCCAGGCGGGTGATCAGTGAACGCGGCGGAGAGTTCGTCATCGGAAGTCTCCCTTTCTGCGGCGGCTGCGGCGGCTCAGCAGGGCGAAGGGGGGTGGACGCAGCGATGGAACCGCCGTGCGGAAAGTGCCGTCAATGGCCGCCGGAATCTTCGCATCACCGCTCCGACCAGCCGTGTTGCGTCCTTGCGGAACCGCATGTGGACACCGTGCCGGGCGGGCGCGCAGTGTGAAATCCGTGCGAACATAACGCGGCGAATTCACCCGGCGGATGCCCGCGGGGACGCCGCCGGCACGGAGGGAGCGGAGCCATGGACCGGGTCGAGGCCCAGGAGGAGCGGCGCCGCCGGATGCGCGAGACCGTCATCGCCCGCGGTTTCGTGCGCACCGCGGACCTGGCCGAGGAGTACGGCATCAGCCTGATGACCGCGCACCGCGATCTGGACGCGCTGCAGGCGCAGGGCTGGCTGCGCAAGGTCCGCGGCGGGGCGACCGGGCTGCCGTCCGCGCAGTTCCACGGCAGCGTCGCCGAGCGGATGGCGACCATGGCGCACACCAAGCAGCAGCTGGCGCGGGCCGCCGCGACGCTGCTGGTGCCCGGCCAGACGGTGCTGCTCGACGACAGCACGACCTGTCTGCTGCTGGCCCACCAGGTCGCCGAGCACACCCCGCTGACCGTGATCACCAACTCCCTGCCGGCCATCACCACCCTGGCCAAGGAGCCCGGGATCTCCCTGATCACCCTGGGCGGCGCCTACTTCCCCGCCTACGACGCGTTCATGGGCCCGTACACCGCCGACGCGGTACGGGCCTTCCGCGCCGATGTGCTCTTCCTGTCGACCACGGCGGTCACCAACGGCCGCTGCTACCACACCTCACCGGAGACCGTGCAGGTCAAGCGCGCCATGATGGAGAGCGCGGGCCGCCGCATCCTGGTCGCCGACCACACCAAGTTCGCCAAGGGCGGCCTGTACGCCCTCGCCCCGCTGACCGACTTCGACCTCCTGATCGTCGACGACGGCCTACCGGCGGACGAGATCCGCCGGGTCCGGGCGGCGGGCACGGAGGTGATGGTGGTGGAGGGGAGGGGGTAGGGGATTGCCTCCCTCAACCCGGGAATACCTCCCCAACTCCCCGCGTTGTAGGCACAGCAGGGGGCTCGCGTATCCCCTACGGGATCTGTTCGACCGACCCCTAGTACTGCAACCGCATGTGGTGTGACCGTGTGGGCTGGGGCTCGTTGGTGTGACTGTGTGAGAAGTCGCTGACGGTTGAGCAGATCGATTCGTG